>JAPEKQ010000002.1:2500-237716 GCA_029990205.1 bacterium
GATCGCGACCGAGTCGTATCCCTGCATCAGCGGATAGAAGAGCTCGTGGATGCTGATCGGCTGCTGGTTCTGAAAGCGGTTGGTGAAGTCGTCCCGCTCGAGGATCTGCGCGATCGTGTACCGGCCGGCGAGGTCCATGACGTCGGCGAAGTTCATCCTGGAGAACCAGTCGCCGTTGAACTGCACCTCGGTACGGTCTGGGTCACAGATCTTGTAGAGCTGGTCCGTGTAGGTCTTGGCGTTCTCGCGCACCTGCTCGTGCGTCAGACGCGGCCGCGTCTCGGCGCGCTCGGTCGGGTCGCCGATCATCCCGGTGTAGTCGCCGATGATGACGATGACATCGTGACCGAGGTCCTGGAACTGACGGAGCTTCCGGAGCCCGATGGCGTGACCCAGGTGCAGGTCGGGCGCGCTCGGGTCGAACCCCTGCTTCACCCTGAGCGGACGCCCCTCGCGAATCGAGCGCTCGAGCTTCTGCTCGAGTTCCTCCACCTTGATCGTCTCTACGACCCCGTCCGTGAGGACCTTGAGCTGTTCCTTCGCCGTCAGCAACCGTCGTCCCTCCACGCTGCAGAAGAAAGACCGCCCCGCGCTTGGCCGGGCGGCCGGGAAGCCGCGCGCGAAGCAGCGCAGCAGCTTGGCCGTCTATACAGCACAGTGTCGGACAGAGAACCCAGCAATGCATATTACATACCAAGCCCGGGACCGCCCTGCAAGTCCTTTCCGCCTGCCGTGTTGACTTGCCGCGCCGCTTGGGATAGCTTGGCGGGACCGTATCGGGTGGAATCGTTGAGGAGGTGCAGTCCGTGAGAAGGTGGTTCATCGTCTTCGGCGGCGTTCTGGCCGCCGTGCTCATATGCATGGTAGGGGCCATCCTGTGGCTCCAGCGCGACCTCCCCTCTCCGTCACTCCTCGAGACCATCCAGCCGGCGCTCGGGACCACGGTCTACGCCCACGACGGGCGCGTCGTCCATGATTTCTTCCGCGAGAACCGGGTGCTCGTGCAGCTCGACGAGCTCGAGGACGCGTATGTCGTCGACGCGATCCTCGCCGCGGAGGACCAGCGCTTCCGCGCGCACTGGGGCGTCGACATCTTCGGCATCATCCGCGCCGCGAAGACCAACGTCCGGGCAGGGCGTGTCGTCCAGGGCGCCAGCACCATCACGCAGCAGCTCGCCCGGAACCTCTTTCTGACACCCGAGGTCAGTCTCACCCGCAAGATCCGCGAGGCGCTCCTCGCGCTGAGGATCGAACAGACCTTCACGAAGGACCGGATCCTCGAGCTCTACGTCAACCAGATCTACTTCGGCGACGGGATGTACGGGGTGCAGGCCGCCGCCGACTACCTCTTTGACAAGGACGCCGCCGATCTCAATCTCCAGGAGGCGGCTCTGGTCGCCGGCGTCATCCAGAGCCCGCAGGGGTACGCGCCCAGGCGCCATGAGGAACGCGCGCTGAGACGCCGCAGCATCGTCCTGTCGATGATGGTGACATCGGGCGCTATCTCGTCCGAGGAGGCCGCTGCGGCCGACACCACGTCGCTCGGGATCGTCGAGCACGAGGACGAGGTCAAGCTGGGCGCCTACTTCATCGAACACGTTCGTCGTCAGGTGATCGACCGCTACGGCGCGGAGGCGCTCTACGCGGGTGGCCTCCGTATCTACACGACGCTCGACCTGGACATGCAGGCGGTCGCCGAGCACCGACTCGAAGAACACCTGGCCCAGCTCGAGGCGGAGGCGAACTTCCCGGTCAAGCACGGTGACGAGTTCGACGCGGACTCGCTCGCCTTCATTCCGTACGTGCAGGGCGCGCTCCTCGCGCTCGATGTCGGATCCGGCGGCATCCTGGCGATGGTGGGTGGTCGCGACTTCAAGGACAGCCCCTTCAACCGCGTGACGCAGGCGCCGAGACAGCCGGGCTCCGGGTTCAAGCCGTTCCTCTATACGGCCGCCATCGACAACGGGTTCTCCCCGGCCGACACGATCCTCGACGCGCCGCTTCTCGTGCCGGCTGCGGGGACGCCGATCACGTTCCGCGAGATCGACCCGGACTACGAGGAAGCGACCGACTGGTGGCCCGTGAACTACGCGCGAGACTTCGCCGGCGTCGTTCGGCTCAGGTATGCCCTCAAGAAGTCAATCAACCTCGCCGCCGTCCGGCTCGGGATGCAGGTCGGGCCGCAGACGGTCGCCGACTACGCGGGACGCATGGGGATCACGTCGACGCTCTATCCGGTCTACTCGCTCCCGCTCGGGAGCGCCGAGGTAACGCTCTGGGACATGGTCAAGGCGTACAGCGTGCTGGCCAACCAGGGGGTTCGGCTCGAGCCGTACGGCATCGAGCGGATCGAGGACCGGAGCGGCCGCGTGCTCGAGGAACACACGCGGCTGAGCCAGGCCGTCCTGGCTCCCGAGACCGCGTACGTCGTCACGAGCATGATGGAGAGCGTTCTGTCGAGCGGCACCGGGTGGGGCGCCCGCGCGCGCGGGTTCCAGCATCCGGCGGCCGGCAAGACCGGCACGACGAACGACTACGCGGACGCCTGGTTCGTCGGGTTCTCTCCGCACGTCGTCTGCGGCGTCTGGACCGGGTACGACGAACGGAAGACGCTCGGCCCGCGGATGTCCGGAGCGCGTGTCGCGCTCCCCATCTGGACGGAGTTCATGAAGGCCGCGCATGTCGGGACACCGCGGGACCCGTTCCCGAGGCCGCCGGGCGTGACGACGCGCCGCGTCTGTTCGAGGACCGGGCTTCTCGCCACCGAGGACTGCCCGGATGTCATCAGTGAGGTCTTCGTTCAGGGCTCCGAACCCATCCGGCACTGCCAACTGCACTCCATACAGATCCGCCCCCCCGCTCTGCGCGGAGGGACGTCTCCCTTCTAGCATATCGATCTCCGGTGGCCCCGGCGGTCTCCCCGCTCCCTACGGTCTCCGGATGACTCTCAACTGCGACCGCTCACCTGCTTCTGCGTGATGATCTCCAGGACTCGTGTCCCGTCCGGAGGGACCTCTCCACCGATCGTGAACGCCTTGAGGACCCTCTCGACAGCCCGTGCCGCGGTCTCCTCGCTCGACGCGTGAACCACTGCGAGCGTCTCCCCGGCGCCGATGGACGCGCCGACCGGCGTCTCTATGACGACGCCGACGGCCGGATCCACCGCTTCGCCGGCCCGCACACGCCCCGCGCCCAGACCGACCCCGGCGAGCCCTATCTCGAGCGAATCGATCGCAGTCACGCTCCCGGTCTCGGCCGAGATGACCGGCGCCGTGATGGACGCCCGAGGGAGAAGCGAAGGATCATCCACGATCCGGGGATCGCCTCCCTGCGCCTCCACGAATCGGACGAACACCTCGAGCGCATCTCCGCTGTCGAGCACGCGCGCGGCAGCGCGCCGCGCCTCCTCGATGTCGGACGCCGCGTTCCCGAGGTCTATCATCTGCGCGGCGAGCTCCAGACTGGTCTCGCGAACATCGGACGGACCGCCCCCGCGGAGCACGTCGATCGACTCCACCACCTCGAGCGCGTTGCCGACCGTCGCGCCGAGCGGCGCGTCCATGTCGGTGAGCACGGCCACAGCGGGAAGCTCCAACCGGTCCGCGGTCGCCAGGAGCGCGCGGGCCAGTTCCTCTCCCCGCTCGCGCGTCGCCATGAATGCTCCGCGTCCGACCTTCACGTCGAGCGTGAGCGCGTCGAGACCGGCCGCCAGTTTCTTCGAGAGGATGCTTCCGACAATGAGGGGAACGCACTCGATCGTCGCGGTGACGTCACGGAGCGCGTACATCCGTCGGTCCGCGGGAACCACGTCGGGCGACTGCCCGACGATGGCCATGCCGACACGACCGACGAGCGCCACGAACTCCTCCGGGCCGAACGCCGTGCTCAGCCCGGGGATGGACTCGAGCTTGTCGAGCGTCCCACCGGTATGCCCGAGCCCCCGACCCGAGATCATCGGGACGGAGACGCCGGCCGCCGCCGCGACAGGAGCCACGATCAGCGAGAGCTTGTCCCCCACTCCACCGGTCGAGTGCTTGTCGACCTTCGCGCCGTCGATCGAACTCGTGTCGATGGTCAGACCGGACGCGAGCATGGACCGCGTGAGCAGCTCGGTCTCCGCCGCGGTCATCCCGCGGAAGAACACCGCCATGAGAAAGGCGGTCATCTGATAGTCCGCGACGTCGCCGGCGAGCAGCCCCGACACCATGTGGTCGATGTCGCCCGCCGAGAGTTCGCGCCCGTCGCGCTTCTTCTGGATGATCTCGTACGCTGTCAATGGGTCTCCGGATGTGAGGACTTCGGCCGGCGGGTCGTGGCTCAACAGCCGACGATCTTGACGCTCGCGCTTGCGCCGATCCTGGTGGCTCCCGCCTTGACCATCTCGGTCGCCGTCTCCGTGTCGCGGATGCCGCCGGACGCCTTGATACCCATCTCCGCTCCGACCGCCTGACGCATCAGCGAGATGTCCGCCGTGGTCGCGCCGCCCGTGCTGAAGCCGGTCGACGTCTTGACGAAGTCGGCCCCGGCGGCCTTCGCGATCTGGCAGACCTTCACCTTCTCCTCATCGCTGAGGAGCGCCGTCTCGATGATGACCTTGGAGACCGCGATGCTGCGGCACGCCTCTACGACCGCGCGGATGTCGCGCTCGACGAGACCCCAGTCCTTCGACTTGATGGCCCCGATATTCGCGACCATATCGATCTCCTGGGCCCCGGACGCGATCGCCCGCTCGGCCTCGAACGCCTTGACCTCGGGAAGCGTGGCCCCGAGAGGGAATCCGACGACCGTGCAGACCTTCACGTTCGTGAGTCTCAGGAGCTGTGCGCAGAACGCGACATGTGTCGGGTTGACGCAGACGGACGCGAACTGACACCGTTTCGCCTCCTCGCAGAGCTGCGCGACCTGGTCGGTGCTGGCCTCCGGTTTGAGGATCGTATGATCGATCATCCCGGCGAGTTCCCGCCGCACATCGTCGACGCCACAGTGCGCGCTGATGCGGCTGGCGCCCGACGCGATGATGGAATCGAGATCGTCCGAGCAGACAGGTCCCCCGGGCATCGAACCGCCGAGGCGAGCCATGACCTCGTCGGTCACCTTTGCAATGAGCTCTTCCCTGTTCATCGTCTCTCCATGTCGATGATCTTCTTCACGCGGCGTTCGTGCCTCCCGCCGCCGAATCCGGTCGCAAGCCACGTGCGCACCATCTGCCGCGCCAGCCCCCGCGCGACGACGCCCGAGCCGAGCGTCAGGACATTCGCCCCGTTGTGCTCGCGGCTGTTGACGACGGTCGCCACATCGTGACAGCACGCCGCCAGCACCCCGGGAACGCGGTTCGCGGCCATCGACGAGCCGATCCCCGCGCCGTCGATCATGATGCCTCGAACGCAGCTCCCGTCGGCCACGGCCTTCGCCACCTTGAGCGCGTAGTCCGGGTAGTCGCAGGACGCCCCGTCGTGGACGCCGACGTCCGTCACGGAGTACCCCAGCTCGTCCTCCAGATAGCGCCTGAGCGTCTCCTTGAGTTCGAAGCCACCGTGGTCCGAACCGATGGCGATACGGCCGTCAGCGGCACTCACGGGCCCCTGATGGCCCGGCACGGAGGTCTCGGGCTCATCCGGGACCGCGGTCTCGACAACGTCGCGCACGATCCGCTCGATGTCACGCCGCTCGATGGGCATGGTCCCTCCTCACCCGCACGGGCCGCCCGCGGCCACGCGGGAAAGCTACTCGAATGTTGTGAAAGGCTGCGGGAAGAGATCGGCGATCGTGGTGCTGACGATCTCGTCACCGGAGCCGGCCACGAGGATCTCGATGTCGTGCCCGAACTCCCAGATCACCTGTCGACAGACACCGCACGGCATCGTGGGCTCCGGAGAGCCGGTGGCGACGGCCAGCTTCGTGAAGTCTCTGACGCCCTCCGAGACGGCCTTCGCGATGGCGTTGCGCTCCGCGCAGACCGAGAGGCCGATGGATGCGTTCTCCACGTTCACCCCGGTGAAGACCCGACCGTCCGCGGCGAGGAGCGCCACCCCGACCTTGAAGTCGGAGTAGGGCGCGTAGGCGTTCTCTCGCGCCTCTCGCGCGATACCGATCAGCTCTGCATCCGTCATCCTCGTCTCCTCCCACCGTAGCCGCCACGCATTGATCTCACACCGGCATCGTATCACGCCCCACCCCACAAAGAAAGGGCGCACCGCAAGCGGCACGCCCTTTCCCGGGATATCAGATGTCGAGCGAGGGAGGCTAGTCCCCGAACGCCATCGTGAGTGAGATCCTGTGAGACGCTTCGAGGTCTTCGTAGTCAGCGTAGGTGTAATCGAGCTGGAAGTCGCTGTAGGCGAAGCCCGCGCCGTAGCTCAGGTTGCCCATCTCAGAACCGGTCTGGTAACCGATACGGAGAGCCAGCATGTCATAGACCCAGAACTCACCACCAACACCGAGCACGAAATCCTGATCCTGCGGCATGATCGCATCCACACCGACGGTCAGGTCCACGTTCGGAATCTGCTCCTCAAGCGTCGTGTAGGACAGGCCGCCGACGTACGTCAGCGTCTGGCTGTCCTCATCATCCTCGAACTTGAACTTCGTGCCCATGTTCTTGACGGCGAGACCAAGGTGAACCTGGTCTTCCATCATCCCATAGAGCAGTCCGAGGTTGATGCCGATGGCCGTCGCGCCCGTGTCGTCCAGGTTGGCCTGGATGACGTGGCCCGACACACCAGCCTTGAGCCCGCACACGTTCGGGAAGTCGAACCCGTAACCGCCGATGAAGCCAAAGTTGTAGGCCTCAGCCGACATGTTCAGGTCGGTTCCCTGCGGGTCCAGCACCGGGACGCCACCGAGATCGAAGTACGCGAGGCCCATCGCGAGGCCGCCTTCGCCGCGGGGAAGACCCACGCCGAGGTAGCTGTACGATGAATCCTCAAGCCACTCGATCTGACTGACTCCGAGCTTCAGGCGATCAATGTTCGCCAGCCCGGCGGGGTTGTACGTCAGGCTCCACATGTCGCCAGGAGCGCCAGCGTAGGCACCCATGGCGCTCGGCCCGGCGCCCACCCCGATAGCGAAGACATCAAGATAGGTACTTCCAGCCTTGCCATCTCCCGCCAGCGCAGCGCTCGACAGCAGCATCGCGGCGATGAGAATCAAGGCCGGAAGACCGAGTCTCTTAGTCATGCCTCATCCTCCTTGCTTCGCTGGGAGCGGCGGCGCCGTCCGCCGCTCCCAACGAGGAGTTGGTGTCTTACTTGATGACCATGATCTTCCGAGTAACAACCTCGTCGCCGGTGTCGATCGTCACGATGTACATACCGCTCGCAACGGTCTTGCCGTCGTCGTTCTTGAGGTCCCACTGAATGTCGGTGCCGCGTGCTTCAGCCTCGCCCGTGAGCTCGGCAACCAGCGTACCGTACATGTCGTAGACCATGACCCCAAGATCGCCGCTGACGTCGCCGATGGCGATGGTGATGCCGCCGTCGTGCTCAGCCATGCGGTACGGGTTCGGGTAGATAGCGATCGCGTCACCACGCTCGAGCGTGACCATGACGTCCATGACGTCCATCTCCTCACCGTCGAGCCACAGGGTCAGCTCACCCTCGTACGTCTGACCGAGGAGACCCTCAGGAACGGCGATGTGGAGCACGAAGTCGGCCGACTCATCGTCGTCAATCGCCGCGGACTCAGGATCGAACGTGATGCAATCGCTCGGGATCGCTGAACCCGTGGTACCGACCAGGTCTTCGATCGTGAAGGCGATGCCGGACTCGATGTCAACGTTGCCGGTGTTCTCCACCGTCACCGTCGCATCGACCATCTCACCGGCGATGCCGATCACGTCGACCTCAGTCTCAGCCTCGAACGCGACGGTCTTGAGCTCAGCGATGACCACCTGGAGGTGGAAGACATCGGAGAGTCCGCCGTCGGCCTGGATCGTCACCGTGGTCGCGTACATGCCAGCGACGACCTCCGGATCCGACCACTCGACCTCGACTGTGCCGATCTCGCTCATGTTCCAGTCACACGTGGTAGCGATATCCACGTCAGCCGTCACGCCAGCCGGGAGACCCGTGACCGTGACCTCAGCGACGCCCGTGATGTCATCGTTGCCGATGTTCGCGAGCTCGAACTGACCGGTCACACTGCCGCCGGGCTCCGGCGCGAGCTCCATGACGTTGCCGACGACGTTGTAGGCGTTGTCGACGACGTTCATGGCGGTGTAGCACTCGACCGTGAGCGTGAAGGTATCAATCAGGGTGCCGTCGGTGACCGTGACCGTACCGGAGTACGAGCCTTCGAGCGTCGCGTCGGTCCAGTCGACCTCGACAACGCCAACCAGGCAGTCATCCCACGGAAGCAGCTCGGCCAGCGTCACATCGGCCGTGAGCCCCGTCGGGAGACCAGTCACCGCAACATCCAGATCATCGATCGGGCAGTTGCCCAGGTTGCAGAGCTCGAACTGGAGCATTCCGGAACCACCGGCGCCAGCCGTGTAGTCCATCACACCCGCCACGAGGTCGTAACCAGTATCGACGATCTCCATCGCCGGGACACACTCGACAACGAGGTCGATCTCGATCTCATCGAAGAGCGTCTCACCGTCGGCCAGCAGACCGATGACACCCATGTAGGTGTCGGCACGCTGGTCCATCGGAATCGCGGCGCAGACCTCGAAGTCATCCGACTCGCCGAGCGGAATCGACAGGTTCGTCGGATCGAAGCCGAGGATCGTACCCTCGATCGACATGCCGGTGGCATCGCCGATCAGGTAGGCCGGGGCGGCGAAGTGGACGTCATCGGCAAGGAAATTACCGACGTTGTTCACCGTGACCATGTCGCAGGCCTCGTCGCCAGGCTCACCCGTGAGGGTGACCGTGTCTTCCTCGTACGCCACATCGATCACGGCGGTCACGTTGACCGTCAGATCGAAGTAGTCCATCAGCGTCTCGACCGCCTCGATGTCCGGATCGTAGACGACGGAGGGACCGAACTCGCCAGCGAGCCAGCCCACACCACTCGCCCAGCCCCTGGCACAGATCGGCACGGTGCCGTCACCCGGGAGCCAGCTCTCGGGATGATCGGTCACGTACGTGCCGGCCGGGAGGTTGGCCGGAATCTCGGCAACACGCAGACGGTAGAGCTTCGACGGGCCGTTGAGAAGGAGCGTATCGCCCATCTCGCCATCGAGAAGGATCTCGATGGAGTCCTCGCCGCTCGGCGAGAAGACCCAGAAGCTGATCGCATCGTCACCCGGATCGGCCGGGATCTTCGTCAGCATGTCGCTGGTCGGATCGTAGTACTGGAGGTCAAGGATGCTCTCGGTACCCGGACCGTCCCAATCGTCCGTGTTCGTGTTCGTACCGGCAGCGTAGACCTGGAACTCGCCGATCATGATGTCGACGTCACCAGGATTGACCTCGATCTCCATCTCGTTCCCGGACATGTTCGCGTAGTCATCGTCGATGTCCAGGTCAGGAATGGCCAGGTAGAGCATGAACGCGAAGGTGTCGGCCACCTCGTCGGCCTGCCAGATGTTGTCCGGCAGATCGGTGATCGGCGCGCCGTGCGTATCCTCGAACACCCTCACGCGGCCCTCGTAGAGACCCTGCGGCAGCATCGTCGTGTCGACCCAGATGTAGAAGGAGTCGACCACGGCCAGGTCCATGCCGTCACGCAGCGGCGAGTCGAAGCTCACCGCGGACGTGATGTCCATCGGACCCGAGATGTGCTCGTACTGAGCCTCGATATGGTACGTCAGGTTCACGTTCCCCTGCGGGTCAAGACCGTTGACATCCCAGATGCGCCCAACGTGCGGCATCGCCGGGAGGAAGTTGTAGTCGTTGACACCGTCCGGAGTGTGACCCGGGTACGGCCAGACGCCGTCAGGGTTCGTGTTCGGGTTCGCGACCCGGAACATACCCGTGACGTCGCCGGGGTACATCGGAGCGCCCATCAGGTGCATCTCACCCTGCGCAGCGGCGACCGGGAAGTCGTACGGGTCGGACTCAAGCCCGACTCCGAGCGGATCCATGTCGTCGTCGCAGATGTCGATGTCCTTCTGAGGCGCAACGTAGAAGCAGAACGCCAGATAGTCGTCCGGCAGCTCCTGCTCGATACCCCTGGGCGTCTCGACCTGGATGTAACCGTGGTACCAACCAGGCATCGCGCCCTCGGGCACGTTCACCGTGACATCCACACACTGCTCGTCGGCTCCGCCCGTGTTGTTCAGCGAGAACATCGGCGGATCGAAGCTGATGGCCGTGTAGTGGATCCAGTGCGTCGTGCTCGTGTCCGGCACGGAGTAGTTGTCGCCCGTGACCGGGTCGTTGTAGTTCCACAGCGGGCCGGCCCAGTGGAAGGACGTGGCGCGCATGTAGATGCTGTCGACGATGCCGACCGCCGACGGACCATCCGAGACATCCGGATTGTCGATCGCGTCGGTGAGCCAGACAGCCACCGTGACCATGTCGCTCGAGCCCGGCGGGATGGCGTTCGCAGCATCCGAACCGACACAGATCGTGTCGCCGGCCGCGCGCGTGCCGCCGCCACCGCACATCAGAGCGAAGTCGAGGTCGTAGTCACCCTCGGTGTAGAGGAGCGGATCCGTGACGTTCGCGACCTCAGCACCGTCGCTGATGCCACCGCGGTCCGTGTCCCACTCGTTCGGATCGGTCTCACCGGTGGTGGCCCAGTCCGAACTCGTGTCGTACGGGTTGTTGCCGTCGCGGAAGCCGTCGTAGTCATCGTCCTCTTCACCATCGAGGAGCCCGTCGTTGTCCGTATCGGCATCGTCGGGATCGGTCATGTAAGCACCATCCTCAACGGTGTCGTAGCGGGCGCTCGGGCTGGCCGGGTTCGAGACGCTGGTGTCCGTGCCCATCGCGGACAGGAGACCAACCTCAAGACCGTCGGCCAGGACGTCACCGTCGGTGTCGTACAGGAGCGGGTCAATGCCCCAGTACACTTCGATACCGTCGATGAGACCCTCATCATCTGTATCGTCGTCCTCAGGATCGGTCTCGCTGACGCCGATGTCGGCGTCCTCACCGTCCATGTCGGCGTCCTCGTCGTAATCCGAGATGCCGTCATAGTCGCCGTCCCAGAGGTAGACAACCGAGTTGGCCGTGCTGTCGGCATCCCAGATACCCGGATCGGGGTTCGTGCCACCGAGGATCGGGTCGACCGGAATGGCCTGCCACATGCCAAGCTCGAATCCGTCGTGAAGACCGTCCTGATCCGTATCGAACAGCTTCGGATCGGACGCCCGGAATCCCACCTCGCCGGTGTGCGGCTGGTGGAAGACCTGGAAGTACTCGTCACCGTCGAGGACACCGTCCTCATCGAAGTCCCGGTCGTTGTCCGAGAATTCGTGCCAGGTGTCGAGACCCATCTCCTGAACGTCGGAGAGGTTATCGTTGTCGGTGTCGTTGTCGAGGATGTCCGGGATGCCGTCGCTGTCAGCGTCGTTGGCACCACCGCAGTCATCGTCGCCGTCACCGTCCCAGACCCAGTCGTTGTCGGAATCGACGTCCATGCCGTTGTGGATGCCGTCATTGTCGGTATCCACGGTCACGTTCTCGATGCCGTCAACATCCGTGTCGTTCTCGTCGCAACCGTCACTGTCAGTGTCGGGGTTCGTCGGGTCGGTCTCGTACGCGTAGTACTCGTCACCGTCCGTCAGACCGTCGTTGTCAGAGTCGGTATCGACATCCGGATCGGACTCCTGGGCGAACTCGAGATTGTCCTCGAGCGTGTCGCCATCGGTGTCGTCGTTGTACGGCTCGGTCGGGTCGCCGGAGTTATCAACCCAGCCCACCGCGTACGTCGTCGCCGGCGCGACATCCGGGTCGTTCCCCGGAACCTCGTAGTAGTCCGGCAGACCGTCGTTGTCCGAGTCACGATCCTGCGCGTCGGTCTCGCCGAGCAGCGGATCGTACTCGCCGTCAAGGTCCGCATCCTCAACACCGTCGTCCAGGCCGTCGAAGTCACTGTCGGCGAGACGGGGATCCGTCATCGTCGAAGTGTCGTCGTCGCCCGCGGCCGCGTAGCCGACCTCAAGACCGTCGTTCAGACCGTCGTTATCCGTGTCAGTGTCACGCGGATCGGTCATGAACGCCAGCTCGTCACCGTCGTGCATTTCGTCGCCGTCGGTGTCGTCGTCCTGCGGATCGGTCTCGTTGGTATCGAGGTTACCGTCGTAGTCGACATCCTCCATGCCGTCCCAGAGATCGTCGCCGTCCATGTCCGCGTCAGTCGGGTCATAGCCGCGCGTGATCTCCCAGCGGTCGGAGATGCCGTCGCCGTCGGTGTCCTGGACATGCGGGTTCGTGCCGTGGATCGCGACCTCATCGAAGTCGTTGTACCCACCGATCGTATCCCCGTCCATGTCGTCGTCGGTCGGATCCGTCGGCCAGGTCTGGGCAACGCCGTCGACGTTGTTCCAGTTCGGGTGAACCTCGTCACCGTCGAACAGGCCGTCGCCGTCCCAGTCCACCGTCAGATGCATCGTCGGCGTGGCGCTGCCCTCGAGGATGTACTCCTCGACATCGAACAGACCGTCACCGTCGTTGTCCGCGGCGACCGCGTTGCCCGCGCCGTAGTCGGACGCATCGAGCGGATCGTAGTAGTTCGCAACTTCCTGCGCGTCGAGGTAGCCATCCCCGTCCGTGTCAGGGTTGCCCGGGTTCAGGGCGCCAACGTGGAAGCGCGTCCCGTCCCGCGTATTCTTCGCCGACACGTAGTCCCCGTAGAGGACCTCCGTGCGGTCGTGGAAGAACAGGTAACCGTCACCCGGCGTGGGCGTCTGCTGCTCGCGCCAGTCGGAGTCCGGATCGAGAACGTTCGGGATGCCGTCGCCACCAAGCTCCGTATCCGTGTCGTCCTCGACGAACGTCCAGTTCATGACGGTGACGCCGTCGGCCGCGAGATAGGTACCGGTGACAGTCTCACCGTCCATCATCGTATCGCCGTCGGTGTCAGGATCGAGCGGGTTGGAACCCCAGTCGACCTCTTCGCCGTCATCGACGTAGTCGCCGTCGGTGTTCGGATCGAGCGGGTCGGTCCAGTACGTGTAGACCTCTTCGCCGTCCTCGAGACCGTCGTCGTCGGTGTCGTCGTCAGTCGGATCCGTACCCCAGATCCAGACTTCCTGACCGTCGATGAGACCGTCGTTGTCGCTGTCGGGGTCCGTGCCACTCGTCCCGTAGCCGGCCTCGTCGCCGTCGTAGATACCGTCACCATCCGAGTCCCAGTCCAGGGCGTTGATCAGATAGTCCCTGAAGGGGATCGGACGGGTCTGGTCGCTGTTCAGATCCACGTCGTCGATCGTACCGGCCTGCGCCTCATCCACCCCATCACCATCGGTGTCGGCCATGTCGAAGCTGGTCTCGTAGGTGTAGAGCTCAGCACCAGGCGTGAGGCCGTCCGTATCGTACGGATCGTTCGCGTCGGTCGGGTCGGTGCCGTAGATCTGGTACTCGGCGTTGTCGTCCAGACCGTCGTTGTCGGTGTCGGTGTCGCGCGGGTCAGTCTCGCCCGCGTCGACGATACCGTCACCGTCGATGTCCTCTTCGTCATCATCCAGACCGTCGTTGTCGCTGTCGAGGTCCAGAGCGTCGATGAGGCCATCGCCGTCCGTATCGAGACCCGGAGTGGCCTGCGGATTCTCGATCGTATCCGAGATGCCGTCGCCATCCGTGTCAGCGTCGGCGGGGTCGGTCTTGTACCAGGCGAGCTCCTCGCCGTCGTACCAGCCGTCGCCGTCCGCGTCTTCACCGGCGAGCGGGTCGCTCAGCGCGTGGTAGATCTCGTAACCATCGCTGAAGCCGTCGCCGTCGGTGTCGTAGTCCTCGGGATCGATCTCGCCAGCGTCGACCACAGCGTTCTCGTTGTAGTCTTCCTGGCTGTCCGTGACACCATCGTTGTCGCTGTCGAAGTCGACGGCATTGATCTGGCCGTCGCTGTCAGCGTCAGCGTTGTCCTCGTTCCCGATTCCGTCGATGCGGCCGTCGCCATCAGTGTCATCGTCCAGCGGGTTCGTCCCGTAGACGACTTCCTCATAGTCGTTCCAGCCATCATCGTCGGTGTTGGCATCGAGCGGGTCAGTCCCGTACATCCCCTCGAGGCCATCGATCAGACCGTCGTCATCGGTATCCGCGTCGAGCCAGTCCGTCTCGAACCACGGACTGCCGGGCTCATGGACACCGTCGCCGTCGTCTTCGTCGGCGTCCAGAATCCAGTCACCGTCGGAATCGATGTCCAACGCGTTGATCAGCGTGTCCTCATCTTCGGCACTGTCAACGAGTCCCTCGATCCCGTCGTAGATCCCGTCACCGTCGGTGTCGGGGTTAAACGGGTCGGTCTCGCCAACATCAACGACGCCGTTACCATTGACATCCTCTTCGATGTCGGTAAGGCCATCGTTGTCCCAGTCGGCCTTCTCATCCAAGACCGTACCGTGGATGCCATGCTTGATCTCATAGAAGTCCGGCAGCCCGTCGCCGTCCGTGTCGTAGTAGTACGCACTCGCGGGTACGCTGCCGATGAGCATCAGCGAGAACACGACCAAGAGCGAAGCGAGCGCGATCACCGCGCCTCTGTCGCTGCGGTTCTCTCTTGCCATCCGACAACCTCCTAGAAAAACGTTCTCACTCCGATGGCGCTCTCCCGTGCGCCTCGGGGCCCCGTCGTGGCCGCTCGGCCTCCAACGGAGATCTCTCGCTGCCGCTTCCCTGGCAGCGAACCTTCCCCTAGCTACTCGTACTGAATATCCTAGCATTCACCTCCTATCGGCGCTGGATGCGCCACCACATCGGTGGCTTCCAGACGCAGGAACCCCCACAGTTTCTCTTCACTAAGTTGCCTCAACACACCAACCCTGTACGGGTTTTGCGGCAATCTAGCACACGGTCCGGAAATCTGTCAACCTTCTTTTTGGTGCAATCCCGGACCCCTTGAGGAGGGTCAAGACCCGAGCCTTTGTCAAGTTAGCGCGACGCCGGAACCGGTTCCATCACCACCTCCGACGACCGCTCGCGCGGCACGCCGGAAAGCCGTATCGCCGTTCAGCGAACGTCCCTCATCGAATGATACCCGGCTGCCGTCCAACCGACCGCCGTTCGATGAGCGTTCGCACCCCGATGGTCTCACCACTCTCTATGTATGTGCGGGCCACACGCTTGCCGATCCCGCAGATCACATCGTAGTTGATCGTCCCGGAGAGACCGGCCACCTCATCGACCGATATCTCGGCGTCCCCCTGCCTGCCGAAGAGCACGACCTCATCGCCTACGGCCGCGTTCCCCACGTTCTCGAGGCTCACCATGGTCACATCCATGGTGACCCGGCCGATGACCGGGGCCTTCACGCCCCGCACCAGCACCTCCCCGCAGTTGGACAGATGGAGGCTGTACCCGTGACCGTACCCCACCGGGATGACGCCCACGCGCGTCGGGCGCTCGGTGACGTAGGTGCGACCGTAGCTCACCGGATGTCCCGCCGGGAGCTCGCGGATCTGCGCGATCCGCGACTTGAAGCTCATCACCGGTCTGAGGTCCGCGTCCGGCGCGACGCCGGCCGCCGGCCTCAGTCCGTAGATCATGATCCCGGGACGCACGAGGTTGAGGGGCGCCTCGCGTGAATCCGGAACTCCGAGCACGCCGCCGCTGTTGGCGGCATGGCGGAGCGGAATGGCAACTCCCTTGCCCTCGAGTCGTGAGAGCAGTCCCAGGAATCTATCAAGCTGTGAACGGGTGTACTCAGGATCGTCGTCCGACGACGGGAAGTGTGTGAAGACTCCCTCGAGGACCAGGTTCGGCAGGTTGGCCACCGCCGAGATGAAGGGTGCCGCGTCGGCAAGGCCGATGCCGCTCCGCCCCATCCCCGTGTCGACCTCGACGTGGACGACGCACTGCTTCTCGCGTGACACCGCCGCCCTGGAGAGCGCGCGCGCGATGCCGAGGCTCGGCACAGTGCACGAGAGCTCGTAGTCGACGACGCCTTCCGTCTCCTCCTCCATCGGTGGACTCAGGATGAGGATGGGCGCCGCGATCCCGGCCTGCCGAAGCTCGATACCCTCGTGGAGTGTCGCCACTCCGAGGACGTCGATGCCCTCGCGTACCGCGACTCGCGACACCTCGACCGCGCCGTGACCGTACGCGTCCGCCTTGACAACGAGAAGAACCTGGCAGCCTTCTCCCGCCCTGGCACGTGCTTCGGAGATGTTGTGGGATAGTGCGTCGAGGTCGATCTCCAGCCAGGTCGAGAACCGCATCGGTATCTCCCTCTCACGGCGTGCGCCCAATCTTCCGGCCACAAGCGACTATTTAGTAGCACAGGGACCCCTGCCCCGCAAGCGGATTCGCCCTTTTTCGGGTAGAATCGCTCGGGAGACCACTCCAGGCACGCGAAACCGACCGCGTCACGGCAGACGCCGGTGCGTCTGCCCGTCCCCGTTCGCATGGATCGTATGTCAATGAGCCGGGTGCCCAATGAGCACCCAGGCCCCCTCCGGGCACACCTTCGGGGGCCTCCGGGCGCCGGAAGAATGGGGACGTTCTGCTACAACAACCCCACATTTCCGGCCCACGGAGCCCTTTGGGATGCAAGCGGCATGCCAGCACGCGCAATACCATCTAACTCAATGTCTCGCTTGTGCTTACGACGCATCGCGCCACTCCGCGGCTCGCGACCGTTCTGGACAACGCGCGTCACAGGGGGCGTTTCACGGCCCCCGTTGCGAACGTCCCGACCATCGTGTATCCTCGCGTGTGACAGTGTGTTCCATGAAAGACACGGACAGTACGCTATAGCGTGGGACGTCCCGAGGCGGCCGGCACGCTCATCCGGCGGCCCCCCGAGCCCTCACACGCCCCTCAACCGAGAGGAGCCCCTGCACGTGACAACAGAGATTGAGAGAGGCCCGTTCCGCGAACTGGTCGAACTGACGAAGCACCTCCGCGCGCCCGGGGGGTGCGCCTGGGACCGCGCTCAGACCATCGAGTCGATCAGGCCGCACCTCGTCGAGGAGTTCCACGAAGCGCTCGAGGCGATGGACGAACGCGATGACACGAAGCTTCGCGACGAGCTTGGCGACCTGCTCTTCCTCATCGTGTTCATCTCCGTCATGGGCGAGGAAGCCGACCGCTTCACGCTCGACGAGGTCATCACCGGGATCGACGAGAAGCTGCGGCGACGGCACCCGCACGTCTTTGGCGACGCCGTCGCCGAGACGCCGGACGCCGTGCGCAGCTCGTGGGAGACGGAGAAGCTCAAGGAGAAGTCTCACGCCGACCGCGAGTCGATGCTCGACGGTCTGCCGCGCGAGTTCTCCGCGCTGCTGACGGCGAGACGCATGCAGGAGAAGGCGGCGTCCGTCGGGTTCGACTGGCCGACTCGCGATGAGGTGCTCGACAAGATCGTCGAGGAGACCGGCGAACTGCGTGACGAGCTCACGCATGGCGACCACGACCGTCAGGAGGATGAGATCGGCGACCTGCTCTTCGCCGTCGTCAATATCGCGCGGTACCAGGGCATCGACCCCGAGGCAGCGCTGCGCAGAACGAACCTCAAATTCCGCACGCGGTTCGCCGCGATCGAACGTCACTTCGCTGGGACCGACCTCAGGGAGGTCGGACTCGAAGCGATGGACGAGGTCTGGAACCGTGTGAAGGAAGAAGAGGAAGGTCGGTAGCGGCGACGCGCGCGGCGACACAGTGGCGGGGGCGCCAACGGATCACAGGGGATGGTGGATCAACCGAGCCACCGGACGTAGTCGACGATGATCCGGCGATGGTCGAACGCCATCTCCTCCGGGAGTTCGTCGAGCCGGTAGACGGCGGCCGCCTTCGCGTCGTCGTCTGCGCGGAGCACGCCGCGCCCAACCGCTGTGAACACGACCGTCAGCGTGTGCATCCGCGGGTCGCGATCCGGGTCCGAGTAGACCCGGAACTGCTCGAGCCCCTCGAGTTCGAGTCCGGTCTCTTCGCGCGCCTCGCGCTTCGCCGCGTCCTCAGCCGACTCTCCGTAGTCGATGAACCCGCCGGGCAGCGCCCAGCCGTGCGGGGGATTCGCCCGCTCGATGAGCACGATCCCGCCTTCACAGGTGATGATGATGTCCACCGTCGGAACGGGATTCCGCGGGTGCACACCAGGCTCGTGCTCGTGCGAATGCGGGCTACGCTGCGGCACGCCCGAGTCGGGCTGCGATCCGTTCTTGTCTACTCGTCCGGACATCCGTCCTCATCCTCGAACCCGTCGAGATCCTCGCGTTCGTCGGGACACATGTCCCGCTCATCCGTGATCCCGTCGCCGTCGTTGTCGAGATCGGGAACTCCGTCGTCGTCCTCAAACCCGTCGTAGTCCTCCGACGTCAACGGCGCCAGATCGATGTGGTCCGGAATCCCGTCGGCGTCGTCGTCGAAGTCCGGACACCCGTCGTCATCCTCGAACCCGTCGAGGTCCTCGGGCTGGCTCGGGCAGGCGTCCCGAAAGTCGGGAATCCCGTCACGGTCCGTGTCGGTCGAGGTCACCGGCCAGGTGTAGGAGATCGCCAGGGTGGCCACCCAGTCGGGCCACGCGTCGTGCGGGTCGAAATCCGGCGTGGAAGCGTCGTCGCCGGAGAGCGCGACGGAGACGGCCGATGTGACCGACCAGCCGCCGCCGAACCGGAGCCGGAGCCCCGGTGTGACCATCAGGGGGTTCTCCTTGCGGGCCACGACATCGCCATCCGAGTAGATGTCGCCGCGGAACTCCGTGAACAGGTCGAGGTTCCGTCCCGGGAACTCCAGGGCGCCGCGAAGGAGAAGGAAGTCATTGTCGGTGGACGCCCCACCTTCCGAGAGCGGGAAGTAGCTGTCGGGGAAGAAGCGGCGTCCGCGATCGTCTTCGCGGTTGAAACGCCACCCGACGTTCGCATGAAGCCGCATCGGGAACGCGCGCGTGAAATCGGCGGTCAGAAGCAGCGCCGCGGTGGCATCCACCTGCGTTCCGCCCGCCAGCAACACATCGCCGCCGGCCGTATCGACAGCCGTGACCTCGGTGGCGACGGGCAGCCCGACGTCGGCCCAGAGCGCGGCCGCGAAGACCGACTCGTGCGACGGGAGGCCGAGCTTCACCCCGAGCGTCGGGTTCGCGAGCCCGCGCACGTCGATCTCTCCGCCGTCCGCGTCCCACGCCGCTCCGCGAAGCGGCACGTCGAACGCGACCTCGAGCCACGGCAGCGCGCCGTACGAACTCGCCACGTGGAGCGAAGCGTATCGCCCGGCGCTCGCATCGAGCCGTTCCGAGATGTCGGTCGACTCGAAGTAGCGCCCGGCGAACGAGAGCGCGAGAACGCCGCGCGTCTGGATTCGCGCGGAGCGCACCTCCACCAGACCGGCGCCGCCGCAGACGGCGCAGCCGTCATCGGCGGACACGACGGCCGTACCGGCGAACACGATCGCGAACGAGAGGAGCAGCGCGCATGCTGCGAGCGTCACGCGCGTGCGGCGCGAGTGAACCGTCGAGCAGCGTCTGACTCCCGAGCGGATCACGCTCCACCCTCCGACCCCGTCTCGTCAGCCGCGTCCGGCGCGTCCGCTGCGCCTGTCGCGTCCGCTCCGCCTGTCGCCTCAGCTCCGCCTGTCTCCTCAGCTCCGTCGCTTCCGGCGGGAGCCTCCGGCGCGTCCTTCTCGCTCCCCTGCTCGCGCGAGGTCTCGAGATAGTTCATCCTGAGCTGGTAGAGCACGTGCTCGAGAAGCCGCTCCTCATCCTTGTTGAGATTCCCCTCGCTCTTGCGCTTGAGCATGTCGAGCATGTCGATGCTGTCACGCGCGCCGTCGAGGTCCACCTCCACGTCGCCCGTGATCGGGTGCGCGATCTTCCCGAGCTGCTGCATCGCGGCGGCCTCGAACGTGGCCACCAGCCTGAAGAAGTGCGTGTCGAGCCCCGGGGTCTTCAGTTCATCGTCGCCCATGGTTCCTCCGTGTGATGCGTGGGTTCCGAGCGCCTGCCGTGTGAATCCGCCTTGCGCGCTCAGTCGCCGAGTGTATGCCCGTGCGACGGGTCCGTCAACAATGTGGTGGGACGCGCGCGGCGGCGCAACATTCGGACCGCCCAAAGAGAGCGCGCCGTCCGAAGGCGGCGCGCCCATGTTCCTTATCGATCCTGGCTACCGATTGCCGAGCAATCGGCCAAGCTGTCGACTCCGTTCCCGCACCTGCGGATTGCGAGGCAATCCGCCGAGCCTCACGGAGCGCGGCCCTACTTCAGCATGATGAGCTTCGCGACCTCCGACTCCTCGCCCACCGTGAGCCGTGCGAAGTAGACACCGGTCGCCAGTCCCCTGCCCGCGTCATCGCGCCCGAGCCACGTCACCTCGTGACGTCCGGCATCGAGTTCACCGTCGACGAGCACACCGACCGAGCGGCCGGCCACATCGAAGACCTCGAGACGAACATCATCGCGGCTTGCGCCCGGAACCGTGAAGCTGATCACGGTCGCCGGGTTGAACGGGTTCGGACGGTTGGCCAGCTCGAACCGCTTCCGGGTCGGCTGCGTATCCTCTCCGACGCCGGTCCCGCACACGTCGGGAACGCCGTCGCCGTCATCGTCGATCGTCACGGTGTAGACGGTGTCGAGCACCGGAAGCGCCGCGCTCGCGTTCGACGGAGCCGAGTCGCCGCCGAGCTCTCCATCAGGCTCGGGGTCCCAGCAGATCGACGCGACAAGTGAGATCTCGGCGTCGACCGGAACGGCGTTCGGTCCGAGACCGTAGAGCACGTTCCACGGGATCGCGATCTCACTGCCGCCGTCCGTCCCGAAGTTGTGCATCGAGTCGAAGGCGCTGACGATCGAATCGGTGAGCGCCGTCGTCGTCGTGGCGCTGTCGATCGAGAAGAAGCTGTCCGAGTCGTATGCGCTCTGGTGCTGGTAGCACCCGTACTGGAAGTCGGCCGCGAACCCGCTCGCCGTGAAGCTCGTCCCGCGCTCCCACGAGTCGATCGCGGTGAGGTCGGTCTCACCATTGGCTGTACCCGGATCGACGTCGAGGTAGAGCAGCCAGCTGTTCCCGTCGACCTGACCGTTCACCGCGAGGTAGAGGAAGTCCTCATCCCAGTCGATGTAGAGGCCGTAGAGCTCGTTCATCTCGGGCTCCGTCGGCGGATGCCAGCCGGAGTCGTCGTCCGGATCGTCGAGGAGTTCGCCGCACTCCAGCCACTCGGTCTCGTCCACGAAGCCGTCCAGCGTGATCCGCGTGTCGGCCGCGTAGATGACTCGAACGTCATCGGTGTTGTCCACGGCTTCGTTGCCGTTCCCGATGACGTCGAAGAAGGAATCCACGTTGATCATCAGCTCGAGCGTGCCCGGCGTGAGCGACTCGATGACCGCCGCCGTGGCCGACGCAACCTGGATCTGGATGACGGTCGCGTCGCTCGTGTTCTGCACCGTCGCCCCCCCCGTGAGCGTGACCTCGGCGACGCCGTCGTCGTCCTCGTCGATCGAGACACCCGTCGTCGTCACGGCATCGTACTGGACGAGTTCGTTGAAGGTGATATCGAGACGGTCGGCGCTCGGGTAGTAGTTCGCGACAACCGGGACCGGCGCAAGCACGTCGGTCAGTCCTGCCGTGAGCGCCTCGAGTTCAGCGATCTCGTCGCCGACCGGCGCGCTGGCGTAGCCCGCGTAGATGTAGAACTCGAACTGCCCCGTGCCCACGATCTCGTCGACCTCGAGGAGCGTCGCGGTGCTCGTCGTGTTGTGGGACGCGCCCCCGCCGCCAAGCACGTACGCCGCGGTCGCGCCGCTCGAGGTGTTGCGCTGCCCGCAGTAGCTGCCGGTCCCCGGATCCCAGACGCGCGTGAGCTCGGGATCCCAGATGAGGTCCACAAGGTCCGGCGTCCACCCGCTCTTGATGTAGGCGGTCTCACCACCGACGTCGTAGATGACGTCGAGGTACGGATCACCCAGCGTCAGGCTCACCGTCTTCACGACGGCGCCGCCCGAGTGCGTGAGCTCGAGTTCGACCGTCGTGCCGGAACTCGACACGACGTTGAACGAGTAGTCGTCGTGCTCGCGGTCGATGCCGCCGACGCTCACGTCGGAGAGTCCGGCGGTGTGGTTCGTCTCGTTCCAGTCCCCGGCGGTCTCGGCCCAGTAGACGTTGTCGTTTCCGACGACGGAGTAGCCGTACCCCGAGCCCTTGGCGAAGATCCAGTTCGCCTTGCCGCCGATGGTCTCGAACACCGCCATCACGCGATCATTCCAGATGACGGCCTCGTCGCCCCCATCCTCATCGATGTCCCAGAGCGAGCAGCCGGTGGCGTCCGTCGCGTAGGTTCCCATGTCCTCGGCCCAGAGCGCGGCCTCGGAGAACGGGTTGGCGTTCTTGATGTGGTTCGAGTAGCGGTGCTCCCAGCCGGCGATCTCGCCGCTGTCGTGCCAGCCGGTCTCGTGGAGCATCGACATCATCACGTACCACGCCGACTGCGACAGGTCGTTGTCCGGCCCGGCAGCGATCTTGTTGTATGCGTACTGCCACGCGCCCTGATAACCCCACTTCGGGTCGTGCGCGTCGAGGTTGTCGTCGCCGGTGTAGCTCGCCCAGGTGCAGTACCAGTCGTTGTTGCCCCCACCGTACCCGTACCACTCGCCGAGCAGACCGTACGTCCCGTTCTGCAGCGTGATCGACGTCGACGGGAAGCTCGAGATGACGTCGTCGAGCTTCCAGACGCTGATCTCGGTGTTGTAGAGACTGCACTGCTGGAGCACGTAGATGTAGTTGTTGAGCGCGGACGGGTGTGTGACATCGAACCCCGCCACCTCGGCAGCGACCTCCCAGTCGTTGCCGTAGAGGATGATCTCGTCGGACGTGCCGCCCCAGATCGTGCTCATCGCGGCGCCCGCGTCGTATCCCATCTGCCCGTTGAAGTCGTTGTCCATCGGCAGGACCTTGAGTCCGTTGTCGATGACGTAGACGTGATGGTCGTTGTAGGCGTCGTTGAGATACCCGCAGTGGACGTAGTCGTCGAGGATGACCGCGTCGACGTCGTTGTCGTAGAAGTCGTCCTTGAGCGTGCCGTCGTTGATGCACGCGTCGGCCAGGATGCCGTTGCCGTCGTTGTCCGGGCTCTCGAGCCAGACGCGCTCGGGCACCCACGCAACGGTCGGCCACTGACCGTAGTAGTGGTTCGTCAGTTGACGGTGGATGTAGACGGACCAGCTGTTCATGTCGTCGTAGACGAACGGCATGATGTGCTGCGCGTACGCCGAGGTCAGCATCTGCACCCAACCCTCGGCGATGCCGTTGACGAGCGAGTCGTTGAAGGCCGGGTCGTGCCACTCGGCGCCCGTGATGAGCGTTCCGGCCATGTGGAAGTTGCCGGGGAGGTTGTAGTAGTCGTGCGCATCGAGGAGCTCGTCGAACCCGTCGTCCGGGTTGGCCGGGTCACCGGCGTACGAAGCGTTCTCGCCCTTCTCACCCCAGAAGACGGTCGTGTAGGTGAGTCCCTGGTTGCCGTGCTGCGCGAAGGCGACGTTGTGATCGCCCCGCCGCTCCGCGTTCGTCGCGACGAGTTCGTCCTGCACTTCGCCGTCGATGACCGAAACCACCGCGTAGCGAACGGGCGTGGCCTCGCGCTCGGCGAGCGTGGCGGCGATCGAATCGTACGCGGACTCGTCGTATCCCGCGGCCTCGGCGACCGCGCGACGGAAGCCGTCGGGCAGCGCCATCTCACACTCGATGGTATGGATGAACGGATCGATGACAGCCTCGCGCACGAGGTCGGTCGCCCTGGCTCCGTCGGCCGCGAACGAGCTCGCCGCGAATCCGGCGCGCCCCTCGTATCCCATTCTCACACCGGCGTCCCACATGATCGGCACCCGCGCGTCCAGCCCGTCGGGCAGACTCATGGTGCCGCCGCTCTCGTAGTCGATGAGGACGTAGAGCTCTGTGCCCGCGTCCTTGAACCAGTCGGTCCGCCCGTCGAGACCGCGCATCATGAACATGCCGACGCGGAGGACAAGCGCATCCTCCTGCTGGTCGACATAGAGCGCCATGATGTCGCCACCGTTCCCGGACGGGTCGGCGTCGTCGTAGATGCCGTCGATGGCCTTGCAGTGGATGCCTTCCCAGTCATCGACGCGGCCGTCCGCCGTGACGACTGACGCGCCGGCTGCCGCCGCGAGCAGCGCAACCACCGTCAGCACGACGAGCGTGAGTGCGTGTCTGGCTGGTGCTGTCAGGTACCTGTACATCACTGTCCTCCTGGGCTGGACCGGCTCCCTCACCGATCAGCTCCGCCCGACGTCGAGCCACGTGTCGACGTATGCGGGCGGGATCCTGAGCATCTCGAACACCGATGCGATGAACTCTCCATTCTCACCTGCTCGCGCGGGATTGACGTACTCCCACACG
This sequence comes from bacterium, assembly GCA_029990205.1. Taxonomy (GTDB): domain Bacteria; phylum Joyebacterota; class Joyebacteria; order Joyebacterales; family Joyebacteraceae; genus JAPEKQ01. Next base: position 26,889 of record JAPEKQ010000002.1, read on the forward strand.
ATATCTCCTGCCGGGGTGACCTCGAACGCTCGCCCCCGATCCGTCTCACTGATCAGCGTGTTGCCGCCCGGCAACCGTACGTTCGACCCGCATCGCTCCGAGTGGAACGGAGTTCCTTCACCGCCACGGTAGACCCACGTGATCTGCTTCGTCGCCGGGTCGAACTCGATGATCCTCGACGCCCCGCGGCTTCCGCCGTTGTCGAAGATGAGCATGTGCCCGCCGTCGAGCACGGTCGGCTGGTGCTGCTTGAGCCACGGCCCCTCGGTGCCCCAGACGACCAGGCCTTCGTCCATGTCGATGACGGCGATGTTGTCCAGCTCGCGGATCGAGATGAGGACATTGCCCCGCTCGAACCCCGGGACCTTCGATGCCAGTCGCCCGTCGAGCACCTCGATCGTGTTCGTGTGGAACACATCGCCCCGATCGGCCATCCCCTCCAGCAGACCCGCGAAGTCCGACCGCTCGATCGCCTCGAGCTGCGAGACCCGCTGGAGTTCGTTGCCGTCCGCATCGAGGATGACGACGAACTCCTCAAGGATCGGGTGCTCCGGATTGACGCGCGGCACGATCCGCGGCTCACGGAGGAGCGTGTAGATCCTGCCGTCGTCCAGGACATCCATGTCGTGATGGAACCCGCCGAAACGCGCCCAGATCAGATTCGAGTCCCGGTCGATCTTGATCAGTCCGTGCCCGTCAAAGACCGCGAGCAGGTCACCATTCCCGAAGAGGTGCACGCGCCGCCAGAAGCCGGACGCCTTGCTCGACTTCGGGAGCTCTCCGCCCGGTCCCGCGCGCCAGGCATCGATGAACGGGAAGCTCCACGTGTGGAGCACCTCCCCGTCCATGTCCATGAGGATGGCGTTCGCGATGTGACCGGACGTGTAGAGATTCAGACCGTCCTCGGTCCGCGAGTGATCGTGGACGGTCACCCCGGAGACCTCCGGCGGCTCGGTCGAGCCCGAGAGGTATCCGATCGACTTCAGCCGCTCGAACTCCGCGATCTGCTCCTCGGTGAGAGCGCCTTCGCCGACCATGTGCCAGCGGCCGCCCGGGTTCTCCCACTCCTCCATCGCTTCGGCGGTCGATGTCTCCTTCTGCTCCCCCCCGGAGCCGTCAGCGCAGCCCGAGAACGTGACGAGCGCGGCCGGCAGAGCGAGCGCGACCAGGGCGACGATCACCGCCCATCGGGCGAATCTGGAATCTATGCTCCCTCCCGGGTTCCAGCGAATCAGAACAAGAGACCTGATGCGGTGAGGTATAGGCACACAAGTATATGATACCACAGTCTTGGCGTCTGGTCAATGACTTGCCCCGTGGTGAGGGTTCGCTCACATTGCGGGACGGGGCACCATTGCCCCATTCTTCCTAATCGTTTATAATGGTCAAGAAGCTGTCACAACTCTCCGCGGGTGTCCCGGACGGGCCCGCCACACGAGAAGAGGAACTGATGTCCATGGACCCGCGCGCAACGAGACGACCCGCCACCGGCAGCATCGCCGTGACGACCTCCGTGGTTCTGACCACGCTGGCCGTTGTTCTGTTGTCTGCGCTGACCGCGATGGCCGCCAGCCACGACAACACCGTCGAGTGGAACGGCATCTCCCACGAGGGTTGGCTCGACCGCGACCCGCGGTGCCCGATCGACGGCGAGTCCTTCACGGTCTCCTTTCTGACCTACACCAACGATATCACCTCGGCCCGCGTGCGCGTCGACGATGGCGTCGTCGCCTGGATTGACGCCTCGAAGACCTCCACGCGCGGGCCGTACGACGTCTGGTCCGGCGCGGTCCCCGCAACGGCCGCCAACGACCTCTCCTACTGGTTCGAGATCACCGACGGTGTCGACACGGACTACCTCAGCGTGAACGGCCTCTCGGACGCCACGCCGGCAGACGGCGGGTTCGTCATCGACTACACGACGCTCGAGCACGCGCCCGTCGGCGCGACGCCGACCTCCGACGGAGGCACGGCCTTCCGCGTGTGGTCGCCCGACAGGACGGTGGCGCACGTCCGCGGCGCGTTCAACAGCTGGGGCACGACCGACCCGATGACGAAGACGGGCGAGTACTTCGCGGTCCATGTTCCGGAGGCATCGGTCGGTCAGATGTACAAGTACTACTTCCAGAACAGCACGTGGAACACCGACCCCCGGGCGCGCCGTCTGAACCCGGGCGACAACTACAACGCGTTCATCCTCGATCCCGACTCGTACGACTGGCAGGTCGACGATTTCGACGTTCCGGACTTCGAAGAGATGGTCATCTACCAGCTCCACGTCGGGACCTTCTCCGGCCTCAACGACCCGTACGGCACGGCGACATTCCCGGCCGGCTTCGCCGAGGTCACCGAGCGGGCCGACCATCTCGCCGAACTCGGGATCAACGTCGTGATGCTCAACCCGGTGACCGAGTTCCCGTGGGACTACTCCGCGGGCTACAACCCGGTCACGGCGTGGTCGCCCGAGTGGATCTACGGCACACCCGACGAGCTCAAGGGGATGGTCGACGCGCTCCACGAACGAGGCATCGCGACCATCCACGACATCGTGTGGAACCATCTCTCGTACAGCGACAACTTCCTCTGGAACTACGACGGCACGCAGTGCTACTTCGACGACCCGGCCATCGACACACCGTGGGGCAGCCAGGCCGACTTCGACGCTGAGGGCGTGCGCGACTACTACGTCGAGAGCGCGTTCTCGTGGCTCGAGGAGTTCCGGATGGACGGTTTCCGGATGGACGCCACGGACTACATGAACATCGACGAGCAGGAGGCCGCGGGCTGGAGCCTCATGCAGCGTCTCAACGACGAGATGGACCGCCGGGCGGCGGACAAGATCTGTCTGGCCGAGCAGCTGCCGGACGACTCGTGGGTCACGCGGCCGACGTCGCTGTCGGGCGCCGGGTTCGACTCGCAGTACTACGATGAGTTCACCGACCGGCTCCGCGAAGAGATCATCGCCGCGGCGTCAGGCGACCCTGACATGTACGTGATCCGCAACATCATCAACGGCGGCGGACAGTATCTCGCCGGCCGCTACGTGACGAACTACCTCGAGCTCCACGACGAATGCTGGCCGGAGAGCGGCGGACAGAGGATCGTGAAGACGATCGACACGACCTCCCCGCACGACGACACGTACGCGATGGGTCGCTCGAAGCTGGCGCAGGGCCTCGTGCTCACCTCCCCCGGCATCCCCGCGATCATCATGGGGACCGAGTGGCTCGAGGACACCGACTTCGGCACCGACTCCGGCAACCGGATCGATTGGTCGAAGAAGACGACCTACGCGGGCATCTTCGACTACTACAGCGACGTCATCACACTCCGGACCACGGTCGGCGCGCTCCGCGCCGACGCGGGTCACGATGTGTACCATCTCAACGAGAGTGGGAACCTCCTGGCCTTCCAGCGCTGGGACGGCGTGGGCGGACTCATCGTGGTCGTCGCGAACTTCTCGAACACCGATTACTCGAACTACCGGATCGGTCTGCCGTCCGACGGCAACTGGACCGAGCTGGTCAACAGCCAGGACTCCACCTACATGGGAAGCGGGACGACGAACCCGGGCGCGCTCACGGCGGAGTCGACGCCGTACGACGGCTTCAGCAACTCGATCGAACTCTCCGTACCGGCGATGGGCCTGCTGATCCTCTCCAACGGTGTGGGCACGGGGGTCAGCGACGAGCCGGGCGATGTCGAGACCTCGCTCCGTCTGGCGCCGCGACGCAACCCAATGAACGTCGGCAGCGAGATCGCGCTGACGCTCCCGTCGGCCTCGCACGCCGTGCTGTCGATCTATGACGTGCGCGGGAGACTCGTGACGACGGTGGTCGACGAGGTGCTCCCGGCGGGGACGAGTTCGCACGCGTGGCACGGCCGCGATGACGCGGGTCGCGCCCTCCCCTCCGGCGTCTACTTCGCCAGACTGACGGCGGACACGGGCAGCGCGGGCGCTTCCAGCGCGTATGCGAAGATGGTGCTGCTGCGGTAGCGTGGCGGCGGCTGAAGGCCCCGCGTTCGGCGGCACTGGACGATGCAGACACGATGACTCAGACACAGGAAGGCCGGCCCTCTCGGGCCGGCCTTCTCGCGTTCTCATGATGTTCCCTGCGACCCCGACACCAGCTGCGCCGCGGTCGCCGACACAGACTACCTCACGAACACCGCGGTCGTCCGCGCCGGGACGGAGAACGTCCCGTCGTCGAAGCTCGCGGTCTTCACGGCCTCGTCGGCGGAGCCGGCGAGGATCGGGTGCAGCTCGAACCCGAGCCCCTCCCAGTCAGCGCCACCGTGCTCGATCGCCTCGGTCGTCGCGTTGAAGACAACGACGATCTGGTCGACCGACGGATCGAGGTCGGCAAGACCCTCGCCTGTATCCGAGATGCTCATCACGATGAGACCCGGGACCTGACCCGAACCGGTGTTGTGGAACTTCACGCGCGCCTTCACGTCCGCCGCCGTCCGGAGACGGAAGAGCGGCGAGCTCGAGCGGACCGCGACCATCTCCTTGAAGTGCGCCAGCGTCGCGCGGATGTGCTCCTGGCCCGGACGGATCTCCTCTCGCGCGAGGATCGGACCGATGATGTTCCAGCGGTCGCGGTTCTTCTCGGCCGACGGCAGACCGACCGCGAAGTTGTTGCTCTGGTAGGTCCAGTCGAGCTTGTTGAACCAGTCGCCGGCGTTGTAGCTGTCGGCCTCCAGCGACTTCGAGCGAAGGATCTCGGAGCCGGCGTGGAAGAACGGCACGCCCTGCGACACGCTCACGATCGACAGGCCCATCATCTGCATCCGGACGCGGTCCTCAACGGTCGCCGCGCGCGGAGCCGAGTACTGGATCTTGTCGAAGAAGGTCTCGTTGTCGTGAGCCGAGACGTAGTTGATGACTTCCTGCGGCTCGGCGGCGAAGCCGACGCTCTCGAACCGACCGCCCGTCGTCTGCTGTCCGTTGCGATCGACGAACGGGTAGTCGCGGAGGTTGCCGGCCAGTCCGACGCGGATGCGGTCCATCGAGTTGAGCAGTCTTCCCTTCTCCTCGTTCCCGGCGCGGTTGTAGCCGCTGGGATCCGTGAAGAGACCGGTCGCGAAGCCCTGCTCGCGACGGTCGGAGAACGCGCTGCCACCGCGGACGGCGTCCCGGATCCGGTCGTTGAAGCAGCCGATGCCGGTGCCCGCCATGTTGCCCTGCGTTGCGTTGATGCCGCGCTTGCCGCCCTGCACTTCGCCGAAGTCCCAGCCCTCGCCGTAGAGATAGATGGCGGAACCGTCAACGCCGTCGGCCTCGACCGTCAGCGCGTGGAGCGCGTCGCGCGCCTCTTCCATGTCGCACTTCATGTGGTGCCCCATCAGGTCGAACCGGAATGCGTCGACCTTGTAGTCGCGCGCCCAGTGGACCAGGTCATCGACCATCAGACGGCGCATCATGTAGTGCTCGGTCGCCGTGTTCTGGCAACAGGTGCTCGTCTCGACGCCGCCGTCGTTGTTCAGACGGTGGTAGTAGCCGGGCACGACGCGGTCGAGGACCGCGCGCGGCTCGGGGCCGCTCGCGTGCGTGTGGTTGTAGACGACATCCATGACGACCCGGAGCCCCATGCCGGAGAGCGACTGCACCATCTCACGGAACTCGATGATGCGCGCGGTGCCGTTCGGGTCGGTCGCGTAGCTGCCCTCGGGCACACCGTAGTGGTACGGGTCGTAGCCCCAGTTGTACGCGTCGGCGTCACGGATGTTCGCGATGGCCGCCTGCTGCTCCTCGGAGTCCGGCGCGAATCCGGTCAGGTCGCCCGGAGACTGCTGCTCGGCCCTGTTCTCGTTGATCGTTGCGATATCGAACGACGGAAGCAGATGCACGTGCGTGATACCTGCCTCGGACAGGCCGCGCAGGTGTGCCGCGCCGTCGGACTCGACCGTGAACGCCTTGAACGTCCCGACCAGCTCCTCGGGGACCGTCGCGTCCGACGCGCTGAAGTCGCGGACGTGCAGCTCGTAGAGCACGATGTCCGTCGGAGCCTCCAGCGCCGGCTTCTCGACGGCGTCCCATCCCTCCGGCATCGTCGCCGGGTCGTCCATGTTCACGATCAGCGTGCGCGCGCTGTTCATCGAGAGGCCGCGCGAGTACGGATCGGTGACCATGTTGTTCTCGAAGGAGCCGGTCTGATGCATGTAGACGTCGACCTCGTACAGGTAGTACATGCCGTCCCACTCGGGCCGGCCGCCCGATGTCCAGACGCCGTTCTCGTCGGTCATCGCGAGCACGTGAGTCGGCTCGGGCGCGTCGCAGCTCTCGTAGATGTAGAGCCGGACGACCCGCGCGGTCGGCGCCCAGACGCGGAACGTCGGCGCGCCGTCCTCCCACGTCAGTCCGAGCGGACCGTCGTAGGCGAAGACGTCATCGAGCACGCCGGGGATCTGGACACCGGTCGCGTCGACGAGCTTGCCCTCGGCATCCAGGGCCGACACCGCCAGCTGCCCGCGGAGCAGCTCTGTGGTCCACGCGAGGGCCGAATCCGGAAGCGTGAGACCGGGGAGCCCCCTGAGGTGCGGGAAGCTCGCGCTGATCTCGGGTGAGAGCCCGCCGTCGGCGGGCATCAGCTCGAACGTCTCTCCGCCGGTCACTCCGCCGGCGGTCAGTTCGAGGTTCGCATCGGGGGACGAATGGAGGAAGTACCTTACCTCGCCCTTGTGCTTGCGCCACGCGATCGTCGTCGCGTCGACCCAGTGGGCCTGGAGCCTCGTGAGGTCGCCAAGCGCGAGCGCGGCCACATCGGGCTCCTCACTGAAGATGCTCTGCCGTCCGGACACGATCCAGACCTCCCGCCCGTGCTCCCCGATGTTCAGGTACATATCGGGGCCGGGGTCCTTGCTGTCACCACGGTGAATGATGAACCCGACCTTCACGGGCTCGGCAGTGAGCTTGATGTCCCAGTACGCGCCGAAGTCGTCCTCGCCCGCGGGCTCGAGAGGGCTCGTCCACTCGACGGACTCCTCGGTGTCCTCCCAGACGTGAAGCCCCCACCCGGCGTACCCGCCGCGGGGACGGTGGTAGCGAATGCGCGCGTAGCCGTCATCGAGCGAAGGAGCCGGATCGAGAGCCGGCTTCGCCTTGGCCGCGGCTCCACCGACGGTGCGGACCGCGTTCTGCCCGCCGTACCCGTCGTCGACGTAGCTGTCGGCGTCGGCATCCAGCGGACCGCCGCCCAGGTCGGTCTCCATGTTGCCGGGCCAGTCACCGTTGACGAAGTACTTGTACTGGTGCTCGCCGGTATCGAGATCGATGACGACCGACCAGACGCCGTCCTTCTCCGTCATCGGTGTCTCGTCCCAGCCGTTGAACGAGCCGCGAACGGAGACGCTTGTCACGCCGGCGTCCCCGGGCTCGTATGTGAACGTAATCTCTTCGGCGTGACCGGCGGTCGCGAGCATCGCGACGGCGCAGATGGCCAGCGTGGATATCAGCATCCGGTGCTTCATCTGCATCATCTCCCCTCAGAGAGGCCCGCGCCGACGCGTCGGCGTCCGGCCTCATGTGCGTCGCCGGACTCCCCCCGGCGCGTTGGATCGGTTCTTCGAGTGCGAAGAGTATAGCATGAACAAAGAGGCCTCGCCGGGTGGCGAAGCCTCTTCGTGTGAGCAGTCCCTCACGGGACGTTGATAGCCCTCTCGAGGCTCTCTCTCGGAACTAGTCGATCTTCGAGAACATCTCGCCCTTCGCGCCGCAGATCGGGCAGGTTCCCGGCGCCTCGCGCTCGGCCGTGAAGCCGCAGACGGGGCACACGTAGTAGGCGAAGTCATCCTGCGCGGAGCCCAGGTTGTCCAGCAGGCCCTGGTAGAGCGAGGCGTGGATCTTCTCGACCTCATTGGCGAACGAGAAGGAGCGCTCGGCCTGAGTGTTGCCCTCGGCCTTTGCCGCCTCGATCATCTCCGGGTACATGTTCTTGAACTCGTGCGTCTCACCCGCAACGGCTTCCTTCAGGTTCTCGGCCGTGTCGTGGATGCCGCCCGCCGCCCTGAGGTGGCTGTGGGCGTGAACCGTCTCCGCCGCCGCCGCGGCCCGGAACAGTCGCGCGACCTGCGCGAAGCCCTCGTCGTCCGCCTTCTTCGCGAATGCGAGGTAGCGACGGTTGGCCTGCGACTCACCGGCGAACGCGTCCATCAGGAAATCAACCGACTTGCTCATTGTGTCCTCCTGCACTTGGGGAACGCTGCGTCTTCCATCTCGAATGAGGTGCCCTCAACTCCGGGACCAGTACTATCGCATGACGCCATCGTGCGGTCAACGTGTGACCCGGTGGCGACAGTCGGTATTCTGATTCACTGACGGCCCTGCGGTTTCGCGGCGGCGGCAGTTCTTGCCGGGCGGCGCGGGCGGTGATACCGTGGAACCGCCCCCGGAGGACGATGGGGCGTTCACACCGAACCCACCCCGAAGGAGACACGTATGAGACGCATCCCGCTCGCCGCCGCGCTTGCGCTGTTCGGCCTCGTGATCGTATCGCCGCCGCGGTCGGCCGCCGGCTCGCTGGCTCCATCCGATCCGCCGCCGACCGTCACCGGGGCGGCGGCATCGGCCGTGGCGTGGCCGCGGACCGCGGTCGTGATCGACGGACGTTTCGAGGACTGGCAGGCAATCGAGCCGGTGTGGAACGACAACGCCGGCGACGGGAAGGGCGGGGGGCGCGGCATCGACCTGGGACGGCTCTGGGCGGCCAGCGACGCGGAGCGCGTGTTCCTCTGCTTCGAGACGGGACTCGAGATGGGGCTCCAGGGCGGGAACGATGTCGCGCTTCTCATCGACGGCGATGACAGTATCTCCACGGGCATCGACAGACTCGGAATGGGCGTCGATCTCATCTGGCGCTTCGGGCAGCGCGAAGGCGCCGTCTACTCCAGTTCCGGCGCCAGGCGGCGCATCGAGCAGTCCGACGTCGGTCTGAGGCAGGGTCCGACCGTGACGTCGCCGGTGTTCGAGATCTCGCTCCTCCGCTCGGCGCTCCCGCCGGGCGATGCCATCCGCGTCTGCATCACCACGGGATCACAGGCGGGCAGCGATCGCCTCCCCGACACCGAGGGCGGAGTCCGTATCGCGCTCTCGGACGCCGCACCCGTGATCGCGCACACGCGCTCGCTCGACCGCGAGCACCCAGACGATCTCCGCGTCTTGACCTACAACGTGCTCTTCGATGGTCTGTTCAAGCGGCCGGCGCCGTTCATTCGCCTCCTGCGCGCGATCGATCCGGACGTCGTCTGCTTCCAGGAGATCTGGTCGCACTCCGCGCAGCAGGCCGTCGACCAGGTCAACCTCGCGCTCCCCGGCGGGGCCCCTTGGTACGGAGGAAGCACCGAGGACGGACTCATCGTCAGCCGCTACCCGATCATCGACAACCAGTCGGTGGACGACGCGGGGAACCACTGGGCGCTGATCGACCTTCCCGAGGATGTCTACGGCGCGGACCTCTCGCTGATAAGCGCGCATCCGCCGTGCTGCGACAACGAACAGGGGCGTCAGGAGGAGCTCGACGGCATCGCGGCGTGGATGCGCGAACTCAAGCGCGGAGGCGACTCGGGCATCGCGACGGGCACCTTCATCGTGATCGCCGGTGACATGAACCTCGTGGGCTCGTCGGAGCAGGTCGAGACGCTCGTTGCGGGAGTCATCGGTGACGAGGAACGGTTCGGACGAACGGTCTCGCCCGACTGGGACGGCACGGCGCTGACCGACGCGTCCCCGCTCCACATCGGCGGGCGTGAAGGATATACGTGGCGAGACGACACGAGCCGGTTCGCGCCGGGGAAGCTCGACTACATCGTGTACTCCGACAGCGTGATGGAGATGACGGGCGGGTTCGTCCTCAGGACGGAGGACCTGCCACGCGAGATGCTCGTGCGGTACGGACTCCGGGCGTCGGACACCGGAGAGGCGTCCGACCATCTTCCCGTAGTCGCCGACTTCACACGTCGCTAGCGGGCTCAGTCGCCTCGCTGAGCGAGGCGCATCAGCATCATCCGGATGACGAGAGTCTGGTCCTCGGCGGGAATGTCGATGACCGCGTCCGCGAGCGCCCTGAGCGTCGCCGCGTCCGGAACACCGCTCGGCTCGAGTTCGTTCTCCTCCTGGAAGCTCACCAGGGCAAGCACCGCCTCCGCGTCCCACTCCCCCATCCCGTAGTTCACGTCCAGCCCGAGCGCCGACATCACCGACTTGATGAAGACACGCTCCTCGTACTCCAGCTCCAGCGGGAGCGACGGCGCATCCGCGATCACGATCTGCGCCGGGTCCTCGACGACGATCTGCGGCTTCCCCTTGTACTCGACGATGGTCCCGGTCACGCAGATGCGGCGGCCGTCGAAGAGCGCCTCTGGCTCATCCTCGAAGAGCCCCCTCGTCGAACCCCAGATGACGACCGTGAACAGCTGGTCGGGGTACGGACGGCCGAGATTCAGGAAGGTCGGCGTGCCGCCGGTGCGGCCGAGATACGCAGCGCTGGCGACGGTCCCGCAGACGGTGGCGTCCGCACCCACATGCGCCGCCGCGTCCTCCACCTCGATGACGAGGTCCCCTGCGACAGCCGTGCACGGCGCGACCGCGCCGACGAAGGTCAGCGAGAGAATCGCCACGACGACGGTCATCACTGAGGCCGCCGAGCCGTTGGCCGGGTGTGTTCTGTTCCGCTTCATGAATCCTCCCTCTTGGCTGCTGCTTCGATGAGTTCACCCACGATCCGTGGATCCGCCCTGCCGCCGGTCTCCGCCATGACCTGACCAACAAGGAATCGTACGAGTTTGCGTTCGCCACGCCGGAGTCGCGCGAGTTCGCCCGGGTTGGCTTCGAGCACGGACGCGACGATCGTCGCGAGTTCGGCCTCGTCCGAGAGCTGCGCCAGATCGAGACGCCGGACGAGATCGGCAAGCGGTTCATCGGAATCGATCGCGTGACCGAGCAGCGTCTTCGCGGCCGTCTCCGTCAGTCCCCCGCTCGCGCGCAGGGCGACAAGTTCCGCCAGTCTCGCCGCGGGAAGCCGCGAGCCGAGCAGATCGTCCATCGACAGCCCGCGTTCGTGCGCCAGACCGCGGAGCGGCCCGACGAACCACTTCGCGCACGCGGGGCCGGCCGCTTCGGCATCACCGAGATCGAAAGAGCCGATGGCGCGCACCATCTCCCCGAAGTACTCGACCTCGTACCGTTCGTCGGCGATGACGGACGAGATGTCCTCCGACAGACCGTAGCGGTCGCGGAGCCGTGCGCGAGCGGCTCCCGGAAGTTCGGGCACGTTCGCTCGAAGCTCCTCGACCTTCTCTGCGGGGATGATGACATCGGGAAGGTCCGGCTCGCGGAAGTACCGGTAGTCGGACGCCTCCTCCTTCGAACGCATCGGCGAGGCGACGCCCGCGCGTTCGTCCCACAACAGAGTCTGGTGCGTGACGCGCCCCCCTCCGTCGAGCACCGAGTTCTGTCGCTCGACTTCGCGCTCGAGCGCGCGGCGGATCGATCGGAACGAATTGAGATTCTTGATCTCGCACGGCGTCCCGGGCGCGCGATCCTCCCCGGCGAGCGACACGTTCGTGTCGAAGCGCAGACTACCCTCGTGCATCCTCCCGCTCGTGACGCCGCAGTAGACCAGGACACGCCGGATCTCCTCGGCGAACGCAACCGCGTCGTCAACGCTCGTGAGATCGGGCTGCGTGACGATCTCGAGCAGCGGCACCCCGCAGCGGTTCATGTCGACGAGGCTCGGCCGACCGGGACGATGCGCCGTCTTCCCCGCGTCCTCCTCGATGTGAAGCTGTCTGAATCCGACGCGGAACGTTCGTCCTCCCGTTTCGACGGCAAGACCTCCCCCGGTCGCGAGCGGCCGGGTGTCCTGCGTGATCTGATAGCCCTTGGGAAGGTCAGGATAGAAGTAGCTCTTCCGGGCGAACGACGACCGGCCCGCGACCGTCGCGTCGACAGCGAGCGCCGCTACGATGCCGAGCTCGACGACGCGTTCGTTGAGCACCGGAAGGGCACCAGGCAGCCCGAGGCAGACGGGACAGACCCGCGAGTTCGGCTCGCCTCCGACGCCGTTCGCGCACGCGCAGAAGATCTTCGAGCGCGTCGCCAGCTGCGCGTGGACTTCGAACCCTATAACCGGGGTGCGCGTCATGCGGCACCTCTCACGGGCGGCGCGAGGGGCCCCCCGCACGAACGTTCGATCTCGCCCGCGACGGCGAACATGACCGGCTCGCACGAGCGGTTGACGATCACCTGCGTTCCGACCGGCAGACCGCCGGGCGTCGTCCCGCAGGGGACCGATACCGCGGCGGCCCCCGCCAGGTTCGCCGGGACCGTGAAGATGTCGGAGAGATACATGGCGAGTGGGTCGCACACGCGTTCGCCAAGCCCGAACGCGGCGGTCGGCGCCACGGGACCGACGATGGCGTCCACGTCGTCGAACGCGCCGAGAAGCTCCTCGGTGATGCGGCGGCGGGCCTCCTGCGCGCTCGCGTAGTAGCGGTCGCGATAGCCTGCCGAGAGCGCGTAGGTCCCCAACATGATGCGCCGCTTGACCTCGAGTCCGAAGCCCTCGCCGCGACTCCGTTCGAAGACGCCGTCGAGGTCGTCTGCCTCCGCCCGGTACCCGAACCCCACGCCGTCGTACCTCGCGAGGTTCGCCGACGCCTCGGCATCGGCGATCAGGTAGTAGGCGGCGACGGAGTGCTCGAGCGACGGAAGTGTCAGTCTCTCCACGCTCGCCCCGGCGCTCTCGAGCGCGGATACCGCCTGCTCGACGCGCTCGCGGACGTCACTCTCGACGTCGGGGCCGAGAAACCCCTCCGGAACGCCCAGCCGGAGACCCGAGACGCCGGCGGTGACCGCCGTCACGCAGTCCGGTACCGGGACTCGGAGACTGGTCGCGTCCGCCGGGTCGCCCCCGGCGATGGCCTCGAGCAGCACCGCCGCGCCCTCGACATCACGCGCCATCGGCCCGATCTGGTCGAATGAGGAGGCGAAGGCCACGAGACCGTACCTCGAGACTCGGCCGTAGGTCGGCTTGACGCCGACGACGCCGCAGAATCCCGCGGGCTGCCGCACGGAACCACCCGTGTCCGAACCGAGCGCCAGCACCGCCTCTCCCGCGGCGACGGCCGCGGCCGACCCGCCGCTCGAGCCGCCGGGCACCCGGGCGGCGTCCCACGGGTTCCTCACGGGTCCGCTGGCTGAGTGTTCGTTGGACGACCCCATCGCGAACTCGTCCATGTTCGTCTTCCCGATGACGATGCCGCCGGCCGCCTCGAGACGCGTCACAGCGGTCGCGTCGCACGGCGGCTGGTAGCCGTCGAGCATCCGGGAGCCGCACGTGGTACCCAGCCCTCGCGTGGAGATGTTGTCCTTGACCGCCGTCGGGATGCCCGCGAGCGGGCCCAGCGTCTCACCGCGTGCCCGTGCATCATCGAACTCGCGCGCTCGTGCGAGCACACGCTCCGGCTCCGCGGTGCGTATGAATGTGTTGAGGGTGTCGGCGTTCGAACGGATGGTGTCGAGCGCGGCGTTCACGAGGTCGCGGCTCGACAGCTCCCGGCTCTCGAGACCGCTGACGATCTCCCTGAAGGTATGGTCGGTGAGTCTCACGATTCGTCCGGGAGGAAGCCCGGGACCGCGAACTGCCCGTCCTCGGATTCCGGAGCGTTCCGGAGTGCCTCGTCCATAGTCAGCATGGCGCCGACCGTGTCCGGTCGGATGACGCTGTCGCGTCGGGGCTCGGCGGTCCTGACGGACCGCTGGTGTGAGGCGCCGGCCTCCGTGGACGCAGATTCCGCATTCGCGATCTCAGCGGTTGCGAACTCCGCGATGCTCTCGAAGTGGTCGAGAACCGCGCTCAGGTCCTTCGCGAGCGTCTCGAGTTCCTCGCCCTCAAGCGCCAGCCGCGCGAGCCGTGCCGCGCGCCGCGCTTCGTCGATGCTGACCGCCATATCCACGCTCCTAGGTCACGGGCGTTAGCTTCCCGTACCTTAGCATGATGCGCTTCTCGACTCCACCGGCCTCATCGAAGCGGACGGTGACGACCATGTCGCCTCCGTGGCCCGCGATCCCGACAATGACGCCCTCACCCCACGACGGGTGCCGAACGCGGGTCCCCGGACCGAACTCCACGGCCTCCTGGCTCTGGTTCTCGTAGTCCGGAAAGACCCCGCGGGAACCACCTGAGGAACGCCCGGCGCCTCCGCGTGCTCCCGCGCCGCCACGCGAGCCCGCGCCGCCACGCGAGCCCGCTCCTCCGCGCGCACCCGCTCCGCGACCGGCTCGTCCCCGACCGCGCATCCCGTACCCGCCGCCGGGCCTCGAGGCCCGCTTCTGCTCGACGGCCGTCGAGACGGTCTCGAGATGGGATTCGTCGATCTCATGGATGAACCGTGACGGAGAGCGCAGGTTCGTCGTGCCGCCGCGCCGCCGCGTGTCCGCGGAGAACATGTGGAGCTGATTCATCGCCCTCGTCATCCCGACGTAGCAGAGCCGGCGCTCCTCCTCCATCTCCTCGTCGTCCTCGAACGACGACTCGTGGGGAAGCAGCCCGTCCTCCATTCCGGGGATGAGCACGATGGGGAACTCGAGCCCCTTCGCGTTGTGAAGCGTCATGAGCGAGACCGTGTTCGCCTCGCCCTCCCACCGGTCGATGTCCGCGACGAGCGAGACCTGTTCGAGGAATGCGCCGAGGCTCTCCTCGCCGCTCATCTCGACGAACTCGCTGGACGCCGAGACCAGCTCCTCGACGTTCGCCAGCCGCTGCGCGGTGTCCTCCGTGCGGCGGCCGTCGAGCCACGCCACGTATCCGGAACCGTCGAGCACCTCGTCGAGCAGGATGTTGACCGGTGTCGTCTCCACCTTCCGGCGCAGCCGGTCGAACATCCCGCGAAGCTCGCCGAGCGCAGTCCGCGCCGCCGGCCCGACACCGACGACCTCGCCGCCCATCCCGAGCGCCTCGTAGAGCGGAATGCCGCGGTCCAGGGCAAACTCCTCCAGACGCTCGATCGTCTTGTCTCCGATCTTCCGCGGCGGGACGTTGACGATCCGCCGGAGGCTCACGGCGTCCGCCGGGTTAACGATGACCTTGAGATAGGCGAGCACGTCCTTCACCTCGGAGCGCTCGTAGAAGCGCACGCCGCCGACGATATCGTATGCGATGCCGGCGCGCCGCAGGCTGTCCTCGATCACGCGGGACTGCGCGTGCGTCCGGTAGAGGATGGCGAAATCCCGGGGCTGAAGCCCGCGCTTGCTCACGAGCGTCAGCACGAGGTCGCGGATCTCGTCGGCCTCCTGGTACTCGTTCGAAACCCTCGTGAACCGGACCGGGGCGCCTTCTTCGCGCTCGGTCCACAGCTCCTTCTCTTTGCGACGCTCGTTGTTGCTCACCACATCGTGCGCCGCGGCGAGAATGCCCGCGGTCGAGCGGTAGTTCTGCTCGAGTCTGAGGGTCACCGCGTCCGGGTGGTCCTTCTCGAAATCGAGAATGTTCGTGATGTCGGCCCCGCGCCACCCGTAGATCGACTGATCGTCGTCGCCGACGACGCAGATGTTGCGGTGCACCGACGAGAGCAGGTTGACGAGCGCGTACTGCGCGTGGCTGGTGTCCTGATACTCGTCGACGAGCACGTGGAGGAATCGCTCGGCGTACGACCGGCCGAGTTCGGGCTCGCGTCTGAGCAGCTGCACGACCTCCTTGATGAGATCATCGAAGTCGAAGGCGTTGTTCTCGCGCAGCCCCTTCTCGTACTCCGCGTAGACCCTGGCGGCCGTCTGTTCGTAGTGGTTCCCGGCCCGGCTCGCGTAGTCCTCCGCGGTGAGCAGGATGTCCTTCGCCCGAGAGATCTCGCCAAGGAACGACTTCGGCGTGAACGTCGTCGTCGAGATGCCGAGTCTCCCCATGCAGTTCTTCACGAGGTCGACCTGGTCGGTCATGTCGTAGATGGTGAAATCCCGCGTCCACCATCCCCAGTCGGCTTCGATGCGAAGCAGCCGCGCGCACATCGAGTGGAACGTTCCCACCCACGGCAGCGCGACGTCGCGCGAGAGCATCTCCGTGATGCGCTTCTTCATCTCCCCGGCCGCCTTGTTCGTGAAGGTCACGGCAAGGATGCGTCGGGGAGAGATGTTCTTCTCCTCGATGAGATAGGCGATGCGTCGGGTCAGCACGCGCGTCTTGCCGCTGCCTGCCCCGGCCAGCACCAGAAGCGGCCCGTCACCGTGGCGGACCGCTCGTTCCTGCACCGAATTGAGGTTCTCGAGGTACGTCGTCGTCTTCGTCACAGCCCTTCCCGTTTCATGCAGGGGTGTTTCTGCCGGTGGAGCGACACCGGTCCGCTAGAACTCCGCTCCGATGGCGAAGTGAGAGACCGGCTCGCCCGTCGTCTGAAGGTCGGTCGGCCACGCGAGATCGTACCGCAGCACGAAGTAGCCGAACCGCATCCTCGCGCCGATCCCGTAGCTGGCCTTGATGTCCTGGAACCGCACGGCGTCGGTGCGGGCGACACCGCGGAACTCCTCGTTCCACGCGGCGCCAAGGTCCGCGAACATCACGCCCCGAAGTCCCCAGATCGACAGCGGGATCGGCGAGGCGATGGTCAGATTGTCGATGAACGGGTAGCGGAGTTCGAGTGTCGCCAGCGCCACGTTGTGCCCGCTGAACTCGAAATCGTCGTACCCGCGGATCGAGTTGACGCCGCCGATGTAGAACGTCTGCGCGTCCGCCTGCGAACTCCGCGCGTAGACCAGCTTCGTCGCGAGGCTGTGTCTCGCGCCGATGCGCGTGTAGTGACGCAGATCGGCGATACCCGTCAGGAAGCTGAAATCGCTCCCCATCCCGATCGACTTGGAGACGGACAGCGAGGAGCGCCCGCCGCTGATGGGACCGACCGATCCCCACAGCGTCGTGTCGTTGACGAAGCGCAGGCTCGGAAGGAGCAGCGTGCGATCGACCTCCTCGTCGGTGAGTTCGATCTCGCCTTCCGTGTTCTCCTCGGCGAAGCGCCGCGAGAGCGACAGGCTCCCGACGTCGAACTCGACGCGTGAGAAGTGGCTGAGCGGATACGTCATGCCGACCGAGACGCCGTAGTTGCGCTCGGTGAAGTACCGCTTCTCGCCCAGATCCTCGCCAAGCCGCGTGCGGTCCGAGTAGTAGTACTCGCGGTAGGTGTAGACGGAGAGCGCGTAGTTGATCCGGTTCGCGAGATACTCATAGCGAATGTGCGCGTTCGAGAACTCGAAACTCGAGAAGAAGTCGGTGGCGACGTAGAAGCGATGGTTGCCCAGGATGTCGCTCACCGCGATCTCGGCTGTGCCGCCGAACCCGTAGGCGGAGCTGTATGAGAACCCGCCGTCGATCCAGTCCGGGCTGAACTTGGGCGTGTACCGCTCGACGGTCCCGGCCTGCCGCTCCTCCTCCTCGATACTCGGAGGCAGCTGGCCGGTGGCACGCGAGTAGGCGGTCCGGGCCTTCCTCACGGCATCGCTCTCGGCGCGCTCGCCGGGCTCATCGCGAGGTCTGGGCGGCCCGCCGCCCAGCCTGAGCGGAGCCGGCTGCGTCATGGCCGTGTCGACCACGGCGGTCGCGTCGTCATCCGTCGGCGGATCATCGGGCATGGTGACGGTGCCGACGGAGGTGTCATCAATGATCTCGCCGTCCCGGCCGAACGTCACGACTTCGCTGTGCACGGTCGGCGCGTCAGAGAGGGCGACGCCCCCGTCATCCGCATCGGGACGCTCGACCACCGCGACCCATTCGTCCTGGTAGTTGTCGAACGGCTCGGGCGCGTCGACGTCCGAGATCGCCGGGAAGCGCTCGCCACCGTTGATGGCGTCCGCGAAGTGCGACAGCGGCGACTTCACGACGGCCACGTCCCAACCGCCCTCCTCGTACGCGGCGAACGCAAGCCGGTCGCCATCGTGAGACCAGCTCGGCGTCTCCGCGCCGCCGATGAGCGATGTGAGCCGCACACACGTTGAGTCGCCGAGGTCCGCCAGGTAGAGATCCGGGGTCCCGAGTCGATCGGAGGAGTAGATGATGTAGCGGCCGTCCGGCGACCAGGTGGGCGACTGCTCCCAGCCCGGGCCGCGAACGAGCGGTGTGACGCGTGTGCTCGCAACATCGACCGAGTAGAGGTCGTAGCTGCGATCGAACCCGCGATTGAGCGGCGAGTCGCGGTCCGACTCGAACGCGATCGACCGGCCGTCGGGCGACCAGGCCGGGTTCCGCTCGTCATCGTAGTCGTCGGTCAGTCGCCTCAGGCTCTCCCCCATCACGTCCGTGACGTAGAGCTCGGAGGCTCCGTCCCTCGTCCCGATGAACGCGATGTGGTCCCCGTCGGGCGACCAGACTGGCGTGTAGACGCCGTCAAGGTCGAACGCGAGACTCCGGACGAGCCCGCTCCCGTCGGCTCCGACGATGTGGATCGCGTCACTGCCGCCGGCCTTCGTGCCGAAGCAGATCATCGTTCCGTCGGGCGACCACGAGAAGCCCACCCGCAGCACGTGCATCTGCTCGAATGCGTCGGTCGTCTCGCCCTTGATGATGCGACCGAGCGTCGCCCCATCGAGCGTCGAGACGTGGTACACGTCGGCATACCCTGTCCTGTCCGAGAGGAACACCACGGAGTTGCCGTCGGGCGCGATCGAGGGACCGACATTGAAGTATGAGTTGTCCTTCCTGTGGTCGGTCAGAAGCTTCGCCTCGTCCTTCGCGCGCTCCAGCCCCGCGATCCCGGGCCAGTAGCGGTTCCGAAGCCATCGTTCCCACTCCTGGTTGAGCTCGGCCGTCGACAGCCCGGTCGCCTCGCGGAGCGAGCGCTCGAGGTTCTGCGTTCTCGCCATCACCCGGACGAGTTCCTTGACCTTCTCCTCGCCGTACCGGTCCGCGATGAAGTTGAGCGCGGACTGTCCTTCCTTGTAGACGAGATACCCGCCGTAAAGATACTCGAGCGGCACGACCGCGTCCGCCGTCGTGAGATCGCGCAGGATCATCTCGGCCTGTGTGTCCCAGCCCTGCGAGGCGAACTCAGCCAGCCCCTCCGCGAACCAGAGCGGGACCGGGTTGAAGTACGCCTGACGGATGACCGACTCGGCGAGACCGCGGTAGACGATGTCGAACATGAACACGTGCGTCATCTCGTGATGGATGACGTGCCTGAGTTCGTAGTACGAACCGGTGAACGGGATGACGACGCGGTTCTTGAACAGCTCGGTGAACCCGCCGACCCCCTCGCCTACGTGCGACGAGAGGACGTTGGTCTGCTGGA
The DNA here is from genome assembly GCA_029990205.1 of bacterium. GTDB lineage: Bacteria > Joyebacterota > Joyebacteria > Joyebacterales > Joyebacteraceae > JAPEKQ01. The sequence continues at coordinate 46,155 of JAPEKQ010000002.1, forward strand.
ACTCGTTGTGGGAGGCGTAGACGATGATGGGGATCACCGTCGTCAGTTCGTGGCCGAAGAGCTCCTCGAGGTGGTCGTTCGATTCCTCGACGATACGGCAGACGGCGTCCGCGACATCCTCCGACCCGTCGTAGTAGTAGACGTCGAAGTGCTCGGTGCGGATGATCTGCCAGTCGAAGTTCTGGTACTGTATCTTGTTCCTGCCGAACTGGGCGCCCCGGGCCGCGTCCGCGGTGGCGAGGAGGGCGGCCACCGCTCCCAGCAGGACCATGAGTCGTGCGCTTCGCATGAACATAGGTTGTCCCATCCGTGTAGGAACCTGCTCGGTTTTCATTCTAGTCCCGCCCGAGCGGGGTGTCAACCGGACCCGGGCACGTCGGCCTGTTGACAGGAGCGCGCGCCGGGGCGATGATGAAGGTGTCCGCGGGGGGATTCCAACCGATCCGCATCGGAGGTCGACGCAGAATGAGACGAAGAGCCGCCTCAGATGTTCGCTTTGCCGTATGCGCCGTCGCGCTCGCGCTCGCGACCGTGGCCCTGACCGGCTGCGGCGCCGATGCCGACAGTGAGATAGGGACGGACCCGACGGACACGGTCTACATCGAGTACATGGCCGCGCTGACGCTCTCCATCGAGGAGGGCCTCTCGGGCGATGCGGCGGAGACCCGGATGGCCGAGCTCGGCGTCGAGCCTCTCACGCGTGAGGAGATCGACGAGCACGTCCAAAGACTGAGCCGCGACCCCGTCAGGTGGTCACGGCTCGAGGAACAGGTTCAGGAACGTCTGGAAGAGCTCCGGCGCGAGCAGCGCTCTCCTACCACAGCCCCATGATGTCTCGCACGACCAGCAGCACCATCACGACACCGAAGAAGGCCAGGCCGATCTGCTGCCACACGATGAGCTGACGCTCCGTGAGCGTCCGCTTCCTGAGCTTCTCAAGGAGCAGCAGCAGGAGATGCCCGCCGTCGAGAATGGGCAGCGGGAGCAGGTTGATGACGCAGAGGTTGATGCTCATGATCGCCATGAACGTGAAGAAGTAGCTTCCACCCCACCGCGCACTCTCACTCGCCATTCTCACAACACGGATCGGACCACCGAGCTGCTCGGTCGACGCCCGGAGCGTCACCAGCTGCCAGAAGAAAGCGCACACCTGTGAGAACGTGCTTCCGGTGAACCGGGCGCTTCCGAGGATGGCCTCGCCCGGCCCCAGTCTCTCCGTCGCCCAGGGCCGCATGACGCCGATGAGACCGACCTCCACCATCTCGCCCTCCGCGTTCGGCTCTTCGCCGACGTCCGTGTGGAGCACCGCGCGCATCTCGGTTCCGTCGCGTTCCCAGACGATCTCGACATCGCTGTCGGGCCTCTCGCGGATCGTGTCGCCGACCTCGAACCAGTCCCCGACGGCGACTCCGTCGATCGACAGGATACGGTCACCCTTGTGGATCCCGGCCGCCGCGGCGGGGCTTCTCCCCTGAAGACCGCCGACCACCGGCGGCACGTACGGCTCGAGCCCGAACTCGAACGCGGCGGTCTCGTCGTCGATGACCGTCGGCAGCTCGAAGTCAACGCTCCGGCCGTCCGAGAACACGAGCGAGAGCCCGGCCTGCGCGTTCCCGACCTCCGAGTAGATATCCGCCCAGTTCTCGACCGCAACACCGTTGACGCTCTCGATCCGGTCACCCACGGCCACGCCTTCGCGCTCCGCGTCAGAGCCCTCGGCGACGGCGCCGACGATCGGCTCGCCGAAGGTCGGAAGACCCGCCAGCATGAGAACGCCGACGACGACGATGAAGGCCCACACGAAGTTCATGATGGGACCCGCGGCCACGATGAACGCCCTCAGCGAGATACGCTTCGCGACGAAGCTGTCCGGTGGCGCACCGGTCGGATCGGCCACGTGCTCCGCCCCCGACATCTTCACGTACCCGCCGAGCGGAATGGCCGAGATGGCGAACTCGGTGTCACCCACGACCCTCGTGAGTATGCGCGGACCGAACCCGATCGAGAACCGCTCGACCCGAACGCCGGAGATACGGCACGCGAGGAAGTGACCGATCTCGTGAACGATGATGAGGATCCCGAGAAGGACCGCGGCGAAGATGTAGTAGATGAACATTCGTCTCGTCTTCCGTCATGGGACCGTCCGCCCGGGCGCGTGCTGCGCGCGGGAGCCGGTGCCCGTCCTGGTCTACGTGTTGAGCTCGCGGATGAGCTCTGATGCGACGGCCGCCGCTTCGGTCTCCGCGGCCCGGATGGCTTCGAGCGACTCGGCGGCGCCCGACGACGTCCGCTCGAGCGTCCGCTCGATGACGGCGGCGATCCCGCCGAACGGCAGCCGGCGCGTGACAAAGGCGTCGACCGCACACTCGTCGGCGGTCGCCGCGACAGCGGGCGCAGTTCCGCCGCGTCTGCCGGCCTCGAGCGCGAGCCCGAAGCACGGGTACCGCGACTCTTCGAGCGGCTCGAAGTGGAGCGCGCCGAACTCGGAGAGCGTTCTCCCGCCGAACGACACGGTCGGAGGGTCGGGGTAGTACATCGCGTACTGGATGGGGACCCTCATGTCCGGATCACCAAGATGCGCGAGCTGACTGCCGTCCTTGAGTCGCACGAGCGAGTGCACGACCGACTCCCGATGGACGACGACCTCGATCCGGTCGAACCCGAGACCGAACAGCCAGTGCGCCTCGAGCACCTCGAGTCCCTTGTTGAACATGGTCGCGGAGTCGACCGTGACCTTCGCCCCCATCTCCCACGTCGGATGCTTGAGCACGTCCTCGATCGTTGCGGTCTCGAGCGTCGAGGCGTGCGCGTCGCGGAGCGGACCGCCTGACGCGGTCAGCGTGATGCCCTCCACCTCGTCGTGGTGGACGCCGCGCAGACAGCGGAAGATGGCGCTGTGCTCGCTGTCGACCGGCACGAGTTCACTCCCCGTGACCGTCGCGAGCGCCGTGATGAGTTCGCCGGCCGCGACCAGCGATTCCTTGTTGGCGATGGCCAGCTGATGGCCGGCGCGGACCGCCGCCATGGCGGGACCGAGCCCCGACGCCCCGACCAGCGCGTTGACCACGACGTCAACGGACGGATCGGACGCGAGAGCGTCGAGCCCCTCCGCTCCGCTGAGCGCCTCAACACCACCGGGCAGCGCGACGTCGGCGGTCGTGTCCGCGTCGCCGAATACCACACGGTCCGCCCGGAACCGCTCCGCCTGCTCCGCGAGGAGCTCCGTGTTGCGATACGCGGAGAGCCCGACGACGTCGAAGTCGTCCGGCGCGGCCTCGACGACCGAGAGCGCTCCGGTCCCGATGGAACCGGTCGAGCCGAGAATGACGATGCGTCTCGCCTTGGACACCGCGGTCTCCCTCGCTACTGGGGAATCATGAGTTGGAGCTTCGGCAAGATGAAGCGCAGGTAGTAGTACACGAACGGCGCCACGAAGAGCACGCTGTCGAACCGGTCCAACATGCCGCCGTGTCCCGGGAGCGCGCGTGATGTGTCCTTGACCTGGACGTCGCGCTTCATCATGGACTCGACGAGGTCGCCCAGCGTCGCGGCGACAGCCGCGATGACGCCGAGCGCGAGCGCGTCCCAGACCGAGAGGAACGTCGCGAACGTGTGGCGCGCGAGGAAGGCGGTCGCCACCGCGAGTATGAGTCCGCCGACTGCGCCCTCCACGGACTTGTTCGGACTCACGCGCGGCATGAGCTTGGTCTTCCCGAACGCGCTCCCGAAGAAGTACGCGCCGGTATCGCACAGCCACGCGAGCCCGAACGCGAGGATGACGAACCAGCCGCCGCGGTCACCCCACGGTGAAGATTCACCAAGCTGTCTGAGAAGGATGATATGGCTTCCGAGCCAGCCGACGTAGAAGACCCCGAGGATGGTCGTCGAGATGTGGAAGACGGCGAGTTCGCTGTCGCGACGGAAGAGCTCCATGACCATCACGAGCGCAAGCACGACGGTCACGAAGAAGCTCGAGAACATGCCCTCCTGGAAGTAGACGTACCAGGAGACGCCCAGACCCGCGAGAATGCCGACGGTCTTGTAGGGCTTGATGCCCTTGTACTCCATCATGCGGTAGAACTCGAACAGACCGACGCCCAGCACGAAATTGATGACGATGAGGAAACCCCAGCCGCCGACGAGCGAGAATACGATCGCCGCCGGCACACCCACCGCCGCCGTCAAGAGACGCTTGCTGAGCTGCTGTCGATTGACGCCCATACCGTTTCTCGCCTCTCGGGCCGCGCCGTCTATCAGCGCGATCCCTTCGTCTTGATCCCGCCGAACCTTCGGTCGCGCCCCTGGTAGTCGGCGATCGCCTCGTACAGGTTGCGCCGCCGGAAGTCCGGCCAGAGAACATCGGTGATGTAGATCTCGGTGTACGCGATCTGCCAGAGAAGGAAGTTGGAGATCCGTAGCTCGCCGCTCGTGCGGACGAGCAGGTCGGGGTCGGGCAGATCGGGACAGTAGAGCCGCGCGCGGACCGCATCCTCGTCGATGTCCTTCGGACGCAGACCGCCCTTCGCCGCGTCACGGGCGATCGACCGGAAGGCGTCGAGCAGCTCCGCCCTGCCCCCGTAGCTCAGCGCGAGCGTCAGACGGAGCCCGTCGTTGCCGTCGAGCTGCCGAATGCACCGGTCGAGACGCGAGCGTGCGTACTTGGGAAGAAGGTCGAGTCGGCCGATGGCGTTCAGACTGATGTTGTTCTCGGCCATCACGGAGACCTGTTCCTGGAGCGTCTGGTCGAGCAGGTGCATCAGAGCGGACACCTCGGCTCTCGGCCGCGTCCAGTTCTCCATGGAGAACGTGTAGAGCGTCAGATCAGTGAGCCCCAGCTCGGCGCTCGCGGTGACGATGTCGCGCACGGACTCCCGCGCGGCGGCGTGCCCGGCCACGCGCGGCAGGTGACGCTTCCGCGCCCAGCGGCCGTTGCCGTCCATGATGATGGCAACGTGCGCCGGGAGTCTTGCCATGTCGACGCCGTACGCCTCAGGCGTGTCGGTCTTCCTGCTCTTCGCCATGCCCCTGTCCCTGTTGTGGCTGGGCGGCCGGCCGAAGCCGGCCGCCCGGGCCATCAATGCTGCTGTTCCGACAGAGCGCTAGCCCTGCTTGATCGCGTCGAACGGACACTCGTCCGCGCAGAGACCGCAGTCCGTGCATGCGTCGGGGTCGATCTTGTACTTGTCCGGACCTTCCGAGATCGCCTCGACCGGACAGACGGGTGCGCACGCGCCACAGGACGTGCATTCGTCGGAGATCACGTATGCCATAGGTAGCCTCCTTTGTTGGGTTCCACTGCTTTGCCCCGGTCCAGAACGCCGCAGCGACTAGACCTCCATCAGCTCTTTCTCCTTCGCGGCGAGAGACTTGTCGATCTCGCCGATGTGCTCGTCGGTCATGTTCTGCACTGTCGTGTCGTGCGCGCGGTGGAAATCGTCCTCCGAGATGTCGCCCGCGGTTTTCATCTTCTTGAGCGACTCGTTGGCGTCGCGCCGGATGTTCCGCACGGAGACCCGCCCCTCTTCGGCGAGCTTGTGGACGTACCGCACCATCTCCTTGCGACGCTCCTCCGTCAGCGCGGGGATGGGAACGCGGATGATGTTGCCGTCGTTCGACGGGTTCAGTCCGAGGTCGGCCTTGAGGATCGCCTTCTCCACGTCACCGAGGATGCTCCTGTCCCACGGCTGCACGACCAGCAGTCGCGCTTCGGGGACGCTGATGTTCGCCACCTGCCTGAGCGGCACGGTGCTTCCGTACGCTTCGAGCCTCACACCGTCGAGCAGCGACACGGTCGCCTTGCCGGTGCGGATCTTCGCCAGCTCACGACGTACCGCCTCGACAGCCTTGTCCATTCTTTCACTGGTCTGAGCGAAAAGCTCATCCATCAGCTAGACCTCCTTGACCAGGGTTCCGATGGTCTCGCCCTCCACCACGCGACGGATGTTGCCGTCCTGGAAGAGGTCGAAGACCACGATAGGCACCCCAATATCGCGACAGAGCGAGAACGCCGTCATGTCCATGACGCCGAGCCGCTTCTCGATCACCTCGAGAAACGCGATCTCATCGAATCTCTTTGCATCGGGATGGGTGGCCGGGTCGGCGTCGTAGACGCCGTCGGCCTTCGTACCCTTGAGGAGCGCGTGCGCGCCGACCTCGGCCGCCCTGAGGGCCGCCGCCGTGTCGGTGCTGAAGAACGGGTTGCCCGTGCCGCCCGCGAACATCACGACCGTTCCGTTCGCGAGAAGGTCACGCGCGCGCCGCGCGTCGAACAGCTCCGCGACCGCGCCCATGGGCCGGGCCGTCATCACAACGGCCGGCTGCCCCTGCTCCTCGAGTGCAAGTCTGAGGGCAAGCGCGTTGATGACCGTCCCCAGCATGCCCATGCCGTCCGCGGTCACGCGGTCGCTCCCACCGCCCGCGGCAACCGCGCCGCGGATGATGTTCCCGCCACCTATCACAACGCCGACCTCGGCGCCAGCCGCTGTCGCGCCGCGAATCTCGCCGGCAAGCCACGCCGCCGATTCGGCAGAGACCGGGGCCCCGTCCGCACCGCGGAGGGACTCGCCGCTCACCTTGAGAATGACACGCCCGTACGCAGCCATCTGGAGAGTCTCAAACTCCTTGTTCGTGTCCGACGCCCCGCATGAGAAGACCTACTTGGACTCCTCGCCGAGCTTCATCCGAACGAACCGGCCGATCCGCATGTTCTCACCGAGCTGGCCGATGGTCTGCTTGACGAAGTCCTCGACCGTCAGGTCCCCGTCCTTCACGAACGGCTGCTCGAGAAGACAGGCCTGAGAGTAGAACTTGTCGATGCGTCCGTCCACAATCTTGTCGATAACCTTCTCGGGCTTGCCGGACTCGAGCGCCTCGGCTCGGAACATCTCCCGCTCCTTGTCGAGGATGTCAGCGGGGAGATCCTCACGCGACACGACGCGCGGATTCTGCGCGGCGATGTGCATGGCGACGTCCTTCGCGAACGCCTGGAACTCGTCGGTGCGCGCGACGAAGTCCGTCTCGCACATGATCTCGACGAGCACGGCGAGCTTCGAGCCCGCGTGCACGTACGACGCGACGATGCCCTCGCCCGTCTTCCGCTCGGCCTTCTTCGCGGCCTTGAGCATGCCCTTCTTGCGCAGGTAGTCGGCGGCCTCTTCGAGGTTGCCGTTCGTGGCTCCGAGCGCCTCCTTGCAGTCCATGATGCCGGCGCCGGTCTGTGTTCTCAGTTCCTTGACCTGAACAGCGTTGATCTCCATCTCGTTTCTCCGGGTATCTCGTGTGTTGGGTGTCGCACACGCGCGGACCGGGCGACCTGACGGCCACTCCCTGTCCGCACGGCGTGAATCGTCTAGTTCGTCGGGGTCTCTCCGGACGCGGCCTCAGCGGCGACGGTCTCACCGGCGTCCGCGGGAGGCGTGGCCTCCGCGGTCACGGCGGCTTCCGGCGTCACGGTGTCGCGGCCTTCGTTCTTCGCCGCGCTCGCTTCGAGCACGCAGTCGGCGACGAAGGCGGAGAACAGCCGGATCGACCTGATGGCGTCATCGTTGCCCGGGATCGGGTAGTCGATCGGGTCCGGATCGGCGTTCGTGTCGAGCACGCCGACGATCGGGATGCCAAGCTTGCCCGCTTCGTTCACGGCGATGTCCTCACGCCGCGAATCGACGATGAAGAGAAGGCCGGGCATCTTGGTCATGTCGCGAATACCGTCGAGCACGTTGGCAAGCTTCGCGCGCTTCTTCTCGTGCGTGAGCACCTCGCGCTTGTTGAGCAGGTCGAACGTCCCGTCCTGCGCCATGCGCTCGATGTCGAGGAGTCGTGCGATGCTCTTCTTCACGGTCGCGAGGTTCGTGAGCGTGCCACCGAGCCAGCGCTCGGTCATGTAGAGCTGACCGCAGCGGATCGCCTCTTCGCGGACGATCGCCTTGCCCTGCTTCTTCGTGCACACGAACAGGACCTTGTCGCCCTTCCGGACGCAGTCCTGGATGACCGTCTTGGCCTTCTGCATGCAGTCGAGGGTCTTCGCGAGGTCGATGATGTGGATCCCGTTGCGGCGCATGAAGATGAACGGCCGCATCTTGGGATTCCAGCGGTGGGTCTGATGACCGAAGTGAGCTCCGGACTCCAGGAGCTCTCTCATTTCTGGAACTGCCATGATGTACTTCCCCTCTGTGTCGGTTTCGCCTCCGCGGTCATCAACCCGCCGTGGGCCGCGGAGCGGATGCTCCTGCGGACCCCCCACGTCGGTCCGACCGCGTGTGAGATTACCCCGCCTGCCCCAGCCGGCATCATGACGATGCCGGGCGGACCGAGGCGTGGGCTGCTGCTACCTCTTCGAGAACTGGAACTTCTTCCGAGCGCCGGGCTGACCGGGCTTCTTCCGTTCCTTCATCCGCGAGTCTCTGGTCAGCAGTCCATCCTGCTTCAGAGGCTTGCGGTAGCTCTCGTCCACCTTGACGAGCGCGCGAGCGATCCCCAACCTCACGGCTCCAGCCTGCCCCGTCACCCCACCACCGTTGACGCTCGCCACGATGTCGTAGCGGTCGCCGGTCGAGGTCACTTCAAGCGGCCGGACGATATCGGTGATGAGTGTCTTCCGGGGGAAGAACTCATCGATCGACTTCCCGTTGATCGTCTTCTGACCGGTGCCCGGGACGAGCCGGACGCGCGCGATCGCCTCCTTCCGCCTGCCTACTGCCTGGAAGGTATTGGCCATCGATGTGCTCCTTTCGAACATCCCGCCGCCCGAAGGCGGCTCTTGTCGTCGGACAAGCCGACGCTAACCCTTGAGTTCGTATGTCTCCGGCTGCTGTGCCGTGTGCGGATGCTCCGGGCCCGCGTAGACGCGAAGCTTCTTGAGCATCTTCCTGCCGAGCTTGTTCTTCGGAAGCATCCCGCGAACCGCACGGCGCACGACCTCGTCCGGACGCTCATCCATGAGCCGGCGCATCGTCTTGAACTTCGCGCCGCCCGGATGACCACTGTGCCGGAAGTACGTCTTCTGGTCGAGCTTGCTGCCTGTCACCTCGATCTTCGCGGCGTTGACCACGATGACGAAGTCGCCCGTATCGAGATGCGGCGAGTAGTTGACCTTCCCCTTGCCACGGAGAAGACCAGCAACCTCGGTCGAGAGTCTACCGAGGATCTTGCCCTCGGCATCCACGACGTAGTGCTTCCGCTCGATCTCAGAGGCCTTGGTGATGTGTGTAGACATCCAGTGTTCCTCCACAACCGGTGAGCCGACTTTCGCACCCACGTCCCCGGGCGCACCTCAGGTGCACACCGTTGCACGCGCCTGCGACATGCAGACACACCGCTCCGTCTGTCCGGCGGTCGTTTCGACCGGCGGAACGTGTGATCCGGCTCCCTCCGCGTTGTCGGGTGCACATCGGAAGCCTCAGAAGCCCCATCCCTCCGGCGATGTCGGATTCCGGAAACGGAAGGGACCTGTAGCACGAACCTGAAATACTAACAGCGAGAGCCCTGTCTGTCAAGGCTCATGAACTACGGTCTTTCCGGAAGAGCGTCTCCCCGAATGGAGGCTCAAACACCCCCACATCGGTGATAATGGCCGCCACGAGCTCCGCCGGCGTCACATCGAAGGCCGGATTGAAGGCGGCCACGCCCTCGGGGGCCGTCCGGCACCCCCCGAACCCGGTCACCTCGTCGGCTGAGCGTTCCTCAATCGGGATCTCTTCCCCGGTCGCGAGGCTCGCGTCGAGCGTCGAGTACGGGGCCGCCACGTAGAACGGGACGCCGTGTCGCTTCGCGGCGAGGGCCAGCGGGTACGTCCCGATCTTGTTCGCGACATCGCCGTTCCCTGCGATCCGGTCGGCGCCGACGATGACCTTGTCGACCAATCCCCGCGCCATCGCCGACGCGGCGGCGCTGTCGCAGAGCAGCGTGACGTCGATCCCGTGCTCCATCAGCTCCCACGCCGTCAGCCGGGCGCCCTGGAGAAGCGGACGGGTCTCATCGGCGAACACGCGGATCTTCTTCCCCTCCTCCACCGCCGTGTAGATGACGGCCAGCGCCGTCCCGTACTCCGCCGTGGCGAGACCGCCCGCGTTGCAGTGCGTGAGCACACCGTCGCCGTCGGCGAGAAGGGCCGCTCCGTGCCTGCCGATCGCACGACAGAGCAGACGGTCCTCCTCCAGAATGGCGATCGCCTCTGCCACGAGCGCGTCGCGGACGGCGTCCGCGGTCGCGTTGGCGGGGTCGTCGAGGATCCGGAGCGAACGGTCGATGGCCCACGTGAGATTGACGGCGGTCGGTCGCGTCGCCGCGAGGTGGGCCGCGGCCTCACGGACGCACGAACGCAGTTCGTCGGTCGAGGTCGCGTCGCACTCGAGCGCGGCGAGGGCGACACCCATCGCGCCGGCGACGCCGATGGCCGGAGCGCCGCGCACCTCGAGCCGCTTGATGCTCTCACCGAGCCGACGGAAGTCGTCGGTCTCGACGTGCACGAGTTCACCCGGTAGTCGGGTCTGGTCGACGAGACGGACCCGTCCGTCTCGCCACTCGATCGTTCTGATGTGGTCCATCGTTCCTCCGGGCTGTCAGGATGTGTGATTGAGGCAGTCGAGCTGCTTGAGGACGTCGCAGAGGCGGACGACGGGAAGGCCGACAACGTTGTAGAAGCACCCCCGGACCTGTTCGACGAGCGCCGCGCCGCAGTCCTGGATGGCGTACGCTCCGGCCTTGTCGAGCGGTTCCCCGCCGGCGACGTAGGCGGCGATCTCACCTTCTTCGAGGAACCGGATGAAGACGTCCGTCCCCTCTACGCCTCCCGCGCTCGCGCCGTCGGAACAGCGCATCGCCGCGACGCCCGTGTAGACCTCATGCCAGCGACCGCGAAGCATCGTGAGCATCTCGATCGCGTGCTCGGGATCCCGCGGCTTGCCGAGCAGCTCGCCGTCGAGCACGACAATGGTGTCGGCGGCTATGATGGTGCCTTCGTCATAGCGACCCGCGACCGTCGCGGCCTTGAGCCACGCGAGCCTCCGAACGTGTTCGACCGGAGTCTCGTCATCGAGCGCCGTCTCATCCGCATCAGGCACATCGATGACGAACTCGAGCCCGAGCCCGGCGAGGATGCGCTTCCTCCGCGGAGACCCCGACCCGAGGATCAGGGGACTCTCGGTCACGAGACTGTCCATCAGCGCGCAGTTCATGAGGCGTCGCCTCCGCGCCGCGGTCTCTGACGCTCCGCGCTGTCGAGGATGATGGTCACCGGGCCGTCGTTCACGAGGCTCACCGACATCTTCGCCCCGAACCGACCCGTCTCGACGGTGAGCCCCTCGGCGCGAAGAAGCTCCGCGAACCGGTCACACATCGCCTCCGCCGCCTCCGGGTCCTCGGCGCCGGTGAAGCTCGGGCGCCGGCCCTTCCGACAGTCGGCGAGCAGCGTGAACTGTGACACGAGCAGAACCGAACCGTTCGACTCGACGACGGAGTCGTTCATCCGTCCCTCCGCGTCCTCGAGTATGCGGAGCCCCGCGCACTTCGACGCGAGCCACCGCGCGTCCTCGTCGGTGTCGCCCTGCGCGACGCCGAGCAGCACGAGCAGCCCGCTGTGAATCGCGCCGACGTTCTCGCCGTCAACGGTGACACGGGCCTCGGTGACTCTCTGGATGACCGCTCTCACGTACCGCTCCCTCTATCGCTCGCGGATCGTCCGTCTCCGCTCGACGCACTTGACGCCCTTGAGCGAAGAGATGGTCTTCATCAGTTTCTTGAGCCGGTGCAGGTTCCCGACGTAGACCCGGAACCTCGCGACGGCCTGTCCGTCCTCGGACGTCATGCTCGCCGCCGACACCTCGATCCCCTGGTCGGCAATGGCGCGGGAAACATCGGCGAGGAAGCCGTGCGACAGGTCACCCTTGACGATGAACCCGGCCGGGAATGTGCGCCCCTCCCCGACATCCCACGACACGTCGATCTTGTGCTGCTCATCGATCGACGGCCCGAAGGTGTTCGGACAGTCGACGCGATGGATCGAGATGCCGCGGCCTCGTGTGATGATGCCGACGATACGGTCCCCCGGAACCGGCAGACAGCACTTCGCGAAGTGCGTCATCAGGTCACCCACCCCGTCGATCCTGATCCCGGTGTCACCGCTTCGCCGCACGCGTCGCGTCAGCCGCTCCACGAGTTCGCGGGCCTTCCCCGACTCGGGCCGCAGCTTCCTCACCAGCTCGCCGACGGAGACATCACCCCGGCCGACCGCGGCCGTGAGCTCCTGCGCTCCCTCGAATCCGAAGCTCTGCGCGATGTCGTCGAGCGCTATCTCCCTGCCCTTGACGCCGAGCTTCTTCACCTCGCGATCGATGATCTTGCGGCCGAGCATGAGACTCTCGTTGTCGACCTGCTCCCTGAGGTAATGACGGATCTTGCTGCGCGCCCGCGAGGTCGCGACGACGCCGAGCCAGTCGCGACTCGGACGCGCCGAATCGGACGTGACGATCTCGACCCGGTCGCCGCTGGCGAGCTCGTGCTTGAGCGAGACGAGCCGCCCGTTCACGCGCGCGCCGGCGCAGCTGTCTCCGACCGCGGTGTGGATGGCGTACGCGAAGTCGATCGGGGTCGAGCCGCGGGCGAGCTGCTTGAGATCGCCGTTGGGCGTGAACACGAAGATCTCGTCCTGGTAGAGATCGATCTTCAGCGCCTCGAGGAATTCGTGAGCCTCCGTGAGGTCGATGTTTCCCTCGAGAAGCTGCCGCACCCAGGCCAGACTGCGCTTGAGATCCTCGTCGCCGGGCCGGCCTTCCTTGTACTGCCAGTGCGCGGCGATGCCGAACTCGGCCTGCTCGTGCATCTCACGGGTCCTGATCTGGATCTCGAACAGCCGGCCGTGCGGACCGAAGACGGTGGTGTGGAGCGCGCGATACCCGTTGAGCTTCGGCGTCGCGATGTAGTCCTTGATGCGGTCGTGGACCGGTCTGTACAGCGTGTGAACGATCCCGAAGACGCGGTAGCACTCCTCGACGGAGTCGGTGATGATACGGACCGCGACGAGGTCGTAGATCTCATCGAACCGCTTCTTCCGAACCCGCATCTTCCGATGGATGCTCATCAGATGCTTGATGCGCCCGCCGATCTGCGCCTGAATGCCCTCGCTCTCGAGCTTCGCGCTCAGCGGGACGACGAGTTCGTCGATCGAGGCGGCCCGCTCGGCGCGCGTCTCCCGCACGAGCGTCACCAGCTCGCGGTAGTCCTCGGGTTCGAGCCACTTGAACGCGAGGTCCTCGAGTTCACGCTGGATCCTCGCCATACCGAACCGGCCGGCGAGCGGCGCGTAGATGTCGCGGGTCTCGTGCGAGATGCGTTCGATCTGGTCGGGTCTGAGGTGCTCAATGGTCCGCATGTTGTGCAGGCGGTCGCCGAGCTTGATGAGAAGGACGCGCACGTCGCGGACGACCGAAAGGAGCATCTTCCGGAAATTCTCCGCCTGCTCTCGCTCGCGGCTCTCGAATCGCAGTCCGGCGATCTTGGTGACGCCGTCGACGAGCCCGGCGATCTCCTCGCCGAACTCCTCACGAAGCTGCTCGAGCGTGGTGTCGGTCTCTTCGAGGACGTCGTGGAGCAGCGCTCCCGCGACGGTCGCGGTATCGAGGCAGAGTTCGGCGAGGATCGCGGCCGCCTCCTCGGCGTGCTCGACGTACGGCCCGCCGGACTTCCGCTTCTGCCCCTCGTGCGCCTGCACCGCGAACGCGTGCGCCTTCTCAACGAGATCGACGTCGAGTCTCGGGTCGCGTTCGATCAATCTTCTTGAGTAGGCGCTCTGAGTCATTGGATCACGCGTGGATAGGTGGGGATGCGAAACCTGAGGCGCTAGTAGTCCTCGGGCTGCACGTCCTTGAGGCGGAGCTGCAGGTTCGTCTCCCCACGCCAGGTATTCTCCTCGAGCACGTAGGCGAGCGACACCATGAACGAGCTGTCGCGCATCTCGCTCCTGAGCTCTCTGTATGCCTCGGCCATGCCGAAGCCGATCACGTCCATGACCCGGCCCTCCTGCGATACGCGCATCCGCAGATGGCCGTTGCCGACGGTCTTCGCGTCCTCGACCTTCACGCGCCGCGTTCCGAACACCGGCTCGGGGTTGCCCGCGCCGAACGGCCGGAGCTTCTGAAGCTGGTGCACGAGGTCGAACGTGCAGTTGGGCAGGCGGATCTCGCCATCGATATCGATGACGGCGACGAGGTCGTCGGCTGTGAGCTTCGCGGACACGGCCTTCTCAACACAGTCGCGGAACTCCTCGAGACGTTCCTCCGCCAGAGAAACGCCGGCGGCGTGCTGGTGGCCGCCGAAGCTGTCGAGGAAGTGCCTGCAGGATATCAGCGCGGCGTGCAGGTCGAACCCCGGAATGCTCCGGCCCGAGCCCTTCGCCATGCCGTCGGTGATCGAAAGAAGGATCGTCGGTCGGTTGTGCTGCTTGGCGATGCGCGAGGCCACGATGCCGATAACGCCCGGGTGCCAGCCGGAAGACCAGAGAACGATCGAGCGCGTGTTCACGAGGTCGATCTGCTCGGCGAGCATCCGCTCGGCGTCTTCGAGCACCTGGCGTTCGAGTTCGCGCCGCTTGCGGTTCTCGCCATCGAGCTGCTGGGCGATGCGTCCGGCCAGCGCGGTGTCGTCGGTCGTGAGAAGCTCGACGCCGATGCTGGCGTCACCCAGTCTACCCGCCGCGTTGAGACGCGGACCCAGCGCGAAGCCGATGTGCGCGGCACGCGCGCTCGCCGGCTCGACCTTCGCCACGTCCATGAGAGCGGCGAGGCCCGCGTTCCCGGTGTTGCGCAGGCGCTCCAGGCCGAGTGCCGTGAGGATCCGGTTCTCGGACCTGAGCGGGACGATGTCCGCAACGGTCCCGACGGCCACGAGGTCGAGATTCTCCTCGACGGTGTAGGCGAGCTCGCGGTAGTCGCGGGCAAGCGCCTCGAGCACCTTGAAGGCGACTCCGACGCCGGCGAGATCCTTGTACGGGTACTTCGAGTCCTTGCGCTTCGGGTCGACCACGGCGAGCGCGTCGGGAAGCGTCTCCTGCGGCTCGTGGTGGTCGGTCACGATGACGTCGAGTCCCATCTCGTTCGCGAGCGAGACCTGCTCGTGCCCGGTCACACCGCTGTCGACGGTGACGATGAGCTTGGCGCCGACGTCGCGTGCGAGCTTCACACCGCGGTCGGACAACCCGTACCCCTCGTCGAGACGGTTCGGGATGTAGAAGTCGACGCGGCAGCCGACGGATTCGAGACACCGCTTCATCAGCACGATGGAGGTGATGCCGTCGACGTCATAGTCGCCGCAGACGAAGATGCCTTCCTTGTTGTCAACGGCGCGGCGGAGTCTCTCGAGCGCCGGGTCGATGTCCGGAAGGAGGAAGGGGTCACAGAGCGCGGAGCGATCGGGTCTGAGGAACGCCGCGGCGTCCGCCTGCGTCACCACACCGCGGCTGGCAAGAATGGCGGCGAAGGCCGGGTGGACCTGAAGTTCCTCGGCGAGCGAGACGGCATGGGCCGATGCATCGCTGTCCGGGAGTATCCATCGCTTCCGTACGAACACGTGCGTTCCCTTCGTCAGTGTTGACGTCATCGACCCCGGAAGATCACCGGACTCGATGTTCAGAGCTGCAGCAGACCGTAAGCCGAGTTCTGTCGGAAGGCGAACCTTCCGCGACGACCATTCATCTGGGACGCCGGTTACCCGACGCCTCAAGCGACCCACCCGGGAGTTCTAGCGAAGCGGGCAGCTTCTCCTCCCCTACTTGGTCTCGCTCCGGACGGGGTTTACCTAGCTGCCCCCGTCACCGGGGGCACTGGTGGGCTCTTACCCCACCTTTTCACCCTTGCCGGGGAACCGCAAGCGGCACCCTTAGGCGGTCTACCTTTCTGCGGCACTTTCCTTAGGATCACTCCCACTGGGCGTTACCCAGCGTCCTGCCCTCTGGAGCTCGGACTTTCCTCGGACGGACACGTCCGTCCGCGGTCGCCTGGCCTACTGCATTCTGTTGTCAGAGATCTCGGGTACAGACTATTCGATGCCCTGCTTCGCCCCACGCTTCGCGAGACGGTCGGCTTCCGCGTTCTGCTCGCGCGGCACGTGGACGATCGAGATGTCCTCGAGACGCGCGATGAGCGCCGAGACCTGCAGGTACTTCTCCTGGAGCTTCGGGTCGCGGACCTTGTAGCGTCCCATCAACTGCCGCGCCACGAGTTCGCTGTCGAGCCTCAGTTCGACCGTCTTCGCGCCATGCGCGAGCGCGGTCTCGATACCCATGCGGACGGCCTCGTACTCCGCGACGTTGTTGGTCGCGCGTCCCAGGTACTCCGAGACCGTGTCCACCTTCTCCCCATCGGGGGTCGTGATCACGGCGCCGGCTCCCGCGTTTCCCGGGTTGCCGAGTGATGCGCCGTCGGTCCAGATGATCAGTTTCGACGTCGGAGGCGTCCCGCTCGAGTCCGCGTCGTCGCCGTTCGGTGCGGTCACCGCGCCGAACTCGGAGACGGACCCAACCGTCGATGCAAAGCGCTGCACGCTCTCGAGAAACGACAGAGCGCGATCCTCGGAGAGCCCCACGCGCGCCGCGGCGTCCTTCCAGTGGAGCCCCTCGATGATCCCGCCAAGGAAATCGGCCTCGGGTCTACTCATCCTCGTCGCTTTCCTTCCGGTAGAGGATGCGCCCGCAGCTGTCGCACTCGGCGAGGCGGTTCCCGCGCTTCACCTCGATGGCGGCCTGCGGTGGAAGACGCTTGTAGCAGCCGGTGCAGACATCGTCCACGAGCGGGACGACCGCGCTGTCTCCCTTGCTCGAGAGGATGCGCTCGTAGCGGAGAAGCAGTTTGTCATCGAGATGCATCGCAACGCGCGTCCGCTCGTCGTTCCGGACCATGACGTACTCGCGCAGCTTCTCGAGTTCGCCCTTGAGCTCTGCGATCTGGTTCTCGACCTCTCCCCTCGCGCCGTCCGCCGCCTTCTTCCGCTCCTCGAGTTCCGCCGTCTTCACGTCGACGTCCTCGAGCATCTTGAGAACGACGTCCTCGGTCTCCGAGATCGTCTTCCGCATGAACTCGATCTCGTGCGTGAGCGCCGCATACTCCTCGTTCGTCTTGATGACGAGCTGCTTCGCTTTGAGGTCCTCGAGCTTCGCGCCCTGATCCCGCAGGTCTCCCTCGAGCCGCAGCCTGTCCTTCGTCGCCTGCTGCATCGATTCCTCGGCCTCCGTGACAAGCGCGTCGGCCGACGTCAGCTGTCCTTCGAGCTCCGCGATCCTGGGCGGCAGCGCCTCCGCCTCCCAAGTCGCCTCGGCCAGCGCAACGTCTATCTTCTGAAGCTCAAGAAGTCGCTCGAGATCCTCTCGCACCGGACGCCTCCCTACTCAATACTCATTCCCATGCACCGTCGCCACCTAGATAAAGACGTACCCCGAGGGGTACGCCTTGGAAGGATTCACGTGTCCACCGGCCGCCGCCCGAACCGGGTCGAGCGGCCTCGCAGCATCCGTCTGCGGATTCAGGCTCCTGATGTAGACGTCATCTGTCAGGACAGCCCCCTCGGTGCTCGGCGTGCCGCGTCAGCGGTGTGGTGGGCGATACTGGATTCGAACCAGTGACCTCCGGTATGTGAGACCGGCGCTCTAACCAACTGAGCTAATCGCCCATGCTGTTCTCGTGGTGGGCCCACTCGGATTCGAACCAAGGACCTACGGATTATGAGTCCGCTGCTCTACCGCTGAGCTATGGGCCCGCGAATCCAAGAGTGTATCATTCACCACATCCCGTGTCAACACGGCCTGCGCTCTACGGCAGGTCGATGTAGCCTCGGAGTCGACTCCGGCGCTTGTAGTGCCGGAGTTTGCCGATGGCCTTCTTCTCGATCTGGCGAACACGCTCACGCGTGACGCCGAAGATCGCTCCGACCTCCTCGAGCGTCATGGGCGCCTGGTCCTTGTCGAGACCGAAGCGGAGCCGGATGATGCGCTCCTCCCGCGGGTCGAGTTCGGCCAGCACCTCGTTGATCTCCTCGCGGAGCAGCTTGAACGAAGCGTAGTCGGACGGCGAGATGACCTTCGTATCCTCCACGAAGTCACCGAGACTCGAGTCCTCGTCCTCGCCGATCGGACGGTCGAGTGAGATAGGCTGCTGCGCCGCCTTCAGGATCCCCTTGACCTTGTCCTCGGAGAGTTCGAGCTTGTCGGCGATCTCATCGACCGACGGGTCTCGTCCCTCCTCCTGAACCAGCTGCCTCGTGGTGCGTACGACCTTGTTGATCGCCTCGATCATGTGGACCGGGACGCGGATCGTCCTCGCCTGGTCGGCGATGGCCCGCGTGATGGCCTGACGGATCCACCACGTGGCGTACGTGGAGAACTTGTATCCGCGCGTGTAGTCGAACTTCTCCACGGCGCGCATCAGACCCGTGTTCCCCTCCTGGATCAGGTCGAGGAAGTCCAGACCTCGGTGTGTGTAGCGCTTCGCGATGGAGATGACGAGCCGGACGTTCGCTTCGACCATCTCGGTCTTGGCGCGGTTGGCCTCGTACTCGCCCGTCTCGATCCGGCGCCACACATCCTTCATCTGGACGCAGCCGACACCGCACTCGCGCTCGACGCGCCGAAGCGCGCGCTTGCGGTTCCGGATCTCGTTCGCGAGTGCCTCGGCCTCCTTCTTGAGCGTGGCGACGGACTTCGAGCGCGACGTCTTCTTCGCCTCGGCCTTCTTCGCGGCTTCCGCCTTGGCCTTGGCCGCCACCTTCCCGCCCGCCTTCTTCGCTTCGCGGGCGGCCGCGCGCTCGCGCTTCTTCTTCGCCTCGGCGCGCTCGACACGCTTGACTGCCTTGTCGTGCTCGTGGACCATCTCGTCGATCTCGAACTCGAGCCGCTGGATCTTGTCAACGAGCTCGGAGATGCGCGCGCTCATCTTCGCGACCTGCCGGGGACTCAAGGCGAGCTTCTTCGCCTCGGTCAGCAGCAGCTTCTGCCGACGATCGATGGCCTTCTGCGTCTGGCGCGCGTGCTGGGGCTTCGCCTTCTTGAGCTTGACCTCGAGGTCACGCCGCTCGGTGTCGAGCTTGATGATCTTGTTCATACGGAGAACGACTCGCCTGCGCTCCTCGTTCCCTGTCGCGTTCTTCCGTTTTCTGTCGATGCGAACGACGCGGTCCATCCGGACCTTGTCGGTCTTGAGGCGCTCGGAGAGCGTCGCCATGCGCTTCATCGTCGTCAGCGACTCGAACACGGCGCCGTACGCCATGTTCTCGGCCGCCTCGATCCGCTTGCAGATCTCGACCTCACCCTCTCGGTCAAGCAGCTTGACCTGCCCCATCTCCCGGAGATACATGCGGACCGGATCGTCGAAGCGGAGCCGAGGTTGCGCCTTGGTCTTCCTCTTCGCGTCTCGCTTGCGCTTCGCTTCCTTGATCTTCTTGTCGACGACCTCGATCCCGGCGTCACCAAGCCGACAGTAGACATCATCGACGGCGTCGATGTTGATGTCGCTGCCGAAGTACGAGCCGAGTTCCTCGTACGTGAGCGTCTTCGAGTCCCCGACGGCCTTCACGATCGCGGCCGCGATCTTCTCAGCAGAACGTTTCGCCATGTGTCTCGTTCGCCCCCAGGTCAGAGAGAGTTCACCTGCCGCCGCTGAGTTCCTCGAGCTTGCGCGCAAGCTCGAGCCTCCGTTCGACACGCGCCATGAGCGCTCCGTCGTCCGTCAGCTCGGCGGCCCGGATCTCCTCTTCCACCACGCGGATCTCTTCCTCGATCTGCGCTCGCCTCATCGTTCTAATATAGTCATCACAGAGCCTCCCGCCATCTTCAGGGAGCTCTCTCATAGCCAGTTCCGTCAGAAGCTTCGCCACTCCCGGACCGTCTTCAGGCTCGATGAGCGCCGAGACATCCGCGGCCGCCCGGCCGGGCGTCTCCCAGATGCGCGCCACGAGACCGCGCACGGGGTCGCTGATGAACTCATCCGGCCTCGCCACGGCCCGCACGCACTCCGCGTGCCCTCCACCAGCGAGGAGCAGCGCGAGAAGCCCCTCCTCGGCCGAACGCACGAGAGCCGGGACCTCGCGCGGCGCCTCGACGTCGTCGCCCTGCGGGTCGGTCGGCGGCGGCGGGTCCTCGGCGCCCCCCGGACCTCCGGCGCCGACGGTCGACGCTCTCGTCCCGGTTCGTGCCGTTCCCGGGCCGCCCGGGCCGCCGGCCGAGCGTGAGTCCTGCGCGCGCCCGCGACGCTCGCCCCGCGGCCTCCGCGATTTCAGCTCCGCGCGCTTCGCCTCGTAGAGACGGACCACGGCGCCGTGTCTGAGCGAGAGCGCCTCGGCGACCTTCTCGAGCATCAGGTCCGCCTTGATCGGGTCGGCGACGTGCGAGACGGTCTCGATGAGCGCCCGCGCCGCCTGCTCACGGCCGTCGGCCGTGTCGGTCGCGTTCGTGCTGACGAAGAAGTCGATGAAGTCCTGCGAGGACGCCAGCGCCTCCCGCAGCGCATCGGCTCCGTGCTTCCGAACGTACGAGTCCGGGTCGTTCCCGTCCGGCAGAAGCGCCACGCGGACCTTGAGCCCGAGTTCGACAAGAGCCTCCGCCGCGCGCGTCGCCGCGGAGAGACCGGCGTCGTCTCCGTCGTAGGCGACGAAGACCTTGTCCGCGTACCGGTCGATGATCTTCGCCTGTTCGCGAGTGAGCGCGGTCCCCGCCGACGCGATGGCGTTCTTGAACCCCGCCTGCACGAGGCTCAGCACATCCATGTACCCTTCGACAAGAATGGCCTCGCGCGTCATGCGGATCGACTGTCTCGCCTGGTTCAACCCGTAGAGGTAGTAGCTCTTCCGGTAGACGCGCGTCTCCGGCGAGTTGAGATACTTCGGTTCGGCGTCGCCGAACGCTCGCCCGCCGAACCCGACCGCCTTCCCCGCCGCGGCGAGGAGCGGGAAGATGAGCCGGTCGCGGAACCGGTCGTACTGCCCGCCGCCCTCTCGCGCGATGGCCAGACCCGCCTCGATGAGCACGCTCTCCTTCACACCGGACGCTCTCGCGTGCTTGAGGAGGTTGTCCCACCCTGGCGGCGCGTACCCGATCGCGAACTCGGCCACGACCTCGGAGTCCAGCCCCCGGTCCTTGATGTACTCGCGGGCCGGAGCGCCCGAGGCTCCCTTGAGCGAACTCCGGAAGAACTCGACCGCCATCTGATTCGCGGCGAAGACGGGATCGTCCTCGGCAGACCGACCGGAGCCTCGCTCCGGGAGCGCGATCCCCGCGCGCTGCGCGAGTTCGCGGATCGCATCGATGAACCCGAGCTTCTCGTACTCCATCAGGAACGTGATGACGTTGCCGCCGACGCCGCACCCGAAGCAGTGGTAGATCTGCCGCTCGGGATTGACGTTGAACGACGGCGTCTTCTCCTGGTGGAACGGACACCGCCCCTTGTAGTTGACGCCCGCGCGCTTGAGCGGGATACGCTCAGAGATCACGTCGACGATATCGTTCGACTCGCGGATGCGATCGATGAGTTCGTCCGGCAGGCGCCCCGACATCTATTCTCCCCGGTCCTTGTCCATCAGTTCCTTGATCTTGCGCTGTTCCCAGTCGTCGCCCCAGAACATGAAGGGCAGGAACGTAGTCGCCGCATGGATGGCGAGGCCGATGCCCCAGCCGAAGAGCGGCCACCAGAACCAGTAGTGCCCGGGCGACGTCAGGTGATTGATGATGAAGAGGAACGCATTGACCAGGACGTAGGCGAAGAGGTGGCTGTAGAATCCCTTGAGTTCCTCGGCACGCTTCTTCGCGCGCTCAAACTTCGCGTTCTGTTCCACCGCGCTCCTCCTTCCAGAGCCTCCAGACTGACAGCACCGAACCGATCGTCGTGAACACCGCGGCGAGGACCCGCGCGCTCGAAACCCCCTCGTCCAGGAGCAGAACCCAGCTCACGATCGCCGTGAGGAGCATCGCGGCCGCCGCGATGCGCGGCCAGCGCTTCTTCCGCTTCGCGGCCTTCTCCAACCTGCTCCTCCTCGAATCAGCACATCGCGGGCGCGCATCCGCGCCGGTTCCGCGACGGCCTTTCGTCTACTTCAGCTCCACGATCGTCACGCCGGTGTCGCCCTCGCCCCACTTGCCCAGACGGAACGACTTGACGGCCGACATGCCGCGCAGCACCTCCTGCGTCCTGTCCCGAAGCGCGCCCGTTCCCTTGCCGTGGACGATGCGCACGACGGTGAACCCCTGCATGACGGCCGTGCTCAGGAACGTCTCGATCGCGTCCCCGATCTCGTCGGTCGTCATACCGCGCAGGTGAAGCTCCGTGGCCGGCTGCGTATCGACGGCCAGCTCGTAGTCGACCTTCGGCCGCCGCGTCTTGTCCTTCGAGACGGGCTCGGGCACGACGAGTTCGTCCGCCGAGACCGTCAGGGTCGTGTTCTTGACGCGGACGCGGACACGCCCGCGGTCGTCGGGCAGTTCGAGAAGCTCGCCCTCGCGGCCGATGTTCTTCAGGCGGACACGCATCCCGACCTCGAGGTCGACCAGCGGCTCGGCGGCGACCTCCTCCACCTCGGGCTGGATCTCCTCGGCGAGCTGTTCCACGACATCCTTGTGAGATTCCTGGACCTTCCGACGCGCCGCCTTGATGGCATCACGCGCCGCGGACGTCTCCTTGATCTCCTTGACCGTCTGCTCGACAAGACCCTGCGCGCGGTCGAGAATCTCCCGCGCCTCCGCCAGCGCGCGCGTGCGGATCTGCTTCCGCTCGTCCTTGACGCCGGCCAGCCGCTCCTCGTAGTCCTTCGTCAGAAGCTCGGCCCGGCTCCGTTCGATCTCCGCCCGCCCGAGCGTCCGCTCGAGTTCGCGCTCCCTCCCGACGAGGTCGGCCAGGAGTCCGTCCACTCTCGCGGCGTCGGCGTCGCGAAGCTCTCGCGCCCGCCCCACGACGCTCTCGGGAAGCCCCTGGCGCTCCGCGATGGAGAGCGCGTGGCTCGCGCCGGGGACGCCGCGGATGAACCTGAACGCGGGTTCGAAGGTGTCCGGGTCGAACGCCATCGAACCGTTGACCATCCCCTCGTACTCGTGCACGTGGTTCTTCACCACGCCGAGATGCGTCGTCGCGATGGTCGCCGCGCCGCGCTTCGTGAGCTCTTCGAGGATCGCGATGGCGAGCCCCGCTCCTTCGTCCGGGTCGGTTCCCGCGCCGAGTTCGTCGAGCAGCACGAGCGTCTTCTCGTTGGCCTCGGTGAGGATCTCGCGAATGGTCTTCAGATGAGACGAGAAGGTCGAGAGACTCATCTCGATCGACTGTTCGTCGCCGATGTCGGCGAAGACCTCACGGAAGACCGAGATCTCCGTCCCCTCACCCGCCGGGACGTGAAGCCCGCACATGGCCATGGTGACGAGGAGCCCGACGGTCTTGAGCGTCACCGTCTTCCCTCCGGCGTTCGGGCCGGAGATGACGAGCGTGCTCCCCTCGACACCGAGGTCGAGGTCGAGAGGAACGATGCTGCCGCCCGTCTCGCGGAAGATCGCGTCGAGCACCGGGTGACGACCGGACCGGATGCGGAGCCGCCCGTCGGCGGTCACCGACGGCCGGACGCAGTCGAGGTCTCTCGAGAGGAGCGCCGCGGCCCGGTAGAGGTCGAGCTCACCGAGGATCTCGGTCGAGACCCGGATCGCCTCCGCCTCCTCTCCCACCGTGGCGGTGAGCGCGCGCAGGATCCGCTCGATCTCCTTCTTCTCGGCGGATGCGAGTTCCGCGAGTTCGTTGTTGAGCGGCACCGTGCTCATCGGCTCGACGAAGAGCGTGGCGCCCGTCGATGACTGGTCGTGAACGATGCCCTTCAGATGCGAGCGGCTCGCGCGCTTGACCGGGAGGACGAGTCGGCCGTTGCGGATGTGGACGGCCGCTTCCTGCACCGTGTCGTCGCGGAGTTCCTTCTGGAGGATGGCCTGGAGCTTCTCATCGATGCGGGCGCGCGTCCGTTCGAGCGCCCGGCGGATCTTCGAGAGCTCGCGGCTGGCGCTGTCCTTGACCTCGACGGCCACATCGTCGATGGCGCGTTCGATCGATGCCTCGACGGCGGGCAGCGAGCAGAGCCGCTGCGCCTTCTCCCAGGTCAGCGGCGCCTCTTCCTGCTTGCGGGACGTGAACTCGCGAACCTCGCGCGCGGCGGCGATCGCTCCACGGACCTCAAGGAGATCCGCGCACGAGAGCATGGCCCCCTGGCGCGAGCTTCGCTCTGCCAGCGACCGGGCGTCACGGGCACGGTCGATGGGCAGCCGTGCGCCGTCGTCGACGAGCCTCCGGAGTTCCGTGGTGATGGTCAGGTCGTGTTCAATGGAACCGAGGTCGACGGTTGGGCGGAGCGCAGCTGCACGCTCGGCGCCCGGCTCGAACGACGTTCTGTCGACGAGCATCCGGACGACCTTCTCGAATTCCAGGACATCGAGGGTGTGGGTATTCATAGACGGCTATGAGACTCCGGCGGATCCTGCGCAGCAGTCGTGACCGCAACGCAGGGGCCTCTCAAGCTTCCGTGCACCCGAACAGGGGCGACCGTCCTGGTCCCGCCTGTCCTAGTGCCGGTAACGTCTGAAGCCGGAGCACTCGATGAGATCGAACTTCCGTCTGGCGGCCTTCTCGACGCCGTCCAACAGAAGGTTCATCCCCAGCGTGTCGCTCGCTATGTGCCCGGCGATCACTACGTTGATGTGGTTCTTCTCGGCCTGTTCCCTGTTCTTCTCCGAGATGTGCATGCCCACGACCGTCCCGATGTCGGACGTGTTCGCGAGCTTCTCGAAGGCCTTGTGCGAACCACCGGTCCCGCCCGTCATATCGACGAGGACCTTGCCGGTCCGCCGCTCCTCGCTGCCGACGAAGACCTTGAGTCCGGCGCCGAGCTTCTCGGCTTCGGCGTACTCGGGGATATCCCGGAGCACACCGAGCACGTCGCCGACGGTCTCGGCCTTCTTCGCGTCGAACAGCCTCTGAAGATACGTGGCCACACAGTTGTCGGCCGGTGTGTGGGTACAGATCATCGGGATGTCGAGAAGACGAGCCGCGTCGACGCCCCGCTGGTGGTTGATCGGCATGACGCCCCGCTCGACCTGCTTGATGCGGGGACCCATGATGCCCTCGGCGACATTGATCGGGACGCCGTGAGCGTGGAGGATATCGGCCTGCATCGCCATGACACCGCTCAGGTTCGCCTGCGCCCCGCCCTCGGGATGGTGCGCCCAGATGAGATCGATCTTGCGACCCTTCTCGCGAAGCCGCTCGGTAAGGAGGACCTCGCCGATCTCCATGTCGATCCCCATAATGACGCTCTTGACGTCGACGTCGTCGGCGCCGTGGAGGATGCGGGAATCGGAATACGGGCTGGTCAGACGCTCGGTGTCGAACACCTTCTTGTCGTTGCCCTTGAGACCGTCGTACTTCTTCTTCACGCGCTTGAGTTCCTTGCGAACAACCGCCTTGCCGCGCGGGTCGTACTCGATCCCGACCTTGACTGCCGCCTCGTAGAGCTTCCTGAGCTTCATCGGTGCCTTTCCACACGGGAGCGCTTGACGCGCCCGTGACGCTAGCCCTCGCCTCCGGCGAGCTGCTGCTGGACCACGGCCTTCACGACCTTTCCGTCCGCACGACCCTTCATCTTCGGCATGACGGCCTTCATGACGAGGCCCATTTCACGGACACTTGTTGCACCTGATTCCGCGATGGCCTCTGCGACGAGCGAGGTGATCTCATCCTCGCTGAGCTGCTCGGGGAGGTACTGCGATACGACGGCTAGGCTGGCCTTCTCCTTGACGACGAGGTCGTCGCGGCCGGCCGGGCCAAACTGATCGATCGCCTCGCGGTGACGCTTCGCCACACGCGCGAGGACCTCGATCGCGTCCTCGTCCTTGAGGTCGCGACCGAGTTCGATCGCTCGATTCTTCATTTCGGAACGCACGAAGCGGATGACGCCCAGGCGCACGCCGTCGCGAGCCTTGGTCGCCTCGATCATGTCGTTCTTGAGTCGGTCCAGGATGCTCATGTCGCCTCCCGGAATCGATTCCGGTTACCTGGTCTTCGACTGCTTGATCTTGAGCTTGCGCAGCTTGCGCTTCGCAGCACTGCGCTTGCGCTTCCTGCGCTCACTGGGCTTCTCGAAGTGAGAGTGCTTCCGGAGATCGGAGAGGATCCCGGCTTTCTCGCAGCGCTTCTTGAAACGGCGCAGTGCCCGCTCAAAGGACTCTCCGTCCTTGACTCGGACTCCTGGCATCTGGTGTTCACCCCCCTCCAAGGGTTGGCGACAACATCTGTCGGAGGGACACGTATCCCCCCTGTGTGAGACCGAAGCGTTGCTTCGACCGCACGACCTCTTTCAAGCGTACAAACGCTTGAGTATAGGGATTCATGAAGCAGGTGTCAACCCGTTTGTGTCGTTTTCCGGCCTGCTTCCGGAATCGCGTCCCCGAACTCCCGTCCAGAGGATCTGGTCGATCTCATACGCCCCACCGCCACCCGTTCCTTCCCCGTACACGCCCATTTCCGTTGACTTGGCGGCTCTTCTGCGAGACCATTCGTAGTGTTGCCTCAATTACTGAACGCTCATTCGGAGGGAGCACCATGGACCGCGACGCGGGCAAGAAGGCGCTCGAGCAGCTCCGCGAACGGTATCCGCAGAAGTTCGCCGTTCTCAAGACGGTCTTCGGGCACATACACCGCGGCCAGACGATCTTCATCAGCACGGCGTGCGGCGAACCGAAGCATCTCGTCCACTCGATGATCGACTTCGTCGAGTCGGACCCCAAGGCGTTCAGTGACGCCGAGGTGCTCTCGGTCTGGACGCTCGGCGTCGCGCCGTATGCGGACCCCAAGTTCGAATACAACTTCCGGCACAACTCCTTCTTCGTGAGCGACAGCACGCGCAACGCCGTGAACGAGGGAATGGCGGACTACACCCCTGTCTTCCTCTCGCAGGTTCCCGCCCTCTTCCGCAAGCGTCGCGTGCCGGTCGACATCGCGCTCATCCAGACGTCGCTACCCGACGAGCACGGGTTCATGAGTCTCGGCGTGTCGGTCGACATCACGAAGGCGGCCACCGAGATGGCGACGACCGTCATCGCGCAGACGAACGCCTACATGCCCCGTGTCCACGGCGACGCGTTCGTGCACATCGACGACGTCGACTTCGTGGTCCCCTACGACGAACCGCTCCTGACATACGAAGCCTCTGTTCCTGGAGAGATCGCCGAACGCATCGGCAAGTACGTCTCGCGGATCGTCCAGAACGGTGACACCATCCAGGTCGGGTACGGCAGTCTCCCGGACGCCATCCTCTCGAACCTCTTTGAGAAGAAGCACCTTGGTGTCCACACGGAGCTCATCAGCGACGGCATCGTCGCGCTGATGAAGGCCGGTGTCATCGACAATACGCGCAAGACCATCGACAGAGGCAAGACGGTCGCCACATTCTGCATGGGCAAGCAGGAGACGTACGACTACCTCCACGACAACCCGGGCGTGGCGTTCCGCGAGATCGACTACACGAACAACCCGCTGACCATCGCGCAGATCCAGAACATGACGGCGATCAACTCGGCGCTTCAGATCGACCTGACCGGCCAGGCCACGGCCGTCTCGCTTGGCCAGACGTTCTACAGCGGCATCGGCGGACAGGCCGACTTCATGCGTGGCGCGGTGCTCGCGCCAGGCGGTCGCACCATCCTCGCCCTCCCCTCCACGGCGAAGGACGATGAGATCTCGAGGATCGTCCCGGTGCTCGACGAGGCCGCCGGCGTCACGCTGATCCGCGGTGACATCCACTACGTCATCACCGAGTACGGCATCGCCTACCTGCACGGGAAGAACATCCGCGAACGCGCGATGGAGCTCTCGTCGATCGCGCATCCGAAGTTCCGCTCGTGGCTCATCAGCGAGGCAAAGAAGCGGTCGATGGTCTACAAGGACCAGGCGTTCATCGCCGGCAAGAAGGGCGAGTATCCCGAGGAGCTCGAGGTCTATCGCACGACGAAGTCGAACCTCGACATCCTCATCCGCCCCGTGAAGATCAGCGACGAACCGCGGCTCAAGGACTTCTTCTACTCGCTCTCCGACGAGAGCGTGCGACGCCGGTTCATGTCGAGCCGGACGGACATGCCGCACGAGCGGCTCCAGGACTTCGTGATCATCGACTTCACGAAGGAGATGGTCATGCTCGCGGTCAGGCAGATCGAAGAGGGTGTCGAGGAGATCGTCGGCGTCGGGCAGTACGGTATCCACGAGCCGACCCATACGGCCGAGGTGGCGCTCGTCGTCCGCGACGACCACCAGGACCAGGGCGTCGGGACCGAGCTCCTCAAGTACCTCACGTCGCTCGCCCGCAGCCAGGGTCTGCTCGGATTCACGGCAGAAGTGCTCTACGAGAACGCGCCCATGCTTCACATGTTCTCACGCATGGGATACGATATCCACAGAACCGCAGAGGCAGGAGTGGTTGAACTCCGGATCGGATTCAGAGGACGAGATGACGCACCAAGAACCTGATATCAGGCGCCTCTTCGAACCGCAGTCGGTAGCGGTCATCGGGGCGTCCCACAACGAGACCAAGATCGGCTCGAAGATCCTCGCGAACATCATCAACGGGGGATTTCCGGGCCGCATCTACCCGGTCAACCCGAAGGGCGGCGAAGTCCTCGGGCTCCCGGTCGCAAAGTCGATGGACGATGTCGAGATGGACGTCGACCTCATCGTGACCTGCGTCCCGGCGAAGTACACGCTCGACGCTGTGAAGGCGGCGGGCGCGCGGCGCGCCGCCTTCAACCTGGTGATCACCTCCGGCTTCTCCGAGGTCGGTAACATCGATCTCGAACGCCAGGTGATGGACGTTGCGCGCGCCAGCAACATGCGGATCATCGGGCCGAACATCTTCGGGATGTACTCGGCCGCCGCCGACATCGACGCGACCTTCGGCCCGGGCGGCATCCGCAAGGGCGGGGTCGCCATCATCACGCAGAGCGGCGCGCTCGGACTCGCCATGATCGGCAAGACGGGCGTCGAGAACGTCGGCATCTCCGCGATCGTCTCGGTCGGCAACAAGGCCGACATCGACGAGGCCGACCTGGTCTCCTACCTGGTCGACGACGACATCACCGACGTCATCCTCATGTACATCGAGGGCGTGAAGAACGGCGACCGTCTGGTGGAGGTCCTCAAGACCGCCACGCGGAAGAAGCCGGTCGTCGTCATCAAGTCCGGCCGCTCGAAGCGCGGCGCTGTCGCGGCCGCGTCGCACACGGGCTCGCTGGCCGGCTCGGATGAGATCTTCGACGCGGTCATGCGCCAGTGCGGCGTTCTCCGCGCGGAGAGCATCAAGGAGGCCTTCAACCTCTGCAAGTTCCTCCCCGGCACCGGCATCCCGAAGGGCGACAACACGGTTGTCATCACGAACGGCGGCGGTATCGGGGTGCTCGCGACCGACGCGTGCGAGAAGTACAACGTCAAGATGTACGACGACGTCACATCCCTGAAGGAGATCTTTGCGCCGGCCACGCCGGCGTTCGGGTCGACCAAGAACCCGATCGACATCACCGGTGGCGCGACCTCTGCGGACTACACGCTGGCGATGGACGCTGCACTCGCGAGCGATTCCATCGGTTCGGTCATCTCGCTCTACTGCGAGACGGCCGTGTTCGACGCCGACAACCTCGGCGACATGATCGCCAAGAACACCAAGCGCTACCGCGCTGCCGGTAAGCCGATCGCGTTCTCGGTGTTCGGCGGCGAGGAGACCGAGCGCATCCAGAACGAGCTCTCGAAGGACGGCATGCCGGTCTTCGGGGACGTCTACGAGACCGTCTGCTGTCTCGGCGGCGTCTACCGCTACCGCCGATACCTCGAGCAGTGGACCGACGAGGTGCATGAGGAGAAGATCGACTTCGACGCGATCGATCAGGTCGTCGCGGAAGCGAGGGCCGATCGCCGGAGCTTCCTGCTGGCCGACGAGGGCCGCAGGGTCATGGAGGCCGCAGGCATCCCGCTCCCGGCGACGAAGACCGCGAAGAGCATGGAGGAAGCTGTCAAGCTCGCCGACGAGATCGGCTACCCGGTCGTGATGAAGGTCGTTTCGCGGGACATCCTCCACAAGAGCGACTCCGGCGGCGTCGCGCTCGACCTCGAGAACACCGAGGAGGTCATCGACGCGTACGAGGCCATCATGCGGAACTGCCGCACCAACGTCCCCGGCGCCCGCATCCAGGGCATCCAGGTCATGGAGATGGCGCCTCCGGGCGTCGAGCTCATCGTCGGCGCGAGACGCGACGCGGGGTTCGGCCCGATCATCATGTTCGGAATGGGCGGTATCTACGTGGAGGTCCTCAAGGACATCTCGTTCCGCGCCGTCCCACTCAACCGCGCCGAGGCGCTCGAGATGATGAAGGAGATCAGAGCCTTCCCGCTCCTGCTTGGAGTCCGGGGCGAGGAGCGCAAGGATATCGAGAGCGTGCTGGACGCGGTCATCCGGATCGGGACCGTCATCCGGCACGTGGAAGACATATCGGACATCGAGGTCAACCCGCTCGTGGCGTACGAACAGGGCCGCGGGGCGAAGGCCGTCGACGTGAGAATACTCCTTACGGATATCGCTGGAGGTGACACCAATGCGTAGGCTGGTCATTGCATCGACCCGCGAGAACGCGGGAAAGACGAGCCTCATCGTAGGCCTGGGCAGGGCGTCGGGGAAGCCGTTCGGTTACCTCAAGCCGTTCGGCGACCGTCTTCTCTACCGGAAGAAGCGCCTCTGGGACTACGACTCCGCGCTCGTCGGTCAGATCTTCGAACTGGCCATGGACCCGAGAGAGATGAGCATCGGCTTCGACCACTCGAAGCTTCGGTTCATGTACGACGAGGAGACCACGAACAAGAAGCTCACCGAACTCGTCACGAACGCCGAGTCCGGCAAGGAAGCCGTGCTCATCGAGAGCGGCGGAGACCTCACGCACGGCGTCGCGGTCAACCTCGACGCAGTCTCGCTGGCGCGTGCGATGGACGCCTCGCTCCTCGTGATGATGTCCGGCGCTGACCAGACGGTGCTCGACGACATCGCGTTCGTCCAGCGCCACGTCAACCTCGAGGGAATCGACTTCGCGGGCATCGTCGTCAACAAGCTCCACGACACAGAGGACTTCCGCAACACCTACGAGGCAGAGCTGGCCGCGCAGGGCGTCAACATCCTCGGTCTCGTTCCGAACGACCCCGAGCTCAACTACCCGTCGGTCGGCTTCCTCGCCGAGTCGCTCTTCGCTAAGATCATCACGGGAGCGGACGCGCTGGGAGGCGTGGTCGAGAACGTATTCGTCGGCGCGATGTCGGCCGACGCGGCCAGGCGCCAGCCGATGTTCAAGAAGGGACGCCGGCTGGTCATCACCAGCGGCGACCGCGATGACATGATCCTGCTCGCGCTCGAGGGCGACACGGTCGGCCTCGTGCTCACCAACGGGATCGCGCCGCACTCGAGCATCATCTCGAAGGCGACTGAGCGCGGCGTGCCGATGCTCCTGACCGCGGACGATACCTTCAAGGTCGCCAAGGCCGTCGATGACGCCAGCTACCTGCTCCGCCACGACGAGACGGACAAGGTCGACCGGCTGACGGAGCTCATCCGGGAGAACGTCGACGTCGCGGCGATCATGGGGTAGCAGCGCCGCCCGCACGACCAAGCGCTGAGGCAAACGAAAGCGGCCGGTTCTTCACAGAGCCGGCCGCTTCTTCATGTCTTCGATGGATCCACCGTACCCCGCCGAGCATGGCGTCCCTACGGCAGCAGTCCGCCCAGTTCGTAACTGATCATCGCGGCGATGGCCGCTGCGGCCCAGTCGGCCTTGAGGACGCGGCGGCCGACGGAGACACTCACGGCGCCCGCCTCCCGGAGGAGCGCGACCTCCGACTCGGAGAACCCGCCCTCGGGGCCGATGACGAGCAGGATGCTCCTCGTCGGGCCCGACGCGCGTCCGGCATCCGGCGCCGCAGCCTCGGAGAGCACATCGGCGAGCGTCGCTCCCCCCTCGTCCTCCCACGCCACGAGCGCGAGATCGAACTCGCCCCCGAGCGCCGCAAGCCCGGCCACATCGACCGGCTCCGCGATCTCCGGGAGGAAGACACCGCGTGACTGCTTCACGGCGGCCGCTGCGATACTCCCCCAGCGCTCGAGTCGTGATTCGAGAGCGTCGGGCGGTATGCGCCCGATGGTCCGCTCGGTCACGAGCGGTCGGATCCCCGCGGTCCCGAGTTCCGCCAGTCTTCTGACGACATCGTCGAACGACCGTCCCTTGAGAAGCGCCTGCGCGACGGTGAGAGCGACAGCGCCCTCACGGTCGTGCGCTCGCGACTCCGTGACGGAGCACTCGAGCGTCGCGCTACCCACCGTATCGACGCGGGCGAGAGCCTCCTCCCCTGCGCCATCGATGAGTCGCACGGTGTCACCCTCGCGTACGCGCATGACGTCGGCACCGTGATGTCCCTCACGGCCGCTGACAACACACGTCCCGCCAGCGATACTCCCCGGCGGGACGATGAAGGTGTTCAGACGCCAGGTCTCGGCGTCATGGAGTTCGGCCATGATCGACTCCTGCGGCTAGCAGCCGCAGCCCTGTCCGTGGTGCCCGCACGACGTCTGCGGTGTGAGTTCGACGAGAGAGCCGTCCTTCGCCGCCGCGGCGTTGTCCGCAACGGTACCCTCGAGCGCGCGGTACACGCGGATGCCCGCACCGTTGAGTCCCATCAGCGCCCGTGCCCCGATCCCGCCGACGACGATCGCGTCGACCGTCTCGCCCGAGAGCGATGCGAGCGGGTTGCAGGCCCCGTGCTCGTGGTCCTTGCCTGAGTTGTCGAGGGACCTCGTCTCGCCAGTCTCCGTGTCGTGCACGACGAAGCACGGCGCCGAGCCGAAGTGTCCGAACACCTTCGCGTCCAGCCCGGTCCCGCCATCTGTCGGAATGCAGAGCCGCATGATCGTCCTTCTCTCGCTGTGGTCGCGCCCGCGCAGTCCGTCTGCGCCCCGCGGGCTCGACCGACGTGGTCCTACCTGACATGACCGGGGCGTCCCGGTCCCGGGATCTTCTTGTCCGTCAGCTCACCGACCTTCTTGAGGAGCTTCTTCTCCTCCGACGACGGGCGCTTCGGCACCCACACCTTGATGAGCACGAGCTGGTCGCCGCTCCCGCGGCCGCGCACGTGAGGCACGCCCTTGCCGCGCATCTTGAGCACCTGCCCCGACTGCGTCCCCGAATGGATCTTGAGGCGAGCCTTGCCCTCGAGCGTCGGCACCTCGACCTGCCCGCCCAGGGCCGCCAGGCCGATGGAGACCGGCAGTTCGATGAGCACGTCGTCGCCGTGGCGTTCGAAGAGCTTGTGCGGGATCTCCTCCATCATGACGATGAGGTCGCCGGCGGGACCGCCGCGCGGTCCGGCGTTGCCGGCGCCCTGGATCGGAAGGTAGTTGCCGGTCGAGACCCCGGCCGGCACATCGATCTCGATCGTCTCCTTCTTCCGCATCACACCCTTGCCCACGCACTTCGCGCAGGGCTCGTCGATGACCTCACCGGTCCCGCCACACGCGGAGCACGGCGAGACGTTCATGAAGGTCCCGAAGAGCCCCATCGACTGCTGCGAACGGACCTGGCCTGCTCCGCCGCAGGCCGTACAGGTCTTCGGACTGGTCCCGGGCTTCGCGCCCGAGCCGCCGCACTCGTCACAGCTGACGAGCTTCGCGACCTTGATCTTCTTCTTCACACCCGTGGCGATCTCCTCGAGCGTCAGCTTGAGACGGACACGGATGTTCGAACCGCGCCGCGCGCCGCCGCGACGCCCGGCGCCACGCCCGCCGCCGAACCCGAAGAGGTCCTCCATGCCGCTGTCGCCGCCGAAGGCGCGCATGAACGCGCCGAGAGCGTCGTTGAGGTCCATCCCCTGGAACCCGGCGCCGCCGAATCCCTGCGGACCCGCTCCGCCCTGGGCGAACGCGGCCGACCCGAACTGGTCGTACTGCGCGCGCTTCTCCTCGTCGGAGAGGATCTCGTGCGCCTCGGTGGCCTCCTTGAACTTCTCCTCGGCCTCCGAGTCGCCCGGGTTCTTATCCGGATGGTACTTGAACGCGAGTTCCCGGTACGCCTTCTTGATGTCGTCCGGGCTCGCATCACGGCTCACGCCAAGTATGTCGTAGTAGTCCTTCGCTGACGGCATGTGCCTCTCCGGCTGTCGCCTGATTCGTCACCTGAGATCGTCGTCCGACGCCGCTGTCTTCGTCCGGCGCTACTTCGTCCGACGCTGCTACCATGATACCCGCAACGCCCTCACGGGCGCGACCTAGCTCCGCTGCCTCCATCCGCCAACCGCGAACCAGCGCACGGCGTGGTAGGCCGGGACTCGCCGCCAGGCCGCGACACCCTCCTCCTTCATGACCTCGCGGAAGAGGAGGTCCGCTTCCTTGCGAGTGTACTCCCTCGGCGGCGTGATGACACCCTTCGGTGGCTTCCCGCCATACCGATAGAGGTAATCGTGAAGAAGGGGGGCCGCGATCGACAGCTCGAACGGCGCGGCGAGCCACCAGATCGCGCGCGGGATCGACGCCAGATCGAACTCGAACCCCGCCGGGATGCTGATCAGATTCTCCCCGTGCTGGTAGCTGTACGGCTCCTCGAGTCTCCAGGTCTGCCTGTCGACGATGTACGTCACGACCGGGCTCTTGAGATGAGACGCCGCAATCTTGATCAGTTCGTTGATGAGCTGTCGGGTGAAGGCCTTCATCGGACGGACCTCGTCTGCCTCCGCAGGCCGACACCGCCGATGACGATGAACAGTCCTCCCGCGCCAATGAGCGGGATCATCTCGCGCGCGATGCCGACCGCGACGAGCGCCAACCCGATGACCACGAGACCGCCGGGACGTGCCGCTCGCTTCGCTCTGGTCATGGTGCCTCCTCAGCGCACCCGAGGGCACGGCGCGCCTGTCTCAGCGTGCCGTGCCCATCGTGCGCATGCCAGCAATCGCGTGTCCGTCTATCTACTCGTCGTCCACGACCTCGTAATCGGCGTCGACAACGTTGTCGTCATCCGCGCCACCGTCGCCGCCCGGGGCCGCGCCCGCGGCGCCCATGCCCGGGCCGCCGGCCGCACCGGGACCCGCTCCCGGACCACCCGCCTGCGGACCGCCCTGCGCGTTCGTGGCGCTGGCGTACATCTTCTCGGCGATCTTGTGCGACGCGGTCGTGAGCGCTTCCATGTCGCGCTCGATGGCCGCGGCGTCGCCTTCCTTAAGCGTCTCCTTGAGCTTGGCGGCGGCATCCTCGATCGCCTGCTTCTCGCTGGCGTCGAGCGCGTCCCCGTGCTCCTTGAGAGACTTCTCGGTCGAGAAGACCAGCGCGTCGGCCTGGTTGCGAAGCTCGACCTCCTTGCGCTTCGCCTCGTCCTCGCCCGCGTGCGCCTCGGCGTCCTTGACCATCTTGTCGATCTCGGAGTCGTCCAGACCGCTCGAGACCTCGATGCGGATCTTCTGCTCCTTGCCGGTCCCGAGATCCTTCGCGGAGACGTGAACGATGCCGTTCGCGTCGATGTCGAAGGTCACCTCGATCTGCGGCATGCCCCTCGGCGCCGGCGGAATCTCGGTCAGGTCGAACTTCCCGAGCGTCCGGTTCTGCGCCGCCATCGCGCGCTCACCCTGGAGCACGTGAATGGAGACCGCGGGCTGGTTGTTCTCGGCCGTCGAGAAGATCTGGCTCTTCTTCGTCGGGATGGTCGTGTTCCGCGTGATCAGCGGAGTCATCACGCCGCCCAGCGTCTCGATACCGAGCGAGAGCGGGGTGACGTCGAGCAGCAGGACGTCCTTGACGTCCGACTCGCCCGCGAGGATGGCGCCCTGGATGGCCGCGCCGACCGCGACGACTTCATCCGGGTTGACGCCCTTGTGAGGCTCCTTGCCGAAGAGATCCTTCACGATCTCGTTGACCTTCGGGATCCGCGTCGAGCCACCGACCAGCACGATCTCGTCGATGTCAGACGGCGAGAGCTTCGCGTCCGCCAGAGCCTTCTTGCACGGCTCGACCGTCCGCTGAAGCAGATCGTCCACGAGCGACTCGAACTTCGCGCGCGTAAGACTCAGGGTCAGGTGCTTCGGACCCGTCGCATCGGCCGTGATGAACGGCAGGTTGATGTCGGTCTGCAGCGTCGTCGAGAGCTCGCTCTTGGCCTTCTCGGCGGCCTCCTTCAGACGCTGGAGCGCCATCGAATCCTGCGTGAGATCGATGCCGTGCTCCTTCTTGAACTCCTCCGCGATCCAGTCGATGACGCGGTGGTCGAGGTTGTCGCCACCAAGGTGGGTATCACCGTTGGTGGAGAGCACCTTGACGAGGCCCTCGTCGATCTCGAGGATCGAGATGTCGAACGTGCCGCCGCCGAAGTCGTAGACGGCGATCTTCTCCTGCCCCTTCTTGTCGATACCGTAGGCCAGCGACGCGGCCGTCGGCTCATTGATGATACGGAGCACTTCGAGCCCGGCGATCCTGCCGGCGTCCTTCGTGGCCTGCCGCTGCGCGTCGTTGAAGTAGGCCGGAACGGTGATGACGGCCTTCTCGACCTTCTCGCCGAGATGCTGCTCGGCCGTGTTCTTCATGGCCTGGAGGATCATCGCCGAGATCTCGGGCGGTGCATACTGTTTGCCCTGCGCCTCGACCTTCACCGCACCGCCATCATCGATGACCTTGTACGGGACCAGCCCCATTTCCTCGGAGACCTCTCCGTACCGCCGCCCGACGAACCGCTTGATCGAGAAGATCGTGTTCTCGGGGTTGGTGATGGCCTGCCGCTTCGCGACCTGGCCGACGAGCCGCTCGCCCGTCTTGGTGAACGCCACGACGGACGGCGTCGTGCGACCGCCCTCGGGGTTGGCAATGACGGTAGGCTCTCCGCCTTCCATGACGGCGACGACCGAGTTGGTCGTGCCGAGATCGATTCCGATGACCTTACTCATACTCCCACTTCCTTTCCTCCCCCATCTCTCGCGGCGCATCGCCGCGTCCGGGGGTCCGTTCTGGCGGCAAGTCGGCTCACTAGCTCGCGACGATGACGCGAGATGGTCTCAGGAGCCGCTCACCCAGTGTGTATCCCTTCTGCATGACCTGAACGATCTCGTCCGGCTCGTGCTCGTCCGACGGCACCCTGCCGACGGCCTCATGGACGTTGGGGTCGAACCCCATGCCGTCCGTCTCGACCGGACGGACGCCCGCCTTCTCCAGCACATCCAACAGGTGCTTGAAGATCAGCTCGACGCCCTCTCGGAACGGAACGGCCGCGCCGGACTCATCCTGAGCCCCCTCCGCGAGCGCCCGCTCGAAATTGTCAACGACCTCGAGCAGCGGCAGGAGAATCCCCTCCCGCGCCTCGACGTCCCATCGTGCCTTCTCGCGCTCGACCCGCTTCCGGTAGTTGTCCAGGTCGGCCAGCGCGCGCAGCCACTTCCTGTTGGCCTCGCTGAGCTCGTTCTCGAGCGCCTCGAGGTCCGACACTGCTTCGCCCTCGGATTCGCCGACCTCAGCTCCCGTGGTCGCCGGGTTCTCGAAGGGCGCGTTGGCTCCGGAGGCGTCGGCGCCCTCCGGATGCTTCTCGTTGTCGTGTCTCTTCCTTGCAGTCATGTCTGACCGAAGACTCCTGTTCGGTGTGTCAGTCGATGTCAACGTGCCGGTCGAAACCGATAGCGCTAGCGCCGCTCCTCGGTCCCGTCCGACGAGAAGAAATCGTCGAGAAGCCCCGAGAGATGACCGACGAGTCCCACGAGCCGGCGGTAGCGCATCCGGGTCGGACCGATGACGCCGATGCGTCCCACGGTCGCGCCGACCCGATAGCTTCCGACGATGAGCGATACACCGCGCATCTTCTTCCGTCTGTTCTCGCCACCGATGGTGACCGCCACGTCCTGCGGGTCGGCCGGACCACGGACGAGATCGGCAAGAGCCTCTTCGCTGTCGAGGATCTCACCGAGGATCGATGCGTCATCCGAGAACTCCGGATGCCGCAGCATGTACCGCGCGCCCTCGTAGTGCACGCGCTCTGAGTCGTGGAAATGGAACAGAGCAGGCCACTGCTCGACGAGCGGGCAGAGCAGACTCGCGAACGGGCAGTCCTTCTCCCCAACCTTCGTCGCCAGGATCTTCTCGGCGTCGCCGACGGCCAGTCCGGCGACCCAATCGTTGAGCAGCGCGGTCGCGGCCTGAGCGGTCTGTCGGTCGGCCGGTGACGCGCACTCGAAGACGGCGCTCCGTGTCTGGCCGGACCGCATGCTGACGGCCGCCAGACATCTGGTCGCATCGAGCGGGACGACCTCCATCCGCTCGATGACGCTGCTCTCCACGGCGGGCTCGAGCCCGACGGCGAGCTGGTGCGCAACGTCGCTGACCATGCGGGAGACTTCGGTGAGGACGGTCGCGAGGTCGTGCCCCCGCAACACCGTCAGCTCGGCGGTGAGTCTCGTGCGGTCTCTCTCCGGAAGAAGGACGGGGCCCATGAGCCGGTCGACGTAGTACCGGTACCCCTCGTCGGCCGGTATGCGTCCCGCGGAGGTGTGCGGCTGCCTGATGAGACCTCGCTCCTCGAGCGCGCGCATGACGTTGCGCACGGTCGCGGACGACACGTCGAGTCCCGAACGCTTCACAACAGCGCTCGAACTCACAGGTCTCGCCGTCTCGACGTAGTCCCGGATGACGGCTGTGAGGATCTTCTCCTCACGCTCTGTCAGGTCTGCCCGCGTCACGATCCCCTCCCGAGGATGTTAGCACTCGTATAACGAGAGTGCTAATCTACGAGTCAACATAGACCCGCACGGAGGGGGTGTCAAGCGGAAAGGGGTGCGGAAAACGGCCCTGTATCAGCGAATCAGGCTGAACAGCCGGTCGAATCGAGGCCGGCTGAGCGTGGAATCCCAGGACCAGTAGATGACGATCGCCTTGCCCTGCATCAGGCTCTTGTCGAGGAACCCCCACTCCCTGCTGTCGGCGCTCCAGTTGCGGTTGTCGCCGAGCATCAGGAGCTGACCCTCGGGAACCTTGACCGGACCGAAGCTCGACCAGCGCGGGGTCGGCGGCTTGAGCTTGATGTACTCCTCGACGACGCGCTCGCCGTTGACATAGAGCGCGTTGTTCTTGAGTTCGACGATGTCGCCCGGCGTGCCGATGCAGCGCTTCACGTAGTTCTCCTTCGGCGCGCGCGGGTCGGGGTTGGGATACTCGAAGACGATGATGTCACCGCGCTTCGGCTCGCGGATGCCGCGGAGCCTTGTCTCGGTGAACGGCACCTTGATGCCGTAGATGAACTTGTTGACGACGAGGAAGTCCCCGATCAGCAGAGAGTCCTCCATCGAACCGGAAGGGATGCGGAAGGTCTGGACGACGAACGCGCGCAGAATGAGTGCGAGCAGGACGGCCGTGACGACCGTCTCCACGAAATCCCTGTAGTAGCCCTTGCGGGACGCCGGCTTCCTGCCGCTTGTCGCCATCACGTGTTCCTTCCTTTAGAACCTGACCTCGAATCCGACGCGGAAGCCGTCTCCGCGCGCGGCGGGAGATGCGGCGACCGCCGCGTCCAGCCCGCCCGGGGTGTTGTCATCGAAGCCCGAGAGATGTGCGTCGACGTACGCATCCGTGATGCTGTAGAGCGCGAGGATGGCCGTCCACCAGATCAGTGTCTGTCTTCTGTCGAAGTGCTCCGAGTATTCCTCGAAATAGTCGTTGTCGCCCGTCTCGTAGTAGTTCCTGAGCGCGTAGCGGGTCCAGCGATCCTCCAGAACGAGCTGAGCGATCAGCAGGGCCTCCACGCCGCCGATGATGGCGGCCTTGCGCTCGGTCCCGTTGAGAAACTGACCGAGCCCCGGGTAGGCTGCCGACGCGATGAGAACCCTCGCGCCGCCCGGCCTTGTGGACGCCGCCTCCTGCCCCGTCACCGCCCCTTGCCGCGTGACCGACCCCTGCCCCATCGCGACCGCCGGAACCAGTATCGCGACTGCGAGCACGAGCACGAGTGCGGCGGGACCGGTTCTCATCAGATCGCGAGCTCCTTGACGCGCCGGGAGGTGAACGGCTCAACCACGAACTCCGCGGGCTCGGCGTCACCACCCCAGCAGCGGACGCGGATGCTCTCGCCCTCCTCGGTGTCCGCGTAGCGCGCGACCAGTCGCGAGGACATCTCAAGGTTCTCCGGGGTCGGTTCGCCCCGGAAGACGCCGACCGGCCCCTTGTGCTCCACGGCCTTGATGAACATCACACCTTCGGACTCGAGTTCAAAGAGCCGCTCGTTCTCCGCGTGGTTGCGCCCGACGATGAGCTTCGCGGTATCCGTGAGCCGGAACTGCCGCCCCATCGAGATCAGCCGGACATCGACCGATGAGAGCGCCCCGTGCTTCCTGACATCCTTCAGAGCTCTCGCGAAGTTCTCGTCGGTCAGAAGGCAACCGCCGGCCGGCGAGGCGTACCGTTCGATGCCGAACTGCTCGGCCAGCTCGATCTGCGGCTTCCGGGTCCGCCCGTGGAGACCGAGGAGCTTCTCCCGGTCGACCCATCCCTCGAGCTCCGGCACCGTCGGCGCCAGGAGCTTCGCGGACAGCGGCCTGAGCAGGCGCCCCCCGATCCCGGACTCGCGCTCGACGGCGCCGAGTCCGAACCGCATCTGCGACTTCGGGCGCTGACCGACGACCTCGCCGGTGACGATGAAGGAGGCCCCGAGCTCCTCGAGCTTGCCGGCGGCCGTCTTGACCATCATCGCGTGGCAGTCGATGCACGGGTTCATGTGCTTGCCGTACCCGTGCTTCGGCGCCTCGATCGTTCGGAAGATCTCCTCGGTGATATCGATGACGACGAGCTCGATACCGAGCTCCTCCGCACCGATCTTCGCTCCTCCCGCACCGAAGAACGGCGAGACGAAGCTCACGCCTATCACCTCGATGCCCTGTTCCATGATCAGACGGGCAGCGAGCAGGCTGTCGAGCCCACCAGAGAGAAGCGCCAGGGCCTTCACTAGTTGGAGCCTCCGAAACGTGAAATGGTTGTGGCGGGAATGTGTGGGAATCGAACCCACCCCGGACGGGATTAACCGCCCAGCATAAGGGTTTGAAGCCCTCGGGGCCCACCAGGACCCATCCATCCCCGCATATCGGTGCGTCCGGCGGATGGCCGGACGTGTCCGTCTGCGACCGGGCATGTCCGGTCCCGGACCGGACTCTACGAAGCAGTATAACCGACAAGTGCCGCGCGAGCTAGCGCGGGGCGCACGCCCTGCGGGCTAGCGCAGGGAGATGGGGTGCGGTCCCTGGGGTCTGACGCGGCCGATACGCCACCAGCCGGCCTCGTCCACGGCCATCTCCCGCTCGAAGACCGGGAGCGCGTCCTCGGGAAGCGCCACCAGGAGTCCGCCAGAGGTCTGCGGATCGAATGTCAGTTCGGTGACCACGGTGTCCGCTGTCTCGATCGAGACGCGAGGCGAGTAGAAGTGCCGGTTGGTGCCCAGACCGCCCGGGGCGATCCCGTCAGCACAGAGCTCGCGTGCCCCATCCATCAACGGGAGTTCGGCGGCGTCGATCTCGATGGTCACGCCGCTCCCCTCGGCCATCTCGAGCGCGTGTCCTATCAGACCGAAACCCGTGACGTCGGTCGCCGCATGCGCGCCGGCGGCGATCATCGCGCGCGAAGCCGACCGGTTGAGCGTCGCCATCTGCTCGGTGAGCGCGCCCACCGTCTCCGCCGGCACCCGCTCGAACTTGATGCCGGTCGCGATCACGCCCGTCCCGAGCGGCTTCGTGAGGACCATCACATCACCCGGCGTCGCGCCCACGTTCGACACGATGCGATCCGGGTGGATGGTTCCGACGACGGCCATCCCGAACTTGAGTTCCTGATCGCTCACCGAGTGCCCGCCGATCGTCAGGACCCCGGCCTCGAGCGC
The DNA here is from genome assembly GCA_029990205.1 of bacterium. Lineage (GTDB taxonomy): Bacteria > Joyebacterota > Joyebacteria > Joyebacterales > Joyebacteraceae > JAPEKQ01. The sequence goes on from JAPEKQ010000002.1 coordinate 88,087, forward strand.
CTTCTTCTGTGCGCCGGCGAGAATGTCACCGAGCACGGCGTTGGGAAGATCGCCGTCCGGGAAGCAGACGATGTTGAGCCCGATGAGCGGCGTGCCGCCCATCGCGTAGACATCGGAGATGGAGTTGGCCGCGGCCACGCGGCCGAAGTCGAACGGATCGTCGACAACGGGCGTGAAGAAGTCGAGCGTGAACACCAGCGCGGTGTCGTCGTTAAGACGATACACCCCGGCGTCGTCCGCCGTGCTCGTCGAGACGAGGACGCGCGGATCCACGATCGGCGCAAGGCCCTTGAGCGCTTCGGCGAGGTCCTCCGGACCCAGCTTGGATGCTCAACCAGAGCAGCGGACCTTCTGGGTCAGCTTGTAGATCTCTTCACGAGACACGCTGTCTCCTATTCAACCGTCACGCTCTTGGCGAGATTGCGCGGCTGATCGACATCGCACCCTCGCAGCACGGCGATGTAGTACGCCAGCAGCTGGAGCGGCACGACCGCGAGCAGCGGCATGAGATGGGGCAGGGTATCGGGAACCTCCAACACGTCGTCGGCGATCCTGGCGACCTCGGTGTCGCCCTCGGTCGCGATGGCGAGCACCCGCCCGCCGCGCGACTTCACCTCCTCCATGTTCGAGAGGATCTTCTCGTAGAACGGGTCCTGCGTCGCGATGAACACGACCGGCATCTTCTCGTCGATGAGCGCGATCGGACCGTGCTTCATCTCGGCGGCCGGGTAGCCCTCGGCGTGGATGTAACTGATCTCCTTGAGCTTCAGAGCGCCCTCGAGCGCGACCGGGAAGTTGTAGCCGCGGCCGAGGTACAGGAAGTTCTGGTGGCCCGCGTACTTCTCGGCGATCTTCTCGACCTTGCCGCTCTGCCCCAGGATATCCCCGATCTGACTCGGAATGTCGAGCATGGCGCGGACGATCCGGCGACCGTCGATGACGGAGATGCTGTGCGCGCGGCCGACCGAGAGCGCGATCGCGGCCAGAACCATGACCTGCGATGTGAAGGCCTTGGTCGAAGCCACCCCGATCTCGGGGCCGGCGTGCGTGTAGACTCCGCCGTCGCTCTGACGAGCGATCGACGAGCCGACGACGTTGACGATGCCGAGCGTGGTGCCGCCGCGCCGCTGGACCTCCCCCATCGCCGCGAGCGTGTCGCGCGTCTCACCGGACTGACTGATGACGATGGCGAGGTCGCCCGGGTTGATGACAGGGTTGCGGTAGCGGAACTCGGAGGCGTACTCGACCTCGACCGAGACCCTGGCGAGATCCTCGAGCATGTACTCGCCGATGAGTCCCGAGTGCCAGGAGGTCCCGCACGCGAGGATGAGGATCCTCTCGGCCTTCTTGAGCGCATCGCGATGCTCCCGGAGCCCTCCGAGAAACGCGTCGCCCGACGCCTCGATGAGCCGGCCGCGTACGGCGTCCATGACCGTCCGCTCCTGCTCATTGATCTCCTTGAGCATGTAATGCGGGTAGCCGTTCTTCTGCATCTGATCGACGTCCCACGTGATCCGCTCGACGTCCTTGGTGATAGAGACGTTCTGGAGCGTCGTGGTGGAGAATCCGTCCGGCGTCGCCACGACCATCTCGCGGTCGTCGAGGTAGACGACGTCCTTCGTGTGACGGACGAGCGCGGCGACGTCGGAGGCGACGAAGTAGCCCTCGCGCCCGATGCCGACGATGAGCGGGCTGCCGTTCCTCGCGGCGACGAGCATCTCCGGCTCGTCGGCGTGGATGGCCGCGATGCCGTACGCGCCGTGAACCCCCGCGAGCGCTGCGCGAACCGCCGCGGCAAGGTCGCCCGTGTAGTACTTCTCGATGAGGTGCGCGAGGACCTCGGTATCGGTCTCCGTCTGGAACGAGTGTCCCTCGGTCTCGAGCTGCCGCCTCAGAGGACGGTAGTTCTCGACGATGCCGTTGTGGACGACCGCGATCTTGCCGGTGCTGTCCGAGTGAGGATGGGCGTTCATCGCCGACGGCTCCCCGTGGGTCGCCCACCGCGTGTGCGCGATGCCGGTGCCGCCGATGACCGGGTCGCCGGACAGCACGCCCGCGAGCGCCTCGATCTTGCCGACCGTCTTCCGGACGTCAACGCGACCGTCATGCAGAACGGCGACACCCGCGCTGTCGTAGCCGCGGTACTCCATCCGGCGCAGACCCTCAACGAGAGTCGGCACCATGTCGTCCTTCCTCGTCACGCATCCGATGATCCCGCACATCTATGCTCTTCCTTCCCCGGAGCCTCCGAGAGCCTTCTCGGCTCTCGTCGCGAGCGCGTCCGCGCCATCGGCATCCGGCGCTTCGGCGATAACACGTACGATCGGCTCCGTGTTCGAAGGGCGTACGTGGACCCATCTGTCGGCCCACGAGATCTTGACTCCATCGGTCCGGTCGATCTCTCCACCGGTCAGTACGGCGACCAGCGCACTCTCCAGCTCGGCGGTCGACCGGGTCGCCGCCGGGAGCTTCCTTTTCACGATCGCATAGGGCGTGAGCTCGCGCACGAGCTCTCCGACGGTCGCCACGCCTCTGCGGGCCATGTGCGACACGATGAGCGCCACCGCCGTCGCCGCGTCGCGGCCGGGCTGCACGTCCGGCAGCACGACCCCACCGTTCCCCTCACCTCCCACGACGGCTGAGACCTCGAACATCTTCTCCACAACGTTCGCTTCGCCCACCGCCGTGCGATGAACGTTCACCCCGTACGAGGCTGCGACGTCGTCCATCATCCGACTCGTCGAGACATTGGTCACCACGGGGCCCGGCGTGGTCGCAAGCACCGCACCGGTCGCGAGCGCCAGCGTGAACTCTTCACCGACGGCCAGACCGGTCTCGTCGACGATGGCGAGACGGTCCGCGTCCGGATCACACGCAAAGCCTGCCGCCGCACCGGTCTCACGGACGCGATCCCCGAGCGCCGTGAGGCTCTCGGGGACAGGCTCCGCCACACGCGGGAACCCTGTGCCGACCTCGGTGAACACCTCGACGACCTCGCACCCGAGCCTCCGCAGAAGCTGCGGGAGGATCACCGAACCCGCCGCGTTGCAGCAGTCGACGACGATTCGAGGAGCCGCGTCGGCCACGGCGGCGCGGTCCACGTGCTGTGTGTCCAGAACCAGCTCGATGTGTGTCCTGATCGCGTCGGCGGTCTCCGGCGCAACCTCCGGGTCCGGGCACGGCGCCGCGGCTCTTCCCGCGAGCGCGTCGGCGGCGTCGAAGATCCGTTCGCCTTCCTCGCGCGTCACGAACACGCCGGAGCCCGAGAAGAACTTCAGGCCGTTGTACTCCCCCGGATTGTGACTCGCGGTGATGCAGATGCCGCCCGCGCATCCCCGGGTGCGGACGGCCACACCGACGGTCGGGGTCGGCACGATACCGAGCTGGACCGGCGTCACACCGGCGATGAGAAGTCCCTGGACGACGGCCGCCTCGAGCGCGTCTCCGCCCGGGCGGGAGTCCCACCCGACCGCGACGCGGCCACCGGCGAGCTCTCCGAATGCGCGCGCGTGCCGTCGCGCGATGTTCTCATCGAGGTCACGCGGCACGATCCCGCGCACACCCGCAACACTCCTGATAAGCGTCAAGGCTGGTCCTCCCCGCCGCCGGCCGGCAGAGGCTCGTCCGGTGTCTCGTCAGGGATGTCATCGAAGGTCCCGCTCTCGACCTCCTCGAGCGGCTCGCCGGACGATCCTCCCGTGACCTCATCTTCGGCGTCCGCTTCTGGTTCGGCGGGCTCGATCCCGAGAGCCTTCTCGGCCTCGCGAGCGTAGTCCGTGTCCGGATACATCTCGATGATCCCGCGGTAGGCCTCGGCGGACAGCATGGGCTGCTCGAGCATCTCGCTCCGCGCCCACGCGGCGGCCAGCGCCGCCTTCGGCCCGAGCGGCGTGTTGCCGAAGTGTTCGACGACCATCTCGTAGTACCCGACGGCCTCCTCGGCATTGTCCATCTTGAAGAGGTAGAGCTCGCCCGCGCGGAACATCGCCCTCGCCTCTTCCGGAACCACGACGGTGTCGGGTTCGGCGGCGGCAGGCGTGTCGAGCAGTGTGACGGCGAGGGAATCGGCTGGAATGGCCAGCGAGTCGGCCGGAATCGACAGCGAGTCGCTGAGCATCGTCACGAACTGCGACTCGTCGACGGCTTCCGCGACCGCCGCCAGTGAATCGGCTGGAGCAATCAAGGAGTCGGCCGGGGCAATCGAGGAGTCGGCGGCCGCGAGCAGCGTGTCCGCGGACGCGGACAGCGTGTCGGCCAGGCCGGCGAGAGTGTCCGCCTCAGTCGGGGTCTCCTCGGGACCGGCGAGCCAGCTCTCGATGAGAGCGAGCGACTCCTGGAGCTCCTCGATGTCGCGGATGGCATCTCCGGCCTCACGCGACACATCGCTTCGCGGAGCCTCATCCTTGGCGTCGCGGAACGATTCGACGGCTTCCTCGAAGGTCCCGAATCCGTCACGACGGATCAGACCGACGCGATAGAGCGCCTCGGCCGCGGCGTTCGACCGCTCATGCGACGCGGCGATACCCTCGTACGTGGAGACTGCGTCCTCGAGATCACCCATCATCTCCTGCGTGCGTCCCCTCAGGAGGAGCACGCGGTCCAGATCATCGCGATCGGTCGTGCGACGTTCCACGTCGCCGAGAACCTCGAGAGCATCCTCCAGGCGATTGACATCAAGATAGACCTCGGCCAGCCGGACACGCGCTTCGAACGCAAGCTGCCGGGCTCCACGCTCGTCGCTGACCGCGGCGAGGTGGTGCGCCGCCTCCTCGAGCCTTCCCATCGCCACGAAGTTCTCGGCGGCGAGGAATCGGATCTCCGCGCGGAGATCGCTGTTCGGGAAACGCTCCAGCGCCAGCGCGTAGGCCTCGGCCGCCTCGTCGAAGTGGCGCCGCGAGTGTCTGGCGCGGCCGACCATCACGAGAGCGTCATCGGAGAGGTCGACCGGCGGGTCCGCGTACGCAAGATCCGCAAGTGTCTGCTCAGCCGAGACCGGGTTGTCCCGGGCGAGCATGACGGCAGCGAGCAGATAGCCCGCTTCCGCGGAGAGATCGCTGTCGGGATAGAGCGCTGCGAAGTCGTTCAGGCGCATCTCCGCGCTCTCGTACTTCCCCTGTCGGTAGAGCGCGTTCGCCATCAGCAGCAGCGCGTCGTCCGCCCAGTCCGAGTTCGGATAGAGCGTCAGCACACGCCCGCTCTTCTCGATGGCGCGGTCAAGATGCTCGTTCTCCTGTGATGTCGGCTCGGAGTCCGGCGGCCTCGTCGCCCGGATGCTCTCGGCATCGGCGTAGGCGCTCCTGGCGTGGTAGAACGTGTTGTAGTACACGCAACCGCTGAGCGCCAACGCTGCGAGCGCCACGACAGACCCGAGAAGCAGGGCGGTGCGTGCTTTGGTCCTCACGAAGTGTCTCCTCGATGTGGCTCGGTTCTCAGTCCTCGCGCGAGAGAATGACGACCTCATCGGAGCCGTCCTTCTCCTGCATGCGCACGGCGATGACCTCGCGCTCGGAGGTCGGCACGTTCTTGCCGACGTAGTCGGCCCGGATCGGAAGCTCCCGGTGCCCGCGATCGACCATCACCGCCAGTTGGACGGACTTGGGACGCCCGAAGTCGATGATCTCGTCGAGCGCCGCCCGGACTGTGCGCCCGGTGAACAGCACGTCGTCGGCCAGCACGAGGGTCTTCCCCTGTATGTCGAACGGGATGTTGCTCTCATTCACAACCGGCTGCTCGGCGATCGTCTGCAGGTCGTCGCGATAGAGCGTGATGTCGAGCACGCCGACGGGAAGCGAGGCCTGCTCGATCTCCTCGATCGCAGCAGCCAGCCGTCCCGCCACGAATGCTCCCCTCGTCTGGATACCGATCACCGCCAGCCCCTCGAGCCCCCCGTTGCGCTCCAGGATCTCGTGGGCCATGCGCGTGATCGCGCGACGCATGTCATCGGCGCTCATGACGCGGGCCTTGGTCTTCACGTGGTGCCACCTCCGGTAGACGCCATCTGTCGTCGGACCCGGCCGGTCAGCTGTCCTCCCGGGCCGGCGGAAACCGCCTAGAATCTATCATTTGACACGCCATCCCGCAAGGCGGGCCTCCCGAGCACAACGGAGGCCACGTCGCGCGCGACGGCGGGATCCCGACGTGAGAGCGCGTTCACGAGTTCGTGTGCCGGCGGCGCCTCGAGACCCAGTCGCTCGAGAAGTCCGGCATCGCCGAACACGTCGGCCGGAGACCCGTCCGCCACGATGCTCCCGCTCGAGAGCACCACGATCCGGTCGACCGTCTCCTCGGCAAGCTCCGGGTCGTGCGTCACAAGGAGAATGGCGCGCCCGGCCTCCCGCTCCCGGTGGATGAGTTCGAGGATGCGGTCGCGCGTCCTCGGATCAAGCCCCGCGCTCGGCTCATCGAGAAGCAGGAACGGGCGTTCGAGCACGACGAGGGCCGCGATGGCGGCACGGCGCTGCTCACCCGCGCTCAGCGTCAGCGGAGAGCGCTCCACGAAGCTCGACGGCTTCAGACGGACTCGGTCGAGCGCTGCGTGCACGCGACGAACGACTTCGTCCTCGCCGATCCGCGCCGCTCGGAGACCGTATGCGACCTCGTCGAAGACGGTCTCCTCGAAGAACTGGAGCTCCGGGAACTGGTAGACGAGTCCCACCCGTGACTTGAGGGATGCGCCGTCCTCCGCCTCGTCGAGTGACGCCGATCCGGTCGTCGGAGCGACGAGCCCGGCGGCGATCTCGAGGAGCGTCGTCTTGCCGGATCCGGTCGGCCCCATGATGGCCACGGCGTCTCCGGCGCCGATCGACAGACTCACGCCTCCGAGTCCGCTCCGGGCCGTTGGAAGACCGCGGTCGTACGTCAGGCCCACGCTGTCGAGGACTATTCTCACTGTGTCCCTCCGGCCAGAGCCTCGATGAGCTCGTCCATCGTCAGGATGTCCTCCGGCAGCGGTCGGCCGGCCGTTCTCAGAGCCCCGGCGAGACCCATCGCGGGCGGCGGACGGAGTCCCCAGCCATCGGCGCCGCTCCCGGCGGCGAAGAGCTCGCGTGGCGGCGCGTCGAAGACGACGCGTCCCTCGACGAGCACGACAGCCCGGTCGGCGTACGCGATCTCCTCGGGGAACTGGGTGACGTGGATGACGGTCCGCTCCTCACGGGAGCGGAGCTCGGCGAGCAACGCCCAGAGGTCCGCGCGGCCGCGGGCGTCGAGGAGCGAGGTGGGCTCGTCGAGAAGAAGATGGCGCGGACGCATCGCCAGCACCGCCGCCACCGCGACGCGCTGCTTCTCCCCGCCCGACAGCCGGTGCGGCGGCCGGTCGCGGAGCTGCTCGAGTCCGAGCATCGGAAGCAGCGTCTCAACGCGCGAACGCATTTCGTCCCGGTCGAGCCCCAGATTCTCCATCCCGAATGCGAGCTCGCGCTCGACGGTCGTGCTCACGATCTGGTCATCGGGGTTCTGAAAGACCAGACCGACGCGACGGCGTATCTCCCAGAGCGATGCGTCATCGCGCGTGTCCATCCCATCAACCGAGACGCTCCCCGTCGTCGGCAGGAGAAGCGCGTTGAGCAGTCTCAACAGGCTCGTCTTGCCGGAGCCGCTCGGACCGGCGAGCGCAACGGTCTCACCGGCGGCGATCGACAGGTTCACACCATCGAGTGAAGGGCGCGCAGCGCCCGGAAAGGTCACACCGACGTCGCGGAGCTCTATCACGGCCGGCCCGCTTCCCAGGGAACGACCGTTCCCGGCTCAGCGCCGGTGGCCGGCTCCGTCCCGATCGTCAGCTCGCCCGGAACGTCGCGCCCCTCGCTCGCGCGCAGCCGCTCGAACGCGGCCTCTCCCGCGAGTTCGATGAGGCGGGTCCTGGCGACCTCCGCCCAACTGCCCGAGGGATGGCGACGGAGATACGCGTCGAGCGCGAAGATCCCGTCCTCCAGCCGCCCCACGTCGAGCAACGCCACGGCTCGCGAGAACATGGCCTCTTCGTGCGACGGGTCGAGCGTCAGCGCGTGTTCGAAGTGCGCGAGCCCGCCGGCGGTGTCTCCGCCGTCGAACAGCGCCTTGCCGAGCGCGAAGACGATGTCCGGGTCGTTCGGCCGGACGGCGAGCACCTGGTCGAGCATGGCGACGGCGGCGGACGGCTCCCCCATCATCAGGAGCACGACGCCGAGGTTGTATCCGGCGTCGACGAACCTCGGGTCGATACGGAGCGCCTCGCGGAACTCCTCCGTGGCCTTCCTGAGCTCACCCGCCTCCGCATGCTCGGTGCCGCGGTTGTAGTGTGACTTCGCCTCCGTGCGGCGCGCGTACCGGGCCACGTCCTCCTCGCCGACGGGAACGTCCACAAGAGCGCCGCGGTCGAGGGCAAAGCCCGGTGCGACTCCGTTGGCCTCCGCAAGGAAGCTCGCGGCGTCCGTCGTCCCGTAGTAGTCATCGGCCAGCGATGCGAAGCTCTCGCCGTCGGCGACGACGTGCGTGACCATCTCGATGGTCTCCGCTCCGCTGCCCGTGAACGTCGGCGGCCCGCCGCAGCCCGCGACGGCCAGCAGCGCGGCGCACGCGGAAAGAAGCAGCGTGGTTCTCATCATCCGTTCGAATCGTCGCATCGGACCTCCTCCGCGAGCGCGCGTTCGAGCCGGGCGCGTACGTTCTCGCTCCCCTCCATGATGACGAGCTCGCGTCTGAGTTCGACGGCGCCCGGGAACCCCTTGAGCGTCGCCACGATGTGCTTCCTCATCTCCATCACGCCGCGATGCTCGCCCTTGGCCTCGACGATGAGTCCGAGATGTTCGATGGCGAGGCGGAGTCGCTCGGCGAGCGTGGGTTCGGGCGGCACCTTCCCCGTGGCGATGAGGGCGGCTGCGCGCGAGAAGAGCCACGGGTTCCCGACCGCGCCGCGTCCGATCATCACACCGTCGACTCCGGTCTCCTCGAGCATGCGGAGCGCGTCCTCGGGCGTCTTCACGTCACCGCTCCCGATGACGGGGACCGAGCACGACCGCTTGACCTCCGGCAGGAGGCTCCAGTCGGACACGCCCTTGAACCCCTGCGAGCGCGTCCTCGGATGGACCGTGATCGCGGCAACGCCAAGCTCGCCGAGCATTCCCGCGGCCTCGGGCGCGTTGATCGAGCACTCGTCCCACCCGCTCCGGATCTTGACGGTGACCGGGAGCGTCGTCGACTCGATGACGGCCTGGACGACGTCGCGAAGAAGCTCGAGATCCTTCATGAGCGCGGCGCCCGACGTCGACTTAACGACCTTCTTGACCGGACAGCCCGCGTTGACGTCGATGGCGTCGGGTTTCAGCGCCGCGGCGCGGCGCGTCGCCTCGGCCATCGACTCCGGGCGGCTCCCGAAGAGCTGGAACGCGATCGGCCGCTCCTCCTCGTGGAACGCGAGAAGCTCGAACGTCTTCCAGCTGTTCCGGATGGCGCCCTCGGCGCTGACCATCTCGGTCCAGACCATGGACGCGCCGTTGCGCCGGCAGAGCCTGCGCATGGCGCTGTCGGTCAACCCGGCCAGGGGCGCGAGGACGAGCGGAGGATCGACGGAGATGTCTCGAATCAGCATAAGTGGAGTATGGCGGGTCGTTTCGCGGCAGTCAAGAGAGCGGGGCGGAAGCCTCCGGCCTCCGCCCCGAATATCGTTCATTCCGCCACTTCTGCGCCCTGGTGCTGACCGGGCGGTGGTTCGTCGATCTACTGCTCGCCGAGCGGCTACTCGTCGACCTGCTCGCCCTCGGCCGCAACGTAGTCCTCGGCCAGCGTGAAGAGATCGTCCAGGTCGGTCGCCTGCATGGTCAGGGCGACGGTCCGGCTGAGCTGCGTGTCACCGGCGATGGCGACCTCGTAGGCGCGCTCGCGACCCCAGAGCTTCCGCGCCAGGTCCCGTCGCATCGAGAGCTCGATCTCGTCGCGAACCCCCGAGAGCTCGTCGCGCGTGAATTCGAACTCATCCTCCTCGAGAAACGTGAGGAACTCATCCCACATCTCATCGGTGACCTCGATGTCCGGCCCGGCGATCTCGTGGTCGCTCAGGTACTGGATGGCGAACTCGAAGAACTCCTCCCGACGTTCGAGGTCGACCGTGACATCGGACCGGCGACCGCCCTCGATGGTGACATCGGGGTTCACGCCGCCGCCGCCATAGACGATCCGGCCGCCGGCCGTGCGGAACTCCGGCTTGGCCTCTTCGACCTCCACGTCCTCACCGTCGGTCCCCTCGGCATCAGCGAGCTCTTCGGTCTCCCAGCGTTCGGGCTTCTCGATCAGACGGCCGCTCGACGTATACCACTTCGCGGTCGTCAGCTTGACCGCGCACTCCTTCGTGAGCGGTCTCAGCCGCATCAGCGTCTGCACCGAGCCCTTGCCGAAACTCGTCGTCCCGGCAACGATGCCGCGGTCCCAGTCCTGGATGGCTCCCGCGAGGATCTCGGACGCGCTGGCGCTGCCGCCGTTGACAAGCACCACGATCGGGAAGTCGCGCGAGTATCTGGCCGGCGTGCTCGCGTAGAACCCCTTGTTCTGCTCCTTGACCCGGCCGCGCGTGCTCACCACGAGCTCACCGGTGTCGAGGAACACGTTGCTGACATCGACCGCCTCGGACAGAAGACCGCCGGGATTGCTCCTCAGGTCGACGACGAGACCGCGCATGCCCTGCGCGTCGAGCTCATCGAGCTGGTCCTCGAGCTCCGTGGCCGTCGTCCGCGAGAACCGGGAGATCCTGACGTAGCCGATATCGTCGTCCATGAGGAATGCGTACGGGACGCTGTCGATGCGGATGATGTCGCGGGTGACCGTGTACTCGAGGTTCTCATCAAGACCCTCGCGGTAGATGGTGATGTTGACCTTCGTGCCGGGCTCGCCCCGCAGCTTCAGGATGGCCTGGTCGGTCGTGATGCCGCGCGTCGTCTCGCCCTCAATGGCGATGATGCGGTCACCGGACTGGATGCCGAGATCGTACGCCGGCGTTCCCTCGATGGGACTGACAACCGTCAGGACACCGTCGCGCGCCGTGATCTGGATCCCCAGCCCGCCGAACTCACCCTCGGTCTGCACCTGGAAATCGGTGAACGACTCCTCGTCGAGGAACACCGAGTAGGGGTCGAGACTGCTGAGCATGCCCCGGATGGCCCCGTACATCAGTTCCTTCGCGTCCGGCTCCTCGACGTAGACGTGCTCGACCTTCGCGAGCGCGTCATTGAAGAGATCGAGATAGGTGTAGAGGTCGTTCCGCGCGCTGACGCGTTCAACGACGAATCCGCCGAGCAGCGCGCCGACGACCAGCGCCGTGACAATGGGTGTGAGCCTTCTGAATCGTCTGGTCATGGGTGCCTTCCTCAGTTGTCGTCGCCGGAGGACGTCAGTCGCTCCTCGAGGATCACCGGGATCTTCCTGGCGATCGTCTCGACGTCCTCGCCGGCGTCGATGACCACGAACCGCTCGGGCTCGCGCTCCGCTTCGGCGAGGTATGCTTCGCGGACCCTCTGATGGAACTCGATGGTCTCGCGTTCTATGCGGTCGCGCGTCCCTCCGCTTGCTCTTCCGTCGAGACGCGTGAGACCCTCCTCGGGATCCAGGTCCATCAGGAAGGTCACATCTGGTTTGACGCTCCTGGTGGCCACTTGGTTCAACGAGCGGACGAGATCGGCCCCAAGGCGCCTGCCGCCACCCTGATATGCCACGCTCGCGTCGGCATAGCGGTCCGATATCACAACCGAGCCGCGCTCAATCGCCGGCACGATGACCTCGGCCGTGTGTTCGGCTCGCGACGCGAGATAGAGGAAGAGCTCGGTCTCGGCGACCATCGAACCGCCGACATCGAGCAGCGCGTCGCGGAGACGCTCCCCGAGCAGTGTCCCGCCCGGCTCACGGGTCAGAACGACCTCGTACCCTCGCTCTCGAAGCCACGTCACGAGGCGTTCAGCCTGCGTCGACTTCCCGCAGCCTTCAACACCCTCGAACGTGATGAAGAGTCCCCGGTTCGAGCTCACTCGTTCCTCCTCGGGTGAAGCAACGCAGGCCGGGGTCACCCCCGGCCCGCGGTCGGTTCATGGTCTCTGCGCCGAGATGCGCGCCTGCAACAGCTCAGTCCGGCGCGCCTACTTCTTCGGCTTCGCGGGCTTCTGCGCGTGCTTCCGGATGTACGTCTCGGTCTTCTCCCGCGCCTCGTAATCCGTGTACTGGTTGGGCGGCGACTTGAAGAAGTACGAGGACGGCGCGTCGACCGCTCCGGAGAGCCCGTGGTCGAGCGCGAGCTTGCAGCAGCGCACGGCGTCGATCATCACGCCGGCCGAGTTCGGCGAGTCCCAGACCTCGAGCTTGAGCTCGGCGTTCAGCGGCACGTCGCCGAACGTACGACCTTCCATCCGGACGTACGCCCACTTGCGGTCCGTCAGCCATGCGACGTAGTCCGACGGTCCGATGTGGACGTTGTCGGCGCCGATGTCGTAGTCGAGCTGCGAGGTGACGGCGTTGGTCTTCGAGATCTTCTTCGACTCGAGCCTCGAACGCTCGAGCATGTTGAGGAAGTCCGTGTTGCCTCCGACGTTGAGCTGGCTGGTCCGCTCGAGCCTGACACCGCGCTCGCGGAAGAGCGTCGTGAGAACGCGGTGAACGATGGTCGCGCCGACCTGCGACTTGATGTCGTCACCCATCACCGGCAGCCCCTTCTTCTCAAACCGCTGCTGCCAGTAGCGCTCACGCGCGATGAAGACGGGGATGCCGTTGACGAACCCGCAGCCCGCCTCGAGGATCTGCTCGACGTACCACTTGGTCGCCTCTTCGCTGCCCACCGGCAGGAAGCTCAGAACGACGTCGGTCTTCGTCTCCTTGAGGAGCCCGACGATGTCGTCCGTCGGCCCGGGCGCCTTCTCAATGACCTCGCTGAGGTACTTGCCCAGCCCGTCGTGCGTCATGCCGCGCGCCACCTTGACCCCGAGCTTCGGAACATCGGAGAACTTGTAGGTGTTGTTCGGCTTCGTGAAGATGGCCTCGGAGATGTCCTTCCCCACCTTGTTCTTGTCGATGTCGATCGCGGCGGAGATCTCCACGTCGCTGATGTGGTAGCCACCGAGATTGACGTGCATCAGACCCGGCACGAACTCGTCGTCCGACGCGTTCTTGTAGAACTCGAGGCCCTGCACGAGCGACGAGCAGCAGTTGCCGATGCCGATGATAGCTACTCTGACCTTCTTCTTCCCCATCGAAGGTTACCCCCGGAAGTTGTCCCGCGGAGGATTGCCGTGCGACAGTGTGCGCACGACGTGATGAATCCTCTGCGCGGCTGTGATGTGAGACAGTATCGCCAGAATCCAGAGCACGATCCTGAACACCGCCGGGCCAAGAAGCGTTCCGATGATGATCAGGATGAGCCGTTCGGGGCGCTCGGCGATGCCGACCTGGCATTCGACTCCGATGGCCTCCGCGCGGGCTCGCGTGTAGCTCACGAGGAGCGAGCCGCCAAGAGCGATGAAGATGACCGCCGCGGTCACCGGCTCCGGCACGACACCGGGACCGGCAAGGTAATACACGAGCGCTCCGAGAAGCACGGCGAGTTCCGAGTACCGGTCGAGCGTCGAGTCGAGGAACGCGCCGGTGCGCGTCCCGCCCTCGCCCGCCCGGGCCACGGCCCCGTCGGTCATGTCGCAGAGCCCGCCAAGGAGCACCAGAACCCCCGCCGCGAAGAAGTGTCCTCGCGCCAGCGCGACGCCGGCGATCATCGAGATGCCAAGACCGACGACCGTGATGGCCGTCGGCGATATCCCGAGGTCCGCCGCGAACCGCGCGACAGGATCCAGAAGCTCCCGAGCCTTCGTCTTCAGACCAACCGTCATGGTTCCTTCACCGTTCCCGCGGTCACGATGCTGCATCCTCCCCGCGAAACAGGGCAGTTTAGCACCGGGCGCTCGGTGGTGTCAATGGCTCGGAGCGCGGTCGTCCGGGTGTCGGCCGGGGATTCCCGGTCCCGGCGGCGGAGGGTCTCATCGCCCCCGAACTCTCCTGCGGTTGGCAAGAAGCACGGTGTCGCGCAGCGCCTGTTCGCTCGTCGCCGCCATCCAGCGCTCGCTGAAGTCGGCGCCGCTGACGACCTGCGCGATTGCCGAGAGCGCCCACAGGTGAAGACTCCGCTCGTCCCCCGAACCGACCAGGACGAACGCGATGTGAACGGGAGACGACTCCTCGGACAACGTGATGCCTTCACGGGATCGAGCCAGAAGGATGCCGAAGGCCCTCTCGCCGTCGATGACCACGTGCGGAATGGCCAGTCCCGGAGCCAGCACCGTGGTGCTCTCCCGCTCCCTCGCGCGGAGCGCGTCCGCCAGAGCCGACGCGCTCACTCCCACCTGCGGCGCCAGCGCGCTGGAAACGGTGTCGAAGAACTCCTCTGATGACATCGTGCCCTCGATATCGAGGACGAGGCAGTCCTCGATGAGCCGGTCGAAACGATCCCGGACGATCCCGTCCCGCTCACGGATAATGTCCTTGAGTTCCGCATCGAGCGATCCGGTCACGAGTTCTTTGGCCGCGATCCTGTGGATCACGTGGAGCAGGGCGGACTCCTTGCCCGGTACTGACCTTCCGTAGAACCAGTACACGCAGAACCCGGCGAAGACCAGCGCGGCGACCGTGGCGAACGACCCCTCGCCCATCTCCAGCATGACGAACAGGATACCCACCAGTCCGATCACCTGCACCCACGGGTAGCCGGGGGCGCGGAACTTCGGGCGGTAGTTATGGAGACCGCTCTCCCTCAGAACGATGACGGCCGCGTTCGCGAGAACATACGTCATCAGGAACACGACCGAGGCGGCCTGAACCAGGGCGTCCAGCCTCACGAGGAGCGCTGCGGCCACGAGTCCTCCGGTGACCAGAAGCGAAACGTGCGGGGTCTGGAATCTCGCACCGACCCGTCCGAGCGGCTGCGGCACCAGCCCGTCGCGCCCGAGGGCGAGCAGGTACCTGGAGGCCGCCATGATCCCCCCGTTCGCCGTGGTCAGGAAGGCGAGGAGCGCGGCGATACTGAGCGCCATCCTCCCCCCGGCCCCCATGAACGCCGCCGCCCCGTCGGAGATCGGCGTGAGTGATCCGTCGAGCAGCTCAGAACTCAACACCCCGCTGGTGATGAGCACGATGAGAACGTAGGCGACGCCTGTCACCGCGAGCGACGCGATCATGGCGCGCGGGATGACGCGCCCCGGGTCCTCAACCTCCTCCGCGATGCTCGCGACCTTGAGAAGCCCTCCGTACGATACGAACACGAAGCCGGACGTCGCGAGGACGGCCCGGAGCCCTCCCGGCGCGAACGGCCGCAGATTCGCCATCTCGATCGCCGGAAGCCCTCGGAAGACATAGGCCGCCATCAGCGCGAGCAGCGCACAGACGAGGACGACCTGGAGCCTCGCGGCCTCTCTGGCGCCGAGCAGGTTCATCCCGACGAAGAACACACAGAACGCCCCACCGACGAGGCGCGGATCGATCGGAACGACGAGTTGGGCGAATGCGGCCAGGCCGACGAGCGCGAACGCGCTCTTGAGGGAGAGAGAGAACCAGGTCAGCAGTCCGGCGATGGTCCCGGCGGCCGCCCCCATGCTTCGCGACACGAAGAAGTAGTCGGCTCCGGCCTTCGGCATGGCGGTCGTGAGCTCGGCCATGCTGAGAAGACCGGTCGCGGCAAGGAGCCCGGCGAGAAGGTAGGATACGATGACGGCGGGACCCGCTCGTGCGTGCGCCAGGCCGGGCAGCACGAACACACCCGAGCTGATCATGGCTCCCGTCGCTATGCTGAAGACGTGGACGAAGCGGAGGTTCTTCTTGAGTCTCATGGCTCCTCCCGCGTTCCTCCAGACATCAGGCCGCTCTCGCTCAGGACGCGCCCGCGACCAGAACGACGATCTCACCCTTCGGCTTGCTCTCGGCGTACCGGGCGGCCAGTTCGGACAGCGACCCGCGGACGAACTCCTCGTGGACCTTGGTCAGCTCCCTCGCCACGACGGCCTGCCGGTCTCCGAGGACGTCGGCCATGGCGGCCAGCGTCTTCGCGAGCCTGTGGGGCGACTCGTAGAAGACAAGCGTGCACTCGAGGGTCGAGAGCTCCGTGAGACGCGTTCGCCTCGCTCCGTCCTTCCGGGACAGGAAACCGGCGAAGTGGAACGGCTGAGGCGGCAGCCCGGCGGCGGAGAGCGCCGCCGTCACGGCGGACGGTCCCGGGACGGGCACGACGCGGATGCCCTCGCGCACGGCGAGCTCGACAAGCCGATACCCCGGGTCGGAGACCAGCGGCGTCCCGGCGTCGGAGACCAGCGCGATCGTGTCCCCGGCGAGGAGACGTTCGACGAGCCGCGAGGCCGCACGCTCCTCGTTGTGCTCGTGGTACGCGATGAGTGGTCGCCTGATGTCGTAGCGCTTCACGAGGGTGCGCGTGCGCCGCGTGTCCTCCGACGCGATGGCGTCAACGGCCTTCAGCGTCTCGATCGCGCGGAACGTCACGTCATCGAGATTCCCGAGCGGCGTCGCGATGACGTAGAGCGTCCCCGGCTCATGTCCGCCGGTCTCGCTCATCTCATGCCTCCCCCGGAGCGGCGTCTGCAGCATGTCCGGCGCCGGTCGGCGCACGGTCGACCTCGCTCGCGAAGAGGACGTCGTCCGCGACGCTCAGGCGGTAGAACAGGTCCACTGGACCATCGGCGACACGCATCGGTGTCCGGAACCTCAGGCCGTTCTGCTCGGCCGCGGCCACGGTCTCGCGGGTCACGCCCCTCGAGAGCAGCACGGGACGACCCCACCCCTGACCGAACGGCGCGAACGCGGCCAGCTCGGCGGCCGTCTTCACGTTCGCGTCGGTCAACGCGAGCTCGGCATCGACGCCGCGGGGAACCGGGACCGGCGGGTGCTCGGTCGCGTGCGCCACCATACGGGCGCGGAACTCGTCCAGACGGTCGCTCTCGATCGAGAACCCGGCCGCGCGGGGATGCCCTCCGTAGCCGAGGAACAGCTCCCCCATCGACTGGAACGCCACGACGAAGTTGTACCCGGCGGGGCCGCGAGCCTCCGCGTGCGCCTCGCCGTTCTTCTTCATGATGAGAAGACACGGCTTGCCGGTCTTCTCCGCGAGTCTCGAGGTCGCGCTCCCCATCACCTCGATGGGAACTCCGGCCTCGACGATCAGCACGGGGCTGTCGGCGGGAAGCTCGCTCGCCGCCCGCTCGACGATCTTCCACGCGCGGTTCGCCGTGCTCCGCCACTCCTGCCGCGCTCCGGCCAGCTCGCGCGCGATCGAGGCGGCCTCCTCGGGATCCTCCGCCGCGAGCATCTCGTAGGCGCGGTTGGTTCCCATCCCGTCGGAGACCCGTCCGAAGATCGAGCCCATGTTCTCCTGGACGTCGTCGTAGCTGACCGCGCGCCCGGCGAGATTCGACGCCTCGAGCAGCGCCCTCAGCCCCGGACGCACCGTGTCAGGGAGTACGCGGAGCCCTTCGACAATGAGAATCCGGTTGACGCCGGTCACCGGCACCCGGTCCGCGATGGAACCGATGGCCGCGAGCGCAAGCGCCTCGTCCGCCCAGCGCTCTCCGCCCCACGGCGGAGCGGCAGCGGCCCGGAGATCGGCCAGTTCCTCGAGCAGGTGTCCCGCCAGAAGCCACGCGAGACCGGCGCCGGCCAGATACCGGTACGGGTACTTCGAGTCCGGAAGCTTCGCGTTGATGATGGCGACCGCCGCCGGGAGTCGGGGCGGTATCTCATGATGGTCGGTGACGATGACGTCCATGCCGAGCGACGCCGCGTGCGCGATGTTGTCGACCTCGCTCACGCAGGAATCGACCGTGATGAGGAGCGTCGTCCCCGACGCCGCCAGCCCGTCGAGCTCCACGGTGTTCAGACCGTGTCCCTCGGTCCGCCGGTCGGGTATGTAGACGCCGACCTCTCCACCAAGCTCCCTGAGCGCATCGACCATCGCGATCGCGGCCGTCACACCGTCGGCGTCGTCGTGCCCGTGGACGGTCATGCGTTCGCCGCCCTCGAGCGCCCGCCTGACCCGAGCGACCATCCTGTCCACGTCCGGGAGCAACCGGACGTCCGGCAGGTCGCGGAGGTCCGGGTCGAGAAGCTCCCGCGCCTCGTCGGCCGAGCCGACACCCCGGCGCGCGAGGGCCTCCGCGGTGGCCTCAGTGAGGTCGGCCGACCTCTGGATCCCATTGACGAGATCAGGGTCGGCCGGCTCAATGCTCCATCGGTAGCGAGCACCATCAATGAGCATCAAGAGCCCTTTCCGAACATGTCAATGAGCCCCTTCATGAGATCGATCGGGACCGGGAAGATGATCGTCGAGTTCTTCTCGACCGAGATCTCCGTCAGTGTCTGGAGATACCTCAGCTGGAGCGATGCGGGCTCGCTGGCGAGCACCCTGGCCGCTCCGGAGAGCTTCTCCGAGGCCTGCATCTCGCCCTCGGCGTGGATGATCTTGGCGCGACGCTCACGCTCGGCCTCGGCCTGACGCGCGATCGCACGCTGCATCGTGTCCGGAAGGTCGACGTGCTTGACCTCGACCGCCGAGACCTTGATGCCCCAGCTGTCGGTCTGCTTGTCGAGGATGGACTGGAGCTCCTGGTTGATCTTCTCACGCGCAGAGAGCAGCTCATCGAGCTCCGCGCCACCGATGACGCTCCGCAGTGTCGTCTGCGCGAGCTGTGACGTGGCGTAGTGGTAGTCCTGAACCTCGACGATGGCCTTGTTGGGGTCGAACACGCGGTAGTAGACGACCGCGTTGACCTTCACCGAGACGTTGTCCTTCGTCACGACGTCCTGCGATGGTACGTCCATCGCGATGATCCGCAGGCTCACGCGCATCAGCCGGTCGATGAACGGGATGATGAGGATGAGACCCGGACCGCGTGAGTCGACCAGACGGCCGAGGCGGAAGACCACACCGCGCTCGTATTCCTTGAGGATGTAGACCGCTTTCGCGACGAGCACGAGAGCGACCAGGATGATCACTATGACTCCGCTCATGGTGAAGCCTCCCTGCTAGAGGGGTTCTACCGTAAGGACCATGCCCTCGACCGAGACAACGCGAACCCGGCTTCCCGCCGCTACGTCCACGGCTGCCTCGGCGTTCCAGTACTCGCTGTGCACGTAGACCTTGCCCGTCGGCGCGACGTCGGTGATCGCCAGCCCCTTCTCACCGACGATGCCGGCCTGACCGGTCACCACCCGCCGCGACTGCGCCATGATCCCCACGGGCACGGCCACGATGAAGAACACGATGAGAAGCGCGATGGCCGGGAAGATGGCGCTCTCCCCAAGACCGAAGAGCCGGAGCAGCGCCACGAGCAGGTCGATCAGACTCGTGTACTCGCCCATGTCTGCCTCCCTTGACACCCCCATCCTGCGACAGGCGCGGCATACTGTCAATGGGTTTGCCGTGCCGCTTCACCGGGAGGAGTCTCCTGGTCACGCGCAGCCACGGCACCGCAGCGCAAGCAAACGGGGGACCCGATGCGTCGGATCCCCCGTCGAATGCTGCTTGATCGTCCTGAACTACTTCACGAAGTCCTTGAGCGACTTGCCAGCCTTGAACTTCGGGTAGTAGTGAGCGCCGACGTGCTTGGTCTTGTCGGTGCCCGGGATCCGCCAGTCGCGGGCC
This sequence comes from bacterium, assembly GCA_029990205.1. Taxonomy (GTDB): domain Bacteria; phylum Joyebacterota; class Joyebacteria; order Joyebacterales; family Joyebacteraceae; genus JAPEKQ01. The sequence continues at coordinate 107,726 of JAPEKQ010000002.1, forward strand.
GGACGATGATCGGCGCTGAAGGTACCGAAACCGGTGATCTGGATCTTGCCGTGAGCCTTGAGCTCGTCGGACAGCACACCACCACCGATGCCGAACAGAGCGTCGATGACGTCCTTCGCGGCGCGGTTGGAAAGACCGGTCTTGTCAGCCAGCTTCTCGATCAGCTCAGCCTTGTTCATCTGCCACTCCCCCTTCGGCTACGGACCGGATACTCCGATCCGACCTTCGGCCCAGTGCTCCCACAAACCTCGATATCACAACACATCGAATGTGCGGACAAGCTACACCACGCCCCCAAATCTTGTCAATAGCAAAGCCCCTAGAAAGTGGGGCTTTCAGAGGGAGGGTTCACGCAGGGCGGGCATGTTCTCTATGGCGTTGTAGTGCCGGTATAAGTGCGGTCCGGAAGAAGGGATTCAGGACCCCCCGGAACAGGCCCTAGCGGACCGAGCGGCTGATGCTCTTCACGCCCGACTCCGCCTGTATGTCGGGCAGGGCCTTGACGTTAATACGGAAGTAGTACTGCCACTCCTCGTCGTAGTAGCGGCCCACGAACCGGGCCTCCCAGCAGTGCATGTCACGGTAGACGGCGTATTCCTGACTCGCGATCTCGGTTTCCGAGAGATCGTAGTGGAGGCTGTAGTTCACGCGCCAGTTCTCGGTCAGCGAGAGCGCAAGCTGCCCGTCGACCCAGTAGTTGGCCTCTCCCGGGTCCTCCCCACGCGAGTACCGGAAGGTCCCCGAGGCGCTCCACGGGCGTGATGTCGTGAGGTCCGCGGTCGAGCGCTCGGCCAGCTCGGCGCGAAGCTGGTCGGCCGGCGAGTGGCTCCCCTCGATGACCCGGTCCTCCCAGCTCAGATCGGACACGAGCGGCGGCCTCCCCGTCATGTTCATGCTCACGGTGATGTCCTGCCGCTCAAGATCCCAGTCGTAGGGATCGTGGGTGGTGTTGACGCGGACCGACGAGTTGTCGAACGGCTTGAGGTCGAGCCGCGAGACCAGGTTCGACCACGGTTCGTCATCTTCAGTGAAGTCGTGCGACGAGGTCATCGTGACGCTGAGGAAATCGTCCTTCTTGGTGACGGTCTCCCCGTCGCCCAACTTGAGCTGGAACTTGTTGATGAGCGAGAGCGACACGGACTGCCGCTCGCTCGGCGTGCTGCCGAACCCCGAGAAGCTGTAGAAGCGGTCAGTGTCGTCCTCATCGAAGTAGTCCGAGAACTCCGGGGTCCAGTTGTACGAGACCGATGGCTGGACGATGTGACGGACGCCCTCGAGCCCCGCGACACCGGGATAGAACGTGCCGTAGACCGTCGTACCGGTCGAGACGCTCGCGTTGTAGGTGAATCTGGACGGGTACTCGTTGCCGTCCTTGTCGAGGTCGTACCAGTTCTGCTCGAGATTCACGCGGGGTGAGAGATTCAGCCAGCCGAAGAGCTTCTCCGAGTAACGGACGGTCCCCTTGGCGCCGATGCCCTGGTGGATCTCGGTCCCGTCGTCCGATCGCTCGCGGTCGTTGACACCTCGGGCGCTCCAGCTGTACGAGACCTTGGAGAGCCAGGACGCCAGTCCCGTCGCATCGTCGTCGGCGGTCACCAGCGGCTTCTGCGACGCGGACACCTCGATCTTCGGCAGCAGCTCATCGATCGAACCCTCGTCGAGCTGCTCCTGCCGGTCGAGCGTGATGCCGGTCGAAAGACCGCTCCAGCTCCCGCGCAGCCAGAGCTGTGAGTGGAGGCTTCGGTTAACGCTCTCCTGGATCGACTGGTTCGCGTCGGTGGCGTAGGCCTGGTCGCTCCGGAAGTCCCCGGAGATACCGGCCGTCCACGTCCGTCCGAACTCCTGTCTGTGGTCGATCTGGAGGTCCCAGCGGCGCTTGTCGTAGAGAAGCTCCTGCATGAAGGAGGTCTGGACCGAACCCGAGAGCTGATAGCGCACCTTGTACCGGGCCTCGAGGTTCGCGATCCACTGGGTCTGCTCGTAGTAGTCGAACCAGCCGGCGAGGTCCCAGTAGTCGCTCGGCGCCCAGTAGTAGCCGAAGTTCTTGACGAACCGACCGCTGCTGCCGGAGAACCCGACCTCGATCTGCGGGATGAGGAACCCCGAATGGCGGTCCTTCTTGATCGGGAAGACGTAGAACGGGAGCGCGAACACGGGAATCTCGCCGACATAGAGGACCACCGGCTTGGCGACGACCTTGTCGTCGAGATAGACCTTCATGCGGCCCGCCTCAACACGATAGTGCGGCGTCGGCGCCCAGCAGGTCGTGTAGATGCCGCCCCACGCCCGGAGCGTGCCGTCCTCCTCACGAACGATCCGGTCACCGTAGTAGATTCCGTCCTCGAACCGCGTCACACCATCGATGACCGACCCGGCCCGTGCGTCCATGTCGTAGCCGAGCGCCTCACCGACGAGCCGTTCGTCCCTCTCCCGGAGATCGGGATTGCCCTCCGCTGTGAGAAGGTCCCTGTCCGGATCGAACTCCACGCGGTCGGCCGTGAGAACGGTCTCCTTGTACTCTGCGCTCGCTGAGCCGCTCAGGAGCATCCGGTTACGCGCGACGTAGTAGTCGAGCTGGTCGGCCGAGTACCCGACGCGCTCGAGCCGTACCGTGTCCGCGGCCGACGCGCTCACGTCGGCCTGGGCGACGGAGGACGGGTCCGCCGCCGCGAGGGTGTCGACGACCGCGAAGATGCTGTCGCCCAGCGACGCCTCGAACTCGGGTGATTCGAGCACCGCGGCGTCATCGTCTGCGCCGCGCTCGTCGTCGTCGGGGCCGGCCGCCTGCTCCTCCGCGACCATCCAGTACTCGCCGGATGCGCCCTGCCGGAAGGTCGCGCGGCTGATGCGGCCATCGGTGAACCGGACGTCCACCTCGGGCGCCGAGACGGTGTTCCTCTCACCCTCGGTCCCGATAGCGTGCCCGCTCTCCGCGCTTCCCCGCACGGTCAGCAGATCCGGCTGCTCATCGGCGAAGAACAGGGTGAGCGTGTCTCCCAGAACATACCCGGACTCGGGCGGCTTGCCCTCCGAAGCTTCGAGTTCGTACGCGAGTCTGGCGTCCCCGGCCGAGACGAGTCGCGAGATCTGCTCGTCCTGCGCGTAGATGGTGATCTCGCGGCCGGAGAGCCGCTCGGTGGCGCGGTCCACGACCGGGTCTCCGGTCAGAAGGATGCTCTCCTCCGTCCCATCGATGAGGATAATGCGGCCGCTGCCGCGCACCTCGCCCCGTATGACGACGGCGTCACCGAGCGCGGTCACCGTGTCCTCCCTGGGTCGCAGTTCGATGACGCTTGCGGTGAGCACGGCGACGTCCGGGTCGGGCGTCGAGACCGTGTCCGGCGCGGCTGTCTCCCCCGCATCGATCGGGTCGACCGCATCGGGCGTATCGGACGGTTCCTCGACGAACCGTGTCTTGAGCACGGGGGCCTGTGACGCACGGGCCTCCCGCCTGCCGAAATCGTAGACGATCAAGCCCGCCGTGAGGTCCGAGCCGCTCTCCTCGTCGACCGCACGCGCGTTCCCGCGCGCCACGGCGATGTCATCTCTCCGGTGGATCTCGATCCGGGAGGCGGTGAGCACGCTGGCCGAATCCGCGAACGAGGCGTTCCCGGTGAGGATCGCGAGGTCCTGCGCGCGGAAGTACTCGAGGACGTCGCACGCGATCTGCGATCCCCGGTCCTCGCCGTGCACGTTCCCACGGATGATCGCGATCTGGTCCTCTTCCCAGTAGATACCGTTGTCGCCGACGAGCGTGGCGCCGTCCTTCGTGATGGTCACGTTCCGGTCGAATCGCAGCCACCGGCGCCCATCGTCCTCGCCCGATTCCACCTGCTCGGCCGTGATGAGGAACCCGTCTCCCGACGCGGCCGCCGACTGCATCACGGGGTCCGTGATCTCCGGAACGGAGACCGGACCGGTGTCCCGACGCGGGTCGTACGAAACAGGCGCGCCGGTTCCGCTGACGCCCCCTGCGGCTCGGTCGGTGTCGGTGTCGGCCGATGCCGCGGTCGTGTCGCTCGTCGCGGCGGCCTCATCCGACTCATCCGGAGGCACATCGGGGATGTACCCCGTCCTGACCTCCTCGGCGGGACGCTGAGGCATGTCCGGGATCTGTCCGAAGGCAACCGACGCCGGGACGGCGGCGATGAGAAGCACAAGGAATGTCAGGCGTATGCTCTGCATGTGGACCGTGGGTCCTCGTGAGGTTGCGGGAGCGAGTGCGCGCGAGGCGCGCGCTGGCGGACCGGGCTACGGACGCGCGGATGCGGCCAGGAGCGCTGCGCCGACGACGCCGGCCTTGCGACCGAGTTCGGCCATCACGATGCGGGTGGCCATGCCCTGGTAGATGGAGGTCCGCGCCGCGAACTCCCCGCGCGCGGTGTCCATCAGACTCGACCCGGCTGCGGCGACGCCGCCGCCGATGACGATGACATCCGGATCGAGGTAGGCGACGATGTTGGACAGGAGCACGCCGAGGGTGCGGCCGACATCGGCGGTGACGCTCCGGGCCAGCTGGTCGCCCGCGGCCGCGGCCTCACCGACGGCGCGTGCTGTGAGCGGCCCCGCGAGTTCCGCGAGCGCCGACTCCGCGCCTTCGTCCATCCGCTGCTTCGTCTGCACGACGAGCGACGCCGCGTTGACGAGCGGTTCGACACATCCGGTCGAGCCGCATCCGCATTGCACCCCGCCTGTCAGATCGATGACCGAGTGCCCGATCTCGGCGGCGAATCCGTGGCTGCCGCGGTAGATGGAACCGCCCAGGACGATCCCGCCGCCGATGCCGGTGCCGATCGTGACCATGACGGCATTCGTAGCGCCCCGCGCCGCGCCTGCGGCGTACTCGCCGTAGGCGGCCGCGTTCGCGTCGTTCTCGAGAAGGACGGGAACGCCGAGCCGTCCGGCGAGCTCTTCGGCAAGTCTGACGTCGTGCCACTGTGGAAGATTCGGAGAGCGATGGACAACGCCGGCCTCGTGATCGACGAGGCCCGCACATCCACACCCGCAGATATCGAAGGAAAGCCCTGAGGAACTCCCGACCTCGGCGGCGAGACGCTCGACGGTCTCGAGGGCGTCGATCACGGCGCCGCCAGACCACGCGCTTGTCTCGAATGCGGCGACGCGGCCGTCCTCGTGGACGACCGCCGCCTTGATGTTCGTTCCGCCGATGTCGATACCGAGACTGGTTGACACGCGCTACCCCTGGTTGCCGTGGAGAAGCGAGTCGCCGGTCTCCTTGTCGAACAGGTGTGCGTGACCGATGTCGAGGACGAGGTCGACGTCCGTATTGACGGCGGGCGGCTGCCTCACATCGATACGGGCCACCATGTCATCGCCGGCGAGCGAGAAGTAGAGGAAGATCTCGTTCCCCATCGGCTCGACGACCTCGACGTGCGCCTTGATGGCAGCGGGGTTCTTGAGCCGGTCCGCATCGGCCGCTTCGTAGATGTCCTCGGGTCTCACGCCCAGGACCATCTCGCGACCGGCCGATCCGCGCGCGTTCTCGGCCAGCTCGCCGACCAGCTGCGCTTTGAAGCTCCCCGTCTCGAACGCGACGGAGCCGCCGTCCTCGACAAGGCGTCCCTCGACGAAGTTCATGGCCGGGCTTCCGATGAATCCGGCGACGAACCGGTTGACGGGCTTCTGGTAGATGCTCAGCGGGTCCGCGACCTGGTGCGCGAAGCCGTCCTTCATGACCATGATCCTGGTGCCCATGGTCATGGCCTCGGTCTGGTCGTGTGTGACGTAGATCATCGTCGCCTTGAGGCGCTCGTGGAGCTTGCTGATCTCGGTGCGCGTCTGGACGCGGAGCTTGGCGTCGAGGTTCGACAGCGGCTCGTCGAAGAGGAAGACCTTCGGCTTCCTGACGATGGCGCGGCCGACGGCCACGCGCTGACGCTGGCCGCCCGAGAGAGCCTTGGGACGTCTCTCGAGGAGCTGCTCGATGCCGAGGATCTCTGCCGCCTCGCGCACGCGGGTGTCGATCTCCTCCTTCGGGTACTTCCGGAGCCTCAGACCGAACGCCATGTTGTCGTAGACGGACATGTGCGGGTAGAGCGCGTAGTTCTGGAAGACCATCGCGATGTCGCGGTCCTTCGGCGGCACATCGTTGACCAGCCGGTCGTCGATGTAGATCTCGCCCTCCGTCACATCCTCCAACCCCGCGATCATCCGAAGCAGCGTCGACTTCCCACATCCCGACGGCCCCACCAGCACGACGAACTCGCGATCCTCAACGGTCAGATTCATGTCGCTCACGGCGACGACACTGCCGTCGAAGACCTTCTTGACGTCTTTGACAACGACGTTAGCCATCTACGCCTCCCGGGCTCGCTCAGCCTTCGGAAGCCTCTCCGAAGCCGAGGCTCTTCATGATATCGCCTACAGTGTAGTGGGAACCGGTGATCAAGACAAGGTCTCCTTCGGCGGCGTCCGACACCGCCCGGGCGATCGCGGCGCCCGGCGAGGGGACGGCCACGGCCTCGACGTTGTGCTCCCGGGCCACCAGCGCAAGATCCTCCGCGCGGGCCGCCCTGGGGGTTCCCGGCTCCGTCAGAACGAACTGATCCGTCACATCGGCCAGAGCCCCTATGAACCCGGTTACGTCCTTGTCGGCCATGAGCCCGAGAACGACGATCAGCCGGTCGTACTCGAATACCTCATCCAGAGCCGCCGCGAGCGAGTGGGCGGCCTCGGTGTTGTGAGCCACATCGACCAGCACGGTCGGACGCCGGTCGAGGATCTGGAGCCTCCCGGTCGACATCGCCTCGGAGAGCCCGCTGCGGAGCCCCGGCTCGGTCAGCGTGAACAGCCCCTCCCGCGAGAGTTCGTGAACGGCGACGACGGCGTTGACCGCGTTGCTGACCTGGTGCCTCCCGAGCATCGACGTGCTCAGGTTGCGGTAGGCGTACTCGCCGTACTCGAAGTTGAAGATGCTGCCGGTCGAGACGATCGAGACGCGTGTGAGTTCGGACTCCTCGCGAGTCGCGATGAACCGCGCCTCGAGCGCCGACGCCACGCCGCGGATGATCTCGAGCGCGTCACCCGTCGCGCCGCAGACGACCACGCCCTCGGGGCGGATGATCCCCGCCTTCTCCGACGCGATACGCCTCACGTCGTTGCCGAGCACCTCGACGTGGTCGAGCGCGATCCCCGTGATGACGGAGAGCATCGAATCGAGCGCGTTGGTGGCGTCGAGGCGGCCGCCGAGCCCGACCTCCGCGACGGCCACGTCCACCTTCTCATCTGAGAAGTAGAGCGCGGCGATCGCCGTGGCGATCTCGAAGAAGGTCGCGCCGATGTCGTCGGACGCGGGCTTCAGACGCTCGACGTAGTCGAGCACCCGGTCCCGCGCGATGCGCGCACCGTCGATGACGTACCGTTCCGTGAAATCCATGACGTGAGGCGACGTGAAGAGTCCCGTCCGGAGCCCGTGCTCCGAAAGGATGGACGCGATCAGATTGGACGTGGAGCCCTTGCCGTTGGTCCCGGCGACGTGGACGACGCGGAAGTCGTGATGGGGGTTCCCGACCGAGCCGAGCAGGTACTCCACCCGCTCGAGGCCGGGCTTCATAACGAAGCGGTGGCGTGCGAAGAGCCACTCCAGGCAGTCGCGGTAGTCCCTAAAGGCCCTGCCGTCGCGCCTGTCCAAGCGTGTCCTCCGCCTTGTCGCGCCCGTCATCGGTGAAGAAATCCAGGAGCTTCGCGAGCGCGCTCTTCAGCTCCTTGCGGTGCACGACGTGGTCGACCATGCCGTGCTCGAGGAGAAACTCCGAGGTCTGGAACCCCTCCGGGAGATCCTGCTTGATGGTCTGCTGGATGACTCGCGGTCCCGCGAACCCGATCAGCGCCCCGGGCTCGGCCAGAATGACGTCGCCCAGCGAAGCGAAGCTGGCCGTCACGCCGCCGGTCGTCGGATGCGCCTGGATGGCGATGTGCGGAAGACCCTCGTCACGGAGCTTCGCGAGCATGGCGCTCGTCTTCGCCATCTGCATCAGCGAGAGGATGCCCTCCTGCATGCGGGCTCCGCCCGAGCTGGCGAGCGTCACGAGCGGCACGCGCTCCTCGATGGCCATACGGGTCAGGCGCGCGATCTTCTCCCCCATCACCGAGCCCATGCTCCCGCCCATGAAGGAGAAGTCGAGGACGGCGACCATGGCGAGATGCCCTTCGAGGCGCCCGCTCCCGGTGATCACGGCCGAGCTGTGCCCCGTCTTCTTCCTGGCGGCCGTGATTCGCTCCGAGTAGCGCTTCGAGTCCACGAACCCGAGCGGATCGGTCGATTCGAGACCCGTCAGAAGTTCGACGAACGACCCCTCGTCGATGAGGATCTCGACGTACTGGTCGCCCGAGATGCGGAAGTGATGACCGCACGACGGGCAGGTCCAGAGGTGCTTCTCGAGTTCCTTGTGATAGATGATCTCGCCGCAGCCATCACACTTCTTCCAGAGTCCGTCCGGTACATCGCGCTTGGACGACTCCTTGATGCCCTGCCTGCGGCGCTTCAGCCACGAAGTCTCATTCATGCCGGTCTCCCGGTGTGAGATGGTGTCGTGCGGGCGATCGGGTGTCGCACGTGCGCTCATCATGGCACGATTAGAGGCGCTCGGCAACCCCTGAGACCAGGCTCAGAAGGGCCTGTCCGCCGAGCCGCCCCGCGTCGAGGACCTCGCGGTGCGTGGTAGGCCCCGGCCCGCCGGGGATGTTGGTGATCAGGGCGACACCGAGCGAGTCGAGCCCGAGAGCGGTCGCCGTCTGGATCTCGATGACCGTCGACATGCCGATGGCCGATGCGCCGATGCGGCGGAGCATCCGGATCTCGGCGGGGGTCTCGTAGGTCGGTCCGAGCGCGCCGGCGTAGACGCCGCGGCGGAGCTGGATGCGGCGCTCGCGCGCGACCTCTGTGGCAAGCTCCCGCAGGCGAGGCGTGTAGGCGTCCGCCATCCGGAACGGAAGCGCCGGGAGACGACGGGGACCCGTGACGAGCGCGAGCTGGTCGGTGATCAGCATCAGCTCGCCCGCGTTGAAATCCGGGTCGAGTCCACCCGAGGCGTTGGTCACAACGAACGTATCGACTCCGAGGGCGGCCATCAACCTGACGGTGAACGTGACCTCGAACGGCTCATATCCCTCGTAGAGATGGACGCGTCCCGCGAAGACGAGCGCGCGGTGCCCGCCGATGTCCGCCACGAGAAGCGTTCCGCTGTGCCCGGAGACGGTGGAACGCGGGAACCCGGGGATCTTGTCGTACGACCACGAGTCGAGAACGTCGATGCCGCCGGTGAACGACGTGAGTCCGGAACCGAGCACGATGCCCAGCTTCGGATCACCCGCGCCGTTCTTCCGAAGCCACGCCGCTGCCCGGCTGAGCCTCTTCTCCTCGGCCGGCGTCGTTCTGAGTTCACCCCGTTCGCGCTCTGCCGTCATGCGCCATCGTCTCCTCTGAGGTCGGCGAGCATCACAACCGCATCCTCGCCGTTGTCGGCGTAGTATCCCTTGCGCACCGCGACGGGCCGGAACCCGTGCCGCTCGTAGAGCGCTATCGCCCGCGCGTTCGACGCCCGAACCTCGAGCGTCGCGATGGCCGCTCCGCCGTCGACGGCCTCCTCGAGAGCGGTCCGGAGCAGCTCGGTGCCGACCCCCCGGTCCCAGCACCCGGCCGCGACGGCGAGATTGCCGATGTGGAGTTCGTCGGCGACGGGCCAGGAGATGAGAAACCCGAGGATCTCGCCGCGCTCCTCCGCCACCAGGCAGAGCGAGCGGTGACCCTTGTCGATGTCGCTCGCGAACGACTCGCGCGGCCACGGAGCGGGAAAAGTCTCCTCCTCGATTCCGCACACGCCGTCAAGGTCGCCGTGTGTCATGTTCCGTATGCGGACGTTTCTCCGCCCCACGCTGCCTCCTACCCCACCGCCCCGCGAATGTATATGGGCTCGAGCGCGCCCGCGTCGGCCGCGCCGGCGACCCCCGACCGCTCCGCAAGCTCCGCAAGCACGAGCGTCGTGCGTGCTTCCGGACCATGCGCTGCGAACGACGCGGACGGCCCGACCGCGCCGACGATGTCATCACGATAGGCCGCGGCACCCGTGCCGCCGAAGAGAACGCGCTCGCCGCCCGCCTGCTCCACGGCCCACCGGGCCGCCTCGCCCGGCGGGAGCGCGGTGTCGTCGGTCGCCCGCCGCAGCGATCCGTCTCCGGCGCGCTCGAAGAGCGCCCCGTAGACCTCGCCGCGCCGCGCGTCGGTGGCCGCGAAGATCCACCGGACTTCGCCGGCGGTATCGGTCGCGTCGTCCGCGACGCCCGCGTCTCCCTCGTCCGTTCCCGACGCGAGTGCGTTGGCGAGCGCCTCCAGCGCGGAGATGCCCCAGACCGGACGTCCACCGGTCGCCGCGAGCCCCTTCGCGGTCGCGAGACCCACGCGGAGCCCGCTGAACCGCCCCGGACCGATGGAGACCGCGATGCCGTCCAGATCCGTGAGTTCGGTCCCAGAATCCGCCAACACCTCATCGACGGCCGCGAGCACCGTCTTCGACTGGCCTCGTCCCGCCGGGGTGGCGGTCGATGCCAGCACGTGTCCGGCGTCCACGACGCCGACGAACTCGGTCTGGCCCGATGTGTCGATGGTCAGGATGCGCACGTCCCGACTCCTTCAGATACTCGTCTGCATCAGATGCTCGTCGCCTCAGACGTCGTCTGCGACGCCTCGAGGCCCCGGACGATCACCTCACTCCGTGGGCCGCTCGCGGTGATCGTGAAGATCCGTCGCTCGCGCCCCGCCGAGTCGATGTGGACGTCGACCCGGTCGTCCGGGAGAAAACTCGAACCTCGTCCGGCCCACTCGACGAGCGCCACTCCGTCGCCGAAGAAGAGCTCGCGGTAGCCGAGGTCGTCGATCTCGGCCTCGTCGGATATCCGGTAGAGGTCCACGTGATGGATGTCCACGAGACCGCGGTACTCATTGACGATGACGAACGTGGGGCTGGAGACATATCCGTCGAACCCGAGCGCGACGGCGATCCCCTGAGCGAGCACGGTCTTGCCCGCGCCCAGTTCGCCCCGGAGCGCCACGACGTCGCCGGCCCCGAGCAGCGCGCCAAGCGCTCCGCCCAGCTCACGGGTCTCGTCTGCCGACGCCGTCCCGATCACGATCGATGCGCTCATCTACGTCCTCGGCGTCAGCACGGCGCACGGGAGGATCATCTCCTCGGTCGATATGCCGCCGTGCTGGAAGCTGCCGCGATACTGCCGCTCGTAGCGATGGAACTCCGTCGGGTAGACGAAGTAGTAGTCCTCCTTCGCGATGGCGTACTGCTTGCTCGCGCCGTCGCTCGGAAGCTTGAAGCGGGCAGGATCGCCGATGAGGAAGGTCTCCTTCTCGTTGTAACCCAGGTTGCTGCCGAACTTGTACCGGAGATTGGTCGACGTCTCCTTGTTCCCGCGCACGAGCGCCGCCCGCTTTCCGAGCACGGCGCCGTGGTCGGTCGTGAGAACGACCGTCGCCTTCTGCCGCGCCATCTCTGCGATGATGTGATAGAGCGCGGAGTGATTGAACCACGACCGCACGAGCGAACGGAACGCCGGCTCGTCGGGCGCGATCTCCTGGAGGATCTCCGACTCGGACCGCGAGTGCGAAAGGATGTCGACGAAGTTGTAGACGAGCGACACGAACGGATAGTCGTGGTACGAGGTCATCTGCCGCTGCACGTTGTCGGCCTCGTCCTTCTCGTAGATCTTGATGTACTTGTGCTCGGGCGACAGACGGATGCCCATCCGCTGAAGCTGGAGGTCCATCAGCTGACGCTCGTACCGGTTCTTGCTGTACTCGTCACGCGAGTGTGTGTCCCACAGTCCCGGGTAGTGATCGGTCAGCTTGACGGGCCACTCCCCGCTAAAGAGCGAGTTGCGCGAGAACGGCGTCGCCGTGGGCAGGATCGAGTAGTAGTAGTGGTTCTCGATGGAGAACATCGGTTCGAGACTCGGGATAAGACTCATCCAATGGTCGAGTCGCATGCAATCGAGCACGACGAAGTAGACCTTCTTCTTGGCCTTGAGCAGCGGGCCGGCGAACGTATTGAACACGTCCGGCGACAGCAGCGGCCGGTCGGTCTCGTCGTTGACCCACCCCTCGTACTCGCGCTCGACGTAGCGACTGAACTCGGCGTTCGCCATGTGCTGGAGGTCGGCGTGCGCCTGTCTGAGCCCGGGGTCACGGACACGGTCGAGGTCGAGGTCCCACTGGACGAGGCGCGTGTAGGTCTGGATCCAGTCGCGCCAGTCCATCGGACCCATGATGCGCTGGCGGAGCTGGTTGCTCTCCGCCGCGTAGGTCTGCGCCATCTGGTCCTGCGCCATCTTGCGGCCGTCGAGCAGACGCTTGATCGCCAGAAGCACCTGCGTCGGTTTGACGGGCTTGATGAGGAAGTCATCGATGCGCCTTCCGAGCGCATCGTTCATCAGCTCCTCTTCCTCGCTCTTCGTCACCATGACGACGGGGACCGACGGGTCGATCTCCTTGAGCTCCTCGAGCGTCGAGAGACCGTCGAGACCCACCATCATCTCATCGAGCAGGATGAGATCGTAGCTTCCGCCGCCCTTCACATCCTCGAGCGCCGCCTCGCCGCTCGTCGCCGTGTTCACCGCATAGCCGCGCTGCTCGAGGAAGATGATGTGCGGCTTGAGCATGTCTATCTCATCGTCGACCCAGAGGATCTTGCGTTCCGTTGCGTTCATGTGTTGTCAGACCTTCTCTCTACGTCGTCGGCAGGCAGATGACGAACGTCGTCCCCTTCCCTACCTCGGACCACCCCACGTACAGACGTCCCTTGTGGTACTCCTCGACGATCCTTCGCGCGAGCGCGAGACCGAGTCCCCACCCCTTTCGCTTGGTGGAGAAGCCCGGAAGGAACACGCGCCGGCGATCGGCCTGGGTCATCCCCTTGCCGTCGTCGGTGACGAGCACGCGCACGAATCCGTCCTTGGGCGAGTGCTCGGTCGTGATCTCGATTCGTCCGCCCTCCGGCGGGAGCGCTTCCAGTGAGTTCTTCACGAGATTCTCGATGACCCACTCGACAAGCTCGCGATTGACGTCGACCAGCGGCACATCATCGTACTGCTCGACGATCTCGACGTGCTGCGTCAGCGACGGCAGCCGCCGCCTCAGATAGTCGACCGAGTCCCGGAGAACCACGACGAGATCCTGCCGCTGCGTCTTCGGGATCGACCCGATCTGGTTGAACCTGAGCGAGATCTTCTCGAGCCGGGCGAGATCGGTCTGCATCTCGGCGGCGTAACGGTCCGCCTCGACGCACGAGCCGCATCCCTCACACGCGTTCTCCCGCAGGAGCTCCGTCCACCCCATCAGCGACGAGATCGGCGTCCCGAGCTGGTGAGCCGTCTCCTTGGCAAGCCCGACCCAGATGGAGCGGAGCTCGGCGATCTTCGCGTTTCGGAACCCGAGGAGCCCAAGCACCAGAAGCACGCCGAACGCCGCGATCTCGATGGCGGGGACGAACCGCATCTCGCGGATCATGTTCGACTCGCCGTAGTGGATGTACCCCAGCACGGTGTCGTCGCCGAGGTGCGTCATCTGCATCGCGGAGCGTCTCCGGTCGAGCTCCGCCCCGAACCGCATGACGTCCCCGAGGGGCGTGTCTGGCGGATCCAGCGGGTCGGCCGTGATGTAGTCCTCGTGCGTCGCGTCCTCCGGGTCGGCTTCGAACGGGAGGTTTCGCCACGTGATCGGAACGCCCCGGACATCAGAGATGATGATCGGGAAGTTGATCGACTCGATCAGCTCGCCGAAGACGACGGAGAGCTCCTCGTCCTCACGGGCGGCGTACGTGGCCGTCGCGCAGAGTCCGGCGATCGAGCGCGAGAGCGTCGCCGACTGGTCCTCGAGCCTGCGGATGATGCTGTTGGTGTAGAGGAAGATGAAGACGGCGAGCACCGAGACGGCCACGAAGACCCATCCCCGGGTCCTCATTCCCGCGATGTGCTCGGCATCCACTCTGGAGCGGCGTATCGGACCCACGGCGAAGCCCCCGTAAGTTGAGGCGTGTTCGTCTACTTCGACAGTCTAGACCCGCCCCCTGGACGAGTCAAGCGAGCCGGAAGGTACCACACGTGCAAGAGAGAGGCCGGGACGAGCCCGGCCTCGGTGTCTCCGACCTGTTCGTCCGGTCATCCGGCCGCGCGCAGCGCCGCCGTCCGTGCGGTCTACCCGGCGCCGATCTCCTCGCGACCGTCCATGTAGGGCCGCAGGGCCTCCGGGATGACCACGGTTCCGCGTTCGGTCTGGTAGTTCTCGAGGATGGCGACCATCGTGCGCGGCAGCGCGACCCCCGAACCGTTGAGCGTGTGAACGAACGTGGACTTGCCACCACCCGCGGGCTTGTACCGGATGCCGGAACGCCGCGCCTGGAAGTCGCCGAAGTTGCTGCACGACGACGCCTCGAGCCACTTGCCGATACCGGCGGCCCAGACGTCGATGTCGTAGCACTTGGCCGCGGCGAACGAGAGGTCGCCGGTGCAGAGCTCCTTCACCTGGTACGGGATGCCGAGTCGCTGGAGGATGTCCTCGGCGTTCGCGGTGAGCGTCTCGAGTTCATCGTACGATGTCTCCGGTACGACGAACTTCACCATCTCGACCTTGTCGAACTGGTGGATTCGCATCAGCCCGCGCGTGTCCTTGCCGTACGAGCCGGCCTCGCGACGGAAGCACGGCGTGTACGCGGTCCGCATCACCGGGAGGTCCGACTCCGGCAGCGTGTCGTCGCGGTAGAGGTTCGTCACGGGAACCTCGCCCGTCGGGATCAGGAAGAGGTCGTCGCCCTCGCACCGGTACATGTCGTCCTCGAGCTTCGGCAGCTGGCCGGTCCCGAGCATCGAATCGCGGTTCGCCACGAACGGCGGCGACACCTCGGTGTAGCCGTGCTCCTTCGTGTGGACGTCGAGCATGAACGCGATCATCGCGCGTGCGAGCCTCGCGCCGTCACCGATGAACACCGGGAAGTTCGACCCGGCGATCTTCGTGCCGCGCGCGAAATCCAGCAACCCCAGCTCCTCACCGATCTCCCAATGCGGCACCGGGCTCTCGATGAGCGACCCGGGCTCCCCCCACGTCCGGACGACGACATTCTCGTCTTCGGTCCGTCCGACGGGGACCGACTCGTGCGGGATGTTCGGGAGCGTGATGAGCTGCGCGTGGATGTTCGCGCGGAGTTCGGAGATCTCCTCGTCGAAGCTCCCGATCTCGGCGGAGACGGCGCGCATCTTCTCGATGATCTCGCTGGCGTCCTCGCCCGCCTTCTTGAGCTTCGCGACGCGCTCGCTCTCGGTGTTCCTGATCGCCTTGAGCTCCTCGGCTTTGCCGAGCAGGGCACGGAGCTCCTCGTCGAGCCGGAGAAGCGTATCGAGCTCCGCCTTCTCGCCCTTGTTCGCGATCGCCGTCTTCACAACGTCGGGGTTCGATCTCACATATCTCAGGTCCAGCATAGGCTTACCCCTCGGGGCGCACGCTCACGCGCGGCGCTCCTAGCGTACTTCGATGGTCTCACGGGAATGACGTTCCGCCGCTTCGTCGTCGGTCTCCGCGGCTCCGCCCGACTCGACGGCCGCCGCTGCCAGGAGCTCGATCTCCTCCTCGGTCGGACGCACGACGCGGGAGCCCGCGGGCTCCGTCGTCGGCACGCGGAACAGCCGGTGTCCGAGAAGCAGAAGACCGCCGGTCACGGCCAGCGTTGCGAGCGCCAGGATCTCGAGCCGTTCACGCTGGAAGAGCGACAGATAGACGGCGACGCCGGTGAGCGACGCCGAGATCAGGTAGATACTGGCGGCAGTCTGCCGCGCTGAGAGACCGAGCCGCGCCATACGGTGCGAGCTGTGGTCCTTGCCTCCCATGGCAACGTCACGGCCCTCGGCGAGACGCGAGACGGTCACGAGCGTCGCGTCGAAGACCGGATATCCGAGCATCAGCACGGGGATGAGAAGCGCCGTCGGTTCGGCGCCGGCATAGGAGACGGCTCTCAGAGACAATCCGCCCACGACATAGCCGAGGAACAGGCTCCCCGCGTCCCCGAGGAAGATCGAGGCCGGATTGAAGTTGTACCGGAGGAACCCGAGCGCGCCGCCGGCGACCGAGATGGCCGCGATGGCGGTCAGCATCTGTCCGTGCCCGAGCGCGAGCGTGAAGATACCGAAGGTCGCAATCGCCGCGAGCCCCGACGTGATGCCGTCCATGTTGTCGAGGAAGTTGAACGCGTTCATTAGACCGACCATCCAGACGAGGGCCAGACAGAACCCGAGCACCGGATGGAGCGGCAGTCCCTGGACGCCGCCGGAGAGCAGCATCACCGATGCCGCGGCCGCCTGCCCCATGAGCTTGACCGAAGGCCGCATGCCGTTGGCATCGTCGGCAAGCCCGAGGATGACAACGATGAGACCGCCCGACATGAACCCCACGATCCGCGCGCTGTACGGATACTCGATGAGCGCGAGCGCGGCGGCGGCCGAGGCCATGCTGGCAAGCGCAACAGCGATACCGCCCATCAGCGGCGTCGGGTTCGTGTGGACCTTGATCCGATTGGGATGGTCAAGAAAACGGAGGCGGGTGGCCAGACTCCGAAGGGCCGGAGTCAGGGCCAGTACCGACAGCATCGAGAGTGCGAATGCGCCCAGGAAGATCATCATGGTCTCGTGTGGTACCCGTCTTCGTATCGCCCGGCATTGAACCGAGCTGGCCGACTGCTGTCAAGCCGATTCTCCCGCAACCGCGCGGGTACTGCTATCGGATGCTCCACCACATAGCTAGCAGTCTTCGGACGCGTACCTCCTCCTGCGTGATCTCCGTGCAGTTCTGCGCGGCGCTCTGCGCCTCTTCCCGAATCGACCGGCTACTTCCTGAAGTGTTCGACGACGCGCTCGAGCAGTTCCTGCAGAGTCACCTGCGGCTCGTAGCCCACGAACTCCTTGATCTTCTCAAGGTCCGGGACGCGCTCGCGCATGTCCTCGAAGCCCTCTTCATACGCCTTGTCGTACGGTATGTATTCTATCTGAGAATGACTTCCTGTCAACTCTTTGATTCGGGTCGCCAGTTCCTCGATAGAGATCGGTACGTTGCTGCCTACATTGAACACCTCACCGACGGCCTTCGGCTCGTCCATGAGAGCCAGCACGGCGCGGACGACGTCGGAGACCTCGCAGAAGCATCGGGTCTGCTTGCCGTCCCCGTAGACCGTGATCGGGTGGTCGAGGAGCGCCTGCTTCACGAAACGAGGGATGACCATCCCGTACTGCCCGGTCTGCCTTGGACCGCAGGTGTTGAAACACCTGACGATGACGACCGGGAGCTGCTTCTCCCGGTGGTAGGCCAGCGAGAGGAACTCGTCGATGGCCTTCGCCGACGAGTATCCCCAGCGGGCGATCGTCGTCGTTCCCAGGATCCGATCGTCCGTCTCCTTGCACGGCTGGTGGTTGGCCTTGCCGTAGATCTCCGAGGTCGAGAAGATCATGACCTTCTTCTTTCCCTCGTTCGCTGCCTGTAGGACGTACTCCGTGCCCTTGATATTCGTCTCGAGCGACTGGAGCGGGTTCTCGATGATGTACGCCACGCCGACGGCGGCCGCCAGATGGAAGACGGCGTCGACCTTCGCGACGTGCTCGTTGAGCACACGCACGTCGAGGATCGTATCGATTGTGTAGTGGAACTTCGGGTTGTCCTCAAGGTGGGCGATGTTCTCAAACCTGCCGGTCGAGAGGTCGTCCATCACCCAGACCTCATCTCCCCTGTCGAGCAGAGCCTCAACCAGATGTGAACCGATGAAACCGGCGCCGCCGGTGACGAGGATCTTCATGAACAGGAACCTTTCCGAAGCCCGTGGGCCTGTATGCAGTCGGTGCCCCGCAGGGCACGGTGATGGTCGCAACTTACCGTAACATTGGAGTATACAGCCACCAGCCCACCCGGGCAAGCCGTTTGGCGCCGCTCCGGGCGCTTCACCTCTCCCCATCTCCTCCTGCAAACCCCATGCCCCGGGCTTGAACACGGTACGTGACAGGCAGTTACGCCGCGCGCCTTGAGCTTGCCGATTGACCTTCACCGGCGGCTGCGGTACGGTTTCCCGCTATGAAGGTCCTCTACATCACACAGGGCTTCCCGGCCAACAGCATGGTCGGCGGTCAGATATCAAGCTACTATCGTATCGTCCAGCTTGTCCGGGCCGGGCACGACGTCACGGCGCTCTGCCTCGTCCCGAAGGGGAACGCGCTGACCAACTCGTTGGAGCTCGAGGAGCTCTGCCGCGTCGTTCCCGTGCGTGACGTCCCGAGGACGACGGCTCTCCGGCTGGCGCTCGGACTCTTCGACCGGCTCCCGTGGCCGATCCGGCGATACAGCTCGCGGGCGGCCGCGCGGACGGCGGCCGAACTCGCCGGCTCGTTCTCCCCCGATCTCGTCGTCTTCAACAGCCTCCACAGCGCGCCCCTGCTCCCGGCCGTCAGAGCGGCATCCCGCGCCCCGTGCCTGCTCTTCTCACCGAACGTCCAGTCGACCATCATGCGGCTCTTCGCCGCTCATCAGAGCGGACCGCTGGCGCGACTCTACGCCTGGGACCAGGCGCAGAAGACGCGCGAGTATGAGAGCGCGCACGCTGGTCGATTCGATGCGGTCTGCGTCTACTCGCGCACGGACGCAGACGGACTCTCCGAGCTCGCTCCGGACGCGGCGATCGAGATCGTGCCGATGGCGCTCGACATCGACGCCATGGGCAAACCGGCCGCGCCGGACTTCGATCTGCTCCTGACAGGCAGCTTCGAGTGGCGCCCGAACGTTGACTCGCTCACCTGGTTCATTCGCGAGATCCATCCGCGCATCCTCGAGCGGCGTCCGGGAACGACCGTGCGGGTCGTCGGGCCCGGGTCGGACAAGCTCCGCGACCAACTGGCGTCACCGGGCGTGATGTTCGAGGGACGCGTGGACGACATTGCCCCGTACTTCAGGAGCACCCGGCTTCTTCTCGTTCCGCTGAGGATCGGGAGCGGGATCCGTGTGAAGATCGTCCAGGCCTTCGGAGCGCGGGTGCCCGTGGTGAGCACGGCGAAGGGATGCGAGGGGCTCGAGGTCGATACGGGGAAGCACCTGATGGTCGCCGACGAGCCGACGGAGTTCGCGGCGATGGTCGCCGAGCTGCTCGACGACACCGACATGAGAAACAGGCTCGCGCGCGAGGGACGCGCGCTCGCCGAGCGGATGCACGATGCGCTCGCGACCGACCGACCCTTCGTCCGCGTGTGTGAGAAGCTCGGAGGATCCCCGGACTGAAGGCGTATGGGAACGTAGAAGGGAGCGCCTACCCGCGCTCGGCGAGTTCCTCGAGCCTTGCGGGAAGCGCGTCCCAGGAGTAGCGGGACCTCACGAAGCTCCGTCCGGCCAGCCCGATCCTCTCGCGAAGCCCCGCGTCGTTGAGAAGCCGCACGATCTCCGCGGCGACCATCTCCGGCGCGTCCCGAACGATGATCTCGGATCCATCGTCCGCCTCGATACCGCGATTGACGATCTCCGTTACGACCGACGGTATCCCTGCCGCCATTGCCTCGAGCACCTTGTTCTGGACGCCCGCCGCGTAGCGCAGAGGCGCGGCGAAGACCTCGCCCGTGCGATAGACCTCCGTGAGCGATTCGACATACCCGGCGACATCGACCCACCCGAGATCCCCCAGCGAGGCGACCGCGGGTGTGAGGGAGTGACCGACGACGCGCAGGCGGGCCTGCGGCTGCCGCGTGATCACGAGGGGCATGATGTCCCGGGCGAGATGGGTCACGGCATCGATGTTGTGTGGGATGCTCAGATTGCCGACGAACAGCACGGTCCTGGCAGCCGCTGAGTCGATTCCCGCCCGGCTCTGCTTGAGGTCGGCGTGCGGCGCGAGATCGAACAACGCACTCTCGACACCGTTCGTCACGACACGCACCGGAGCGCCCGGCGCCAGGCCCAGAATCGCATCCCTGTCAGACGCCGAGACCACCCAGCTTTCGTCGAACGCCCGGGTGATCCTCGCTTCGTACGCCGCGATCTTCCTGGCCTCCCACGCGTAGGCCGGACGAATCGGCGCGGGACGATGCGGCAATGACGCCAGGAGTTCTGCTGAGATGGCGTCGGTGAGATCCATCACGTGAACCTGACCGGGATGCTGCTTCATCACGCTCCCGTCAGGTCCCAGGACGAACTGCGCCATCCGGAAGAGATGTACGAAGACGACATCGTACTCCCGCTCGCGCAGCGCGCGCTGTACGGCCGCCCGCATTGCAGACGACTGATAGTAGCTTGCCTGAAACGGCGCCGGGCTCAGCAGGCGCGCAGCCATGTTGATGTACGACGCTCGCCGCGACAGAGGCACGGTCGTCACGTCGGCGCGCTCCCGCAGCGCGGCCACGTTCGTGTCGTGATCCCCGTCATCGGTGAACGTGATCAGGTCGACTTCGTGACGTTCCGAGACGCTCCGGAGCGTGTTCCACGTGCGCAGACGGTCGCCCCTCAGCGGTGGGTAGGGCAGTCGAGACGTCAGCATCAGGACACGCACGAGCCCTCCCCCACGGAGTTCTCACACGCGGAGTCCTGACGCGTGGAGGCGACTGCCTGCGCGACGCCGAGCACGAGGACGATCACAAGACCGGCGTTCTTCGAGTAGAACTGCGGCGACGTGACGGAGAGCGCGAGGAAGGCGATGAGCACACCGAAGCCGGCGAACAACGCCGCTCGCATCCACACCGAGTCCGCCGAGCGAGCGCTTCGGAAGACCTGCGCCACACCCCGGAGATAGAGCACGAGGTACGATACGAGCCCGACGATGCCAAGCTTGAAAACCAGGAAGAGATAGGCGTTGTGACCGTAGTTGGTCTCACGGAAGAAGCTGCGGATCGGCGACATGTAGCTGAACGTCGCGCCAAGACCGTGTCCGATGATCGGGTTCCGTGCGATGAGTTCGATCTGCGCACGCGCTTCCTCGAGGCGCTCGTAGACCGTGATCGACGCGAGTGGTGAGGAGAGCGTGGAGAACCGACTGGCGAGGCTCCCAAGCACGCCGAAGATCCGCCAACCGAAGACGGCGTAGGCGCCGGCCAGGGCGGCGCCGGCAAGGATGAGCGCGAAGCCGGCCACGCGAGCGGGCCGCGCCCGACACGCGAGCGCGGAGACGGCGACCGCGATGACTCCGCCCAGCCAGAATCCCCGGGAAAGCGAGACGGCCAGCGCGAGCGTGCTCACGAGCCCGAGCACGATCGCGGCGGCGAACTCGCTCCGCCGACGCGCGAGGAAGAACAGCGTGGCCGCGCCGA
Source organism: bacterium (assembly GCA_029990205.1). GTDB lineage: Bacteria > Joyebacterota > Joyebacteria > Joyebacterales > Joyebacteraceae > JAPEKQ01. The sequence continues at coordinate 129,053 of JAPEKQ010000002.1, forward strand.
CGAGTGCGACCATCGGGAGGACCTCGTTGACCGGCGCTCGCTGCCACTGCATCTCCGACGCGAAGGCAGCGACGCTCAGCATCTGGTTGTAGGTCAGCAAGGCATTGACGGCGAAGAAGACGACGACGGCAAGAAACGCGATGCCGAGTGCGGCCGCGCTCTTCCGGGACCGGGCGACCGTCGCGATCGGGAAGAACAGGACCAGCGGCGAGAACCGGACGAGGTCACGGAACCACCAGAGAACGCTCCCCCCGTAAAGAAGCGCCGGGAGAAGCGAGGCCGCGGCGATGATGAAGAACACGCTGATGGCCCGACCGACCGGCGACGCGACAGCGCGAGCGCCCTCGGGCGACCGGGCATGGCGCACAAGCCACCCGAGAAGCGTCAGGCCGAACAGCGCGGCGTACGCGAGTTCGACCACGTCGATCTCGACGTTGCTCTGGAGTGTCCGCATCTGGAGGAGGACAATGAGCAGAAGGCCGGCGAAGGTGTTCGAGTAGGCCAGGACCGCCACGGCCGCGAAGAGCGCCGCGCCCACGAGAAGCAGCGGCTCCCGCATGCCGACCCAGGCGAGCAGCGCCTGCGGGACCGCCAGAATGAGCAGGAGCGTGATGAGCCTGCCATCGATCCGGTACGAGTGATCGGTCAGGACGTCTCCGGCTGCCTCATGCGGCGTCACGGTCGCCACCCCGCCCGCTGAGACGCGCCACATCACTCCGCAGCATGCCTGCGATCGCGTCGAGGTTGCGTCTGGTCGGGCTGCTGGCGTCGGTCGTGCGCAGGAACTCGAGCCACAACGCCATCAGAATCCCGGTCACGAGACCGATGAGCGCGCCGATGATGACCATCACGGTCCGTCGGGGCCTCGTCCGGATCTCGGGGGCGCGCGGGATGTCGAGGAGCTGGAGCGTCGGGGTGTCCCGCTGCTCCTGTATCCGCGCCGCCTCGTACTCCTGCACGAGGTAGAAGTAGACCTGATTGAGCACCTCGGTCTCGCGCATGAGCCCGCCCAGCTCGATAGCGAGCTCGGGCATCTCCGCGAGCGGGATCGTGGAGCCTCCCGATGTTCCGCCCGTGCGCAGCTCGGCCAGCTGGCGCCGGTACTCGCGAAGCTCGGACTCGAGCCTCACGACCTCGGGGTGGTCCTCGCTGGCGTAGCCGCGCAGGAGTCCCATCTGGATCTCGGTCATCGCGACCTGAGCCTCAAGGCTCGCGAGAGCCGTGATCGTCGCCCGCGCCTGTTCCGTCATCTCGATGCTCGCGTGTTCGCGCTGGAAGTCGACGAGCTCCTGCTCGGCCGCGCTCAGGCGCTCGCGCGTGTCCTCGAGGCGCCCCTTCACGAACTCGCGGACCCGGCGTCCTGAGGTCGACCGGACCTCGGAGTTGTACGTCTCGAGTTCCGAAAGGAAGGTCCCGGCGACGTCGCGCGCGCGAACCGGGTCTCGCGCTTCAACGGAGACGCGGACCACGCCGTTCTCGTCAAGCACGACGTCGGTCCGGTCGCGAAGCGTCAGCATTGCCTCGTCGATCGTGTCCGAGCGGTAGACGTCCATGAGCCCGTTCTGACGGACGACGGCCTCGCGAACGCGACGGCTCTCCATGACCGCAAGCAGCACCTGCCCCGGTGATGCGGTCCCCGGCATATCGAAGATGGGCAGCGAGGCCTCGACGTAGCTCAGCAGTCCCGGCTCGCGCCCGGACTGCTCCGTCGGAATGACGCTCCCGTTCGACGTGTACCACTTCGGGATGACGAGTGAGATCACCGCCGTCACGGCTGCAACGACGAGGATGTTGAGCACGATGACCTTGCGCCACTTCAGTAGAACGACCAGATAGTCGGTCAGCGATCCGCTGCCGCGGGCCTGCTCGGCCATGTCCCCTCCAGGGATCACTACTGCGAGATATTGTCTATGACGATGTAGATCGTGGCGACCTGACCGGCGATCGATAGCACGTCCTTGGTCACCTGGAGCCAGTCGGTCGCCTCGCGCCGCGGGACGAAGACGGTGTCACCGGACCGCACCGGGGTTCGCGTCGTAGCCCGCACGCGCTGTCCCGTGATAGAGCGCACGACGCTCACGCGCCGACGGCTCGCCAGCGGCGCATACCCGCCGGCCGCGTCGACGTAGTCGCGGATCGAGCCTCCGTCCACGAAATCGACATACCCGGGGGTCGCCACCGCGCCGCTGACCCGTACGGCGTCCATGCGTCTCGGGACATCAATGACATCGCCGCCCCGAAGGAGCGGGTCATCTCCCTCTCCATGCTCGAAGAGAGCTCGGAAGTCGACGGAAACGAGCACCGAGGGCTCGACCGTGGTGGCGTGGAGGAACGACGCCTCCTCTGTCGTGAGCGACCCGCGGTCGCTCTCCATGAGAAACGCCAGCTCGCGCTCGCCCGCGGTCTCGCCCGCCGACGGTGAACGCCGCGTGAGCGATGCCCGGTCGAGGTCCGCCCAATCGGTGAAGCCTCCGGCTCGCTCGATGACATCGGTCAGCCGGTCCTCACCCTCGATGATCGCGAAGTGTCCGGCGTTCGTGGCCTCGCCGCTCACCTCGACCCGGTATGCAACATGCCAGAGATCGTCGCGCCGCACGTAGATGCGGTCTCCATCCGTCAGAACCCGGTTGAGGTCGCTCTGCTCCCACGCGGCCTCGGAGAGGTCCAGCATCTCGCTCTCGTACGCCCGCGGATCATCCGGGGAGAATCGGACGAATTCCACGGATGCCATCATGGCATCGCGGCGCGCGCCGCCGGCGACGCTGATGGCATCGGACAGACGGTCACCCGGAAGCAACCCGTACATTCCAGGCACGTTCACGGCTCCGACGATCTCGAATACCCGGCTGCGGAACGGGACGTGAACGATGTTCCCCCGGGCCGCCATCGGGTTGCCTTCGAGATCTCCGGCATTGGCGTAGCTCGCGAGGTCGGCACGCACAACCCCTCCGTCGTCGCCCCGAAGCTCCACCCCCCTGAGCGACGCTCTCGGCAGGGGACCGCCGGCCATCTCGATGACGCGTGAGATCCTCGTCGTCGCGAGCACCTCGTAGCTCCCCGGTCGCTCGACGGCTCCCGTTACGTGCAGCGTGGTGCTCCTCGGTGAAACGAGTGTCAGGAGCAGTTCGACGTGGTGGTAGTAGTCCTCGAGCGCGTCCCGGACGGCGACCTCCACCTCCGCGATGGTCATATCACGCACATCGACGACGCCCCCCTCAGGGAGAACGATCGATCCCGCCGGCCCCACGCGCAGTTGGACGGCGAGATTCTGCTCGCCGAGAATGCTCAGAAGGAACCCGTCGCCGGGCCCGACGACGTACTCGTCCGCCGCAACCGGACCGTCCGGCGCCATCGCCCGCGTGTCCTTGACCTCCCAGGCCGGCGTCGCCTCGACGACGGCGGTCGGCGAACCCGCCTGAGGTGGGACCTCCGGCACCTGCGCCGTCAGCAACGACGCTACCATGAGAGTATGAAGAAGCATGCCCCTGCGCCTCCTGGGCTCGGGTCAGCGTGTGCAACATGGTCAATAATGTGATGGTATGGGAATGATGAGACGTGTGTCAATACGGCTGTGTTCGATGCGCCGGCCGCCTAGAGATAGCCGAGGTCTTCGAGGCGCTTCCTGATGGCCTCGTCGTCGGGACCGTCCTCGAGGTCGGGCGCCGCGCCCTGTCCCTCCGCGACCGAGCGGACAGCGTGACTCAGCAGAAAGTCGGGGTCGAGTATCTCGGTCAGCACGCGCCCCTCCATGCTCTCGGGGAGGCCTTCATCAAGGAGATGGAGGATCGTCGGGGCAACATCGACGACGGACGGCCCGCCACCGCGGCCGCGACCGCTCGTTCCGATCCGCGCGCCGGCGGCGAGCAGCACTCCGTTCATGCGGTGCGAGCCGCTGTGTCTTGGCGAGAACGTCCGTTCCTCCCATAGCGGCGCATCGAGTTCGTCCTTGAGCATCACGCACGACCAGTCGTTCGCCGACACGAGCAGGTCAGGGAGCACAACGCCATCAGGGCTCGGTCCTTTCTCCCCCGGCAGGACAGCCTCGAACGCGATCCCCCGCTCCGCACCCCATCCCAGGAGTCGCTCCCGGATGTCGCGCGCCAGATCGAGCCTCGCGCCGGGATCCGGACGAAGCATCCGGTTGACGTAGATGCCGCCGAAAGGAATGGTGTGACCGGGATCGAACGCGGCGCTGCGCTCGAAGTCCACCGTCCCGCGTACACCCAGGACCGACTCGCCGCGCCGGCGGCGGCCGCGATCGTAGAGCCGGGGCGCGACCTTGTGGACCCCGATGACCCGTGCCGCTCCCCGCACCGCGCTCCACGCGGCCCGTCGTGCCCGATCGGCGACGGCATCGCTCTGCCCGCCGGGAACGAGGAGCCCCTGCTCCATGAGCCACGCGTTCAACCGGAAGACGGCCGTGTTCGCCCCGAATCCATGGTCCGAGACGATGAGGACGCTCGTGTCGTCATCCGCAGCGTCGAGGAGACGCGCGACCGCGTCGTCGACACGCGACCAGAAGGCCGGATCCGCCGCCGCGCCGCCGTCGGTCCCGCTCCACAGGCGGTGCTGGTACCAGTCGGTCGCAGCCAGCACGACCCAGGCGAGGTCCCACTCCTGTTCGCGCAGCACGGCCGAGGCGACACGGGCCTGGACGTCCAGAACGGACTCCGTCTCCCGTTTGAACCTCACGGCGTCGTCGTACTCGGCGTCGTGGTACGGGACCACGAGATCGTAGCGCCCGCCGGCCAGTTCGTTGAGTCTGGCTCGCATCTCCGGCGGGTACGTGTAGTCATCATCCGGCGTCGCACCGACGCCGGCCGTCATGGCTCCGTTCAGCGGATACGGAGGGAGCAGCATCGGGAAGTTGAGGACCACGGACCGCCTGTCTCGGGCGGTGAGCACGTCCCAGACGGCGCGTCCCGCGTAGTCACGCGAACCGATCGGCCTGAGGCGCATGTCCTCGCCGGTCGGCGTGACGAAGTCGAACACGCCCGTTGTCTCCGGGCGAAGCCCTGTGGCCATTGTCAGCCAGGACGGCCCGGTCGCGGGAGGCACTGTGCTCTCGAGCGTCGCGGAGGTCCCCCGACGTTCAAGAGCGGACAGGGTCGGCATGGTGCCGTCGTCCATACGCGCGCCCATCACGTCGAACGTGGCGCCGTCCAGACCGATAACCAGAACTCGTGTCATTCGCCCACCCTCCTCAGGTCGAGCCTGCGAAGGAATCGCCGGGCGACCTCGCGATCGATGTCGTCGAAGGAGCGCGAGAGCGCGAAGCCCACGATACACAGCGCCGCAAGGACCGCTCCGAAGAGGATGACCAGCCAGCCGCCGGGTCGTCCGAACGCGACGTGGATACCGCGGACAGCGAACCCCACGACCACGAGTACAGCGACGGGGCGCGCGTGCTCGACCGAGAACGGCCACATCCCGTGAAGGACGCGAATCTCGAGAACACCCGCCAGGCCGCCCGCCGCGAGACCGCACGCCCCGGCGATAGCAGCGCCGACGACACCGTGCGACGGGATCAGGACTATGTCGAGAACCACGTTCACAACGACCATGACGAGCGCGTTGACGAATGAGAGTCGCGTGTGCCCCCACGCTTCGAGCGTCATGCCCTCGGGCCCGAGGATCGTCTTGAAGAACCGTCCCGCCGCGAGGATCACGAGCGCCAGGCCTCCGGCCGCATAGCGTTGCGTGAACAGGAGCTGCACGACCTCATCGCCGAACAGCACGAGCGCGAGAAAGAGGATGCCATTGACCATGAAGACCCACTTGACGATCCGGTGGTAGAGCGAACCGATCTCCCCGGGATCATCCATGGCGATCCGCTCGCTGATGACAGGCTTGTACACGCGGGCGAACGACGCGAGAACGAGCGTGAGCGGCATCACAAGACTCACGATGACCCGGTAGAGACCCGCGTCCGCCGCGGGCCGCATCCAGCCGAGAAAGAGGATGTCGAGCTGGCCGCGGAAGGTCACGACGATGGTCGCCAGTGAAAGCGGCCACGAGTACGCGATGATCTGCCGCATGGACACGCGCGCCTGCGGACCCGAGAAGAAGAGCGGCCGCAGCCGGAATGCGAGGAACCACGTCGCCGCGAGTGCGGTTCCCAGCACGGCGAGCGCGTATCCGGACGCCCATCCGAGGAGCCCTGCGCCGGTGCCGAACAGGGCGACCGCCGCCGCGATCTTGAGGATCGGGAGCGTCAGGTACTGTATGTAGACCTCGTAGCGGACCTCCTGGCAGCCCACGAACGCGCTTGAGACCAGACGGATGAGAGCCATGAACGGGATGCTCAACGCGACCAGCCGGAGCACGGGGGCGAGTTCGGCCTTGCCGAAGAGGCCCTCCGCGATCGGTACGGAGAAGACGGCCAGGACGACCAGAACGACGGCTGAGGCCGTGAGCGAGAAGGTGAGGGAGCGCATGAGCAGGACGCCTGCCCTGCCGCGCTCGCCACGGGCCAGGTACTCCGGGATGAAACGATCGAGTGCGTTCGGAAGGCCGAGAAGGACGACGAGCAGCGCGACGTTCGCGATGGCCTGAGCGAGCACGAATGTGCCGAACCGGTCCGGCCCGAGCCAACGCGTGAGAATGGCGAGCAGAACGTAGTTGAGCACGAGCGCCGCCACCGAACCGGTCAGCCCGATGCCAGCCTCCTTGAAGACCTTGAAGACCCTGCCCCTCACATGTCCCCCTGCTCCTGACGCGCATCCGTCTCGCGCAACGTGCGCCCGGTGATGTTGAACCGCTATCCTACAGAGTGTAAGATACTGCGTCCGCGATTGCGAGACGCGTGCAACGCGACGAGTCCAGGCAGACCACCCCGATCGGAGGCATCAGTGAGCGGAGTCAGCGGCATTGTGGTGCAGTACGGTCCGCCCGACCTGCTTCTCTCGCTCATCGACTCTCTCACGCATCACGAGAATGTAGCACTCATCTCGGAGCTCGTCATTGTCGACAACGGCGGCGGTCTGGGCGACACCGGCCGGCGCCGCGTCGAGGCGGCAGCGGAATCGCTGAACGTCCGGTTCGTCGAGACGCAGGGAACGAGCTACTCCGGCGGTGTGAATGCCGGCGTGAGGGCCTGCTCCGGCGACCTCGTCCTCGTCATGAACAACGATCTCATGTGGGCGCCGGACCTCAGCGTGCGTCCCCTCGAGGACGCGATGCTCGACGAGACGGTGGGCATCGCCGGCCCGCAGCTCCTCAACGAAGACGGCTCGTGGCAGAGGAGCTTCGGACGATTCCCTTCGGTATCCTCGGCTCTCGAGTCGCTGTTCTTCATCGACACACTTCGAAACGCGCGCGCCGCCGGTCGAATGGCGGAAGCGCGCACCGGCAGACCGAAGGCGGTGCACTACGTCGACGGAGCGATGATGTGTGTCCGAAGGCGCTGCTTCGATGAGATTGGTGGATTGGACGAGTCGCTCCCGTTCTACGGTGAGGACACGGACTTCTGCCGTCGGGCGGCAATACGCGGATGGACGGTGGCGTTCGTCCCGGCGGCCGGCGTCGTGCACGTCCGCGGCGCGACATCGACGCGGGAAGATCCCGCGGGCTACGAACGGAAGCTCTACTCCTCGAAGATCCGGTTCGTGAGGCGAACGGGAGGCGCAGCACGGGCGAGCTGGTACGCGCGGATCCTCAAGGCCGCGCTGGCTGTTCGAGCGGGGCTCTATCCGATCGCAGCCGCCGCGGCCGGGACCGAGTCGGCCCGCGCCAGAGCGGCGGCTGCTCAGAAACGATACGCGGCGGTCCGGGATCTCCCCGCCACCGGCGTCTAGCTACCCTCTCTACCTACCCGTCCTGTCGTCCCCAATCGTACGGCACGGTGCCGTCGTGCGGGTCGACGCGGAACTCATCCGGCTCGTCGTAGCGGTAGACCTCGGTCGGGCAGTTCACGAGCAGCCCCGGCTTGTCGCCGATGGCCTTCATGCCGTGGAGCACGCCCGGCGGGATGACGATGAGAATGCGGTTCTGCTCACCCATGAAGAACTCGTTGATCTCGCCATGGGTCGGCGAGTCCTCTCGACCGTCGTAGAGGACGACCTTCATCATCCCGCTGACGATCGTGAAGTAATCCGTCTGCACCTTATGGTAGTGCCATCCCTTCACAACACCGGGGTAGGCGGCGGAGAGGTAGACCTGCCCGAACTTCTGGAAGATCCCGTCGTCCGCGCGGAGCATCTCCATAAGATAGCCACGCTCGTCGGGAATGAGCCGAAGCTGCTTGATCTCGACCCCGTCGATGAGGCGCTTCGCCTTCACGCCCGGCGGGACTGCCTTCGTAGACATCCTGTCCCCCTCGTGTTCGTCAATCGGAGCACGCAGGCCCCGTGGTGAGAGACCTGACCCTCTACTGCCGGGCCCGGCCGCGTCCAACACCGTCGTATGTGAACCCGTGCTTCTCGAAGTCAGCGGGCTGGTATATGTTGCGGCAGTCGACGACCGCGCGCCCCGGCATCACCTTCATGAGACGCTCGATATCGAGCTGTCTGAACTCGTTCCACTCGGTGACGAGGACGAGAACGTCCGCTCCTTCCGCCGCCGAGTATGCGTCCTCGGTGAACGTCACGAACGGCATGAGGGTGCGCGCATTGTCCATCGCGACCGGGTCGAACCCGCGGACGCTGGCGCCGAGTTCGTTCAGCCCCTCGGCGAGGATGATCGACGCCGCGTACCTCATATCGTCGGTGTTCGGCTTGAACGCCAGCCCGAGAAGCGCGACCGTCTTCCCGGAGACATCGCCACCGGCCGCCGCGACGACCTTGTCGACCATGCGCAGCTTCTGCTCGATGTTGACCCGGACCGACGAGCTGACGATGCTGCACTCCACGCCGGCCGCCTCGGCGATCTTGGTGAGCGCCTTGGTGTCCTTCGGGAAGCAGGAACCGCCGTATCCGGCGCCCGCGTGCAGGAACTTCGGGCCGATCCGCTTGTCGAGACCCATGGCGTACGCGACGGTCTGAACATCGGCGCCGACGCACTCGCAGAGATTCGCGACCTCGTTGATGAAACTGATCTTCGTGGCGAGGAACGAGTTCGACGCGTACTTGATCAGCTCTGCGCTCTCCGGCGTCGTCTCGACGATCGGCGTCCTGATGAGATAGAGCGGCGAGTAGATGCTCCGCAGCGCCTGGAACGCCTTCTCACTGTCCGCGCCCACGACCACGCGGTCGGGCCGCATGAAGTCTCCGACGGCGGAACCCTCACGGAGGAACTCGGGGTTCGACACAACATCGAACTCGTGCGGCTCGGACTGCTCATCCCGGATGATCCTGCTGATGCGGCGCGCAGTCCCGACCGGGACCGTGCTCTTCTGAACGATGATGCGATAGCCGTCCATGTGCCTGCCGATGTCTCGAGCGACCGCGTCGACCTGAGACAGATCGACCGCTCCGTCCTCCCCCTCCGGCGTACCGACGGCGCAGAAGATGACGTCGCACTCCTTCACCGCGCGGCCGAAGTCGGTCGTGAACTCGAGACGTCCCTCCTGCACGTTCCGCAGCACCACCTCCGAAAGCCCGGGCTCGTAGAACGGGATCTCCCCCGCCTTCAGCTTCTTGATCTTCTCCTCGAGCAGGTCCACGCAGATGACGGTGTTGCCGAAGTCGGCGAGACCGGCCCCTCCTACGAGTCCGACGTAACCCGTTCCGATGACCGCGATCTTGTGCATTTCCTGTCGCTCCTCCCTGTGATCTCAATCGGCCCCAGCGGCTCCTTCTGGCTCGCCAGGAGGACCGCGACGTCCGGCCGGCCGGCCGCTTCGAGCGCGGCGGCGGCGGCCTCGTAGGCCAGACGCGGCTTGTTGTTCTCTTCCGATAGGTGCGCGAGGACCACCGTTGAGACCGGGTGGTCCGCCGCGCGCGCGAGCTCCCGGGCAGCCGTCTCGTTGGACAGATGTCCGACGTTGCTCATGATCCGCTGCTTCAACGGCCACGGGTACGGGCCGTCGACGAGCATTCGTTCGTCATGGTTGAACTCGAGCACGACGCAGTCCGCGCGCGCCATCTGGTCGCGAACCGCCGACCCCACGACACCGAGGTCGGTCGCGAGGACGAGCCGCGCCGCATCCGCCTCGAATGCGTACCCGACCGGGTCCGCGCAGTCGTGGCTGGTCGAGAACGGCGAGACGGTGATATCGCCGACCGAGAGCGGCTCTCCGGGCGCGATGGGAACCCTCGTGAAACCGTCACCGGCCCGCCGGTTGATCGCGCGGAGCGTACCGCGTGTCGCGTGGACGGGCAGATTGAAGCGGCGGGCGACGGGACCGACCCCACTGATGTGATCGGAGTGCTCGTGCGTCACGAACACGGCGGCGAGGTCGGACGCATCCTCGCCGGCATCGGTGATGGCGCATGCGACCCGCTTCGCCGAAATGCCGGCGTCCACAAGGATGCTCGTCGTGCTGGTAGAGACAAGGAAGGCATTCCCGGAGCTTCCGCTCGCGAGGACCGTGAGCCTCATCTGGACCTCTCTGGGCAGTGTGGCCTCGGTCGCGGGAAGCGGCGTGATCCTGACGCGTCTCGTGACCGCGGTCGCCTATCCGGCGTCTTTGGCGGAGGCCCGGGCCGACACGTATTGCGAGATCAGCCGCTCGAACCTGCTCTGGTAGATGAGATCGAACTGGTCCATCATGTCCGGAATGATCTGTGCAGCCTGTCGGCGCACGCGCTGAGCCATCACTGTTGCTTCGGAGACGTCGAGCCGGCCTCCCATGATCTCCTCACACGCGCCGTCAACGAGTTCTCGGAGCTGGGCAAGCTTCTCGTTCTCCTCGGCCAGCAGTTGTGCCATCTCGCTGTCATCGAACTGATCGGTCATCGCTGTACTCCCCTGGCCGGGGTCTGCGAACAGGCCCGCTCCCCGGTGCATATGGTGTCTCGGCAATCGCCCATAGTCTTTCGGATTCTATCGGTCGGAGCGCCCCCTGGTCAAGCTGTTTGGGCCATTCGGGGTGGCTGCTTGACACCCTAGAGCGCGCAAGCGTAAGCTCTTAGAGACGAATACCTAACCGGTTCACACGAGGAGGCCTCCAACTGATGAAGCGCGGACCTAGAGAACGTCTCACGGGACTCATCGACACCGTCGAGAACATGCCGATCACGCTCGGTCGCTGGCTGCTGATCCTCGCCGCGATCATCGTGGTCCGACACTTTCTCGAGCAGGTCTCGGGACAGCTGAAGACCATCTACTTCCTCTCCTATTTCATCCACTACCCGCTGGCCTACATCGCGCCGATGCTCGGACTCTCGGTCGTCCTCTCGCTCATGTCCAGGGAGCGGATCGAGCGGGTCACCAAGCTGATGCTGTTCGCGTGGCTGCTGACGCTCCTGCCGCCGCTCCTCGACCTCCTGCTCGCAAGCGGCGGCGAGAACCCTGAGCTGATCGGGTATCTCATCCCCGATCACACGGGTCTCGGGACAGCCTTCGTAAACCTCCTCAACCCGTTCTACCACGGCTTCCAGGGCACGACGGCCGGCATCCGGCTCGAGGCCGCAGTCGGCTGCGTCCTGGCCGCCGTCTACGCGCACATCAAGACGAAGAGTCTCGGGCGTGCGATCCTGACATTCATCGTGGTCTACCCCACGATGTTCCTCTTCTTCGCGCTCCCGCCGCTCACGGTCGCCATCACGAGGCTCTTCGGCGCCCAGATCGACAACGTCTATCAGCTCTTCTTCGCGCGGGCGAACGTCTACCGGGCGTTCGTGAACGTGACACCGTTCGCGCTCTCGGACCTTTCGAACTCGCTCGTCGACCTCATCGTCCTCGTGCCGATCCTGAAGATCTGGTACTGGCTCTACGACCGTGAGGGTTTCTGGCGGTTCGCCCGACGGATCGACGTACCGACGGCCGGTCTGCACCTGGTCGCGACCATCGCCGGCATCGTGCTCGGCGCGCGGCTCCTGCTCGGTTCGACCGGAGTCGTCTCGGTCGCTCATCCGTTCGACGTCATCTCTCTCATCGGGCTCGTGATCGCGTCGTTCTTCACGGCTCAGACGGCGACGTACATGCGGCTCTGGTTCGCGCCTGACGAGGAGACCGCCTCGACCGAGGACAGGGCGCGGATCATACAGCTCGGTCTCATCATGATGGGGTTCGCCGTCCTCTTCTCGCTCTCTGTCAGCTACGTGGCGCTGACGTACGTCCTCGCCGCGCTCGCTGTCTACACGCTCTACTACGCTCCCCCGTTCCGGCTCGGGCGCTATACGCCGCTCGCCGGTCTGATGATCGGCGGGATCGCGCTCTTCGCCCTGGGTCTCGGGTACTGCGCGTATGCGGGCGAGCAGGCAGCACTCTGGCTCCCGAAGAGCATCGTGGCCATGACGGTCATCTCCTCGACGCTCGCCTTCCTCGCCCGGGACGTGTGGGATCCGACCGCGGGCGACGCGCCGTTCTCGCTCTCGGTCTCCAGACTCTCGGGAGAAGCAACAGCGCGTACCGTCGCGGGTGTGGGCATCCTTCTGGCGGCGCTCGTCCCGGCGGCCGTGCTGCGGGAACCGCTCTACGCGGTCCCCGGTCTCATCCTCGGCGTCATCGGCCTCATCGGGGTTCTCCGAGCGCGCCCCGCGGTCGTCCCGGGCGTGGTCGGTGGTGTCGGCGCCGCGCTGCTCATTGTTCTGGCGGTGATGGGAATCACTTCGGCACCGCAGCTCGCGACCGACCTCTCGGGCACGAGCTTCGCCACCACGACGCGGCGCGCGGGCTCGTTCGAGTTCATGGAGAAGGCGGATGCGACCGAACAGCAGACCCTCGTCAACGAGGGCATCGTCATGATGAGAAACGGAGATGTGGCCGGCGCCGTATCGAGCTTCCGGAGGGCCATCGAGATCGACCCGCAGTACGTGCAGGCGTACGTCAGCCTGGGCTCGGCCCAGCTGAGGATGGAGGATCTCGAAGGCGCCGAGCGTTCGTTCCGCCGGGCCATCGAGATGGAGGGTGAGAACGTCCTTGCGCTGGTCGGTCTCGGACAGACGTACAAGCTCTTCGACCAGACCGAAGAGGCCATCGCCTATCTGGAGCGCGCCCTCGAAATCGATCCTGAGAGCGTGGACGCCACCTACACGCTGGCGCTGATCCACATGGCCGACAGTGAGATCGAGAAGGAGGTCGAGGCGCTCATCCGCACGATCGAGATCGATGACCGCCATACTCCTGCACTGTCGCGCCTCGCCGACATCTACCTCGCGAACGGGCGCTACGAGCAGGCCATCTCGGCGCTCAACGCGGCCCAGGCGGGACGCACGCCGGTCGATCACATCCACACGCGTCTCGCGGACGCCCACTATCAGATGGGTAATCTGTCGGCCGCGGAGGAGGAGCTTCGTCGTGAGATCATGTTGAGACCGAGAACCGCGGCGCCACGGGCCAACCTCGCGCGGCTTCTCTCGGAACAGGGACGAATGGATGAGGCGAAGGCGGAACTCAGGCAGGCCATCGAAGTCGCGCAGGACGAGCAGCTCAAGTCACTCCTGGAGCAGGAACTCGCGCGCATCGGAGGCTAGCGCGCGAAGCGAAGGCAGGACGAAGAAAGTGAAGCGGTGATTCCTGACGCCCGGCACTCGTGCCGGGCGTCGTGCATGTGTGCGGCAGGCGTTGGGCTCACGCACCCCTGTTACCGCCCTCGCCACCTCCCGCGTCACGCTCACCGGCGCGATACACGTTCACGTCGCAGCTCGCATCCCGCGCAAGCCGTTTCACGTCAGAGCCGATGACGAGCCGGGAGAGCGCCGGCCGGTCCTGTCGCGCCACGAATATCTCAGACGGCGCGATACGCTCGGCGGCAGCGAGCGACAGGCGGAGGAACTCGCCCTCGACCAGTTCGACGGCAAGCGATACCCCGCGTTCCTCCGCCAGCCCGGCGATGCGCCCGAGTTCCGCCTCCCCCCTCCTCCTGTGCTCCTCCCTCACCGCATCGAGGAAGCGCGCGCTCGGCACGTCGCCGACGAACCCGAAGTCCTGGATGCGCTCCTGGACGTCGTCGGCGAGCGTCGCGTCGAGGATGTAGACGACGACCAGTTCGCCGTCGGCACGCTTGGCAGATGCCAGCGCCCGTTCGACACAGGTTGAGGAGACCCGCGACGGAGACATTATGAGAAGCGTCCGCTTCAAGAGGTCACCTCCAGAAACAGCCGGCTGCCGGGCGGGTCAGACGACCAGACCGAGAGCGGGCCAGTAGAACAACGCTGCCGCCGCGAAGAGTGCGAGCGCCACGATCTTCAGAAGCGCCCCCACACTCACGGAGTGCTTGAGTCGGAAGTACCCGGCCGAGTACGCGATGGCGTTCGGCGGCGATCCCATCGGAAGCGCGAACGCGAGACCCGCCGGCACCGCCACGGCGTAGACGACGAGGACGGGGGGTATGCCGGCTCCCTCCGCGATGCCGAAGCAGATCGGCAGGAGGAGCGCTACCGCGGCCACGTTGCTGATGGCTTCCGTCAGGAAGGTCGCCACGAGCGCGAACGTCATCAGCATCCAGAACGGTGGCATCGCTCCGATGCGCGCCATCCCGGCCTCCGCGATCCACCGCGCCGCGCCGGTCTCGTGCAGAGCGGCCGCGATCGCGATCGCGCCGCCGTACATCAGAATGACACCCCAGTTCACGTACTCCTCGACACTCTTCCAATCGATGAGATTGAACGCGAACATAGAGACCGCCGCCAGGAGCGATATCGAGGCGAGATCGAACCCGCGCCCCGCGACGATCCAGCAGACGATCGTGACGATCACGATGGCCGCGATCCCCTTCTCTCGACGCCCCATCGGACCCAGCGCGTTCGCCTTCTCACGAAGCACAAGGCTGGCCCCGGAGACGTCCGTGACGTTCGATGGGAACGACCTCGAGAGCAACAGGAAGATGGCGCCCATGAGAACGATGGACAGCGGGGCCACGGCCACCATCCAATCAAGGAATCCGATCGACAGGTTGTAGTGCTCCTTGAGGATCCCCAGGGCCAGAGGGTTCCTGGCGCCTCCGAGGAACGTTGCGACGCCCCCGACGACGGTTCCCCATGCGAGCGCGAGGAAGAGGGCGCGCCCGTACCGGCTCCGGCCGGGCTCGAGTTCAAGTGCGCGAGCGATCTCGAGCACGATGGGGAACATCAGCGCGGCGACCGCGTGCTCAGGCATCCAGAACGCGAGGAACCCGCCGGCGAGGATCACGCCCGCGAGGAGCGTCCGGGGCCCGGAGTCGAAACGCCGGAGGAACACCAGCGCGAGACGCGTCGACAGCCCCGACTTCATCATCGCCGCGGCCATGATGAACGCACCGAGAATGAAGAAGACCGCCGAACTGCCGAAGAGCGAGAACGATCTGGACGCCGGGATGACGCGCAGTGTGGGAAGCATGACGATGGCGAGGATGCTGGTCACGGCAAGGGGCAGCGCGCCCGTGACCCAGAGCACGAAGCAGAGCGAGAAGATAGCCAGCGCGCTCTGCGCCTCACGCGCGAGTCCATCGGGTGTCGGCGCGATGAGAATCGCCAGACACAAGATGACCCCGCCGATGAGACCCAGCAGCCTGAAGCGCTTCACGCATCCTCCCGTTCGCCTCGACAAGGGGTCAGGATCGGCCTGACTCCCGCTCGGTCGTGATTCTTGCACCGTGGCTCGAAGAGTGTCAAGCGCGTTCGGGTGGTCGGGGAACTCCGACGGGCCGTGAACGGGTCCGGCCGTGTCCCCTCAGACAACGAAAGCGGGGCGGCCATCAGGCCGCCCCGCTCCGGTCATGGTCGTACGCTGCACCTACTTCAGAAGCACCATCTTCGCCGATGCCTCGCGGCCCCCGGCGATGATCCGCGAGAAGTACACGCCCGCGGCGACACCGCGCCCGGCATCATCTCTGCCGTCCCAGACAACCTGGTGGCTGCCGGCGTCGCGCTCATCGCCCGCGAGCAGCGTCCGCACGAGCCTGCCGGCCGCGTCATAGACGCGGACGTCGGCGGTCCCACTCGAAGGCATCTGGAAGCTCACGCTCGTGTGCGGGTTGAACGGGTTCGGGAAGTTGGAGATGGCCAGCTCCCGCGGCACGAAGTCGTCCACGCCCGTCTCGGGCCCCTCGATCGAGATGAGTACGTCATCGACGTACCAGCCGTCGCGCTCGATGTACCCGTCGGAGTCGAGCAGGAACCGGATCTTGAACTGCGACGTGCCGACGTAGCTCGTCAGGTCGATCGTCTCCTCGGTCCAGGTCGACTGGCTCCCGTCGTACGTCGCGACGTCGGTCCAGGACGAGCCGTTGTTCGTGCTCACCTCGACGTAGCAGTAGTCGTAGCCGGACTCGGTGTCGTAGCGGTGCCAGAACGAGAGCTCGGCGCCATCGGCAGAACTGAGATCGATGGCGTTCGCGAGCGTCATCGTCTCGTAGTCGTTGCTCCCGTAGTTGCCACCCGGACTGTCGGTCATGCAGGTGCTCGGGCTGTACGACGTGGTCGTCGTCGTGCCCCAGCTCCCGGTCCACTCGGCGAGACCCGACTCGATATCATCGAAGAAGTCGGGCGCCGCGAGGACGAAATCGACCGAAGCGATCGTGCCGTCGCCGACGCTGACATCGAGTTCCTCTCCCGACGAGTATCCGCTGCGCGACGCGCGGACATCATAGGTTCCGACAGGGATGTACTCGATCTCGTAGTAGCCGGTCGCATCGCTCTCGTCGGAGTAGCCGGTGGCGTCGGTCAGTTCGACCAGCGCTCCCTCGAGCGGCAACATCGACTCGTCACGAACGTAGCCTGCGATCGAACCGCGCGGCGGCGGCTCGAGCGCGAAGTTCACGACAACGAACGTGTCGAGACTCGCGGAAACGTTGTAGACGGTCTGCGTCGGGTAGTCATCGGCCGAACAGACCACCGTGTAGGTGCCGGTCTCGACCATCCGGTGGTAGTCACCCACGTCCGGATCGGTGTAGATGTCCTTGCCGATCTCGGGGATGCTGATCGTCGCGTCGATGGGGTCGCCCGTCTCGGCGTCGGTCACCATCCCGCGAATCCCGCGGCCGGACATTCTGGCCTGATACAGCATCGCCGGGATGTTGTCGTCGACGATCCCGTCGATCGAAGACTCCGGCGGATCCTTCGTGACCGACACCTCGATCGTCGTGTCGATCTCGCCCCTCGTCTCGTAGCACCAGTCCTGGCAGGTGCCATCCGCGACGTACCAGTCGGCGCCGTTGGTCACCGGAAGACCGCTCAGCGCGCCGTACTCGTCCGAGATCGTGATGATCATCGGTTCGTCGGGGGTCGGGTTGTACGTGTAGTCCCAGAGGTAGTTGACGTAGACCGCGCCCGAATGGAACGTGAGCGACGTCACCGGCCGCTTGTCCAGGTCGAAGTCACGGAGCGCCTGCGTCTCGGGCTCGGAGAACGCGGAACCGGCGTTGCTTCCGTCCGGACAGAGGTAGTTCCGGTTGAGATCGGTCCCGTTCCCGTTGTAGCGGGAGCCGTTCTCGTAGCCGTCCGGATTGAACATCGGGATGATCGTGATCTCGCGCTCGTTGACGAGCCACGTCACCTGGGGATCGGTCCCGTAGTTCTCGAGGAGGTACTCGATCATGTAGTAGCAGACGGCCATACTGATGGTCTCGTCGCCGTGGTGCGCGCCGATCCACTGGATCTCGGCCTCGAACTCCTCGACCGTCGGGTTGTCCGTGATCTTCAGCGCCCACATCTCCCGGCCGTACACGCTCTGACCGATCGAGACGAGTTCCGTGATGTTCGAATAGGTCGACGCCCACGCCTGCATGTCAGCCGTGAGCTCCGCGTAGCTGACGTACACGCCGCGGTCGGGCACCTTGAGCGACGCCACGGCGTCGATCATGTTCTCGACCGTGATGGCGGGGCGGAACCCGTTCGCCCACAGCGTCTCGATCTCCTCGGGGATGGCGGCGATCTGCGCCTTCCCGTCGGTCACGGACATGATGTCCATGTGGAGCTCGTTGAGACGATGGATATCGGCCCGCGAGAAGATGTCCACTTCAACAACGGCCGCGTCATCGCGCGGATAGGCAAGGACGGTCCCGGGGAGCGTCAGCAGGATGAGGAGGACGCCTGCCAGCGCGAGCTGAGCGACCCTCATGGAACATCTCCTTTCACAGGGTTCTGACACGAGGACAGGTGGCCGGCACGCCGGCCACCCGCCCCCACGGATGAACTGTGCGCCTATCTCCGGGCTGCGGAGTCAGGCTCTTGATCTGCGCTCCCCTACTTCAGAAGCGCCATCTTGATGACATCGGTCTCCTCCGCGGTCACGAGCCTCGCGAAGTAGACACCGGTGGCCACGCTTCTGCCGCCCTCGTCACGACCGTTCCACACCACCGAGTGCGGTCCAGCCTCGATCTCGGAGTCCACGAGCGTCCGGACGAGCTGTCCGTTGACATTGTAGACACTGAGTTCCACCGCGCCCGCGTTGGCCGGGACGCTGAACTGGATGTTCGTGACGGGGTTGAACGGATTCGGCGTGTTCTGACGGAGAGCGAGCTTCGTGAAGTCCGTCTCGGGCTCCTCGACCCCGGTCTCGTCGAAGTCGAACCAGTCCATGATCTTCCCGGCAACCGTCATCTGGTTGTTCGGATCCGGATCATCGGTCTTGATGTCCTCGAACGGGAAGGCGAAGAAGACGATCTTGTGCCCGTTCTCGGAGATCTTGAGCGCCTTGTTTCCGCTGCCCGTCGTGAAGATCACGTCGGACGTCGTCTCGAACGAGTCGCTCTCGGAGTACGGGATCGGTCCACCGAGCAGACCGAGCGACATGCCGTCGGAGATGAAGTCGGAAGCAACGCCGGTCATGATGAACCCGGATGTGTCGTTCGTCCACGACGTGACGTGGAGGTAGTCCTCGATGAACGTGTTGGTCGACCGGCTCGAGAGGTAGTTCATGCTCAGCAGCGCGAGGTTGCCGCCCGCATCAAGATACCCCATCATCGCGTCCTCAGCAGCGGCCGTGATCGTCAGCGCATCGCGGCTCGCCGTCGTCCAGAAGACCGCGTAGTAGTCGGTGAGCTGCGGCAGACCCGGCGTGCCGTCGGTGTACGGACTCAGCGTGTACGGGTAGTACCCGTTGTCGGTGAGCGCGTCCTGGATGTAGGTCTCGTACATCATCGGACCGTCGTCGTCGACGATGAGGATCGCCGGTGTCTCGCAGAAGGCCACGAATTCGGAAACCTGCTCCATCGCGTTCGCCGCACTGGTCATGCTGAGCGACGTCACACCCTTGTCCACGAGCGTTCCGTTGTAGTCGATGATGTGCACGGTGAGCGTCTCGGTATCGCCGGCCGCGACGAAAATGTCGGTCGCGCCCATGTAGCAGATGCCGTCGGTCGTGCAGTAGTTGGAGACCCAGTTGTACGGATCGCCGGGGAAGTCGGTCGTGAAGTCAAACGTGTACGTGTCGTCGGCGGTACCCGTGTTCGTGCAGTAGACGGTGTACACGGCCTCGCCGAAGAAGTCGATCTCCTCGGCGTGGTGCGTCGCGACCATCTCGAACGAATACGGATCGGGCATGATCGCCGCGTTGATGACCTGCTGCGGCGACTGATCCTCGATGAAGACAACGACGTGCATGTTGAGCGGGTTGTCCGTCGAGTTCGTCACACCCGTGAACGTCTTGTTGAACGTGACGTGCTCGCCGACCTCGAGATCGGCTTCGAGGATGGTCTCGGCCATGAGCATGTCGCGGACCGTGTACGGGTACGAAGCGTTCACGTCCTCGTAGATGACGAACTGCGCGACCAGGTCGCCCGCGCCGATGACATCCGTCGCTGTGAACGTGACATCGATCGTCCCGCCGACGGTCCCGCGAGTCCCCTCGGCCACGATCGTGCCGGACACATCGATCTCGACCGGTGACGCGACAGCGAGACGAGACTCGACGATCGGGCCGAAGGTGTTCCCCACCGTCGTGCCCGCGCCAACGACATTCTGCGCACCATCGAACACCGTGTGCGGAATGCCGCCGACACTGTAGTAGCTCGCGCGCTGATAGGTGTCACCAGTCGCGTAGATGTCGCTCACGTGGTAATAGAGCACCACGAGATCATCACCGTACGGGCCATACTGCACGCCGGTACTCGTGTGCACATAGCCGTTGTCCTGAAGGTCTACCAACGCCGCACGGGCGTTTGGGCAGTAGCCTCAGCCAGTTGATCCAAAGAGCTCCGCCAGGACCGCCCTGTCCGACGCGAGGGCGGAGACGGCGGACATCAGCAGGACTGCCGTCACGAGGGCAAAGATCGCCGTACGCTTCACCATGCTGCTCTCCTTTCGCGGCGATGCCGCGCTGCTCTCAGGATCCTTTCGCCCAGCCCAATGTGGCGACAGTGTTCCTGCTCTCGTGCTGTCGTTTCATGCTTCCTGTCGTCATCCGCTGCTGTTATGTCCTTCTCCCTGCACCTGTGGTTCATCTATCTCAAGGACGCTGCGAGGTCGAGAGCCTCGCCGACTGAATGATCTCCAGCGTGTCATCGTTCTGAATGAACGCGATCGCGTCCAGATTCGCTGCGTTCCAACCGGGGTCGAGCGTCACGTCGTAGATGACCTCGGTGGACTCTCCGACTGCGGCCAGTGTGAACTGCTCGTCGTCGAGGATGTCGCGCGCGACGAACGGGAACAGATGCTGCGCGAAGGCAACATCCTCCTCCATCACGACGGTTCTCAGTACGTAGTCGCCCGCCGGCAACGCGTCTTCGACCCACACCTTCGCCGTCAACGAAGCGCGCGCCGAGAGGTCGCCGGTCAGCTCCATCGTGAGCGGTGACCCCACCGCCCGTCTGAGCTCGATCTCGAACTCGTACTCGTCCTCGGCCTCCGCTACCGACGCGGCGCCGACGATCAGGCGCCCACCGTCGAAGATGGCCATCGGATGACCGCTACCGCCCGGGAACTCGGGATGGTTCAGATACCAGGTCTCCCGGGCCGCGGTCTCCGCCGTCCCGACCGGCTGGAGTGTGTGCCAGGCGACGACACAGAGCCTGTCCCTGCCGTACGCGTCCATGAGGTTCTCGAGCGCCGCCTCGCCGTTGGGGCAGTTGACGCACGCGAAGTCGGTCATGAACTCGACGAGCACGTTCCGGTCGACCAGCCCCCCGGCCGGCCCGGCCGAGAACGAACAGGTCGCCGCTGTTCCCTCATCACCGGCGTCATCGACGGCCGCGACGGTGAAGACGTGATCGCCCTCCTCTACACTCTCAATGAGAAGCGTGTCCGCCGTCGTCGATCCCGTGACGGTGTCGTCGTACGTCCACTCGTAGCTCGCCACATCACCATCGATGTCCGTGCCGACCCACCGGATGATCGTGTCCTCGCCGGCGAGAAGCGTGCCCGCCTGGGGACAATCGGTGATCGTCACGCTCGGCAGGAAGTTCGCCGCGATCGGATCTGTGAACCAGTCACATCCTCCCTGTGCCGCGATCCAGACGACCAGGAGGATGAGCGCGAACAGCGGCCTGGCGGCGCGCGGCCGACCAACGCTGCTCGTATGATGCGTTCCGTTCGTCACGAAACCATCCTCCTAGAAGTAGGTCGTCAGTCTGACGCGCGCACCCGAGAACTCCGGCTCGACGCGGCAGACGCCGCCCGAGCACTTGAGACCGCCGCGCTCGCTTCCGATCGACACGCCAAGCTCGAGGTCATCTCTGAGAATGCTCTTCACCTCGAACATCGCCCAGACACTCCGGTCCTCGGACTCGTCATCCGTTCCCTCGACAACCGACGCGAAGGTGATGCCGGACGACGTGTAGACGGTCATCGCGACGAGGTAGTCGAGCGATACCGTCTCGGCGATGTCGGTCGTCTCACCGGCCTGCACCTGGAGCTCCATCGGCTGACCCGACGGCAGCGGCAGGATCACTTCCGCTCCGGCCGTCTTGTGCTCGATGAACTTGCCGAGTTCGTACTCGCGGGACCAGGCGGCTCCGGCAGAGAGTGACGTGTCACCGATCCACGCGTCGGCCTGCCCGAACATCTCCCAGTGCGCCAGGTCGGCGTCGTGGTTCCTCGCCTCCGACGCCCCGCCGAGGACGGTGACGCTCTCTCCGAGCGGCACGGTCGCCTCGACAAGATACCCGCGCTCGTCGTTGAGCTTCGGCTCGTAGGTCGCGCGGTTCATCAGCGTCCAGAGATGCTCGCGTACGGCCGTCGGCGGATTGACCAGGAAGTGCTGGAACCGGTCGTAATCCTTGTACTCACCGAACAGCGTTGCCCACGGCAGCTCGACCGTCGCCGTGACATAGGTGGCATGACCCTCCATGTCATCGATCTCGAGTTCTCCGTCGTCGCCCTGACGCCCGACATACTCGCCCGCCAGCGACACCGGACCGAGCCACGCATTCACCTCACCGCCCAGAAGCAGGTCCTCGGAGCGCCCGAGTGACTCGGTAACGATCGGATCGTCGTCTTCCTTGTTCGACGCCCGCTCAACGACGCTTCCCGCGATGTCGAGCCAGCTCGCGACCGAGCGGGTCGCGCGAACAGCGCGAACGTTGTGCCTGCGATACCTCGTCTCGGACAGCGGCTCGTCCACGGAACCCGCCAGCACGGTCACATCGGCGGCCGAGAACGAATACTCACCGAGCAGGCCGTCGAGCACGGTGTCGTGCTCAAGATCAACATCCTCGAAGCTCCTCAGAGCCAGCCCGCGACCGAACGTCGAGTAGAAGTGTCCCACCCGCAGGTGGAGATTCTCACGGTCGAGCGCGGCGTACCGGTGCTTGATCTCGGACTCCGGGATGTTCACGCCAGCCGGGTTGTATGTCGGCAGCGAGAGCTGGTAAGCGCGGTAGACGGCGCCCACGGTCAGCGGACCTATGCCGGCATCGACTTCGAGTCTGGCGTCGAAGGCGGACGCCTCCTCCCCCGTATCGAAGAGATACTCGCCGGTCACCGCGCCGCTCGACCAGGCTCCGTCATCGGCCGAGGCTATCGCCGGCGCGACGGACATGAGTCCCGCAACGGCGATGCAAAGGAGGACTCGTCTAGTCAACGGCTCCATCCTCGTTGACGGCCGCTTCCTCGGTCTCAGCCTCGTCGCCCTCGTCCGGACAGTCCTCGGGGATGAGCGCCGCGACGGCGGCGTCCAGTTCCGCGTGGTTCGTCGGCCGGTACCCGGTGACCGCCCACGCGACCGTCCCATCCTGCCTCACGAGAACCGTGCGCGGGACCGACGTCACGTGGTACTTCTTCGCGACGGCCATACTCGGGTCGAGCAGCACCTCAAAGGTGTTGCCCTTCGAGGCGATGAACGGCTTCACCTTCGAGGTCGAACGAGGTCCGTCGATCGAGATCGCAACGACCGTCAGACCGCAGTCTTCGTATTTGTCAAAGAGCTCCTGCAGATCCGGAAAGGCCTTGATGCACGGCTTGCACCACGTGGCCCAGAAATCAAGGACAACCGGTCCATCCTTCAGCAACTCAGAGAGCGTCACATCTTCGCCGTCGATGTTCTTCAGCGTGAACTCGGGCGCCTTCGCATTGGCGCCGTATGACATAGTCGTCCCCATCAACACGAGGACGGCCGCGCACAGAAGTGCGAGTCCGGTTCGTCTCCTGCCGGTCATGAGTCCCCCAATAGTTGGCCTAACTTATTATACCACCATCATTACCAATGGTCAAGGCATCATCAGAGCGGCCCTGTTCGACCGATCTGGCGCCTGTCCCCCTCACCATGAGCGGAAGTCCGCGTACAGGGCCTTCCACGGCTCCGACGTACGCGCCCCCGACCATCGTCTGCTTCGATGCAGACGTCAGCCGGGGGGATTCGACGCTCTTGTGCCGGTCATCATTCGTTGCCGGCGCAACTGCTTTGCACACAGTAATATAGCGGGTCATCGCGGTATCCGGTCTATCCCGCGAGCGCTCCCGCTTCAACTCCCAGTGTATGAACGGGCTCGGTGTCCGGCCCCAGGTGCCCGAGGATGCATCCAAGCGCCTCATGGATGGCGTCCTCGTCGGTGACCAAGTTCATCGAGTCGGTCTCGAGCGTCAGGACCGTCGTCTCTGCCCTGGCCCGGTCGCTCCAATCCTCGTACGCGTCGTTGAGCGCCTCGAGATAGGCCGGGTCGATGTCACGTTCGCAGTCGCGCCCGCGACATCCGATACGGTCGAGCAGCGTGCCGACTCGCGCCCGCAGATAGACGATGAGATCCGGCGTCCTCAGGAAGCTCGTCATCGCATCGAAGAGCGCGGTGTAATTCTCGTAGTCGCGCTCGGGCATGTTGCCCTGACGGTAGAGGGTCGTCGCGAAGATCTCCTTGTCCTCGTAGATGGTCCTGTCCTGAATGCACGACTCGTCCGAGCCGACCATCTCGCGGTGGATCTCAAAACGCTTCGAAAGGAAGTAGACCTGAAGGTGGAACGACCACCGGTCCATGTCGGAGTAGAAGTCGTTGAGGTAGGGGTTGTTGATGACCGGTTCGTAGTACGCGCGCCATCCAAGCTGGTTCGCGAGCAGCGTCGTGAGGTGCGTCTTGCCGACACCGATGTTTCCCGCGACCGCGACAAACTGTCCGGGCTTCATGAGCGACTCCAGGGCTGTTTCGGCTGACCGCCGGCGGAGGAACGCCGGCTCGAGGCGGTCGCAGTATAGGATGTTCGGCTCGCGAGTGTCAACGGCAATCGGGGCCATCCAGAGGATGACCCCGACAGAATCTCAGATGGCCACAACGCTGCGTTCCTGCGCCGGCCCGCGGCGTCCGCTCAGGCCACGATGACGACTTCGGTCCCGACCTCGACGGCCGCAGCGAGACGCGTGAGTTCCTCGTTCCGCATCCGTATGCAGCCGCGGCTCGACTTCGTCCCGATCGAATCGGGCTCGTCCGTCCCGTGGATGCCTATCCCCTCCCACGGCGGGCAGTCCAGCCGCAGGAAGAGTGGGCCGTACGAAAGCCTGCCCGCATGCTCCCAGTCGCCTGAGTCCTCGATGGACACGATTCGGAACGTCCCCTCGGGAGTCCGACAGTCCCCGACCGCCAGCTTGTCCCCCGCATCGGGGTTCGAGCCGATGCCGATCGTGAATCGCTCGGTCCCCGCGTCGGTGACAAGCTCGAGCGCGAACTCGGACTTCCTCACGATGATGCGCGAGGCGCTCATCGATCAGTCTCCGGGCTCTGCTCGCTGCGGCTCTGCTGCGTCGTCTCGTGCGTGCTCTTCTGCGTCGCCTCCTCTGCTCCCTGTTCTGTGGTGTTCACCCGCTCCGCGGGTTCGCATGAACCGCGGAGTCAGGTCGACACCCCCAGACGGGGCAGGATCACAAGCTGCAGCAGAAGCCAGACCGCCACGAACGCGATCGGCAGCGCCAGTTCGCCCATCCTCATCGTCCACCCGCTCCTTGATCGAACCGTGTGTCGCCCGGACACTCTCCGGGCTACCTGGATGCTCTCCGGTCTATCTAGATGTTCTCCGCGCCGCCCAGGAGCATCTCGATCTCGGACCGCATCTCGGGACGCATCTCGTTGGAGAAACCGATGTGCTTGGCTGCGATGCGACCGTCGCGCCCGATGATGAACGTCGTCGGAATACCGCTGACCTTGTACGCCTCACCGACGGTACGGTTGCCAACGAGAATCGTGTAGTCGATGCCGTTGCTGTCGACGAACGGAGCGAGATCCGTCGCGCCACCCTGGTCGAGGCCGACGATCTCGAGCCCCTGCTCTTCGAACTCATCGTAGAGCTCTATGAGGAACGGGATCTCCTCGCGGCACGGCGGACACCACGTCGCCCAGAGGTCGAGCACGACGACCTTGCCATCGAAATCGCTCAGCGAGACTTCCTCGCCGTCGAGATTCGGAAGCACGAACGCCGGCGGGAACTCACCCACGTTGACGCCGGTCTCCTCGGAGGTTTCGGGGCTGTCCATCGCGACGGTCTCGTCCGCCGTCGTCGCGGCCTCGTCCGTCGAGCCGCTGCACCCGCCGAGGATGCCGACGGCGAACAGGGCGATCAGCGCGAAGGCCACTGCGTTTCTCATCTTCATAGTCTCACTCCCTGAGCTGTGTCCGCGCCGGGCGCCGTGCGCCGCGCGGAAGCTGTGTCCGTGCCTATGCGAGATGCTGGTCGATGCGCTCCTGGATGCTCTGCTTCGAGGCGGCGCCGACGATCATGTCGACCTGCTGTCCGGCCTTGAAGAACAGAAGCGCGGGGATGCCGCGGATGCCGTACTGCTGCGCGAGCGTCGGGTTCTCATCGACGTTCACCTTCGCGACCTTCATCTTGCCTGCGTTGTCGACGGCGATCTCGTCCACGACGGGACCGACGAGCCTGCACGGGGCACACCAGGGCGCCCAAAAGTCCACGAGGACCAGTCCGCTGTCACCAGCTACTTCCGTCGCGAAGTTGTCGACCGTTGCTGTGATCACGCCTTCTCCAGCCATTGTACTCCCCCTGTTGCCCCGCCGTCATGCGGCGGGTGTTTCGGGTCCGCTGCCACTGTTGTCGATCGTTCTAGTTCCGCTTCCCGCTCGCGCGCCCGTGTGCCGGGGGCACAAGCACCTTCAACACCGCCGCCGCAGACTCATCCCGCAGCCGGTAGCAGACGAGGTGCCCCTTTCTCTCCGACTCGATGAGCCCCGCGTACCGAAGCCGCTGCAGATGCTGGGAAACCGACGGCTGCGGCACCCCCAGAAGCTCCTCAAGCCTGCTGACACACAGCTCCCCCTCCCGAAGCAGATGCACGATTCTGAGCCTGGTCGGGTGAGACATCGCTTTGAGGACCTCGGCAGCGCGGCCGAAGGTCTCTTCGATGTTCCCGCTGCCTGGTGAGGTCATGGTCACGCTCCTTGTCACATGGAATATGCAAATGTCATGATACTATATAATCACGATATCAGGCGGTGTCAAGCGCAAAAGAACGCCCCCGACCTCGGAGGTCGGGGGCGCATGTCTCTATATAGATAGTGTGAGGCCCGCCTGGTGAGCGTGGCCGCCGGTGACACCGCCACCGCCGCCGGCCGCCCCGGCGACAGCTACTCTGCAGCTACTCTATGGAGAACTCAAGCCGGTAGAGCAGGAACTCCGACGCATCGACGATATCGACGTGCCACTCACCCTTCCACTCGTCCAGCACCTGCTTCCGGCTCCAGGTCCTCCAGCGAGCGCTCTTCACCTCAAGCCCCACCCGTCCCATCTCGCGATCCCCCCAATACCAGACGTGCCAGATGCTGTCGGGGCTGGCCGACCCGGTGATCTCACTGAAGCAGCAGAGTCGGTTGAGACCATCCTCCTTCGGGAGGAAACTCCTGCCCGCGTCAGTCGGCTCGCTCTCCTCGATGCCTCGGCAGATGTAAGCCCGTGTGACGCTCAGGCCTGCCGGCGAGGTCCGCTGGAGGTAGGTCTCGTCGAGCGATGGGTCTTCGTAGGACGCCTCGGCGCTCTGCTGGAGCGGGGTAGCGAAGGTCAGGGCATCCGTATCGCTCGTCGCGCCCGCCATCGTCTGCTCCGGAGCCTCCGTCTCTTCCACGGCGCCACCCGATGCTGCCCCGGCGTCGGTGTCCGCCGGGATGTCACCCTCGGTCCCCGACACGACGGGAACCGCTTCCTCGTCACCGCTCTCCACCTCAGCGGCCGCGGTCGTGACAGCGTGCGAGGAGGACTCCTCCTGGACTGTCTCGTTCGACCCGCACCCGCCAACGACGAGCACGCATACAGTGAAGAGGACCCCTGTGAGGACCCGTGACGTCCTGGGCATGTCACTCCCTCCGTTCGATGGGACGCCCGCCCGAGCTCTCGTCGGCCGTTTGCCTCCGGTGAGTCTGCGATAGATGAGTTGACCCGAGGTCGCAGGCCCCGTCTGGAGAGGACCGACTGTGGCGGCGCGGTGCTGCAGCAGCATCAGCCTATCCCTCGTCCCCTGGTCTGTCAAGCTCCCGTAGAGGCTCCCGCCGGCCTCCCTGCGGGGCCTCCCGCCGGGGCTCCGGCCCCGCCCCATCCCCGTTTCCGCCCGCGCCATCGGCGTTTTCCAACCTTGCGAGTCTCTCTTCAAGAGCCCCGAGCTGTCTGAGCACGGGATCCGGAATCGCGCCGTGAGCCAAAGGCGCATCGATGACACGTCGTCCGGACTCGCGAACGACCCGCCCCGGGACGCCGACGACTGTGCAGTCGTCCGGTACGGACTGAACCACCACCGAACCGGCTCCGATCCGCACATCGCTGCCGATGGTGATATTCCCGAGCACGCGTGCTCCGCACCCCACGACAACATCGTTGCCGAGCGTCGGATGCCGCTTCCCGGTCTCCTTCCCTGCGCCGCCGAGCGTGACACCCTGGTAGAGGGTCACGTTGTCACCGATGACGGTCGTCTCGCCGATCACGACTCCCATGCCGTGATCGATGAAGAACCTGCGGCCGATGACGGCGCCGGGATGGATCTCCACTCCCGTGAAGAACCTCGAGGTCTGAGACATCAGACGCGGAAGCAGCGGGACGCCCAGCCGCCAGAGGGCATGGGCGACCCTGTGCGTCGCGACCGCGTGCACGCCCGGGTACGTCAGAAGTACCTCGAACGCGCCACCCCAGCCACGCGCCGCAGGATCACGCGCGAGCGCCGCTCTGATGAGGTCGAACATCGCTCCTCCCACCGCCCGGGTCTCCCGGGCACACTGAACCGGTACGTAGACCCGCAAGTCCCGTGCCAGAGGTCCCAGGGCAGCCATCTTGACATGCCTCTCGAGGAGGGCTATAGTACCCACGTTCCCCAAGCGGCCTTGCCAAGGGCCGCTTTCTCAGGTCGCCGGGCCGCGCGTCGGACCGGACATCTCCTTGACGAGAGAACTAACATGAGCGCTACAAGAGTGCGATTCGCGCCAAGCCCGACCGGCTACCTCCATCTGGGGGGAGCACGGACGGCCCTGTTCAACTGGCTTCTCGCTCGTGGAGCCGGTGGGAAGTATGTCCTGCGCATCGAGGACACCGACCGGGAACGGTCGACCGATGAGTTCCTCCAGGCGATCCTCGAGGACCACCGCTGGCTCGGACTCGTCTGGGACGAGGGACCCGAGGTCGGCGGAGACGCGGGCCCGTACTTCCAGTCGGAGCGAACCGGGACCTACGGGCCGCTGCTCGAGAAGATGCTCGAGGAGGGCAAGGCGTACCGGTGCTACTGCTCGCCGGAGGAGCTGGAGGAGAGACGCAGCGCCGCGGCCGAGGGCGGTCGCGAATGGCGCTACGACCGGCGCTGCCTGTCACTGGGCGACGACGAGCGAGCCGCCCTCGAGGCGGAAGGTCGCCCGTCGGTCATCCGCTTCCGCGTACCCGATGGGAAGACGCGGTTCGATGACATGGTGCTCGGACCCGTCGAGGTCGACCACGCGGAGCTTGATGACCTCGTACTGGCGCGGTCGGACGGTTCGCCTACATACAACTTCGTGGTCGTCGTTGACGACCTCTCGATGGGTGTCACGCACGTCGTCCGCGGGAGCGATCACACGTCGAACACACCCAAGCAGATCCTCATCGCGAAGGCGCTCGGGGGGACGCCACCGACGTTCGGACATCTCCCGCTCGTCCTCGGACCGGACAAGCAGGTGCTCTCGAAGCGCCGCGGAGCCCTCGCCGTCGGCGAATACCGAAGGCAGGGCTATCTTCCGGAGGCGGTCGTCAACTACATAGCGCTTCTCGGCTGGTCGTACGATGGCGAGTCGGAGTTCTTCGCGCTCGATGAGCTCATCGAGCGGTTTGACCTCTCGCGCGTCAGCGGGAAGGCCGCGGCGTTCGACCCGGAGAAGCTCCTCTGGATGAACGCCCAGTGGCTCAAACGTCTCCCGGTGCCCGAGCGGACCGACCGGATGCTCCCGTTCCTCAGGAGAGCCGGCCTGGTCGGCGAGCAGCTCAGCGACGAGGAGCGGGCGCGGCTGGAGGCCATTGTGGAACTCGTCGACGACCGTGCGAAGACGCTCGCCGACATTGTGGAGCAGGCCGGGTACTTCCTGTCCGACGATATCGAGTACGAGGAGAAGGCAGTCAACAAGGTGTTGACGAAGCCGGGTGTCATTACTATAATAGATGGTCTGTATACACGGCTGACCGAGGTTCAGGGCTTCGAACCCGGTGCGATTGAGGGCCTGATTCGCAGCTTCGCTGAGGAGCAGGAACTCGGTGTCGGCAAGGTCGTGCAGCCCATCCGCGTCGCGGTGACAGGCGGAACCGCCAGCCCGGGGATGTTCGAGACTCTGTCTCTCCTCGGTCGCGAGACGGTTCTTGAGCGACTGACCAGGGCGCGGAAGATCGCGACCGAGCGGCAGGGCGCTGACAGCTGAACATGCAGGGGAGTCGTCTAGTGGCAGGACAGCGGACTCTGGATCCGCCGGCGGAGGTTCGACCCCTCCCTCCCCTACCACGACATAAGGCGCCATCGTCTAGCGGTTAGGACGCCGGCCTCTCAAGCCGGTAACACGGGTTCGATCCCCGTTGGCGCTACCACCAGGAGAAAGCGGAACGTTCGAAAGAACGCTCCGCTTTTTCTATGCACCCGGGACGTGGTGCGAACCGTCGACGACGATCTCGGTCATGTTGATCCCGGGTACAAAGAACGTGGCGGGCGCAGTGCGCCCGCCACGTCATGTGCATCTATGAACGTCGTCGCTACTTCTTCTTCCTTCTGACGACCTTCTTCTTCGCCGGCTTGCGCTTGGCGACCTTTCTCTTCACGACCTTCTTCTTCACAACCTTCTTCTTCGCAGGCTTGCGCTTCGCGGTCGTCTTCTTCTTCACGACCTTCTTCTTGCGCACGACCTTCTTCTTCGCAGGCTTGCGCTTCGCGGTCGTCTTCTTCTTCACGACCTTCTTCTTGCGCACAACCTTCTTCTTCGCGGGCTTGCGCTTGGTCGTCTTCTTCTTCACGACCTTCTTCTTGCGCACAACCTTCTTCTTCGCCGGCTTGCGCTTGGTCGTCTTCTTCTTCACGACCTTCTTCTTGGTCGTCTTCTTCTTGACGACCTTCTTCTTCGCGACCTTCTTCTTCGCGACCTTCTTCTTGGTCGTCTTCTTCTTGACGACCTTCTTCTTCGCGACCTTCTTCTTCGCCGGCTTGCGCTTCGCAGTCGTCTTCTTCTTGACGACCTTCTTCTTCGCAACCTTCTTCTTCGCCGGCTTCTTCTTGGCGACGGTCTTCTTCTTGACGACCTTCTTCTTCACAACCTTCTTCTTCTTCGGCGCAGCCTTCTTCTTGGCGGGCGCCTTCTTCTTCTTCTTCTTCGTCTCCGCCACAGCCTTCACCTCCTTATGTCCCGATCGCGCCCATTCGCGACAGGACTCTGGCCGACCTGGCTTCCCCTCTCGGCGCTCACGGCTCCACCCCGGAGCGGGCGCCACCAACATCATTGGTCCGCGGCTCGTGCGCGTTCTCGAAGTCGCTCGGTCGCGAACTTCGCACGGGCATCACACGAACACTGTGTTGTGAAAGACCCCGACGCGCATCGTTCAGCGCGTTCGCGTCACATTTAGAATCCTGCGCGGTGAAGTGTCAAGCGAAAAGTGCACGCGTCGTCGTCGAAACGAACGCGACGACTCGTTCCCACTCGCGTTGAGAACACGCAGACACGATCCGCGTTCGCGCGCGACAGGACGGATCACAGCTCGATCGTTTCGCCGTCGAGCGGAACACTCACACGCGGGAACCCGTTCTTCGTCAGCAGTCGACCGAACGCGAGTGACGCGTCTTCGTTGCCGTGGACGACGATCGTTCGCTGCGGCGGGCGACGGATGTTCTTCGCAAACGCGAGCAGCTCATCGCGGTCGGCGTGCGCGCTGAATTCGTTGAAGACCGCGACCCGAGCACGAAGCGGGTACGGCTGACCGAAGATCCGCACCTGGCGTTCTCGTTCGACGATGCGCCGCCCGAGCGTGTGCTCCGCCTGGAAGCCAACCATCATCACGGCGTTCCGCCTGCTGGTGATGCTGTTCTTGAGATGGTGCAGCACGCGGCCGGCCTCGCACATTCCAGAAGCCGAGATGATCATCATCGGACCGCTCTTGCGATTGAGCTTCTTCGAATCCGCCGCCTCAAGAACATATGTCACGCGGGAGAAGCTCAGCGGGTCGTCCTGGTCACGGACGAGCTCCTTCATCTCGTCATCGAAGCACTCCCAGTGCCGCTTGAAGATCTGGGTCGCGCGGACCGCCAGCGGGCTGTCGACGTAGATCGGGAACTGCGGGATCTTGCCATCACGCATCAGACCATGAACCATGTAGAGGATGCGCTGCGTGCGGCCGACGGCGAACGACGGTACGATGATCTTGCCGCGTCGCTTCGCGGTGTCACGGATGAAGGATGCCACCCGCTCCTCCACGTTCGCGATCTCTCGGTGCTCACGCTGCCCGTATGTGCTCTCGGTGATGAGGACATCGGCCGAACGCACGTCGTGCGGATCCTTGAGGATCGGCATGTCCTTCCGACCGAGGTCACCCGTGAAGATGATGCGCTTCCTGTGACCATGCTCGGTGAGATCGATCTTGAGGATCGCCGAACCGAGGATGTGACCCGCGTCGCGGAACGTGACATCGACGCCGCGGAATGCGCGGAACGGCGCGTTGTAGTCGACGCCGCGCATCAGCTCGAGCGCCGCCTCGACGTCCTCGTCAGTGTAGAGAGGCTCGAGTGGAAGCTCGCCCCTCTTGCGCCGGCGCGAGTTGAGGTACTCGAGGTTGTGGTTCTGCACGTACGCGGAGTCGCGCAGGAGAATGCCGCAGAGGTCGACGGTCGCGTGCGTAGCATAGATGGGACCGGTGAAGCCGTGCTTCACGAGCGTCGGGATGCTCCCCGCGTGATCGATGTGAGCGTGCGAGAGCAGAACCGCGTCAATCGAAGTCGGATCGAACGGGAGATTCCTGTTCCTCCGTTCGCTCTCCGAACGCCGTCCCTGATAGAGACCGCAATCGAGGAGAATGCGCCTCCCGTTCACGGAGAGCAGGTGCTTGGAACCCGTCACATTCCTCGCGGCGCCGTACGCCGTGAACTTCATCGGTCCTCCCCCGTTGCCGTCACCTTGACCGGTCATCACCGTTCTGATAGGTTATACGATGTTCACGAGTGGCTCAAGCGATGCAGTGGAGGGACGCCGCCGATCGCTTGTGCTCCGAAGTCGTTGGGGGAGGCCGCGAGGCCTGAGAGCAACACCCTTCGCACCTGATCTGGATGATGCCAGCGTAGGGAAACGACTCGGCGAAGCGCGGGATACCCCCCGGTCCGTGCCGGTGGTCCCGCGCGTTTTTTGCGTCTTCGGGCCTTCACATCGTCCCGACCCGGCGACGCGACGGAGAGGAAGCAGAAGCATGATCAGCGACGTCGCAGTCACACGAGCTATCTCACAGCGCTTCTTCGAGAAGTTCCAGTCCTCGCTCGAGCTCGACACGGCCATCGTCGGCGCGGGACCCGCCGGTCTCGTCGCCGGACGCTACCTGGCCCAGGCGGGCAAACGCGTCGCGCTCTTTGAGAGCAAGCTGTCGACGGGCGGCGGCATCTGGGGCGGCGGCATGCTCTTCAACGAGATCGTCGTGCAGAGCGACGCACTTCCGGTGCTGGAAGACTTCGGGATCGAGTACTCGGAGTTCGAGAGCGGCTACTACACGGCCGACGCGGTCCACACTGCCTCGGCGCTCGCATACGGCGCGACGTCGGCGGGACTGACGGTGTTCAACACGTGTCGCGTAGAGGACGTGATGTTCTCAGAGGGACGCGTCGCCGGTGTCGTCGTGCTCTGGTCGCCCGTAACGGCCGCCGGGCTTCACGTCGATCCGCTCTCCCTCTCTGCGCGGACCGTGCTCGACGCAACGGGACACGACTGCGACATCACACGCGTGACGGTCCGCAAGATGGGCGTGGAACTCGAGACCGAGACGGGTGACATCATGGGCGAGAAGTGCATGTGGGCCGAGAGTGGTGAGCGGAGCGTTGTCGAGATGACCGGTCGCGTCTTCCCCGGTCTGTACGTCGCCGGAATGGCGGCGGCGGCGGTCCATGGCGGATACCGTATGGGGCCGATCTTCGGAGGGATGCTGGTCTCCGGGAAGAAGGTCGCGGACCAGATACTCGCCGAACTCGACAGCAAGTAGACAGCCACGGAGGGCATCGATGTCAGCGGAGAGACGGGCGGCGCTGCTTCACGGACGCGGGCTCTACCTCGTCATCACCAACCCCGTCGTCGGACACCTCGAGCTCGCCCGCGTCGCGGTCGCGCAGCGAGTTCCGCTGCTCCAGCTCCGGGAGAAGGAGATGGCCGACGTTGAGCTTCTCGAGCTCGCGAGGCGTCTTCGAGACATCACCATCGGGAGCGACACGCTGTTCATCGTGAACGATCGCCCTGATATCGCCGCGGCCGTTGGAGCCGACGGCGTGCACGTCGGTCGCTCCGACACGGACCCCGCGGCGGCTCGCGACACGGTCGGCCCGAAGCAGATCCTCGGGGTATCCGTCAACGCCGTCTCTCGCGCGGTGGAGCTCTCGAACCTCGACGTCGACTACTTCGGCACGGGTCCCATCTTCCCCACATCGACGAAGCCGGACGCCGACGATCCGGTCGGCCCCGAGCGGATCGCCGAGATCGCGGCGGCCTGTCCCGGTGTGCCGATCGTGGCGATCGGCGGCATCGACGCGTCGAACGTGGCCGCACCGCTCAAGGCCGGAGCAACCTACGCTGCCGTCGTGTCAGCCGTCTGTGCGTCCGATCATCCCGCCGCCGCTCTCGATCGGCTCACGTCGGCCATCGAACTCGGAGGGCTCGCCTCCTACTCCGGCGGGTCCGGATACGACATCGACGGACAAGACAATCACGGCGCGCTCGCCTTCTGCCCCCGCTGCGCCGCGGAACTCGTGGCGTCAGCCGTCCGCGGCGCCCGACGTCTCACGTGTCCGCAGTGCCACTTCATCATCTACTCCAACCCCGCCCCGGTCACCGCAACGATCGTTGAGCATGACGGGCGTCTCCTGCTGGTCCGGCGGAAGTACGATCCGGGCAAGGGGCTCTGGTGTCTCCCGACGGGCTTCATCGAGACCGGCGAGACACCCGGGGAGAGCGCGGTGCGCGAGGTGCGGGAGGAGAGCGGGCTCGAGGTCGAGCTCACGGGCATCTACGATTCCTGGTCCACGGACGAGGATCCGAGAACACCCGTCGTCTGCTTCGCGTTCACGGCGCGCGTCACCGGCGGCGAACTCCGCGCGGGTGACGACGCGGACGAGGCGGCCTTCGTGAGCCTCGACGAACCACCCCGGAACCTGGCGTTCGAGACCCACCGCCGGGTGATCGCGCGGTACTCCCGCCGACGCTGATACACTGCGGGACCGATGGACTGCAGGGAGGTTCACATGGACCATGCACTTCTCACCGAGATCGCCAATGCCCATCTCGGGCTCGCGGCTCTCCACCACGCCGTGACCGTCGTGCTCTGCGCCATCTGGTGGCAGCGTCGCGAGGAACTCGGTCGCATCCTTCCGGCATACGTCGCCGTCTGCTTTCTCTCGGTCGCATGGTCGATGCGTGGTCCGCTGTGGATCGTCGGAGGCGCGCCGGCTGTCGTGTTCGCCGCACTCTGGGTCAGAGAGACGGTCCGCCGCGAATGCGTCATGGTCTTCACGCGCACTCCGAAGCCGCGACTCGCCGTCGCCGTCGCCGGAGCTATCGTCGCTCTGGCCTTCCCCGGCTACTCGGGTGAACTGCCGGCATTCGTCGCCGCGCCCCTCGGCGTCCTCATCGCGCCGACGCTTCTGTTCGGGCTGTCGCTCCTCGTCGCCGTCGATGCGAGCTGCGCCCGCGTCATCACGGCCGCTCACGCGGTCGCGGGATTCGTCAGCGGGGCTGTCTGCGTCGCCACCGGCGGACTCACAGCGCGTGGTCTGGTCGGGGGACTCACCCTGATCGTACTGTCCGTTCTCGCCGCCCTCGTCGCACTGGGACGCGCCCCGATGATGGAGGAGGAAGCGCTTCCACAGGAGACAAGCGTCGAGCAGATTCGCTCCCGGCTCTATCAGAAGAAGACACTCCTCCCCGGTCCGCGCGACCCGAGACGCCGCAGCGGGAGATTCGGCCGACGATAGATGCGGCCGGCGGCAGGTTCCCCGGCGCCAGGCGCGGCCGGCGGCAGGTTCCCCGGCACGAACAGAAGACGCCCCACGCAGGTCTGCGTGGGGCGAATGTGTTTCATCTGGATTCCGTGAAGCGGGGCTACTCGCCGCGGATGATGCACTCTTCGACGAGCGGGTCCATCATCGACTTGAACTCGCTCAAACGCTCGGAGTTATACGGGGACTCATTCTTGCCAAAATCCGGGTCGAGCGTCTCCCGCCGCGGCTTGTAGTTCTGGATCACGTATCTGCGGGCGCCTCGAATCTGCTCCCCGATCCGCTCGAGGTCGGTAGCCTTGTGAAGCGTCGGCACGACCGTCGTCCGGAACTCGTACTCGACCGCGCCCTCGAGAAGAATCTCGATGCTCGCCCGCACGCGGTCGAACGTCCGGCGGTCGCTGATGCCGGCGCTGCGGGAGTAGCTGTCGAAGTCGAGCGGCGCCTTGATGTCCATCGCGACGTAGTCGAGCACGTCCTCACCGATGAGACTGTCGAGCATGTCGGGGAACGACCCGTTCGTGTCCAGCTTGACCCTCATGTCCGCTTCGCGGAACGTGTCGATGAGCTTCGGCAGTTCCTTGTGCATGCACGGCTCACCGCCGGTGATCACGACACCGTCGAGGAAGTCATTGTGCTCTGTGACATAGGAAAGCACTTCGTCAAGCGGGATGGTCTCGAACTGGTCAGGGGCAAGCACGAGGTCACCGTTGTGACAATAGGGGCACCGGAAGTTGCAGCTCGGAAGATACACTGTCGCCGCGACCATTCCATCCCAATCCAAGAGGGACATCTGGTCGAAGCCCTTGATGGACAACTTCACTTCCCCTCCCCTTTGCGAGCCATGGCGCTATGGTACAGCATATCGCCGTGACGCACAACCTCTAAGACCCCTTCGTCCGTCATCGCGCCGATAAGTTTCGCGCTCTCGGCGAGACTGATGCCGACGGCCGACGCCACATCCTGAACGGTGACCGGTCGGCGAGCGGCCATCTCGTAGATGAGCTCCTCGGCTCCGTCGATGCGCCGCTGCGACCCTCCAGAGGGCTGAGCAATGACCTCGGCGCTCGGCCCGAGCGCGGCCGCAATCTCCGCAAGCCTCTCAGAGGACACGGCTTCCGTCCCTGCGACCGCCGGAGGACGGACGACGGTGTTCACCTGCACGCGGTCGGGGCGTATGCGCCGGACCGCCTCCGCGATCAGCGCCACCTCATCGTCGGAATCGTTTATGCCTGCTACGATTACGGTCTCCAACCAGATCTCGCCGGAGAACTCCTGCCGCAGCGCGACGAGCCCGTCCACGATGGCCGCCGGATCGAGAGACGCATGAGGCCGGTTCACCCGTTCGAATGCCTCCGCCGAGACGGCATCGAGTGATGGGACGATGACGTCGGCCTTCGAGAGCGCGGCCCGGACGGCCGGGTCGGTCACGAGCCCGGCGTTCGTGAGGACCGCGACGCGCGCGTCGGTCATCTCCCGGATACCGTCGATGACGGGTCCGAGGTCCGTCGAGAGTGTCGGCTCCCCGGAGCCGGAGATGGTGACGAAGTCAAGACGCGGCCCGTCCTTCAGAACGGCCGCGAGTTCATCGAGCACGGCGCGGGGATCGACGAACGAATCGCGCTCGATGCGGCAATCGGTTGTCGGACCGCACTCGCAGTAGATGCAATCCATCGTACAGGTCTTCGGCACAACGAGGTCGACCCCGAGCGAAAGCCCCAGCCGTCGTGACGGCACCGGGCCGAATACATGCTTCATCGTTTGTCCTCCCTGGTCTGACAGGCGCCGATGTGATCGAGGAGCGCGCTCGTGCCACGAGCTGTCTCCGCGCCGCGGATGGCTGCGGTAACGAATGCCTTCGCGTCACCGACGGCGTCGTCCAGAGACGCGCCGCGCGCCAGACCGGCGGCGATGGCGGCAGACAACGTGCAGCCGGTCCCGTGAAGACGACCTCCCTCGACCCGTTCGGAGGAGAACGTCTTCACCTCGGTTCCGTCGAAGAGAATGTCGGTCGCCTCACCGGTGAGATGCCCGCCCTTGACGAGCACGGCCCGTGCGCCAAGCAGAACGATGGCTCGAGCCGCAGCCTCCATGGCCTCCGGGCGATCGACGTCGAAGCCCGCGAGCACGGCCGCTTCTTCGATGTTCGGCGTGACGACGGTCGCCAGCGGCAGCACCGCATCGATGAGAACGCCCGCGGCCTCCTCATCCATCAACCGGGAACCCGACGTAGCGACCATCACGGGATCAACAACAACCCGGGGCACCTTGCGGTCGGCAAGTCTGGCCGCGACCGCTCGCATGATGTCGGCGGTCGCGAGCATGCCCGTCTTCGCGGCCGCTATCGGCAGATCATCCATCACCGCGTCGATCTGCCCCGCCACGATCTCCGGCGGCAGGTTGACGGCCGCCCTCACGCCGCTGGTGTTCTGCACCGTGACCGACGTCAGAGCGCTGGCACCGTAGACGCCGAGCGCCGTGAACGTCTTGAGGTCGGCCTGGATCCCCGCTCCCCCACATGAGTCGGAACCGGCAATCGTGAGTGCCGCAGGTCGCTTCAAGAGAACTCTCCATGGTGCCGGGACGACGAAACGGATTGTCGTCACCGCTTTGATATTGCCCGTCCCCGAGCCTGATGGTATCGTCGTTAGATTGAAACCTCGGACCATCATCATAGTCCGTTGCGGGGGTCGCATCAATGCGAGACTCACGCAAACGGGCAGGAGCTTCAGACGTTGCGCATCACAGAGCATCCCATTCTTACATTCGACAGAGGGCGCGAACTCGCGTTCGAGTTCGACGGACATCCCTTGAAGGGTTACGAGGGCGAGACGATTGCGGCCGCGCTCCACGCGAACGACGTCCGCGTGCTCCGAGAGAGTCCGGAGCTCCATCGTCCGCGCGGTTTCTTCTGCGCGATCGGTCGTTGCTCCTCCTGTCTGATGACGGTCAACGGCGTCCCGAACGTCATGACGTGCATCACGCCGCTTCGCGAGGGAATGCGCATCGAGACGCAGCGAGGGAAGGGCGCTCTCGCCGTCAGCGACGGCAGCGCCCCCCGCATCCGACCGAACGAACAGAGCCGCGAGTCGGACGAGCTCCCGGTCGTGCCGCTCGTCGTCGTCGGCGGAGGCCCCGCCGGGCTCTCGGCCGCGGCCGCCGCCGCGCGCTTCGGCATCGAGACCGTCATCGTTGACGAGAACGACGTCGCGGGCGGGCAGCTCATCAAACAGACGCACATGTTCTTCGGCTCGCGCGAGCACTACGCCCGCGTACGAGGCGTCGACATCGGCAGCAAGCTCATCGGCAACCTCGAGGAGCTTCCAGTGCGAATGATGCTCGGGACCACCGTGCTCGGTCTCTATCAGGACCGGACGGTGTCGCTTCTCGCGGGAGACCGGCATCTCGCGCTGCGGGCCGAATCGGTCGTGCTCGCCACCGGCGCATCCGAGAACATGCTGGCATTCGAGAACGGAGACCTGCCCGGCGTCTACGGGGCGGGAGCCGTCCAGACGCTGATGAACGTCCACGGCGTCACGCCGGGCGAGCGCGTGCTGATGATCGGCGCGGGCAACATCGGGCTCATTGTCGCGTACCAGCTGCTTCAGGCCGGAGTCGAGGTCGCGGCCGTCATCGACGCCGCCCCCGAGATCGGCGGCTACCACGTTCACGCTGCGAAGATCCGGAGGGCCGGTGTTCCGATCCTGACGTCGCACACGATCCTGAAGGTCTCGGGCAGCGACCGCGTGAACTCGGCCGAGATCGCCGCGGTCGACACCAGCTGGCAGCCGGTGCCGGGGAGCGAGCAGACGCTCGATGTCGACACCGTGTGCCTGGCCGTCGGACTCACGCCGAACTGCGAACTCGCGTTCCAGTCGGGCTGCCGTCAGACATACGTCCCCTACCTCGGAGGCCCGGTCGCCGTGCACGGTCGCGATCTCGAGACAACGGTCGACGGCGTGTTCATCGCCGGCGACGCGTCGGGCATCGAAGAAGCGTCAACGGCGATGCTCGAGGGACGTCTGGCCGGACTGGCGGTCGCACAGCGGCTCGCCGGGGAATCACACGGCGCGGAGATCGCCCGACTGACGACGGAAACACGCGAAGGACTCGATGCCCTTCGCGCGGGCCCATTCGGAGAGAAGCCGCGTCTCGGCAAGGAACACATGTTCGAGATCCATCGCGACCTCCGGGAGGCGGGCGAATGAACCACCGAACCAACGGCATCCTGAGACGCGAGGAACTCGCCGGACGGCTCCCGTCGGACGACAGACTGAAGCTGGGACCGATCGCGATCATAGAGTGCGTGGAGAACATCCCGTGCAACCCGTGCGTCGACGCGTGTCCCCGCGGCGCCATCACGATCGACGGCGACATCAACGGGACGCCGAGCGTCGATGACGAGAAGTGCAACGGGTGCACGGTCTGTCTGAGCGCGTGCCC
Organism: bacterium; assembly: GCA_029990205.1. Taxonomy (GTDB): domain Bacteria; phylum Joyebacterota; class Joyebacteria; order Joyebacterales; family Joyebacteraceae; genus JAPEKQ01. The sequence continues at coordinate 169,535 of JAPEKQ010000002.1, forward strand.
CGGGCTGGCCATCTTCGTGGTTGACGCGGCCGACAAGGGTGGCGCCGGACGCGTTTCGCTGCCGTACGAGTACCGTCCCCTCCCCGAGCGCGACGAGCGCGTCGACGCGGTCGACCGCGAGGGCCAGGTCGTCTGCGAGGGACGGGTCACGCGGGTACTCGATTCGAAGACGCTCGACCGGACCCCGATCATCACGATCGAGGTCCCGCACGAACATGTCATGACCGTCAGACACTTCAGGCGGAGGACGTAGCACCGTGAAGGACGACGTCGTCATCTGCAGATGCGAAGATGTGACATACGGGCAGATCGTGCAGGCCATCGACGAAGGCCTGACGACGCTCGAGGAGATCAAGCGCGTGCTCCGATGCGGCATGGGTCCGTGCCAGGGCAGAACGTGCTCGCGTCTCATCGCGCGCATCATCGCCGAGAAGACGGGTCGCTCCATGGATGAGATCGGATTCCCTCTCGACCGACCGCCGGTTCGGCCGGTCGAGATCGGCATTCTCGCGGGTGAGAGAGATGAAGCGTAGCGCAGACTGCGTCATCATAGGCGGCGGGATCATCGGGACCTCGGTCGCGTACTACCTGGCGAAGTCCGGAATGACCGACGTCGTCGTTCTCGAGGCGGACTATCTCGCGAGCGGAGGCACCGGCCGGTGCGGGGGCGGCATCCGCCAGCAGTGGAGCACCGAACCGAACGCCCGACTCGCCATGGAGAGCGTGCGCATCTTCACGACGCTCGAGGAGGAGCTCGGTGAGGACATCGAGTTCCTGCAGGGCGGATACCTCGTGCTCGCCTACACCGATGAGGACGTCGAGCAATTCGAGAAGAACGTCGCGCTCCAGCGCGGGCTCGGACTCGATGTCGAGATCCTCACACCCGACGAGATCAGAGCGCGCGTGGTCGCCCAGCTCAACACCGAGCGCGTCAAGATGGCGACCTACTGCTCGAAGGATGCCAGCGCCAACCCGTTCCTTGCCACCCGCGCCTACGCGGCCGCGGCGAAGCGGCTGGGCGTCGAGGTCGAGCTTTTCACGCCTGTTCGCAGGATCCTCGCGGAGAACGGACGGATCACGGGCGTCGAGACAGACCGCGGCGTCATCAGCACACCCCGGGTCATCAACGCGGCCGGGAGCCACAGCGTGCCGCTCGCGGAGACCGTGGGCGTCGAGCTGCCGATCAAGCCGTATCGCCGTGAGATCCTCGTCACCGAGCCGCTCGAGCGCTTCTTCGACCCGATGATCATCTCGTTCAGCTTCGGCGTCTACTTCCGTCAGGTGCAGCACGGGTCGATCATCGGAGGATTCGCATACCCCGACGAGCAGCCCGGGTTCAACCAGACGTCGAGCGTCGACTTCCTGACGACGATGTCAAAGAAGCTCGCGTACCTGATGCCGGTGCTCGAGGATGTGAAGGTCGTCCGACAGTGGGCGGGTCTGTATGACGTCACGCCGGACGCTCAGCCGATCATCGGCGAGACCGACGGCGTGGATGGATTCTTCCAGGCAAGCGGATTCAGCGGACACGGCTTCATGATCGCACCGATGGTGAGCACGCTGCTCTCGCAGATCGTTCTCGGTGAGACCCCCGCCCTCGACGTCGAGCGCCTCAACCTCCGTCGATTCGAGGGCGACATCGACCTCGACCACTCCGTCGTCTAGGTCGCCGTCACATCGCGAAACACGCCGATTCTCTGACGCAGTTCGATCCCCAGCGGCAACCCTACTCCTCGACGAACTCCAGCACCCATCTCGGCCGCTCGGGCGGCTGCGGCCGGCCCGGCTCGCCATGGAACCGTCGCTCCCAGGCATTCAGACGACGCTCCGTCGTCACCTCGCGCTCGACCTCATAGAACGACGAGATGACGCCACCGAACACCGAGGTCTCACCGTTCTGCTCCACTTCCAGATAGAGGATGTCGGGACGACCCAGGCCGACGTCGATGGCGATCCCGCTCGAGAGGTCGCTGAAGACCGTCGCGACGAACGGCTGGGGATCGGACATCCTCGCGTCTCCGTCCTCGACGGTACGTGCGTCGGCGCCTCGCGAGATCTGGACCAGCGTCCCGCGGCTGAAGATGCTGAAGCAGGAGCGTTCGAGACTGCCGATGAACCCTTCGTATGCATCCAGACGTTCGGCGAGGTGTCGGCCCAGCAGTTCGTGTTCCCACAGCGTGTCGCGAACATGACCGACGAGGTCCGCGATCCGGACGTACAGCTCCGGGTATGGTTCGACCAGGGCGCACTCGCCTTCGGTGACAGGAAGCGCGGAACGCAGCGCGCGCGTAGGTTCGACAACGCTCGCCGGCGCTCGCCTGAGGTCGCTCCACGCGGCGGCGCCTGTCGAGAGCATCCTCGTCTCCCACGCGTCGGTCCTCATATACGTGGGCCTCGAGTCTCGCGGCGGCTCGAACAGCGCGGCGACGATGTACAACCAGCTCCAGTAGAGATCCTCCGTCCAGTCGCCGTATGTCAGTTCCTCGAGTTCGAGTTCGATCTCACGGTAGCCGAGCCGGTAGACCTCGCTCGCGAACACGTCCGCCCGGTCGAGTTCGCGTCGCGCCGCGGTCGAACCGAGAAGCGCCATCAGGCTCAGAGACGGCGACGGACCGTCCGGGACACCGACGCCCAGTCGTCTGAAGTAGGCTGTGTCGCGAAACTCACGAGGAGGAAGGAAACGCATGCCTCGCAACGAATGCGTCTCGACGTGCGGAGGCGCGATCTCGCGAACACGCTCGGCGAACACGGCAACGGCCTCGAGATCCGCGAGCGCTTCCAGTTCGAACTCCTCGCCGAAGACATCGTCGGCGATCTCCATATAGTCTGTGACAGTCGGATCCCCGGCCCCGCCACGGAAGAACAGGAGCGGTTCATACGTGCGCTCCCACAGCTCGTACCACTCCCCCGCCTCCTCCTCGAGCGCGCGCGCCACGAGCAGCCCCTGGATCGTCAACCGGTAGTCGCTCCGCCGCCCCTCCGGGAGCGCGAACGCCATTCTGCCGTACCAGGTAACGGCGCGGTGGAACCGTGAGAGCCGGTCGCTGGCGGCGTAGTGCCCGACCGGAACGTAGTGAGAGTAGTCTTCGCCGGGACCCGCGACATCATCGAGAGGACTGGCGTCCATGATCGGTGAGAGGCCAAGGACCCTCCCCTCCTGGATGAGGTCGAGCTCCCGCTCGACGAGCGCGAGACCGATCTCCGAAGGGAAGAACTCGGGGTCGAGCAGGCTCAGCCCGACGGCGAAGTACGCATAGTTGAGCCGCGCCGCCTCTCGCACGGTCGGGTCCCGCACCAGCAGGTACTGGTCCTCGGAGAGACGGACCATCTCGCGCGACAGCTGCGTCAGCCGGTCGTACAGCACGCCGTCCTCGAGTTCGAGAAGAACCTCGTCGAGGAACAGCCGGGTCGTCCGGAGCACCGTGTCGGCGGTGATGAAGGTGTGGACGCCCTGTCCGCGGACGGAGGCGTACGCCTCGGGGATGCCGGTCACGTCGCTTGGCACAACGACGAAGCCGCGCTCCGAGAGCACGCGCCGACTCCACGCGGAGACGTCGGGGACGCCGCCGGTCTCCTCCGAGAAGGCCGGGGACGACATGACAGCAACGGCCGCCAGCACGATGACACACACGGTCGCCGTCCGACGCAGGTGTTCGCGCATATGCGCAGCCCCTCCCTCGCGCGCGGTCGACCCGCGCGCGGCTACGTTCTGTCGGTCACTGCTGACTACGGAGCGATCACGCCATCAGACGCCGTCACCCAGAGAGCGCGCACGGAATCGCCACCGAGCTTCTCGACCCGGTGCGGCATGCTCGCCCGAAACTGGATGCAGTCGCCCGCACCGAGCTCGAACTCGTCGCCGCCGACGATCACTTTGAGCGTGCCGGCCTCGACGAGCAGGATCTCCTCTCCGCCGTGCGGACGGGTCGCAAGCGGCCCCCGCTCGAAATCGGAGAGTTCGACGACTCGCAGACGTCCCGCGGGGATTCCCGTGGTCAGGAAATCCGCACCGGCGACGGTCTGTCCGCCCTCGGTGATGACGTGATGAGCCCGCTCGTGCTTCCGCACGACGGACACGCTTGGTAGCAGCTCTTCCTCGACGAAGTAGGTCGCCGGCTTCTTGAGCGCCCTCGCGATCCTCAGAAGCGCACCCACGGTCGGCGACGTCCGGCCTCGCTCGATCTCGGAAATGTGCGTCGGGGACATCCCGGACGAATCCGCGACCTGTTTGAGCGTCATGCCCCTGGCCAGCCTCTCGAGCTTCACCCGCCTTCCCAGCTCTGCCTTGTCGAGCATGGAACACCACCTCCCCTGTCTCGACTCCAACCTGGCCTCACCCGCTCTCGGGTGGTTGCTGCGTCGGGGGACACCCGGTGAGGACCTCATGTGCCGGTCGATGAGTGACCGGCCGCCGGTCTCCTGCGACCGGCTACGACCATCTAGCTGTATCTCGCGGACGCAACACGCCGCGCGTTCTTCTCCTTGTACTCCCTCTCCCATACGTCGTCCGCGATCGCTCGATATTCGCGGGCATACCTGTCGATCTCGTCCTTGAGGTCCGTGACGAGCGTCTCGGCGCCCTCGTGCGTTGGGTGCGCGCGGTACTTCGCCACAACCTCCCTGAGCACGTCCGGCTCGTCGATGAGCATGCACGGCGTCAGGTAGTTCTCGCGGTACGGCTGATGGGACCGGATCGCCTTCATGAAGTCCGAGTTCAGGACCTCCTTGAGGGTCTTCCCCTTGATGTTGTCGACCGCGAAGTGACAGAAGACGCACGGTTCGACATCGCCGTTCGCGTTGATGTGAATGTACTCGCGCCCTCCGGCGATGCAGCCTTCCACGTAGTAGCCGTCGTTCCAGAAGTCCCCGACGAAGATCGCCTTCGTCTCGCGAATCTCGAGGACCCTCCTCCGCAGCCAGTCGCGCTGCCGAGGCGTCGGCATGAGTTCCGTGTGCGGCTCCCGGCCGATCGGGATGTACTGGAAGTACCAGGCGACCAGCGCGCCCTTCTCCACGAGCAGATCCATCATCTCATCGCTTGCGATGAGCTCCATATTGTGGCGCGTCTCGGTGAACGATGCGCCGAAGAGCACACCGGCCTCTCGAAGATTGTCCATCGCGTCCATCACGCGGTCGAACGTCCCCGGGCCGCGCCGGGCATCGGTCTCCTCCTTCATCCCTTCGAGACTGATCATCGGGGCGACGTTCCCGCACCGCTCGAGCCGTGCGGCGGCGTCCTTGTCGATGAGCGTCCCGTTCGTGTAGAGCTGGAAGAAGACGTCGCTGTGCTCCTCCCAGATGTCGAACATGTCGGGGCGCATGAACACCTCGCCGCCGCTCATCGTGATGAAGTAGGTCCCCATCGCCTTCGCCTCGCGGATGATGCGATCGACGAGGTCGGTGGAGAGACCCTCGTGTTGCTGGTACTCGCCCGCGTAACAGCCGGGACAGAGCAGGTTGCAGCGCATGGTTGGGCTGATGACGAGCAGCATCGGGGGCTTGAAGCCCTCCTTCGCCGGCATGTCGATCTCGCGCTTGTCCGTGCCGATGAGGAAGGCGTTCACGAAGAGGTTGCTGATGATCTTTCTCTGCACATTCGGGGAGAGACGCTCCACGATCTCCTTCGCCATCATGGCCGCCGGATGTCGCCTCTCGAAAAGCTCCCTGAGTGCCCGGATCGCCTCGCGATCCCGCTCCACGCGCGTCAGCTTCTCCGCGAAGTGCGACGCGCGGATCAGGCTCTCGATGGACACGTGCGGCAGAAATCCGAGCAGCGTCTTCGCCGCCTGCGCCTTCGTGAACCGCTTGAAGCTCGTAGTCATGAGCCCCTGCCTCCGTCTGTCACCGATGCCCAGACCGGTCCGCGCGCCGGGAATTCGCCCCGCGGGTGGTCGTGAACGGTCGGCTCTCCAGTTCCGGTCGGGGACGCGGGCGGTCAGACGACGACCGTCTCCTTCTCCCCGATCTTCTCCTTTCTATTCACACGACCGCCGCCGGCGGGATGAGTTCCCGACGATCCGCCGATGGCGGCCTCATAGACTCGCAGGATGTCCTTCGTAACGCGGTCCCACGCGTAGCGCTCAACCTCGTCCCGCGCGGCGCCGACAAGATGCTCTCTCAGTTCGGGCTCGCCGGCGAGACGGACGACCGCGCTCGCGATGGCGTCCGGTGACGCGGGCGCGACGAGGAGGCCCGTCCGCCCGTCGTCGACCACATCGTTGTACCCGGTGATGTTCGAAGCGACGATCGCCGAACTGGAAGCCATCGCCTCGAGGAGGACGATACCGAAGCTCTCGCCGCCTGTCGCCGGTGAGCAGAACACATCGGCCGTGGCGTAGTGACGCGCAAGCATCTCGTTCGAGACGTGCCCGGTGAACATGATGCGTCCCCGGCAGCTCTCCGGTACGTAGCTCCCGTAGTGCGACGCAAGCGGTCCGCCGCCCACGACGACCAGCCGGCACCCCGGTATCTCCTCGCAAACGCGGGGCATCGCCCGCAGAAGGTGTTTCGCGCCCTTCCGGGGTTCCATGCGCCCGACGAACAGGATGTTGAACGAACCGTCCCGCAGCTCCTCGATGGGCTCGGCCGATGAGAAGCGCTCGACGTCGACGCCGTTGGGAACGATCTCGTACTCGCCGTCGAAATGTCTGATGGCGGTGTCCCTGGCGGCGTTCGAGACGGCGATGCGCCGCGTGAGCTTCTGAACGTACCGGTCGAGCAGCGGACGGAAGAGCTTGTATCCCAGCGACCGGTCGTTGCTCGCGTGGAAGGTCCCGACGGCCGGCATGTCGACCTGCGACAGTGCGGCCAGACAGAGCGCCGGCATCAGCGGCTCGTGGAGATGCACCACGTCGAAGCTCTCATCGCGGAAGACCGTCCGGAACTGGTTGGCCATCCTCAGGTCGACCGCGACGGGACAGATGGAGCCGTTCGCCGGCACGGAGAACGCCCGGCCGATGCGGATAACGTCGTGCTCGCACGGCGAGCCACCGGGCCCGAACGACGTGGTGATGACCTTCACGTCATGACCGAGTCGCTCGAGTTCCAGGTACGTGTTGTAGACGTGCTCGGTCACGCCGCCCGGATACGGATAGAAGGCCGGTGTCACGATACCGATCTTCATCTCACCCTTCCTGATCGAGCCCTGTGCCGTCTCCCGTCGCTCGCGTCGCGACGGCGTTCCTACTGTCCCCAGACCGACTGCAGCATGCACCACTGCTCCGGGTACTTCCCGATGTAGTCCTCGAAGACGTGAGCTATCCGCTGTGTGTAGCTGCGGACCGCGGTGTCGAAGTCGTCCGTGCACTCCGGGAAGATCGGCCGTTCGATGTGCCCCACGTAGCTCCCGTCCGGCTGGCGGATGCAGAACCCCGGAACGATGGCGGCCCCGCTCTTGAGCGCGAGCCACGCGGCCCCCTTCGGGAGCTCAGCCTTCTCACCGAAGAACTCGACGTCCACCCCCCTTGCGCCGAGGAGGCTCTCGCCGACGAGGAACACGATCTCGTTGCGCTTGAGCGCGCGCCAGATACGCATCGGCTTGCCGAGCGGGATGACGTTGAGCCCGCGGACCTCGCGCATCATCGTGACCGCCTCGTCGGACGCGCCGTCCGTCACAGGTTCGACGATCGCAGACATGCTCGGAAGATCCTCGACCTGCGCGAGCGCGGCCGCTCCCATGTCCCAGCTTCCGACGTGCGCCGTGACGAAGATCGCGCCCTTGCCGCGCTTGAGCGCGTGCTTGAGATGGTCGAGCCCCTCGACACGGACCATGTCCCGAACCTGACGCCAGAGCCCTCCCCCGGTCAGCCCGAAGAAGTCAACGTAGTAGTGGCCGTAGCTTCTGAACATGGATCGGGCCAGCGCCTTGACCTCGCGGCTGTCCTCGGGATGCCCGATGACTCGCGAGGCGTTCGACCGCGCGGAGTTCCGCTTCGTCCGGAGGAGGAACGCCGCCAGACCGGAGAGCGCGCCGGCGAGCCGATAGCTCAGGCGGCGCGGGATGCGCGCGGCGACACTGGTCGCGAGCTTCATCACCGGATACGCGTTGAGGAGATTGAGCTTCGATGTGTCCGCGTAGAGGAACGGTGAGATGGCGGCGAAGGCGACCCCGGCGAGACCGACGACGACCATGAGCTGCCGTGGGCCGGTGATGTCGACGATGAACCCGGAGAGAATACCCCCGAGCCCGAACGCCGCTTTCGAGACCATGTCACGGAAACCGAAGGCCTTCCCGATACTGGTATCCGTCATCATCTCCTGAAGGATGGTGTCGCACGTCACGTTCGTCGGCGCGATGAAGAGCCCGGCCAGGAAGATGCCGAACGAGAGCCCGAGAAGACTGCCGGCGGCGGCCATCGCCACGATGGTCACGCCGGCGAGCGCCATGCTCACGGCGATGATCGCGCGCCGCTGCGCGTGCGCGAAGAAGCGTCCCACGACGAGCGAGCCGACCAGCATGCCGATCCCGGCGAGCGAGAAGAGCTGCCCCAGCCCGGCGGTGCCCATCTGGAACTCGTTCCGGACGAGTACGGGCAGAGCGATCAGCACGAACCCCGAGAGCATCATCGCGCTCGCAGAGGAGATGGTGGAGTAGACCACCAGCGGGCTGCGCCGCATCTGCGAGAGTCCGTCCTTCAGATCTCGCACCAGCCGGTGGTAGGTCGAACCGATGACCTCCGCCTCTTCCTCGATCGGCGCGGCGAGCTCGTGTCCCAGTTTCGCCGCCTCCTCCGCGAACTCGGCGCGGCTGTGCGCCGAGAGCGCGTGCTTTGCGCTCTCGCCCATGGCCTTTCGATGCTCTGCGAGCTCCGCCGTCCGTTCCGCTGTGATCTCGGAGATGCTCCGGAGCGCGATGAAGGCGACGAGCGTAGCGGAGATGATGTACGTCCCCGAGTCGGCCAGGAACCCCATGGTGTAGCCGTACTTCTCGACGAGGATCCCGCCGCCCCATGGCCCGACGATGAGGGCGGCGACCGTCGACACGTTGAGAAGCGCGTTCGCCTGCATCAGCTTCCCGCCGGAGACGATCTGAGGAAGCGCGGCGGACTTCGCTGAGAGGTAGAACCGGTTGACGGTGTAGACGAGGAATATGATGCCGTAGACGGCCGCCATCGACCCCGAGACGAACGGCACGAGGGCGACGAGCCCCGCGCGAATGAGGTCGGACGTGATCATCATGGTCTTCCGGCTCACCCTGTCCGCGTAGACGCCGGAGATGGGACCGAAGAACAGAACGGGAGCGCTGGCGAGCAGGAGCACCTTCGAGAACTCGAGACCGCTCGTCCTCGTTCCCGCGCTCACCGCGAAGATCAGGGCGGTCAGCGCCATCAGGTTGAGATGGTCACCGGCCTGTGACATGAGCGAGCCGGCCCAGAGCAGGGAGAACCCGCGCGAACGGAAGAGGTTGAAGAACCCCTTCGTCCGCTCGTTCACGAGCCCGTCCCGGATGTTCGCTCGCTCCGTCATGCTATCCCCACCCTTGCCTTCTCCAGTTCCGCGGTCTCACACGGGACGGCCTCACTCGTTTCCGTCAGCACCGCGAACAGCCGGTTCGCAATGCGGGCCGCGACGGCGTCGTCCGGGTGACGTTTGAGGCGCTCGACCAACGCGTGGAGCAGCGTCACGGTCGTGATGTCCTCGTGTGTCGACCGGTGTTCGACCCGCACATCCTCGCCCTTGAGCGCGATGCCGGCGAGTTCGACAAGCGTGATCGCGCGCCCGCTGTGCGTGTCGTAGAGACGCCGATTGGAGTACTTATGGATGAGACGCGCCATGAGCATCACTCAGATATGGTTTTCAGGAGTTTGTGCGTCGCACCATTATGCTAGGAGGACGGCCGCCCACCGTCAAGCCTTTTCCTCCTAGATAGTTTGGGCACTCGGAGAGGCCCCTGGAACAGGCCTATCTGCCGGTGCGGCGGCGAGTTGCCGACCTCACCAGCGACCAGGTCAGCAGCCCGAACAGGACGATACCGACGAGGCTGCTGTACCCCCCGGCCCAGGTACTGCCGATCGAGATACGCTCGGTCAGGCCGATGTTGTCGAACCAGGCGACCAGGAGTCCGACGATGGCGCCGCCGGCGATCAGCCCCGAACTCATCAGCACTCCGTTCTCCCGCCGCTCCTGCCTCAACCGCTCGTCCTTCACGCGCTCCGAGAAGAGACGGACGAGACCACCGACCATGATCGGGGTCGACAGCCTGACCGGGAGGTAGAGCCCTACGGCGAACGGCAGGGACGGGACCCCAAGGAGTTCAACGCACGCGGCGATGAGCGCGCCGATAAGGACGAGAGTCCACGGCAGCGACATCGTCAGCACGCCCTTGACCACCATCGACATGAGGACCGCCTGCGGCGCGGGAAGCTCCTCCGAGCCGATGCCGTACGTCTCGTGCAGGAACAGCACGACCCAGCCGATGAAGATTGCCGAGCTGAGCACGCCGATCACCTCACCGAGCTGCTGACGCCACGGCGTCGCCCCGATGAGGAACCCCGTCTTGAGGTCCTGCGATGTGTCCGACGAGATGCAGATGGCGATACAGACCACGGCGCCGACGGTGATGGCCGCGATCATCCCCGCGGGCCCGGTCCATCCCATGGCGAGGAAGATCACGCTCGTCCCAAGGAGTGTCGCGATCGTCATCCCCGACGCGGGCATCGACGAGCTCCCGACGAGCCCGACGATCCTCGATGCCACCGTGACGAAGAAGAAACTGAAGATCACGATGAGAAGCGCTCCGAGCGCGTTGACGGGAACGCCAGGAGAGAGCCACGTGATGAGTCCGAGCACGATCGCGCCACCGGCGACGTACTGGAGCGGGATGTCGATCGTCGTCCGCTTCCGGTACTCACCACCGCTCGCGCCTGCCGCCGCTCCCCCATCGTCACCGCCGCTGCCCGTACAACCCGCATCGGCCGCTGCGCCCGCGGCGCCCCCCGCTCCAGTCGCCTTGCGCTTGCCGAGCATCTCGCGGAATGCCTCGCCGAACGAACTGGCCATCGTCGGGATGGCGCGGATGAGTGTCACGATGCCGCCGAACGCCACGGCGCCCGCGCCGATGTAGCGGATGTAGTTGTCCCAGATGTCGCTCGGTCCCATCGACGCGATGGTGACCTCGGCCGGGAAGATGGGCGTCTGCATCCCCTCGCCGAAGAGCTTGATCATCGGGATCAGCACGAGCCACCCAAGAGCGCCGCCCGCCAGCATCACGCCCGCGATCCGCGGGCCGATGACGAAGCCGACGCCAAGCAGTGCGGCCTTGAGGTCCGCTCCGATGGTCGCGCCGCTCGCCCGGCGGAAGCTCCACGAGACGCGGTACGGCCAGAGCGCGAGGCCCTGCATGAGGAACGTGTAGACGGCTCCAAGCCCGACGCCGGTCATGACGCGGCGGATCTGCTCACCGCCGGTGTCACCGGCGACGAGAACCTCGGCGCACGCCGTTCCCTCGGGGAACGGGAGCTTTCCGTGCTCCCGAACCATCAGGTACTTGCGGAGCGGGATCATGAACAGGACGCCGAGCAGTCCACCGACGATCGAGAGGATGAAGATCCTGGAGATCTGCGGCATGAACCCGAGCACGATGAGCGCCGGGATCGTGAAGATGATGCCGCCGGCGAGCGACTCACCGGCCGAACCCACGGTCTGCACCATGTTGTTCTCGAGCACCGAGGGCTTGCGCCTGAACGCGCGCGTCAGCGAGACCGCGATGACGGCGGCCGGGATCGAGGCCGAGACCGTGATGCCGACCTGGAGACCGAGGTAGGCGTTCGCCGCGCCGAACACGATACCGACGAGTACTCCGATGAGGATCGACCGCAGCGTGAACTCCGGCATGCTCGCGGTGTGATGAACGTACGGCCCATACTCGCCGCCCTTGCAGCCGCCGTACGCATCTGGTCCCAGACATCGCTTCTCGCTCATGCTCTCCCCCCGTTGAGCCGCGAACCTCGCGCCGGCATCGCTCCGGCGCCTGTTGCCCGGACGCCTGTTGTCTGTTGTTTGAGCGACGCGCCGCGGGGCGCGTCACGATTCATCGGATGTACCGGGCGCGTCCCCCCTCGAGATCAGGAAGACCGCGCCCATGATCAGTGCCGCGCCGCCCATCGCCCCCGGCGTGAGTCGCTCTCCGAACACGAGAGCCGCCAGGGCGAGGGCGAAGACGATCTCGATGAGCAGGATAACACACGAACTGGTCGCCGAGATGGATTTGAGTCCCCACGACCAGAGCAGGAACGGCAGCACCGTGCAGAGGACGGCCGTGTACACCACGACCCAGAGTCTTCCATCGAGCGGCGGCGGTCCACCGTGTCCCAGAACCAGCGCGACCGGCAGAACCGTCAGCGCGGTCATCGTCGTCATGGCCGCCGTCAGCGCGCGGACGTCCACCTCCCCCGACGCGACGATCCGCTTGTCGAGCAGGATGAAGGCGGTCCAGAGAACCGCGGCGGCAAGCACGAGCAGATCGCCCGTCAGTTCGGGCCCCGCCGTCAGGCGCAGGGCTCCTCCGGTCGTCACGAGGAAGACGCCGATCATGCCCAGCGCGATGGCCGTGACCTTCGCCGGCGTGAACCGCTCGCGGAACACGTACCGCGACGCGATGGCGACGAGGATGGTGCTGCTGTTGACGAACAGCGCCGCCTTCCCGGCAGTCGTCAGTGTCTGTCCCTTGAACTGGAGCGCGAAACCGATGCCGTTGGACACACCGAGCCAGACGATGAGCGGGTCTCTCAGGAGCCGACCGAGCGTACGGAGACGACCGGTCAGAGCTGCGTACGAGACGGCGATCACCGCGGCGGTCGCGAAGCGGAGGAGAACGAACCAGTAGGGGTCGATGGAGCGAAGCCCGAGCTTGACGACGACGAACGACGAGCCCCACAGAAGTCCCGCGAGCGCGGTGGCTGCGATGGGTGCTCTCCGTTGACTCAATCCGCCTCCTAGCCCGAGGGCCAGAGCACCAGGGCGATCGCCACGACCATGAGAAGCACGAGCGGAAGCGCCATCATCCGATAGAAGCGCGAGAACGTGGCGCCGAAGTGTTCGCGTGCGAGAACGAGACAGAGATGCACCGGGGAGATCAGACAGCCGACGAACCCGGAGCAGAAGGCGAGCATGACGAGATGCATGTCCGGCTCGGGTGAACCGAAGAGCGGCACGAGAAGTGGAAAGGTCACCCCGACGAACGCGAGCGTCACTCCCGTGATGAGCCCGATGAGCATCGGGACGGCGATGATGACGATGAGCTCGGGCATCTGCATCTGGATGAGGAACTCCGGAACCGACTCACGGATCCCGGTCGCGATCAGGAGGTGCTTGTAGGCGCCCACGCCGAAGACGAGTGTGATGATCTGCGGAGCCACGCCCTTGCGGAGCGAGAGCGCGACGTCCCTCACATTGGCCTTCTCGAAGATCGCCATCAGGGCGATCACGGCCAGGACGACGAGGATGAGCTCGAGCTTGAGAACGAGCGCGCCGGTGATGACGATGGCGAAGGGAAGGACGCCCTTGATGAGCTCGGGCCACGCGCGGCGTCTCTCCTCCGGGGATGTCTCGTTCCGCCCCGCTCGGACCAGGCGCAGCACGAAGATCACGCCGCCGACGATCGCCGCAAGCGTGAGAGGCCAGCCGGCGAGAAAGACGTCGGTCACGCTCCGGCCGATGAGCGTCGCGGTGAAGACGACACCCGGATAGAGAGGCCAGATGTACTCCCAGACGTGCCGAAACCAGTAGCTGATGAAGAGGAGTTCCTCCGGCGAGACATCGTCGTCCTTGAGCGCGGTTCCGATCATCGGCGCGGTGAGCATCGTTCCCCCCGGCATGGGCAGGAGCCCGCCGAACGCCGGGATGAGCGCCACGACGATGCGGTTGTCGCGGATCATCTTCTTGAGACCGGCCACGAGATGATCGAGATATCCGAGCTTCCCGGCGAACGCGCCGAGAGCGAGGATCGTGGCGATCCGCCCGAAGAGCAGGAGCGTGTCCTTGTCGATAGCGGCTGCCCAGACTTCGAGAACCGTCCACTTCGGCGCGAACCCGGCCCCGAGCGCCATCGTGCACGCGCCCGCGAGCATCGCGAGACCGAGGTCGACTCGGAACCGCACGAGGACAATGATCAGGACGATCGATGCAGCCAACGCCAGGATGTCTCTCTCCACGCAGTCCACTCCATCCTATAGAGAGGGGCGCAGCAGACACCCTGCCGCGCCCCATCGTGTCGAATACGTCGTAACTCCCCTACTCAAGCTCCGACAGGGCGAGGTTCATCCGAACCATGTCGTCGCGCCACTTGTAGAAGCTCTCGGTGTACGTCACGAGTGAGATGAACTGCGCGAGATTCGTGACGCCGCGCTCCTCCATGTGCTTCTTGAGCTTCGAGTCGGCCGGGAGGTTCTTCATCCACTTCTGGAAGTACTCCTCCTTCTCACCGAAGTGCCGGACGAGAGCCTCGTCCGTCGGCTCCTGGTACCGCTCCTCGTGAACGACAGCCTCGAGCGGGAGCGACGGCGCGAGCACCGGGCGCTCGGCCGGGTGTCCGATCAGGAGCATGGCCGCCGGAAGCACGCCCTTGGGAAGCGAGAAGAAGTCGAGCGTCGTGTACGGCTGCCACACGATCTCCTGGACGTACTGCGAGCCCAGTCCGAGTGACTCAGCTGCGATGACGGCGTTCTGAGCCGCCGTGTAGACCGAACGGAGCGCGACCCAGAGCACGCCGATGCCCTTGAAGTGAGCCGTGCCGCCCTGGACCTCGGCCCAGCGGTTCAGACGATTCGTATCGACGCAGAACAGGACCGAGACGGGCGCCTGCTCGATGCACTTCTTCCGCCCCTCACACAGCATCTCGTTGAGCTTCTTCCTCCGCTCGATGTCACGCACAACGATCATCGAGAACGGCTGGGAGCCACGGTACCCGCCGGTCAGCGTGCCCCCGGGACCGGACGCCCTGAGTGCCGCCGTGAGGATCTGATCAAGAGACTCCTTGGTCACCTCCTCATCCGTGAACTCGACGATGCTCCGCCTGTCGTAGATCGCTTCCAGACAGCTCTTCTCCACGTCACTCCTCCTGATCTGCCGGCCGTTGTCGGTCCGGTGTTACACGTTCTGTTCCGAGATGATCTTTCTCAACATGGCGCGCGCCCGATGCAGATGGGTCTTCAGTGTGCCCATCGGGAGCCCGAGTACATCGGCAACTTCCTTGTAGCTCCTCTGCTCGAGATAGAAGAGCGTGATCACAGTACGATACTGGTCCGGCAGCTCTGCAACCGCCGCGCGGACCTGCGTCCTGAACTCGGCGTCGACGACAAGCTGATCGGGTCTGGTCCTCTTCGGTTCGACGTCGATCGCAGATTCGATGTGCGGACCCGCGTCGATGTCGACGGCCGGCGCGCGCTTGCGGCGCCGCTTGAGGTGCGTCAGCGCGCGGTTCGTCGCGATGCGGTAGAGCCAACTCGAGAACTTCGCGTCGCCCCGGAATCTACCGATGGCCCGATACGCGCGAACGAACGCCTCCTGCGCCGCGTCGTAGGCATCCTCATCGTCACCAAGGATGCGCGCGGAGATCGTGAAGACGTAGTCCGAGTATCGCTCGACGAGGACCGCGTACGCGTCCTCAGAGCCTCCCTGGGTCAGGGCGACCAGTTCCTCGTCACCGAGCGACCGCAGTTCAACGCTGTCAGGAGCAGCCATCGGCACTCCCGGGACATTCGGACGCACCCGTACACCCAGCCGACCATCCGCAGTTGACCGGCGGGCCGGGTACGACCGACAATGCTAGCAGAATAGGGACTGAATCCAAGATGTTTTCGGAGCGAAACCCTACCCCCCACACCGGGGTCATAGAAGGCGACAAGGAGATGAACTGAGGGTCCGTCAGTGAAGAGTCGCGACGGGTCGGATCCCCGGCACGAGCAGGACCGGGACCCGTGCGCCAGAGCGGCAAAGGCCGCAGGAGGAAGTCGCCATGTTGATCCCCGAGATTCTCTTCGGGATGACCATGACCCTCATCAGCATCGGTGGAACCGTCGTGATCATCATGCTGATCGTCCGAGCCATCCAGAACGGCCGGGCGACCCGTGAGCGGGCCTTCAAGGCAGCGCTGGACCGCGGTATCTACGACCCGAGGATCATGAACCCCAGTCCCACCGGGAGCGGCGCAGCATCTCTGGGTTGGGGCATCTTCTTCGCGATGGTAGGCCTCGCGCTCTTGATCGGCTTCCTGATCCTCGGCATCGCCGGGGACGCGGCGCTCGGCGGTCTGATCCCGCTTGCCATCGGCATCGGTCTGATCGCCTTCCACATCATCATCAAGCGCAATCAGAGCGACATCGAGCACAACGGGGATCCGGTCAGGTTCGATCCCGGCGTCACCCCGACCGTGGCGACGAAGGACGACCACCAGGTCCTCGGCGGATAGCTGAAGAAGACACCACCGCCTCAACTGATCCTGATGACAAGACCGCCCGGCCTGAAGGTCCACGAGACCTTCGAGCCGGGCGGAGTCTTTGCGATGCGGCGCAACGCGATGCGGTGCGTCGTGCTTCTGTGCGACCTGCGGCGGCGCGACGTGTCGAGATGCGAACGGACTGGCATCGAGCATATCGGTCATCCAATCCAGTTCGAGCCCGAGGTCGCGTCACCACACACGGCGACAGGAGGTGTGAACAGAATCTCGGTGGCTATCGAGAGAACGCCCGGCGCACGTCGAGGGAGAGTTCCTTCGAGAGTCGGTACGCCGAGACGGCAAGGAAGGCTGCGCCAACCGCGACGATCGCCCACGCGCCACCGGTGATGACTCCCGCCGGCACACTGCTCTGTACGGCCTCGACACCGGGCGACGTCGTTGTGGCGGAGACGATCGTGTCGAACCAGGAGTTGGCGATCGCTGAGAAGCGTCCAACGGGACCCGCCACACCGGACAGAACACCGGTCCTGACGAGCGTCGTCACCGCAGCTACGGTCCCGAGCACGGAACCCACTGTCACAACGACGGGCTCGAATCGGCGCGCGGGTGCAGGGTGCGCGATCTCGCGCATCACCGCCGTCGGGAGCCAGGCGGGCGCCTTCTCCACGGCGGTCTCCGCAAGAGCCGCGTCGATCGACTGGAGTTCCGCGCGGAGTCCCCGGCACTCATGGCACGCCGCGCAGTGCTCGGCGAGAGCCCGGGCTTCATCGGCGCTCAGCTGTGCGGGAGACCCGAACCGGTCATCGTCCCCGAGGACGAGCGCGTCGAGCTCCTTCTGGATCAGCCGTTCTGCCGCAGTGCAGTCCACGTACAGCTCCTGTCAGTCTGTCTCCATGCGGTCATGTTCCTGACGGCAGCCCCGAACTGAGACGGAGGCCACCAATTCATCAGACACCGGCGGGTGTGCCCGGGTTTCGAAGAAACGGCACACGTGTAAGTATCCGTCCTGTAACCAGATACGAGCGTCACGCCCGGGCCGGGATCCCCGATCCGCGTGCGCTCAGGGCTTGAGAATCACCCTGCGGATCCCCACGTTCCCGGGTCGGTCGAACGCGCGCACCGCGATGGCGTGCTCGCCGTCCTCGAGACCC
Organism: bacterium; assembly: GCA_029990205.1. Classification (GTDB taxonomy): domain Bacteria; phylum Joyebacterota; class Joyebacteria; order Joyebacterales; family Joyebacteraceae; genus JAPEKQ01. The sequence goes on from JAPEKQ010000002.1 coordinate 187,079, forward strand.
GGCAGCTCAAGACGTCCCTCCTCGGACCGCCCGTCGAACATCCCGTCTTCCGGGTAGACCCGCTCCCACTCCCCGTAGTCCACAGAGACCTCGACCGCCGCGAGCGGGCTCGACGCATCGGTGACCTCGACCTTGAGCGTGACTCCGTCGCGGCTCCCGCTGAGGTCGATCCCACCGACGACCGGAGGGGTATTGTCGATCATGAAGGTCCCACTCAGTCCCTCGGCCTCGAACGCGGCCGGCGCCGGGTTGCCGGGGAGGTCGGACGCAACAACGCGCATCCGATACTCACCGTCCGGCATCGAGTAGCTGTCCCACGAGTGAACGGGCCTGTCGAGGTCACCCGCCATCAGCCACCACTCCTCCTCGCCCTCGTGGCGGACGTAGACGCCGAACGCGAGCTCGTCACCGTTCGGATCGAAGGCGTCCCACTCCACCGTCCTGACACCGCGCGCCGCGGGCGGGACCCGCTGCACGCCGTGATCGGTCGGATCCAGCGAGTAGGTCACCTCGAGACCCGACGGCAGCGTCTGTGTCGCCGCGTCGTTTCCGTATGCGTTTGCCGAGAACCCGCTGCCCGCCTCGGAGACCGTGACGCTCACGACCTGCGGCGGAACGTTCTCGCGCATGTACGCGACCTCGACCGATCGGAGCGCGGTCTCTCGTCCGGCGCCCCGGTCGAAGGATGCCCTCCACTGGAGGAACCGCGATGCCGGACCTGCAACCCGCCCGTCCTCGAGGGGCGTCCACTCGCTCCAGCTGTCGTCCGGGGACTCGAGGCTCCCGCTCCGAGTCTCGATGGAGATGTCGCCGGAGCCGTCGGCGGTGACCAGACAGCTCCCCCAACGAGCGGAGGTCACTGCGTCGAAGACACGCGATTCGTAGCTCCCTCCCCCGGCGGTCGCTCGTCCGAGTCGGTAGACGCCGCCCGGAGTGCCCGTTGTCACGACGGCCTCGTCGCCGGCGGATACGATCGAGAGAACCTCGGCCTCGTCCAGGTCGGCGAGGAGACCGTGCACGCCCGGCTCGATGGCGTAGATCTGACCGTCCGAGCCCGTGCCGGCGATGACCGCGCCGGCCGGCGTCCGTCCGAGGGCGACGACGGGCGCCTCGCCCGACCGCCATACCTCGTACGCTCCGCCGTCCGTAGTCCGGTAGACGGCGCCTTCGCCGAGCGGGACGCTCGGATCGGCCATCTCGTCGAGCGCAACCTCCATCGAGATGCTCGACGCCGAGAACAGCATTGATCCGTCGGCATCGACGACGATGCCGGTCACCTCATCGTATCTCGTGTCGTACAGCACCCTGGCGTCGCGCCCGGGTGTGACGTCAAGCAGGAGACCGTCTCCGCCTGTTCCGGCCAGCACCCAATCCCCCGGAGCGGCCAGCGTGACGATATTGAGGTCGGACGGCTCGGTCAGCGTCCGTGCCTTGCCTCCTCGGTCGAGCGCGATGATGACGGCGGCCTCTCCCGTCCCGACGACGAGTCCGTGCTCCTGCGAAAACACCATCGCCCAGATGTAGTTCTCACCCGTCTCGTAGAAGAGCTCCGAATCGCCGTCCGAATCGACCCGGTAGACCTCGCCACCCGGCGCAGTCCCGACGAACACGTCACCGCCCCAGCCGACGGCCAGCGCCGGCAGATCGACGTCGTCCATCTCGAGCAGCACGCGTCCCCCCGAGACGTCCGCACGGACGAGCTTCCCCGGCGTCCCCGTCGTCACATACACCTCGCCGCGAGGACCGATGGCCGACGACCACACGTAGTCACAGTCCGGTACATCGAGGGCTGTCAGAGGCGCGCCCGGCACGACACGCCCGCTCTCGAGAATGGCGACCCCGGCCGCCGTCCCGCGGAGGAACCCCGCGTAGCTGTCTGTCCGCCAATAGGTCGTCTCAACGGCCGACGCCGCGCCCCACGGGCTCGCGATGATGAGCGCCGCCAGCGTTGCGAGCGCGGCCGCGGCGCGGCGGCTCCGGCGCAACATGTCGCGCCCGCCGAACCGTTCGTGCGTCTGCTTCATGTGTCCTCCTCGGAGCATCGGCCAGTCGGCCGACGGCGCTCTAGTGCGCACCCGACTGGTCTTCGACGATGGTCAGCTGGATCTCGTGAACCCCGATGACGGGGCGATCGTGCTTGAACTCGTGCTGGTCGAGCACTGTCATCTCGGCCCGGTCGACGGTGCCGGTCCCGGCCCCCGCCGCCATCACGAGCGCCGCGCGTCCGGGGACCCCCGTGAGTTCACGCCCTCGATGAGAGAGCCCCGGCTCCCATGACAGGAGCTGGATGACGACCGTGTCCTCCGGACGGACATCCGTTATGGCCTCGACGATCTGTTCGTAGCTCCGGGGATAGGCGCCGGCCCCGAGTCGTTCGATCTCGAGCATGTGATAGTCGGAGGCTCCGGCCACTCGCAGCGCGACAGGCCCCGCCGCGGCCGAACTCGGCACCACCAGGTCGACCACGCGCGTACTGCTCTCGTCCTGCCAGTCCCTGAGACCGATCCGGACGGCAACCGTGTCGCCGGGCGCGCACTCGGCGCGCTCCGCGGTCACGTGCTCGATGAACGACTGACGACGCCCGGAGTGAACGTCCACTTCGACGTCAACTCCGGTCAACTCACCGCGCCTGTACTCGTTGAGAACCAGTAGTTCGACGATGGAGGCGACCTCTCCGCCGACGCGGTACGGAAGCCCCTCGGTGAAGAAGACGTTCTCGTAGGAGACCGGGCCGTCGCTGGTCTCGACCGTAACGCGCAGCGAAGCGGTCGCGGCTCCCGAGAGTCGCGCGGCTTCGGCAACGGCGTCAGAGAACGCCAGCCCCGTGAAGAGCGAGGAATAAGACGCGGAGCGAACGACGTTGAACGCGTATCGGGTCGGCGAGCCTCCGTCGACCGACACGCTCGCCGTCATCGGAAGCATGTCGGGAGCGTCTCCGAGACGGCCGGCCACAACCCTCTGGCGGTCCTGAAGGAAGGTCCCGACGGGGTCGGTCCCCGAGGCGAACTTGAACGAGACCGCAAGCGAGGGCATCGACGCGTGGACGCGGGCCGCGACCATCGGGAGTTCGACGGGTCCGGCGTTGAACATCGGATGCCCGAACGCGAGAATCCGGTCGCCGTCGCGATGCGTTACGGTGCCGACCGCGGTCATGTTGATGTCCCCCGAGACGAGCTGCGCTCCGATGGCGGAGCCCGGTTCCACAATGGGGGGATCGGAGCTGCGTCCGCCGCTGCCGGCGCCCGCCGCCGCGGATCGGCCGGAGGCCGCGCTCGAGGATCCGCCGCCCGACGAGGTCACCGGAGCGAATCCGAGAGGTTCGAGCAGATCGGACGCGCCGGCAAGGAATGCCCGGTCGGCCGACGGCACGAGCAGGGGTGTCAGCGCGGGCGTCGCGCCCTGGTCGACGGCCTGGGGCGTCCCTCGCGTTTCACCGGGCCGGGCGAGACGGACAACACCCGCGAGTTCGGCCAGTCGTCCGATGGGGGCCGCCGCCAGTTCGCCCGCGGTCACCCGGTCGAACGCGCCCGCATACGACACGCCGGGATCGCCGGCGTCGCTTGTCTCCCGGTCGAGAACGTCGTAGGCGCGGAGCATCTCCTCGATCGGCGTGATCCCCGCGATGGGCTCCCGACTGAACGCCCATGACATGGCGATCGCGCCCACGAGACGACCGTCAAGATAGACAGGGCTCCCGCTCATCCCCTGCATGATCCCCGTGCGCTCGACGAGATCTCCGGACGCGCGTCCGAGGATGAGATCGCCCCCCGGATGGTGACCCGGAACGACATCGATGATCTCGATGTCGAACTCCTCGATCTCCGTTCCGTTGAAGACCGTGCGCGCGATGCAGAGATCGCCGGGCATGAGCTCATCGATCGGGAGGATGTCGGTCCCGGTCGCCGGACCGGCGGCGACGATCAGCGCCAGCGCGGCGAGAAACCCGATCGTCGACAGGTTCGTGCGGCCGGTCGAGGTGGCACGCCTCATGAAGTGACTCCCGCGCGCGTGGCGCGCCGTACAGGTCTCAAGTGGTTTCGATGAAGTGTCCCCGATGCGGTGAGGCGTGTCAAGGAGTCGGCCCGCGATGCGACCGGATCCCGCCGGTGACCCCGCTCTCAACGTCATAGAGACGAAAGCGGACCGGCTGGTCTCCCAGGAAATCGACGGCCTCGCCGTCCTCGCGGTACGGCACGTACCGCCACCGGTAGATGGCCCGTCGGGCGGCCTGCTCGCACGCGCGGTCGACTTCCGAGCTCAACAGCCAGACGTTGGCAACCTCGCCCGTCTTCGTGACGTGCAGTCGGAAGACGACGACGCCCTCCACGCCGGCGGCTTTCGACGACGCCGGGTACCTCGGTTTCACGAGGTGCGAGACGATCATCTCCTGACTCCTCGGCTGTGGAAGCGCCATCTCGAGCTCGCGGAGCACGTCGAGCCCGTCCTCGGCGATCTCGTCCGTCTCATCACCGACCTCGCTTGTCTCGGCCTCTCCCTCGGGAACCTCCCAGTCGGTGATCGTGATCGGCACGACACGAAACACGTTCTGACCACCCTCCCCACGGGCTATCTGGAGCTCGCGGTCGCTGGGACCAACGTCACGGATGACCGAGATCTCCGGCAGGATGTGCGTGGGACCGCGATAACCGATGTTGCGGACGATCGGAATGCTGTCGCGGAAGGGCGCCACGATGAGTATCGCGGCGATGTGCCCGACGACGGACAGCGCCAGCGCGACGAGGACGCGCGACCGGTAGCCCCTGTCGCGGGACAGGCGAAACGCCTTGGAGGAGTCTGTGTAGGGAGCCATCAGCCGCTCGTTTCAGGGGGGCGAGGCAGCTGTCAGAATTCATATCCCTTCGGGATGACGACAATGCCGCTGGGTGTGGTGACGAAGCGCTTCGCGTCCTCTTCCGGGTCGTACCCGATCTGTGTCTTCGGCGGAATGCAGACGCCCTTGTCGACGACCACGCGCCTGAGCTTCGCGTACCTGCCGACGTCCACGTCCTCCATCAGGATCGACTCGAAAGCGTAGCTGTAGCTGTTCGTGCGGACGCCCGGCGAGAGAACACACCGCTGGATGCGACCGCCGGAGATAACGCAGCCGGTCGACACGATCGAGTCGACGGCGATTCCCGTCCTGTGCTCGCCCTGGCCGCCGCCGAAGACGAACTTCGCAGGCGCGTACATACCCTGGTTCGTGTGGACGGGCCACTTGGGATCGTAGAGGCTCAGCCTTGGCGTGACCTCTACGAGATCCATGTTCGCTTCCCAGTAGGCGTCGATCGTCCCGACGTCCCGCCAGTAGCCGGGGTCATCCTGACTCCCGAAGACGAACGCGCGGACGTCGTACCCCTCGCGGATCATGCGCGGGATGATATCGCTGCCGAAATCGAACTCGCCCTGCGCGGTCGCCTCTCTGAGCACGTCCACCATCCGTGGAGTCGAGAACACGTAGATGCCCATCGACGCGAGTACGCGGTCCGGTCTCCCGGGCATCGTCTTCGGGTGCTCGGGCTTCTCCTGGAACCCGCGGACGACGAGGTTCTCGTCCACCTCGGTGATCCCGAGACCGCCCGCCTCGGCCACCGACCGCGCCTGGACACAGATCGTCAGGTCGGCCCCGGCCGTACCGTGATAGGCCAACAGCGGCTTGTAGTTCATCGCATAGATGTGGTCGCCGGACAGCACGAGCGTGAAACGCGAGGGCACCGTCTCCAGCAGATGTGTGTTCTGCCAGATGGCGTCTGCCGTCCCACGGTACCAGTCCTCGCCCAGTCGCTGCTGCGCTGGAACGTTCTCGATGAACTCGTCCATCCAGTGACTCAGGAAGCCCCATCCTCTCCTCAGGTGTCGCGCAAGAGAGCGGGACTTGTACTGCGTCAGCACGAACACGCGCCGCAGATCGGAGTTCAGACAGTTGGAGAGACTGAAGTCAATGATGCGGTAGATGCCACCGAACGGAACGGCCGGCTTCGCCCGGTCACGAGTGAGCGGCGCAAGGCGCTCTCCCTTGCCGCCGGCAAGCAGCATCACAACGGTCTCTCTGTTCATCCAACCTCCGGGACGAGTGCCTGAACTCGGCCTACGAAGCCCGGCAGAGCCGGACTTCGCAGGCTGGGCGGTTCCGCAAGCGGAACAGCGAACTCTCACCAGGGCCCGGCGAAGCCAGACCCTCTCGTTGCACAGCAGTTCTGCGCAGCAGAGCTGCCTCTGCGTTTCGAACAGGGTCCTTCATCATTCGAAACGCACCATGTCCCCCGCGTCGAACCCGCTGCCGGACACGACGCTGCAGATCGAGTACTTCTCCTTGATGTCCGAGGCCTTGATGACGCCGATCTTCTCCTCCTCGGCACCGAGGTCCAGACCGGTGACCGGGTCGACCAGCGCCTCGCCCATCCGGTAGACGTTGAACTCCATCCCCGCCGCGATCCCCGTCGTCTGTCCGGCGTTGAGGTAGATCTTGTCGCCGGACGCCTTGACCACACGACCGGTCCACGGAACGTCCTCGAGGGTCTCGGTGATCTCCTCGACCAGAGCGTCGATCGCTTCACGCGTGGCCTTGCCGACGAGTGTCTCGTCGAACTTGCCGTCGTGGCCGAACGAGAAGTCCTAGGTGCTCAGCTTGAGCCCCATCTGGGTCCGGTCGGCGTCGGCGGTGTGCGCGAGGAGGATCTCACCGGTCGTCGTGTCAATGATCCGGACGTCGATGGCCACGCGAGCCGTCGTCTTCGAGAACCCGCCGCGGCCGAGCCCCGGGATGCCCCCGCCGGTGTCGGACTCCATGTACCCGAACTCGGTCACCGAACCATAGACGATGGCCGCGACTCCGAGCAGCTTGCCGAGCTGCGGCGCGGTCTGCTCCGTCACGCGTCCCGACTGCCCGAAGTTCTGCTCGGCCAGCACGTGGTCGAGCTGCTCGCGCTCCATCACGCTGAACTCGCCCGACTGCACCAGCGCCGTCGTCAGCATGTCGGACATGCCACCGCCGGGATTGGGTCCGGTCCAGTGCCAACGGCTGCGATCGCTCTTGTCCTCGAACTCGACGACCGCGATCATCTTCTTGAGCCCCTTCGGGCCATCGTCCTTCGCAACGGCGACGGTCGACACCGCTGCCGAGATCATGACGATCGCGAGAATGGCAAGGACTGTCTTCACACGTGTACTCATCGCTCGATCCCCCCGGGCCTGAGCCCTCCGGTCGACTTGCCGCACCGTCCGCCGAACGCAGAGAGACGCGTGCGCGTCTCATGGCTGACGGCGCTACCTCTGACACATTCGCATCATTCTTATGTGGGGGGAACGGCAGTGTCAAGGATGAGCTTGCACGCGCACCGGCTCTCATCCATATCTGACATCCCCGGAGGCTTTCCGGTTGACTCGGCCCGAGACGCGGGAGCACAATGAGCCGACTCCAGCGCCTTTCCCCCCCGATCGGCCGGACCCGCACGGGAAGCCCCCCGGAAGGGGTCACTTCATGACCAGACAAGCCATGCCGAAGATGAAGCCGCACACCGCGCAGCTCGCTTGCGCGCTCCTGCTCGCATGCTCGTGCGCCTGCGCCGCGGCGCCCGGGCCTCCACCGGCGCCCGCGAGCTGGGGAGACCAGCCCACCCGCCTCAGCACGACCGTGCTCTGGTCGGACGACATGGAGAGCGGCACGAACGGCTGGACACACCGGGACCACGGATGGGGTATCGAGCCGCACTTCCACACCGACTCGTACATGGCGTTCGACGGGGGGCACAGCTGGTGGTGCGGGAGTTTCGAGTTCGACGCGGACGGCGGCTACGGCAACGGATGGGACGACCGCCTCGAACTGCCGCCCGTCGACGTGTCGGGCGCGTCGTATCCGGTCCTGACGTTCGCGCACTACTTCCACAGCGAGCCCCAGCGAGACGCCACGGTCATTCAGGCGATGCGCGGCGGCGTCCTCGACGACCTCAACGCCGGGTTCACCGGGTTCATCCCGGGCGGCGACTGGATCGACCTCGGAACCTACGGCTACGTCCTGGACGATCTCGACAATCCGCTCGAGATCAGGTTCCGCTTCACCTCGGACGGGACGAACTCGGATGAGGACGGCGGATTCGACTCCGTCGGCGGCGGCTACATGGTCGACAACATCAGGGTCTTCGACTTCTACGGGGGCGAGGTGTTCTTCCTCGATGACTCGGAGAACGGGGGGCTGTGCAACCCGAACGTCCAGGATCTCGCGGGCGACCACTGGCACATCGTGGAGCGTCCGTGCGCGGCGACGAGCGGCACACGCGTCTGGTGGTGCGGGGACGACGCGGACACATCGCACGTGCCCGGACGTCTCGACAACTGGCTCATCTCCCCGCCCGTCGACATCGGCCAGCTCGACCCCGGGACACCCTGCACGCTCCGATACATGCTCCACGGTGAGGTGCCGACGGTCGACAACGACTACTGGACCGTCTACGCCTCGACCGACCACGGTGTGACGTGGTACCAGCTCGGTGCATGGTGGGGCGACGCCGGGGCGTGTTCCGGTTGGAGCCAGGCCGGGATCGACGGGCTCCCGCTGACCCATCTGCTCCCGGGGACATCGTTCCGCGCCCTGTTCCGCTTCTTGACAACCGAGGATGGATGTGGCCCCGGCATCGCCGGCGGAGCGGGGATCACACTGGATGATGTCTCACTCGTCGCCGGCGTCTCGGCGGTCGAGCCCACCAGCTGGGGGCGCATCAAGGCCGTCTACCGCCGCTGACGGGGACGCGCATGCAACATGTTGTCGCGCATGACATTGCGCCACCCGACCCGAGACCGGCAGCCCTGTTTTCGTGTTGACAGCGGGGGGCAGGGTGCAGAGAATGACGCGACGAGAACATAGTCGCCCCAGGGGGCCAGACGGAAGGGGCGACACGGGCTGTATTCACGGGAGGTACACAATGGGACTCCTGCGTACACTGTCTCTCTGCGCGGTCGTCTGTGCCGCGCTCATCCTCTGCGCCGCCTCGGCTGTCGCGAAGTCGCCTGACACCACTCCATCGGTTCTCACCGACCACGTGCCCATGCCGCGCGCCACGGTCATATGGTATGACGACATGGAGAGCGGCACCAACGGCTGGACCACCGTGGACCACACGGTGGGAGCCACGCCGAACTTCCACGTCGACACCTACATGGCCAACTACGGCACCTACCACTACTGGTGCGGCACATTCGCGTACGACGCCGACGGTGGGTACGGCAACGCCTGGGACGACCGCCTCGACATTCCATCGACGGACCTGACGGGGACGTACTACCCGGTACTGACGTTCGCCTACCGCTACGACTCGGAAGCCAACTACGACTTCACGTACGTTCAGGCGAAGAGCACGGGTGTCTTCAAGAGCATGAATGCCGGATACGACGGCACGAGCGGCGGATGGCAGGACCTCGGGACGTACGGGTTCGTGCTTGGCGCATATGACAACCCGTTCGTCGGTCGCTTCCGATTCATCTCCGATGGCGCCTGGTCCGATGAGGACGGTAACTACGCGTCGGTCGGCGGCGCGTTCATGGTCGACAATATCAAGATCTTCGACTTCTACGGGGGGGCCGAGTACTTCTTCGACGACGTCGAGGACGGTGTCGGGCTCTGCACGCCATCCGTGATCGGTGCGGTCGGAGACTACTGGCACATCATCGACCGGATGTGTCCGGCGTACTCGGATCCGCACAGCTGGTGGTGTGGCGACGACGCGGACACCTCGCTCATTCCCGCGGGAGTCTCCAACTCTCTGATCACGCCGATGATCAGCCTCTACTCCCTCACCGGGACATCGACGTGCACGCTGCGCTACGCGATGCACATGGAGGTCCCGACCGTGGACAGCGACGGCGTCAACGAGTTCCTCTCCACCGACGGGACGACGTGGTACCAGCTGGGTTCGTGGTGGGGTGACTTCGAGCAGTGCAACGGATGGGCCTCATCAGGACTCGACGGCATCGATGTGACCCCGTTCCTCCCGGCGAGCAATCTGTGGTATCGCTTCCAGTTCACCACGACCGACAACGGCTGCGGCCCCGGTGTCGCGGGCGGCGCCGGCATCATGGTCGACGACCTCTGGGTCGAGGCGACCGACACACCTGTCGAGCAGTCGAGCTGGGGCAGCATCAAGGCATTCTACCGGTAGCCGGTGAGACCCGCCCCTACGGGCGAAGTCACGCGACACAGTGAGAATGGTTCATCAACGCCTCCGACCCCGGTCGGAGGCGTTGCTGCGTTCGGTCTCTCCGGGCATCCGAGGCACCGGATCGGCATCATATAGAGGGGCTGCACGACCGCGGCGCTCGCGGGGCGACATCACCGGCACTCTTCGCCCAATAGCGGTCGCGCCTTCATCAATCCTTGACGAACGCCCGAAAGTAAGGTAAAATGTTATGTTAAGTACAGTTGCACTGATATCACACCCTCTGAGGGAGGACTCGATGCGTCTGTCCGGACTCCGGATCACCGCGTCCGCGGCGGTGGTCGTACTCGCCGCACTGTGTCTCACGCCGCCGGCACTCGCCGCGCCGGCGCTGAACACCACCTGCGACTTCAGTGAGAGCGACATCCTGACCGCGGAGTTCCGCGGCCACGATGTGATCTCGATGGATGGACTCCGGACAACGCTCGAACTCGGTCGTCCCGAGCTCCCGGTGCGATACGTCCGCTTCGCCCTCCCCGACGGCATGACGGCCACCGGAGTGACCGTTGACGTGGGTGACGCGTACGCCCTGGGCGGCCGCTTCAGCGTGCGGCCCGTCCAGCCTCAGCAGGCGTTCTCCCTCCCCTACATTGCGGAGTGGCGCGAACCGGATCCGGACGTCTACGACACCGCAGGTCTCTATCCCGCGGCTCCGGCCCGACTGGTCGACACCGGGAACATCGGCGGCTACGCTATCGCGACGGTCGCCGTCTACCCGCTTCAGTACGAAGCGACGACCGGGATCCTCACGCTCAACCGTGACATCGAGATATCGCTTGAACTCTCGCCCGCCGACCGCACACTGCGTCGCCCGTCCGCGCGCTCGGCTCATGCGGAGACCGCGGTCGCGGACCGCGTCCGCAACATGGTCGAGAACCCGCACGATGTGGTCAGATCGTCAGTGCTCCGGACAAGGGACGAAGGAACCGACTACCTCATCATCACGGGCGCGGACTACGTCGACGAGTTCCAGCCGCTGGCCGACTGGAAGACCGACAAGGGCGTGCCTGCCGAGATCGTCACGACCTCCTGGATCTACTCGAACTACGACGGCGTCGACGATCAGGAGAAGATCCGCAACTGCATCATCGACTACTACCAGACCGAGGGCACGACGTGGATCCTCCTCGCGGGCGACACGGATGTCGTCCCCGCGCGCAAGACGTTCGCTATGGACGTGGGCAGCAGCAACGAGAACGCCCTTCAGTGTGACCTCTACTTCTCCGATCTCGACGGGACCTGGAACGGCGATGGCGACAGCACGTGGGGCGAGATCACGCAGGACACGATCGACCTCTACGCCGACGTCTTCGTGGGCCGCGCGCCGGTGAACACGTCGACCGAGGCCTCCCGGTTCGTCACGAAGGTCCTCACGTACGAGGGCGCACCGGCGGGCAACACGCTGCCGACCGACTACCAGGAGAACATGCTGTTCCTGGCCGAGGTGCTCTGGGATCAGCCGTTCACCGACCACGGCATCTGCAAGAACATGATCGACGACGACTCCGTTCCGCCGAACTTCGACCCGATCACGAAGCTCTACGAGACGAACGGCCAGCTGTCGAAGTCGAACACGGTCGCCCAGCTCAACGCCGGGCAGAACATCACCAACCACAACGGCCACGCGTACTACAACGTCATGAGCATCGGCAGCTCGTCGCTCTACAACAGCGACTTCGACGGACTGACCAACTACGACCGCCAGGGCATCTGGTACACGATCGGGTGCTGGCCCGCGGCCATTGACTACAACTGCATCGCCGAGCACTGGATGAACTCGCCGGGCGGCGGCGTCGCCTTCATCGGCAACAGCCGCTACGGGTGGGGCTCGCCGGGCGGGCCCGGCAACGGGACGTCGGACCGCTACGACCGCGAGTTCTTCAACCAGCTCTTCAATGAGGGCAACGACGTCATCGGCATCGCCCATGCGGCGCACAAGGATGTGTTCGTGAGCGAGGCCCGAAGCGACGGGTACACGCGCTACGTGCTCTATGAACTCAACCTCCTGGGTGATCCCGAGATGCGCATCTGGACGACGACGCCGTCGGTCGCCACCGTGAACCACCCCGACTCGGTGCCGCTTTCCGGTGAACCGTTCTACGTCACGGTGCGCAGCGCAGACGGTCAGGCGCTCCCGGGTGCTCTGATCTACTTCAGCAACGGCGAGATCGCGGAGACCTTCACGACCGGTTCGGACGGCATCGCCACGGTCGACCTCGACCCGACGACGACCGGCTCGGTCACGATGACGATCACCGGCCCCGGCGTGCTTCCCTACTCCGACACGCTTCCGATCGCCGACGTACCGGCGGACACGACGCCGCCCGCCGACATCGAGACCCTGATGGCGGCGGACCCGTTCGACCTCGGTAGCGAGATCCAGCTCGACTGGACCGGATACACGGCCCCCACAGACTTCGCAGCCTATCGTCTGTACCGCAGCACGGATCCGTTCAGCGATATCTCGGGGCGTTCGCCGGTCGCGACCGGCATCCTCTCCGCCGGCGCGACGACGTGGGACGACACGACGGTGGACGATATGCAGCCGTACTACTACGCGGTGGTCGCGGTGGACCTCTGGGGCAATGTCGACGAGACCGTGACGGCGGTCGGCCCGATCGCATCGAGCATCAATGCGCGCATCCTGCTCTGGGACGCCGACGACGGCGACCAGCCGTTCGACGGCGTGGGCGACGTCTACACCGTTGACGACGGAACAGAAGTGGCGTGGATCGACGCGCTCGACTCGATCGGCGAGCTCTACAAGTACACGGAGACGATCCCGGCGGACCTTTCGCCGTACGATCTCATCATCTACCTCGGCGGCGTCGTGAACTTCGGCGGACTGAACGTCCAGATGACCGAGGAGGAAGCGGCGGCGCTTCTCGCCTTCACGGATGGAGGCGGCAGTCTCTACATCGAGGAGCCGAACTTCGGCGGTCAGTACAGCGAGAGCGGGAGCGCATCACAGATGGATCTGTGGGACCGCTTCCACTGCTCGTACTCGATGGGCAGCGCGAAGTCGGTCGGCAACGTTCAGACGCTGGTCGGTCAGACCGGCAGCGTCGGCGACGGGATGAACTTCTCGTACGACTATCAGAACGACCCGGACCAGTTCGTCGGCAAGATCGGCCCGGACGACGCGGCCACGGATCTCATTTGGGAGGACCAGGGCGCAGAAGGCCGCGGAACCGTCTACACCGATCCCGGCAACGGCGCACACCGATACATGGCGCCGGTGCTGCTCGGCGGCATGACCGGCGGGAGCTACCCGTCGACGCACACTGAGTACATCACGAGGATCCTGGACGACCTCTCCCTCATCGGGACGACCGGTGTGGACGACGAGCTTGCCGTGCCGTCACATCGACTTGACCAGAACAGTCCGAACCCGTTCAACCCGACGACGACCGTCCAGTACTTCGTCGCCTCGGAGAACGCGCGGGTCCACCTCGCGGTCTACGACGTTCGCGGCCGCATCGTAACCACGCTGGCCTCGGGCAGCTCGGAGGCCGGTGAGCACGCGGTCGTCTGGGACGGAACGGACTCGCGAGGCCGGAAGGTCTCGTCGGGCATCTACTTCCTGCGCGCCGAGATCGACGGGTGGGAGAACGCGCGGAAGATGGTGCTTCTCAAGTAGAAGTCCCAGTACAGGGGCACGGAACGGGCGCGTCGAGGAGAAACCTTCTTGACGCGCTCGCATTATTATGATAAGATGATGCTGATAGCTGATACCCACATGTTGCCGCGCATTGGGCGAAACGCATCACAGGAGAGGCATCACACCCCACACTGCTACTGCTCTGAGCGAACCGAGTCGACAATCCAAACACGACGAGTGACGCGCGGGGTGTCCGGTGGACCGGACGCGGCAGTGACTGGTGTGAACCTACGCCCAACGAACGTGCTGCCAGGAACCGGGACCGGGTGCCTACCGACGACGCCTCGGTCCCGTTTGTGTCTGTAGACCCGGTCGCTTGAGGCGGTCCGAGAGGGGCCAGGCGAACATACGAACGAATAGAAGAAGAGCGTTCCGCGCTCGAACGGATTGTAACTGCAGAAGGAGGACGTGATGACCTCGAGATCCGCGCTGATCTGTCTCGCCGCCGGGTTCATGGTATTCACCGCCTCGCTGGCGGTGGCGGCAAGCCCGGCGATCGATGTATCGATCGACGAGTCGCAGATCGAACTCGTGGCTGATGGACGACTCGTGACACCCCTCATCGACGGGTATCGGACGCTCGCCAGAGAGGGCGCCCCGAACCTCCCGGCGCGTGTCGTTCACTTCGTCATACCACCGGACATGAGCGTTGCGGATGTCATCGTCTCGCACGGCAGCGAGAAGACGCTCCCGGGAACGCACCGGATCGCTCCGATGCAGCCCGAGACCCCCACCGGAGAAGAGAGAGCTCCGGTCGAGGCCTCGGCTGAGATCTACGGCAGCGACGCGGTCTACCCGAGCGAGAGAGCCGTCTATCTCGGTGATGGATACCTTGGCGGGTATCACATCGTCTCGGTGGCCCTCTATCCCCTCCGCTATCACCCCGAGAGCGGGCGACTCGTTGTTACGAGCGACCTCGAAGCCAGACTCGAGCTCACGCCGTCTGTGGACCGTTCGGCTCCGCGTCACCGGATGACGGCGGACGCGGCGATGACGTACCGCAAGGTCGTCAGCGGAATGGTCGAGAACCCGGGCGATATCGACGCCTGCGCGAAGCAGGGTGTCGCGGTCGTCAGCGGCGCCTCGCCCGGCGGGTTCGCGCCGAAGTACTCGCCGTCGCTGGAAGGCAGCCTCGTCGAGTACGTCATCATCACGAACGAGGAGTACGAGTCCTACTTCCAGCAGATCGCCGACTGGAAGACGAAGAAGGGTATCCCCGCGGTCGTCCGCACGGTCTCGTGGGTCAACGCGAACTACCCCGGCGGCTGCGACACGGCCGAGCGCATCCGGATGTTCATCCAGGACGCGTTCGCGTCGTGGGGCACGACGTACGTCCTGCTCGGCGGTGACACCGGTGTGATCCCTCCTCGCTACGGCCTGTCGGCCTACTACGGCGGGTGGGACATCTCGACCGACCTCTACTACAGTGATCTGGACGGGAACTGGAACGGGGATGGCGACAGCGACTTCGGCGAAGGCTACAGCGGCCCCACGGCTCTGGGCGACAGTCTCGACCTCTACCCCGACGTCTTCGTCGGGCGCGCGCCGGTCGCATCGATCATCGAGGCCGAGACGTTCATCGACAAGACGTTCGAGTACGTCACGAACCCCGATCCGGTCTTCGCGGAGCGGAACCTCTACCTTGCCGAGGTGCTCTTCCCGTACGACTGGGAACAGGGCATGCTCATCAGCACCGACGGCGCCGAGGATGTCGTGGAGCCAACGCTCTCCCTTGTTCCGCCGAACATCAACACCTCGCTTCTGTATCAGAACTACGATCCGTTCCCGATGTCGTGGCCGCTGACCCGCGAGACGGCGATCGATTCGATGAACCAGGGCTACAACATCACTTCGCACATCGGACACGGCAACAAGGACATCATGCGCTGCAGCAGGAACAACTACGTCACGCTGCAGGATGTCGACGCCCTCGTCAACGGACAGCGGAAGTCCGGATACTACTGGATGCTCAACTGCACATCGACCGCCATCGAGTACGACTGCATCGCAGAGCATCTGATGAACAACCCGAACGGCGGCGCCTCGTCGCTCTTCGGCCCGACCCGGTTCTGCTTCCCGACGACCGCGAAAGACTACTACCTCTCGTGGTACGACTACCTCTATGCGCAGGGCACGACTCGCGCCGGCGTCGTCAGCGCGGCGTGCAAGACCCCGTACGTGGCGGAATCCGACTACGACAACACGGACCGCTGGACCCAGATGAGCCACACGTATCTCGGTGACCCGGAAATGAGGCTCTGGACAGCGCGTCCGACGGATCTGACGGTCGTGCACTCGAACACGGCGCCGCTTGGCGACATCGACCTGTCCGTCACGGTCTCCGACCCGGCGGCCGTCGACAGCGCGCTGGTCTGCGTTGTCAAGGAGGACGAGGTATACGCGCGCGGATACACGGATGCTTCCGGTTACGTGCTGCTCTCGTTCACTCCTGAGACGACGGGTCAGATGACGATCACTGTCACGGCGAAGAACCATCTTCCGTACGAGGACACGATCGCCGTCACGTCCGCGTCGGGCGCACACGTGTCATTCAACTCCGTAGCGATCGAGGATGACGCGCTCGGACTGAGCGACGGCAATAGCAACGGCCTCGCCGAGGCCGGCGAGACCGTACAGCTGAGCATGCTCATCCAGAACGCGGGTCAGACCGCCGCCACGGGGGTCACGGCGACGCTCGTCTCGACCGACCCGCTGCTCACGCTCATCGATGACACCGAGTCCCTCGGGGACTTGAACGCCACGAGCCAGGCTCAGTTCGACACGCTCTTCGCGGTGCAGATCTCGAACGACTGCGCGAACGAGTATGAAACGGTGCTCGAGGTCCAGTTCGAGGACACCGTGACGCGAGCCACGTGGACCGACGAGTACACGCTCCGCGTGCTCCGTCCGATCCCGGAGATGCAGCTGACCCAGTCGAGCGACGACGGGAACGGAGACGGAATCCCGCACCCGGGCGAGAACGTGACATTCACCATCCAGCTGCTCAATGAGGGCAACGGCGACTTCGACGCGTTGACCGGCACGCTGCGTTATCCGAACGCCGAGGTCACGCTTGTCGACAGCGTCGGGTCGTGGGGCGATATTCAGGCCGGGACGACCGGCGACCAGACCGACGACTTCCAGTTCTCGGTCGTCAGCACCGTCACCTCCCACCTCCGCCTCCTGCTGGCCGATGAGGACGGCAAGGAGTGGACGATCCTGTTCGATCTCGTTCCGCCGGACCAGCCGCTCAACCTTGAGGGCAGCGTCGTGTCGACGACCATCTTCCTCACGTGGGACCCCGTGACGAACGATGATCTCTGGGGATACAACGTGTACCGGGCGCCGGCAGAGTTCGGCCCGTACTCCCAGGTGAACGACGGTGTCGTCGAGCTGATCTCCTACTACGAAGACGCCGGACTCGACGAGAACGAGCTCTACTTCTACAAGGTCGCTGCGATCGACTCCTCGGCGAACGAGGGCGATCACTCTGATGCTCTCCAGATCAGCACGAACCCGCCATCGCAGGAGGGGTGGCCGATCACCGGCGGCGAGCTGATCTACAACACCCCGGCTATCTGTGACATCGACCTCGACGGAGACCTCGAGCTTCTCGTCGGCGCGGGTCACATCCACTGCTGGCACGAGAACGGCGTCGAGTATCGCGACGGCGACGGCGATCCCAGGACGAACGGCGTCTACGAGGTCGACGGCGTCGGCGGATACCGCTCCTCGATCGCGGTCGGCGAACTCGACGGGGATGCGTACCCCGAGATCGTCGTGGCGGCGTGGGGAGACGTGGGAGACCTCGTGTCCGAGTATGCGATCTACGCCTGGAACGCTGAGGACGCGAGCATTGTGACCGGGTGGCCTGTCCTGACACCGAAGTTCTGCTGGGCCACGCCGGCTCTCGGCGACCTCGACCGCGACGGACTCGATGAGATCGCCATCCCGTGCGCGGACGGCAATCTGTACGTCTGGAAGGGCGACGGCACCGAGCTGATCGACGGGGACAGCAACCCGTCGACGGACGGAGTCTTCCAGTACCTCGGGAACCCGTGGGCGTACGCCTCCGCATGCGTGGTCGATCTGGACGGCGACCATGTCAACGAGATCATCGCCCCATCCCGCTCGGACAGTGTCTACGCCTTCGAGGCGGACGGCACACGCATGCCGGGGTGGCCGGTCGGACTCTGCGGCAGGGTTCTCAGTTCCCCGTGCGTCGCGGACCTGGACGCCGACGGCGACCTCGAGGTCATCGCGTCTGCCGAGGACGACTCGCTGTACGTGTTCGACCACACCGGTCAGCTGCTGCCCGGATGGCCGCAGTTCGCGGATATCGGCGGCGACTTCCCGCCGTCACCCACGGTAGCCGACATCACCGACGATGGACAGATGGAGATCATCTCGGTCGACAGCGTCGGCGAGATCGATGTCTTCACGTGGTACGGCACGGAGATCTCCGGATGGCCGCAGTTCATGGACAGCGGCAGTCACTCGAGCCCCGCGGTGGGCAACATCGACAACGATTCGGGCTGGGAGATCGTCGTCGGCTCCAACGACGGCCAGGTCTATGCGTATGACGCTGACGGCGACGTTCTCCCCGGTTGGCCGATCCAGACCGGCGCCGAGGTGTACTGTACGCCCTCGCTCGCGGACCTCGACCAGGACGGCGACATCGAGGTGATCGTCTCGAGCTTCGACGCCATGGTCTACGTATGGGACGTCGAGGGAGACTACGATGACGGCGACGGCGTGCTCTGGGAGACGTTCCGCTGCAACTACCACCGCAACGGGTTCGTCGGATACGAAGAGCCGGTCGGTGTACCCGAGGATGCGCCCGTCAACGTGACACGCGCGACGCTCGAACAGAACTACCCGAACCCGTTCAACCCGACCACGACGATCGCCTTCTCGGTCCGCTCTGATGGGGCGATGATCGAACTCGGCGTCTACAACGTCGCCGGCGAGCTCGTCCGGACGCTCTCGTCCGGTGAGGTGCCGGGCGGTCAGCACACGCTCGTCTGGAACGGACGTGACGACGGCGGCCGCCAGGTCTCCTCGGGTGTCTACTTCGTCAGACTCGAGTGCGACGGGCAGGCCGAGACGCGGAAGATCGCGCTCCTCAAGTAGCGGGTCGGGCGGAGACCATCGGCAAGAGCCGATGAGGTGCTTCTGAAACGACACGGGCCGGGCTCAGCAGAGCCCGGCCCGTTCTTGTTGGTCGCGGTGTGCGGCTGGTCGTGATATGCGGCTCGTGGCATTCGCGCACGAACTGCCCGTCGGTTCGACTCAGTCCTCGAGTTCGGCCCAGCGGGCGTAGAGCTCCTCTACCCGCTCGCGAAGCGCACGCTGTTCGGTCACCAGGAGCTTCGCCTTCTCCCCGTCGGAGTAGACGGCCGGGTCGGCCAGCAGGATGTCGAGCTCCTCGAGCCTCGTTTCGCTCGTCTCGATCTCCTTGAGCGTCGCCTGTCGCTCCTCCCGCCTCGACTGCTTGCGGCCGGAGCGCTTCTGCCGCTCCCGGGCCTCCTTGCGCTTCTGTTCCTTCGATTTGGGACCGCGCGCCTTCGCGCTCTTCTTCGCGGCCGCCTGCTTCCCCTTCTTCGCCCGGCTCTGTTCCTCCTCGGCCGCTTCGGCCGCCTCCCGCTCCTTCGCCCAGAGATAGTCCTGGTACGTGCCGTGATAGTAGCGCAGGCTGCCGGGCTTGACCTCGAGCACCTTCGTCGCGATGGCGTTCATGAACGCCCGGTCGTGTGAAACGAAGCAGATGGTCCCGGTGTACTCGGACAGAGCCCGCTCGAGAACCTCACGCGACGCCACGTCCAGGTGGTTCGTCGGCTCGTCGAGCAGCAGGAAGTTCGCGGGGCGAAGCAGCATCTTCGCGAAGCCGAGCCGGCTCTTCTCACCGCCAGAGAGAACGCGGACCTTCTTGTCGATGTCGCTCCCGCGGAACAGGAACGCCCCGAGCATCGTCCGGAGCCGGGGTCTCATCGCGTCCGACGCGACCGTCTCGAGTTCGCCGAGCACGGTGTTCTCCATGTTCAGGTCCTTCGCCGGGTCCTGACTGAAGTACTGGATGGAAACGTTGTGCCCGAGCTTGCGCTCGCCGGCCAGGATCGGGAGCTTTCCGGCGATGACCTTCATCAGCGTGGACTTGCCGGCCCCGTTGAGACCGACCAGAGCAAGCCGCTCGCCCCTGAGCACCTCGACATCGATGCCGTCGAAGATGACGCGGGAGCCGTACGCCTGCTTGATCCCGCTCAGCGAGACGGTCACCGCGCCGCCGCGCTCGGGCTGCGGGAAGTCGAAGTGGATCCCCTTCTGGACCGTCGGCACCTCGGTCAGTTCGATCCGCTTGATCATCTTCTCGCGGCTCCTGACGAGGTTCGCCTTCTTCTTGTCGCCCTTCCACTTGTCGACGAAGGTCTGAAGATGCGCGATTCGACGCTCCTCCTGCTTCCGCGTGGCCATGATGACGTCGCGCTGCTTGTCCCTCTGCGCGAGGAAGGCCGTGTAGCCGCCGGTGTAGTCGTTGATCCCGATCGACGTCAGGTCGCTGATGCGCGTGACGACCCGGTCGAGGAACGACCGGTCGTGCGACACCAGAACCACTGCGCCGGGGTAGCTCTCAAGATACTCCTCAAGCCAGATGATCGACTCGAGATCGAGATGATTCGTCGGCTCATCGAGCAGAAGCACCGTCGGCTCTTCGAGAAGGAGCTTGGCGAGCGCGATGCGCATCTGCCATCCGCCGCTGAACTCCTCGGTCATCCTGTGCTGGTCCTCGTTGCTGAACCCGAGACCGGCAAGAACCTCAAGAGCCCGGGTCTCGATGACGAACCCGCCCTCGGCCTCGAATCGGTGCTGCACGTCACTGTACTCGGCCATCACCTTCTCGCACTCGGCGACGGACTCGGGTGTCCCCGCACTGCCGAGATCGCTCATCCGGTGCTCCAGCTCCCGCATGCGGGTCTCCATATCGAGCACATGCTCGAAGACGGAGAGAACCTCATCGAGCAGCGTCCGACCGGAGAGCGTGAGCTCCTCCTGCGGAAGATACCCGTACGTCGTTCCCTTGGTAGCGGTGACCTGACCCTCGTCCAGATCGATCTCGTTCCGGATGAGCTTGAGCAGCGTGGTCTTGCCGCACCCGTTCGGTCCGACCAGACCGACCCGGTCGCGGTCGCCCACGCGCCAGGAAAGCCCCCGGAAGAGCGGATTGCCGCCGAAAGAGATACTGACGTTGTCGAGCAGGACCATCGGTGAAGCTCCAGTCGCGATGATGAGTCGTCCGGCACGGACCCCGTGCCGGACCTTCTACCAGTATACCCGCCAAACCCCGACCGGCCAAACGCGACACGCGGTCCGGCGCGCCCGCCTGGTGGCGTTTCACCCGTCCCCATCGACGGTTCACGGGTTCCGGAGGGCGCCCGTCGGTTGTGCATGGTTCAATGAAACCGTAGTAACTCAACGCGTGTCCAAGTATGCGTGATATGAAAGGCGCCCGCGGAGCGGGCCATAGACGCGGCACTTGCTGCAGAAGCTCCCCTGGAGGATGCCATGAAGAAGCGAATACTGTGGGTCGGTGGTGCGGCTGTCGTCGTCATCGTCGTCCTCTTCCTTGTGCTCGGCGGACGGAACGGCGGGCAGGTCTCGGCGGAGACAGGTGGTGAGGCTGGCGGCGCCGTTCGCGGGGCGACCGCGACCGCGGAGATCGGCGACGTCTCGGTCATCCTGACCGAGATCGGCGAGATCCAGCCCGAGACGATGGTGCTGGTCAAGTCGAAGATCAGCGGCAAGGTGATACGGCTCCCCGTCGAAGAGGGCGAGCAGGTCAGGCTCGGAGAGCTCGTGGCCACGATCGAACCCGACATGGCACAGGCGCGAACCGTGGCGACTCTCAAGAGCAGCTATGGACGCGCGCGCGTCAACCTCGAACGAGCGCGACAGGACTACGAACGCGACCTCGCGCTCCACGAGGCCGGCCACGTCTCCGACGAGGAGCTCCGGCTGTCGAAGGACGACTACGATATCGCCCGCGTCGACTTCCAGTCGGCGCTCGAGCAGATGCAGCTCGCCGAAGCCGACGGCGTCTCGATGGATCTTGACGCGGAATCCGAGGAGATTCTGGACGTTCTCGCGCCGGCGACCGGAACGATCATCGATCTCAGCATCGAGGAGGGCGAGATCGTCACATCCGGAGCCGTCTCGTACACGAGCGGCTCGACACTGATGACGATCGCGGACCTCTCGGTCATGCAGATCGCCGCCGGCGTCAACGAGGTGGACGTCGGCAAGATCAGGAACGGGCAGGACGTCGTCATCGACGTCGACGCCTATCCGGCGACGACGTTCCACGGCGTCATCAGCCACATCGCCCCCGCCGCGCGCAACGAGCAGGGCGTGAAGATCTTCGACGTCGAGATCACCATTACCGACAACGATCCCCGACTCATGCCGGGCATGACGGCCAACATCGAGATCCAGGGCGACCACTGCGAGGGCTGCGTCACGGTTCCCATCGAAGGCGCGTTCCGGAAGAACGGCGGCTACGTGGCGTACGTGTTCGACGGAAGCGAGAACGAACCGGTCGAACGGCACATCGAGGTCGGGATCAGCAACATCTCCACAACACAGATCATCTCGGGGCTCGAGGAGGGTGAAGAGGTCGCGCTCTACGATCCGCACCTCGCCGAGACGGAGATGACCGACGATGAACTCAGACGCCAGCGGATGGCGGCGCGCGCCGGGAGGTAGAGCATGCTGATCGCCGTCGACGGACTGACGCGAACCTACGATCTTGGCGAAGCGAAGGTCCACGCCCTCCGGGGCGTCGACCTCGCCGTCGAGGCGGGCGAGTACCTTGCCATCATGGGACCGTCCGGGTCGGGCAAGTCCACCCTGATGCACATCCTCGGCTGTCTCGACACTCCCTCAACAGGACGATACGTCCTCGGTGGCGAGGAGGTCAGCTCCCTGACGGGGCGTGAACTCGCGAAGGTGCGAAACCGACGGATCGGGTTCGTCTTCCAGAACTTCAATCTCCTCCCCCGCATCGACCTCGTCGCGAACGTCGCGCTCCCGCTGGTCTATCACGGGTCTGTGTCCAAGGCGGAACGCCTCGGACGCGCGGCGAAGCAGCTTGAGGAACTCGGATTGGGTCACCGGCTCAAGCACCGGCCGAACGAACTCTCCGGTGGCGAGCGCCAGCGGGCCGCCATCGCGCGGGCTCTGATCAACGAGCCGAGCATCCTGCTCGCCGACGAGCCGACCGGCAACCTCGACTCGAAGACGGGTCGCGAGATCATGGACATCCTCGACGGTCTCTCGGCCGCGGGCAAGACCGTCTGCCTCGTCACACACGACGCCAACGTCGCTGAACATGCCGGACGCACCGTGCACATGCAGGACGGCGCGATCGCACGGGAGGACTTCTCTTGAACCTGCTCGAGAGCGTAGGCGCCGGTCTCCGCGACATGGGATCGAACAAGGGACGGTCGGTCATCACGATGATCGGGATCGTGCTCGGCGTTGCGTCGGTCGTCGCCGTGCTCTCGCTGATGCAGGGCGGCCAGGCGCAGACCGAAGCCTACTTCGAGGAGCTCGGCGGTCTCAGGGAGATACGCATCACCAACCAGCGGACCAACCGCATCTTCATGACGGCGGCCGAGCGCGCGTCCGAGCGCCTCACCTACCGTGACGCGCAGGCCATCCGGTTCGAGTGCCCGTCCGTCAGCTACGTGGACCCCGAGATCTCGCGCTACCTGACCGTCAGCTACAAGGACAAGACGTTCCAGATGCGCGTACTCGGGACGACGGCCGACTACGTCTTCGCAGACAGCATGCCGGTCGCCGAGGGACGCTTCATCACGGACCGCGACCTCGACACGTACGCGAACGTCATCATGATGGGACCGACGTACCGGGACGATCTTTTTGGGGACGAGGACTGGCGCGGCAAGCAGGTGCTCGTCGAAGGCATTCCGTTCACGGTCGTCGGCATCATGGAGAAGAAGGAGTTCTACTTCCGCGGCGGCGGAGGAGAGCGCAATGTTCTCGAATGGTTCAACCGCGGGCACTACATTCCCATCACGACGATGATCAGGCGGTTCACGGTCGACGACCAGCTCGGCGGACTCGAGATCTCCGCGAAGACCGTGGAGCTCGTCCCGACGCTCATGGAGGAAACGCGAACGGTGCTCTCGCGCCGGCACGGGGTCGAGGACTTCGATCTCGCGTCCAAGTCCGAGCAGGTCCAGCAGCGAGCGGAGCAGGAGGCGTTCTTCAATATCATCTTCTGGGTGATCGCCTTCATCTCGCTGTTCGTCGGCGGCGTCGTCATCGCCAACATCATGCTGTCGTCGATCACGGAGCGCATCAGGGAGATCGGCGTCCGCAAGGCCATCGGCGCGAGCTCGCGCGACGTCTTCATCGAGTTCCTGGTCGAGGCGCTCGTCGTCACATCGGTCGGCGGAGCGGTCGGTCTCGGCGTCGGCTATGGCCTGGTGAAGCTCATGGAGACCGCGCTCATCATGCCGATGGCGTTCTCACCCTCGATCCTCGTGCTCGCGTTTCTGACGTCGGTCGCGGTCGGCATCATCTTCGGCATGTTCCCGGCGCTTCGCGCCGCGCGTCTCGACCCGGTCGAGGCGCTCAGATACCAGTAGGCGGAGGTAGCAGTGAATCTTCTCGAGAGCGTGGTCAGCGGTCTGGCTTCCATCTGGTCGCACAAGTTGCGGTCGTCGTTGACGCTGGTCGGCATCGTCGTCGGGGTGGCGTCGGTCATCGCCATGTTCTCGTTCGTGGGCGGCATTGTGACCCGCGTCCGCGAGGACTTCGAGCAGATCGGGTTCGACAACACCTTCTTCGTGAGCAATATGGACCCGATGAACCCCGAAGGGCGCGCGAGTCTGAAGGCGTCGAAGGGTCTGATGCTCCACGAGATGGACATCCTCGAAACCGAGGTCCCGGAGATCCGCGGGATCACACCGGTCGTGGCGCATTACGGTGTACTCCGCGGCGGGAGCGAAGCGCTCCACGGAGAGGTGTTCGGCATCACCCCGGACGGCTTCATCCTCTTCGAACTCAATCTCGGACCGGGCCGCTACATCAGCGACCTCGACGTGGAGAACCACGCGCGTGTCTGTGTCCTCGGTGAACTCATCAAGAACGACCTCTTCGGCGAGGGAGCGGACGCCATCGGACGGCACGTCCTCATCGGGGATGTCAGTTTCGAGGTCGTCGGCGTGCTCGCCATGAAGGAGTTCAGCCAGATGTTCGGCAACTCCGGCCAGGAGCAGGAACACCGTCGCATCTACACCCCCACGACGACGATGACGCACTACATCGCAGGGACGAAGCGGATCGATACGTTCGCGGTGAAGCTCTACGAGGGCGCCGATATCACGCAGGCATATGATCACATCCACGAGACGCTCATCAGGGAGCACCGCGGCATCGAGGACTTCCAGATCGAGAATGTCGCCGAACAGCTGGCGCAGGCCGAGGTGCAGATGGAGCAGATGTCCGCGCAGTGGAACATGATCCTCGGGAGCATCGCGACGGTCTCGCTGCTCGTCGGCGGGATAGGCCTCCTCTCGGTCCTGATCATCTCCGTCAACGAACGACTGCGCGAGATCGGCATCCGCAAGGCGGTCGGCGCGGAGGACCGCGCCATCTTCCAGCAGTTCATCATCGAGTCCGTGACGATCAGCACGGTCGGCGGGCTCATCGGGGTTGCGCTCGGGGCCGGACTGTGTAAGCTTATCACGTTCGGTGCGCAGGCGGCCGGACAAGACATGGTCATTCCAGTGTCCGGCATGGGCGTCGCACTCGGGCTCGGCTTCGCGATCATCGTAGGGTTCCTCTTCGGGCTCTACCCCGCCGCGAAGGCCTCACGCCTCGACCCGATCGAGGCCATATCCCGCTACGCGTAGCGCCTCCCGGACGGAACCGGTCCGTGGAGGCATCATGTTCGAGGAACTGGCACGCGACAAGACCTCCGGCGCCACAGCAGTGACCCGGAGAGCCGCAGAGATCCTTTCCGAAGCACTCATCGACTCCAGAGCCGGAGACCCCGGCGAGTTCTGGACCGAGCTCCAGACCGCATGCCGCGAGCTGATCGCGGCGCAGCGCGAGATGGCGCCCTTGGTCAACCTCGCGGGCAAGGCGCTCTCCATCACCGAACGTCTGGTCCTCTCCGGCGTCGGAGCGGAAACGCTCAAGCGAGCCGTCGCGCTCGAACTTTCGACCTTCGTCAGCGAGATGGACGACGGCGTCGAGTCGCTCGCCCGGGAGGGAGCGGCGGCGCTCCCCCCCTGCTCGTCGATCGCGACGCTGAGCGCGAGCGAGTGTGTCGTGGCGGTGCTCGAGGGAGCGGTCCGTTCCGGAAGAACGCTGTCGGTGACCGCGGCGGAGTCGCGCCCCGCGCTCGAGGGCGTGGCCCAGGCGGAGCGGCTTCGAGCGCTGGGCGTAACGGTCGACGTCGTCGCGGACGACGCGCTCCCGGGTCTGATCGCCGGCGTCGATCTCGTGCTCGTCGGCGCGGACCGGGTGTCGCAGGAGGAGTTCACCGGGAAGACCGGCGTCCACGCCGCCGCCACCGCCGCCTCGGATGCGGGCGTACCGTTCGTCGCGGTCGCGACGGAGGAGCGGTTGATCTCGGCCGCGCTCGCCCCACGAGCTGAGGACGGCTCAGACACGGACTCGCTCTTCGAGCCGGTCCCACTCGGACGTGTCACGGGGATACTGACCGGCGCGGGCCTTCTGACACCCGAGGAGACGGCCGCCCGGATCTCGAAGAAGCCCGTGCCGCCGTCGCTGCTGCGGGTCCTCTTCGACAGGACGCCCCCGACCGGACTCTAGACCGCCCCCCGAACCACCTGAGAGATTCGTGTGGAACTCGCTCCCCACGGTTGATATCATTGGTACCTTGACCGCGTCATAGGGTACCGGTGCTCCCCTGAACGCGGTCCGGCGCCCGAAGCGCGCCCGCGCGATGCGCGATAGCTCCAGATGGCACGCGCGTGATCCCGATACTCAACGACACCGCATCACATGGAGGCAGCAATGGCGGAGAACAAGTTCGTCAGTGCGGTCGCACCGGACAAGGTCCACGCGACAATCGGCAAACTGATGCTCGCCGACGGTATGGACATCGTCATGGACCTCAAGAACAGCAAGGGTGCGTACCTGCGCGACTCGAAGTCCGGAAAGGACTACCTCGACTTCTTCACGTGCTTCGCGTCCTCTCCGATCGGGTTCAACCACCCGAGACTCACCGAGCCGGAGTTCATCACGAAGCTGGGGTGGGCCGCTGTCAACAAGCCGTCCAACTCGGATCTCTACACGACCGAGATGGCCGAGTTCGTGGAGACGTTCGGCAGGATCGCCGTCCCCGCCGAGATGAAGCACCTCTTCTTCATCTCCGGTGGAGGGCTCGCGGTCGAGAACGCGCTCAAGACCGCGTTCGACTGGAAGGTCCGCAAGAACATGGCGGCGGGCGTCAACAGCGCCGATGCGCCCGATAGCGAACTCAAGGGGATGAAGGCCATCCACTTCAAGCAGGCCTTCCACGGCAGGACCGGCTACACACTCACGCTGACCAACACGTTCGACCCGCGGAAGACCCAGTACTTCCCGAAGTTCGACTGGCCGCGCGTGAACAACCCGATGGCCAGCTACCCGCTCGAGGGTGAGAATCTCGCCGCGACCGAGAAGCGGGAGAACGAGACGATCGCGCAGATCGAGAAGGCGTTCGCCGACAACCCGAACGACATCGCGTGCATCATCATCGAGCCGATCCAGGGCGAGGGCGGCGACCACCACTTCCGTCCCGAGTTCATGCAGGCTCTCGGCAAGCTCGCCAAGGACAACGACGCCCTGCTGATCTTCGACGAGGTCCAGACGGGTCTCGGCCTCACCGGCACGATGTGGTGTTATCAGCAGTTCGGAATGACCCCCGACATCGTCTGCTTCGGCAAGAAGACGCAGGTCTGCGGCATCATGGCGACCGAGCGCCTCGACGAGGTCAAGGACAACGTGTTCCACGTCTCATCGCGCATCAACTCGACGTGGGGCGGCAACCTCATCGACATGGTCCGCTGTCAGCGCTACCTCGAGGTCATCGAGGAGGACGGTCTGGTGGCGAACGCAGAGACGATGGGTCAGCGGTTCCGCAAGGGCCTCGACGCGATCGCGGCTGCCTCCGGCGGCAAGATCACGAACGTCCGTGGTCGCGGCCTGATGTGCGCCTTTGACCTCCCGGCTACCGAGATTCGCGACGACCTGCTCGGCAAGATGAGCGGTCGCCAGCTGATGGCGCTCCCGGCCGGCCCGATCGCCGTCCGGTTCCGTCCGCCGCTCAACGTGACGGCCGAGGAGATCGACACGGCGCTTGCGGCCATCGAGGCGTCGGCGAAGGAGATCTAGTTTGAAGAGATTCGCCGCGACACCGAACGGGCACGACTCCGCATCCACGCGGCGCTCTTCCGTTCTCGTCGCTGCGATCGCAGTTCTGGGCGTTCTCGCTCTCACGAGCGGGAACGCCCTTTCTGATACCGGGAACCCTACCGCCAACGGACCCGACGCCCTTCTGCTGACGCCCGCCCTGTTCGACGAGGCAGGAACGCTCGACGCGCAGGAGCCTGCCGTGCTCTGTCCGTTCGGAGTCATCGCCGAGGATGTCCCGGACGACGGCGGCGGGGCGATCGCGGTCACCTGGGAGCTGGGCGACGCGCCGGTCTCAGATGACGCGTCGGTCTCGGCCGACGGGTCGGTCTCGGCCGACGGGTCGGCTGAGGGTACTGGCGGTTCAGCGGCAGTCTCGGGTTTCGAGATCCTCAGGTTCGCGCCCGGCGAGGAGCCGATCCTTGTCGGTGAGGCCCCGGTGACCGACCGGCGGTTCGTCGACGACACGGCGGAGGCCGGTGTCTCGTACCAGTACATCGTCCGCGCCCTCTCCTCCGTCACCGGACCTGACGGCGTCCCGGCCGGCTTCGCTGACTCCATCGCGAGCAGCGCCGCCACGGCCACCGCGCAGTGGTTCGCCACCTCAAGGCTCAACGCGCTCGTCGTGATGATCTTCGCCTGCGGAGCCGTGATGTTCTACATCGGGCGCGCCAGAACGGGGAGCGAGCTCTACATCCGCCGCATCCCCGGACTCGAGGCCGTCGACGACGCGGTCGGCCGCGCCACCGAGATGGGACGCCCCGTCCTCTACGTTCCAGGTATCGAGACCGTCAGCGAGGTCGGCACACTGGCCGCCCTCACCATCCTCGGTCACGTGGCGAAGAAGGTGGCCCAGCACGGCACTCCCCTGCTCGTTCCAACGGCGGACCCGATCGTGATGACGACGGCGCAGGAGATCGTCAAGCAAGCCTACGCCGAGGTGGGCCAGTCGGACCGCTACGACCCGACGAGCGTCACGTACATCACCTACGACCAGTTTGGGTACACCGCGGGGGTCGACGGCATCATGGTGCGAGAGCGCCCTGAGGCCGTCTTCCTCCTCGGATACTTCGCCGCGGAGTCCCTCATCCTCGCCGAGACCGGACACGAGATCGGCGCCATCCAGATATCGGGCACGAAGGAGACATCGCAGCTCCCCTTCTTCGTCGCCGCGTGCGACTACACGCTGATCGGCGAAGAGCTCTTCGCCGCGTCGAGCTACCTGTCACACGAGCCGGTCATGCTCGGGAGCCTCAAGGGACAGGACTTCGCGAAGTTCTGGATCGTCGTTCTCATCGTCGCGATGGTCGCCATCGGGACGGTCGGCTACGCCATCACACCGGACGGAAGCTCGGTGCCGGCCCGCGTGTTCGACGCGGTGAAGACCTGGTTCGCCGGCGGATAGGAGCATCAGCACGATGAAGCGTTCGATACCGCTTGCCATCACATTCCTGACGGGTGTCTTTCTCGTTGTCTCGTTCTTCGTGCCGCACGAGCCGTTCGGCGCGCTCGAGCAGCGCCTGCTCATCTGGTTCTCGATCGTCTCGGGCTTCACGATGCTCCTCGGCGTTGACAACCTGCTGCGTTCGCACGGGCGGAAGATCGGGCGGAGGAACCCGGGCTGGTGGCACAGTGTCGTCCTCCTTATCGGCTTCGCCGCCACGGTCGTGCTCGGCGTCCTCGGCCGCATCCACCACGGCAGCCCGTTCCACATGCAATCACCGTTCATGTTCGTCTACACGTACACGATCGTGCCGCTCCAGGGCACGATGTTCGCGCTCCTGGCGTTCTTCATCGCGTCGGCCTCGTACCGCGCGTTCCGCGCCAGGAACACGGTCGCCACACTGCTTCTCGTCTCCGCCGTCATCGTGATGCTCGGCCGCGTGCCCATCGGCGCGGCGATATCCGAGTTCTTCCCGGCGGCTCAGGAGTGGATCATGGACGTGCCGCAGCTGGCGGCGAAGCGGGGAATCCAGATCGGCGCTGCGCTCGGCGCGGTCTCCATGTCGCTCCGCATCATTCTCGGGATCGAACGGAGCTATCTGTCGTGAGTAAGAGAGGCTTCTGGGACGTCATGAACACGCTCGACCGGAGGATCATATTCCTGATCCTCCTGATCTGCGTGACGCTCCCTCTCCTCCTCAACGTCGGCGGCGAGATCCCGCCGACCGCGCCGGTGGAGCGCGCCTACGACGCGGTCGCGACGCTCGAGGCGGGCGACGTGCTCCTGGTGTCGATCGACTTCGACGCGACGTCGGCACCGGAGCTGATGCCGATGCTGCGCTCGGTGCTGCGCCAGGCCTTCGCGAAGGATGTCCGCGTGATCATGCTCGGTCACATCGCCATCGGGCTGCCACTGGGTCACATGGCGCTCGAAGAGGTCGCGGCCGAGTACGGGAAGAACTACGGAACGGACTACGTGGACCTCGGATACCGTCCGGGCTACATCGCCGTCATGATCGGGATGGGACGCGAGATACGCGACTTCTTCGACACGGACTATCAGGGCCTCAGGGTGGACGACCTGGCCGTCATGGACGGCGTCCACTCGTACGAGGACATCGACCTGCTGTTCGGCTTCGAGCACGGAGCCGTGATCGACTACTGGGTCCGGTACGCGCAGGCGAGATTCGACCAGCGGATGGCCTTCGGGACGACCGCGGTCATGGCGCCCGACGCGTATCCGTACCTGCAGTCGAATCAGATCGAGGGGCTGGTCGGGGGGCTCAAGGGCGCGGCGGAGTACGAGACGCTCATCGGGCACCCCGGGCTCGGAACGCGCGGCATGCCGGCACAGCAGTGGGCGCACCTTCTGGTCATCGGATTCATTCTGCTCGGGAACATCGGCTACTTCGTCTCGAGGCGGAACCGCGGATAACGCGAGGGGAACGGTTTGGGTTCACCGGTCGTCATGGTCATCGGAACGTGGCTCGCGGGGTTTCTGACCCTCGCGATCCTGTCGTTCCTCTATAAGGACAATCCCTTCTACAAGCTCGCCGAGCATCTCTACGTCGGCGTGTCGGCGGGGTACTGGCTCATTTACGTGGCGTTCTTCGACGTGGAGCCGATGCTCATCGATACGTTCATGACCGAGACCGGCGTCGAGAAATGGCTCATCCTGATCCCGGGCGCGCTCGGTCTCATCATGCTCTCGAGATGGTTCCCCAGGACCGCGTGGCTGTCGCGCTGGCCGATCGCGTTCACGGTCGGCATCGGCGCGGGCCTCGGGATCACGGCGAACCTGCAGGGCTACGTCGTACCGCAGGTCGAGGCCACCCTCATTCCACTGTCCGGGTGGAATCTCGTGAGCCTGAGCAATCTGATCCTCATCGTCGGCGTCGTGACGACGCTGCTCTACTTCTACTTCTCGAAGCCTCACAAGGGAGTCCTCGGCGGGGCGGCGCGTGTCGGAGTCGTCTTCATCATGATCAGCTTCGGCGCATCGTTCGGATACACGCTGATGGCGCGTATCTCGCTCCTCATCGGAAGACTCTACTTCCTCCTGCACGACCTTCTGCACGTATTGGATTAGCCCGCCCAGCGTGAGAGATTCACGCCGGCGCCCACGGTGAACGCATCGGGGAGTGAATCCGCCGATGCCATCCGTATGGCCGCGCGCACGCCGCGGAATCCGCTCTCCAGAAGGAGCGCGGTGGCGTCGCGATAGCGTCCGTTGATGCCGGTGAGGATCTGTGTGAGTCCGAGCGATGCCCCCCTGCACCAGACCTGTCGCAGGAGATCGACGAGCACCGCGCGCTCGTCCGCGCCCGGACGGATGGCGAGCACGTGGATGTACCCCCGCCCGGAGGTGTCGCGGCTCCGGAACGGGACCGTCCTGAGAACGGCGAATCCGTCCAGCGAGCCACTCGGCCCCTCGACCAGGAACGTGTCGCCGAGTTCATGCTTCTCGCACGCGGCGACCTCGCTCGAGTAATCGAGCCCCGGCAGCAGCGCGGCGGAGATGTCGCGGATGCCGACCATGGCGCGGCGGCGGGCGCCGGAGTCGGCGGCGCCCAGCATGCGAAGCTCGTCCGCGGGAAGCCCGTTGTACCGGTCGGCCGTCCGCACGAGCGAGAGCTCCATGATGGTGGTCGGGAACGTCACACTGAACCCGGCCCTGGTGTAGAGGCCGAGGTTCGGACCGCTCTCGGGCATGGTCTCCAGACCGATGATGTCCGCGCGCGGCCGCAGGTATCCGAGTACGTGGTCGACGAGCGTCGACCCGACACCGAGTCCCTGGAGCTGCGTCGGAACCCCGAACGTCCCGAACCAGCCGACCCTCCCCCACGTCCGCGCGAGGATGAAGCCAACCATGGCTCCGTCCGCGGCGATCGCGACGAGGTTCGCTTCGGGATCGAGTGACGTAGTGTATCGAAGGGAGTCGAGTGAGCGCTCGGGAAGCGGGTCCTGCGGCTTTCGGTTCGCCCGGTACCAGTCCGTGAACACGCCGGCCTCGATCTCGGCGACGGCCGGCAGGTCACTCTCGGTCATGACTCGTACTGCGAAATCCAGCTGGGTCACGAACATCCTCCACGCACCGGCCCGGACGTCGACAGCAGTATCCGCTCACATACAAGAAGTACCGGACGCGGCCAGTCCTGTCAAGCGCGCCGCGTCGCAGGACCACGCCGACTCTCCGGCTCTCACCGCCGCCAACCTCTCAATCGAGGCACCCACCGCGGCACATTCGCTTTGTACTCGCGATACGAGTCACCGAACCTGTCCTCCAGGGCCTTCTCCTCGCTGAGCGGGAAGTAGACGGCGTTGCCGGCGAAGAACACGCATGCCCAGAGCGCCACGGGAATCGACCGGAGA
This sequence comes from bacterium, assembly GCA_029990205.1. GTDB lineage: Bacteria > Joyebacterota > Joyebacteria > Joyebacterales > Joyebacteraceae > JAPEKQ01. The sequence goes on from JAPEKQ010000002.1 coordinate 220,208, forward strand.
ATGAGCGCCTCGGACACCAGCATGAGAATCGCGCCGATGATCATCGGGTTCCGCACGTGGCGGTACGGACCTCGAACGACGAATCGCGTCGGCGGGTTCCAGGGTGCAGGTGTACCGTTGCCGTACCTCACGAACAGAGTCGATGTCCAGGCACCCAGCGCGACGCCGGAGCACCCGGCAACGACGCCTATCCAGAAGGTCAAGTCCCCGAAGCCGGAGAGCTGGTGCTCGAGCCGCGTGCCTGACGCCAGATACACGATCAACAGAGGGATGAAGACCACGACCGTCCCGGGAAGCACGATGATCGCCTGAAGCAGCTTCCAGCTCATCCTGGCCTCTCCCTCCGCAGCGGGACCATTGGACCCGCCGCTACTCCTCCACTACCTCGGGCACGACACGGTCGAAGACGTATCCGGCGTGCTCGGCACCCCAGATGTGATTGCCTTCTTCATCCCAGCCGCGGTCCCAGCTGAGGATGCCGTCGGCGGTCACGCGGACCTCAGATGTCGCGTATGATGCCCCATGGAGTGTGCTCCCGCACTCGCCGACGACCGTCTCACCCTCGAACGCGCCGTCTTCCGTCTTCGCGAGGAAGACAGTGCAGCCGTCCTTGAGCGTGAGCGAGTCAGGCGAAAGCGCCGCAAGCGGGTGGTCCTCGGACCACACCCCGGCGAAGCGGATCGGGTCGCGGAGAAGGTAGATGTCGCTTCGGAAGGTTCCCGGCGGATCCTCGGTCAGATGATAGACGCGCTGGCGATAGGGATGGTCCAGGTACGTCGCGACGGCCTGCTCCACGTAGAGCCAGCATCCGTCCTCGCGCGATGACCAGATTCGCGCCATCTCGAGGCGGATGTCGTAGTAGTTCGTGTCGGCAATCGACTGCGCCTGGCTGCTGAAGGAGCCCGTCATCCACTCGGCAAGCGTGTCGAAGTCGCTGACGGTCTCCTGCTGCGAGCAGCCCGTCGTGGCACACGCGGCAACCAGGACCGCGAGAAGGACCACCGCCAGTGTTCTCTGTCGCATCTGTGACATGATGGAGTCTCCGCCTGTGTGTGGTCGGCTCACCAACCAGCTCTCCGGTCGGCCTCAGAGGTCATCTCATTCACGATCGCGTCCAGCCCCTCGAGCCCCAAGCGCTCGAGTTCTGTCGACGGTATAGGACGCCCGACGACCACGGCGCACCGCGCGAAGAGCAAGGGCATCATGAACCGGTCCCAGGTCTGTGGAACCGTCCACGCCGGACTCGCGCTGACGCCGATCGGGACGATCGAGCAGCCCGACGACTGCGCGGCCGCGACGGCGCCGCCTTTCGAACGACGCTCTGGACCGCTCGGGCCGTCGAGTGCCACACCGCCGTCCGCGCCCGCTTCGAGCGCGCTCTTCATGGCGATGAGCGCGGCCGTGCCGCGCCGTCCGCTCGAGCCGCGCACGGTGGCGTAGCCGAACCGCTCGAGCACGCGCGTCAGCACCTCACCCGCGAAACTCGTCGACGTGATGATGACGATACCGCGGTCCCGGAACGCCGGGACGAGGAGGAACAGTCGGCCGTGCCAGAACGCGTAGATCTTCCCGGGATCGCGGGCGTCGCGCGCGGAGTCCGGACCCGATGGGGCGTCCCCGCCCGGCGCGCCGCCGGACGGCTCGGCGCTCCCGAGCGCAGCCGCATGCTGCGTCCAGTCGATCCGGAGCGTGGCGGCCACGGCGCTCATGACGAGCGCCGCCGCGCCCGACAGAACGGCGATGAACCACCGCGAGCGGGATATCCGCTTCCGCAGTCTCCTGATGCGCGAGCGCTTGCGACCGGGCGCCAAGACCGCTACTTCCCCTTCCTGCGAGCCTCGAGCCCCTCGCGGAGCATCGGAGCCATCTTGAGAAACTCCTCGAGCGTGTCGCAGCCGTAGTCGTCGCACTCGGCGCACGTCGTCACGCCGCGCTTCACTCCGCACAGCCTGACCGTGCACACGCTGCAGTGACCGAGCTTGACCTCGCCGTCGCTGGTGCAGCCACTGCAGTTGATGTCCTCGGGCTTGAGCTCGGCGTTGTGCATCTTCGACCACTCGGCGGCCGTCTTCGCGCGCAGCTCATCGTCATCGTCTCTCATCGCGATGAACGCCGAGCAGTCGGTGCAGACGAGTCCACAGATCCCGATGATCTCAGCCATGGATCCCTCCTAGTGATGATACGGGTGCGGGTCACCGAAGTACGAGACACAGAACGCTTCGGTCGTCGCGAGCAGCTTCGCTGGAACATCGGGGTCAACGGTCTGCTTGCACTTCATCGCGAGAGTGAGCATGTGATGGAGTCCGCCCAGTCTCTCGTGATAGACGGCGCGAGCCTCGTCGTCTCCAGGAGCTCCCGGCTTGATGCGCTGCGCGAGGAAGTACTCGGAAACGATGTCCTGGATCGCCTGTGCGTGCTCCTCCTTGGTGATGACCCAGCGCACGATCTGATTGTAGTTCTTCGCGCCGTCCATCGAGAGCTCGCTGATCTGGACCATGGCCTTCTCGATGGTCCGGGCGTGCTCCTCGATCATGCCGATCCGCATGGCGTCATCGTAGATCCCGCACGGGACCTGACAGTGCGCCATCACCGCGCTCGGAACAAGGACTGCCAGCGACACTGCCAGGATCAGGGTTCTTGCTCTCATGATCTCCTCCTCTGACTACTCGGCCTCTCGGTTCTTCACGTACGTATCGAGCCAGGTCTCCGTCTCCCAGAGCAGATGGAGCAGCGATTCCCTCGCCCGGTAGCTGTGACTCTCGTGCGGAAGCATCACGAACCGCACCGTCGCCCCGTGTCCCTTGAGAGCCGTGAAGAACCGCTCGCTCTGCATCGGGAACGTACCGGGGTTGTTGTCGGCCTCTCCGTGCACCAGAAGGAGCGGCTCGTTGACCTTGTCCGCGTGCATGAACGGCGACATCTCGAAGTAGGTCTCGGGCGCCTCCCACAACGTCCGATCCTCCGACTGGAATCCGAACGGCGTGAGCGTCCGGTTGTATGCACCGGTCCGCGCGAGCCCGGCCGCGAAGATGTCGGAGTGCGCCAGCAGGTTCGCCGTCATGAACGCGCCGTACGAGTGCCCGCCAATGGCGATCCGGTCGCGGTCGGCCACGCCGAGCCGCACGACCTCGTCAACGGCCGCCTGCGCGCTCGCGACGAGCTGTTCGAGATGGGTATCGTTCGGCTGCGCGTCGCCCTCTCCCACGATCGGCATCGTCGGACCGTCGAGCACCGAGTAGCCCTGCGTGAGCCAGACGAGCGGCGACCACCAGCCGACCCAATCGAACCGATACGGCGACTCGTTCACCTGACCCGCGGCGTCGGCGCTCTTGAACTCGCGCGGATAGGCCCACATCACCATCGGGAGCGGACCGTCACGCTCCGCTTCGTACCCTTCGGGCAGATAGAGCGTCCCCGTCAGGTCGACGCCGTCCTCACGCTGGTAGCGGATCAGCTCCTTGCTCGCGCGCGCGAACTCCGGGAGCGGGTTCTCGCTGAACGTGATCTGCCGGAGCGTCCCGTCCGCAAGGTCGCGGATGAAGTAGTTCGGAATGTCGTCGACGGACTCGCGTCTCGTCAGGACGTGCTGTCCCGTCTTGTTGAACACGAGGATCGGCCGCTCGTAGAACGGCGCCTCGGATCGGAAGAGCCGCTGCGTCTCTCCGTGATAGGTATCGAACGCGTCGAGGAACGGCCGGTCGCCCTCGGGCGACGCCCCGTCGCCGACGAGGAAGATCGTGTTGGCGTCGTCGGCCGTCAGCATCACGCTGCGCCCATATCCGTTGCGGGTCATCACGGGCTCGCCGGGATCGTTGTACCGGTCCTCCCACGAGTAGTCCATGAGCAGCTCGGGCTCGCCGGGCGCGTCAGGCGACACTCGCCAGGCGCGGACCGAGCGCGTGTCCCACCACCATTCGCTCAGGATCGCCAGTTCGCCATGTCCCCACCGGACCTCGTCGTACCGGAACTCAAGCGTCGAAAGGACGACCGGTTCGCCGTCGAAGGGCGCCGAAAGCATGAAGATGCGGTCGCGGACCTCCGCCTCCCGGCCGGCGTCGCCACCGTCGAGAGCCTCTGCCCAGACCAGCGTCGCCGGGGCGTCCGCGCGCCACTCGACGCTCCGGGGACCCTCGTGCGTGCTTCCCCGCGCGATGGGGATCGACTCCCGGAGCGGCTGATCGGCGACCGTGTGGAGCACGTTCCCCTCAAGGTCCCACACCTCGATCAGTACCGGGAACCGGTACGAGGGAACGACGTACGAGTACGGACGATGGAGCGTCCACACGAGCAGCTTCGTTCCGTCGGGCGACGGGTCGACGCCCCAGCGGACAGCCGGCTCGCCGAGCGGCGTGATCGTCCCGTCGAGATCGATGAGCGCGAGCTGCGTCGTCATGTAGTGGTCGAAGAGCGCCTCGTCGTGCGGACTCGCCAGAAGATCCTGGTAGGTCCGGGCAGGCGAGAGCTGCCCCAGGTTCTCCTGGACGATCGGACCGTCGGGGACCCGCGAGCCTGCGGGCTCCTCACCGCGTTCCTCAGGAACGAGGCATGCCACGAGCGCGCTTCCGTCCGACAGCCAGTTCGGTCTGATGCCGGCCGTGAGACTCACGAGCGGATCGGTCAGCCGGCGCGCCTCGCCGGAAGAAGCCTCGGCCACCCAGAGCTCGACACCGACCGGCGTTGTGTTCGTGAACGCGATACGCTCTCCGTCCGGCGCCCACGTCACGCTCCCGATGCGCGGGTTCTCGGGCAGTCCCGTGACGGGCTGGCGTGCGAGATCGGAGATCCTCAGGAAGGTCAGCTCCTTGTACGGCCAGACGCGGCTGCGCGAGTCGTTGTCCGGCTTGATGCGGAGCCCGGCCAGTCGGAGCTCACGCTCCGCAAGTTCCTCGATCCCGGGATACCCGGGCCGCTGCATCAGCAGCGCCACATCGCGGTTCGGGCTGATGCTCGTTCCCGGCGTGCGGGGCGCGTCGATCACGTCCACGAGCTTCTGCGACGGAAGCCGGTATCCGGTCTCCTCCGCCCCCGCCGATGACGCCGCAAGCGCGACGATCAGCATCGCGAGAGCCGCGGCCCGGTACACCGTGCTCTTCGAATGGACTGCTGCCACGTCGTCCTCCTCCGTGAGGGATGTCACTGGTCTACCTGATGATGGTCATACGGCTGATGATGGTCATACGCGCGTCCGGTCGAGCCCGCCGCTCGCGGGCGTCTCACCCTCGGACATGGATTTGGATGCGACCACGACCACGCGGTCACACTCCTCGACAGGTGGTTCGAACGCGATCCCCGAATAGGTCTCCAGCACCCGGAAACCGGCCCGCTCAAGAAGCGGCCCGAGTTCCGCGAGGCCGTACGGACGCTGACGGTGCACCTCAAGCGCTCCGTCGTCGAAGCGGAACACGGTCGTCGCCTGTCCCACCTGCCGATCGTAGTAGGTCTCCTGGTAGAACACCTCACCGTCAAGCTCGTGCTCGTAGACACCATCCTCATGCGTACGATACATCCGCTCGGTGTTCGAGTCGAACACGAACAGCCCTCCCTCGGGCAGAACATCCGCGACCGCCCGCATCATCGACAGGACATCGTCAGGGCTCGTGAGGTAGTTGATCGAGTCGAACGTGCAGGTCACCGCGTCGAACCGCCCGCCGGATCTCGGCCTGGATCCCTCCGGACCGGTGAAAGGGCCACCCGGGTCGCGCGTGGGACAATCCGGCAGCGGCCCGCGCATGTCACCCACCGAGAACGAGACAGCGCGGATGCCGGCCGCGCACACACGAGCCCGTTCGACCATCCGCTCGGAGTGGTCGACCCCGTGCACGGTGTGACCGCGCCGGACCAGCGCGAGGGCCAGCGTCCCCATCCCGCACGCGATATCGAGAACGGACGCGCGCTCGCGGGCGTGCGTCGCGATGAGCGTATCGATCATCGGAGCGAAGCGTTCGGAGAAGCTGCTCCACTCGGGCTCGTAGAACCTCGCGAGACGGTCGTATGCCTTCACGCTCCTCCCCTCGCCTCGTCCCAGACCGCGGCGATACGACCGAACAGCGACGACCACCGGTACGGCTCGAGCGCCCCGGCCACCGTCGCGGGAAGCTTGCCCCCGGAGTCACACAGCGCCCCGCGGCCGAGTGACTCCTCGAGCGCATCGACGATGCCATCCACGAAGCCGTCCTCGGCCCCGGGCGCGAGCCGGTCAACGCCGTGGAGCGCGGGCATGGGGATCGTCGACAGGGCATCACCCACGAGCGGCCCGATGCTGCCCGTCACACCCGGGAGCTCGGTCGCCGCGATGCGGCAGCCGCACGCCAGTGCCTCGATGAGGACCAGAGGGATCCCCTCGTAGAGCGACGGCAGCACGAAGGTGTCGGACGCGCGCATCAGCGCGGCGAGCTCCGGCTGCCCGACCTCGCCGTGGAGCACCACACCCGGCGCCATCCGCTCCATCCGGAGCCTCAGTGCGTCCGCCTCGCCCCCCGCGCCCGTCCCCGCCACGTGGAGCGTCACGCCGTCGCGGCGTTCGGACAGCCGGGCGAAGGCGTCGAGAAGCTGAGGCACGCCCTTCGCGCTGCTGTACTTGCCCGCATACAGCACCCGCCCCGCCGGAGCGGTGCCCTCGCCCGTGTTGGGCGGCTTGAGCGCACGCCCCTCCGTGCAGAAGATGTCCTCCCGGTAGCCCACGCCCACGACGCGGACCCGCTCGGACGGGATGTCGAGGATGCGCGTGAGCTCGGCGGCATGTCCGGCGTGGAGCGTGATGAACCGTTCGTTCCGCCGCGCGCCGGCCACGACTGCGCCCTTCAGATGGGGACAGAGTTCCATCTGCCGGAGCCCGGTCGCGTGACACTGCGTCACGACGGGCACGCCGGGAGCGGCATCCTTGATGATCGAACTGACGAGCCAGACGTGGTTGGAGTGGATGAGGTCGGGGGAGAAATCCGAAACGACGTTCGCGAGATGACGCGTCCAGACGTTCCGGTAGTCATCGATCTGCCGGGCGTCGAGCTCGGAGAAGCGCGAGCTCGCGTAGGGCATCACATCGCTCATTCCGGGAACGGCGAACGTGAGCCCGGGTCCGTCACCGCCGAACAGCACCGGAGAGACGGCCACACCGAGAGACTCGAGTCCCGCCGCATCCTCGCTCCCTTCGGGAGCGCCGATGACGGCCGCCTGGGTCCAACCCGCGTGCGCGGCCCGGCGCGCGAGCGCCTCGAGCATCGTCCCGCTCCCGGTGCGCCCGGGGCGTTGCGAGAGAACATGGAGGACTCTTGCCATCGGCCTCCCGGATGCTGCGCCGTGCTCCGGCGCCTGTGTCGAGCAGCTGCTACTCGGACCGCGGCGGCTCGAGCGTACACGGCTCTCCGCGCACGGCCTCGCCGAGGAGACAGAGGACGTACGGGTGCAATCTCGTCAGATACTCGTTCACTTCCTCACCCGCGCGAGTCTCGGTGGCGAAGACGTCACGGACCCGCTGCCACTCCGGATCGGTGCGGACGAACCCGCCCCTGACCTTCACGGAGGCTCCCGCGGCGAACGTCTGTCGCTCGTTCCCGGCCGCGACCGCGCCGGCAGGACGATGTCCGTCGAACTCAACGGCCATCAGACCGGAGATGTGGGCTACGTACTCGTCCCGAGGAATGAGGCTGTACCCCCAGCGTTCAGTGACGTTCTCGTAGCGGTGTGATGTATAGAGAAGCACGGGACGGTCGCCGGCGATCTCAAGCGTCGCCGCAACGTAGACGCCGAGACGGTCAAGGTCGCGCGCAGGCTCCGTTCCGTAGACATCGCGAACATCCGGGAAGAACGCATCGACGGCATCGTGGAGCGGCTTCGCCGCGTCGAGCGCGGACCGCCATGCGTCGCCGTGACTCCAGTAGTCGAACACGGGGATGCCGACATACCCGACGAGCGCGCCAGGTCGCTGTCGCTTGATCTCGTCGACGACGGAGACCATCTCCGCAACGACGGAATCGAAGCGCTCGTGGTCCTCCCCCGCGAGAAGGGGCTCGGTCACACCGTCGCGCCACTCGATGACGATGTACCCGTCGTAGTCGGCCGGGACGTGTGTGTTCACCCAGTTCTCGAGCAGGGCCGGCGTCTCGAATGCGCCGTTGCCGTACGGGTCGATCCCGGACTGCGGAAGGAGCGGGGTCGGCACAATGCCCCAGATGCCGTACTCCTCGAACACTCCCTCGGTCGTCGCGAGCGTCCCGAGCAGCACGGGCGGATCGGTGGCGACGGCGACACCCGGCGACGATGCCACGAGCGCGACGATACCGAACGCGACGAGGACGCCGCGGCCGGGCAACCTGAAGGATCCGATCGAGCGCGATCTGTTGTGGGTCACGCGGTGCATGACTCTCCTCCTGGGTCAGTCGTTCTCGGTACGGCCCTTCTCGATGACGGCGCAGTAGATGGGGCCGCTGTCGGTGAAGTGCGCCACGCGCCAGCCGGTGCCCTTCATGATGCCCTTCATTTCGCTGCGGGACACCAGAAGATAGTCAAACCACGGGGTCGCGTAGTTCTTGTATCGCACGCGCAGTCGCACCTGGCCACCCATGCGTCCCCGCGCGCGGTTGCGTCGGTGATACTCAAGATGGTGCTTCGCCTTCGTGTCGTACGGATCGAGACTCTGGACGATGAGCCGCGCGTCGTCGCTCGTCATCGCGTGGAACCGCCGGAGCATCCACTTCGCCCGAACGGGGTTCTCGAACAGCCCGAAGTTGTTCCCGTACATCACGATCGTGTCGAACGTCCCGAGCCCCTTCGTGACGGCCGTCGCCTTCATGACCCGCGCCTTCTTCACACCACGGGCCTTCGTCACCTTCACGGCGAGCGGCGAGACGTCGATCGCGAGCACGTCGTGTCCCTTTCCCTGGAGATGGAGCGAGACGCGGCCCGCGCCACAGCCAATGTCCAGCACACGCCCCTTCGCGTAGCAGATCGCCTCACGCTCGCAGTCCATCCAGCTGCGGTAGGGTGCGAAGTAGGCCGCCGGTCCGCCAGACAGGTCGATGTACCCGTCGTCGCGCTCGACGATCTCGGTCGCGGGAATCCCCTTAAGGTGATCCTCGATCTCGCGCCCGAACGCGTCCCAATCCTTTGTCATCTCGATTCTCCAAGACCGGCCAGGCCGGGCGCTAGCTCAATCCGTTGTGGCGGAGAAGCGCCGCCGTGCTCGGCTCGCGCCCGCGGAAGTCGCGGTAGGCGTCCATCGGGTGACGGCCGCCACCGACCGCCAGAATCGTATCCCGGAACTTCCTGCCGAGCGCCTGAACCTTGTCCTCCTTGTCCAGCCCGGCCTCCTCGAACGCGGCGAACGCGTCAGCGGAGAGAACCTCGGCCCACTTGTAGCTGTAGTACCCGGCGGCGTACGCGGGCGTGAAGATGTGCATGAACCCGCACAGCATGCGGTCGTCCTCGAACGGCGGGAGCGACCTCGTCTGTGAAACGACCTCGCGGTGGACGTCGAACGGCGACTGCCCGCCCTTGGGATCGTGCTCGTGGTGAAGCCGCATGTCGGTCACTCCGAACTCGAGCTGCCGCATCATCATCGAGCCGGCGCGGAACGTCCGGGCCGCGACGATCTTCTCGAAGAGCTCGTCCGGAAGCGGCTCACCCGTCTCGTAGTGCGCGGTCATCCCGAGCAGCGTCGGACGGTTGTAGCACCAGTTCTCCATGAACTGACTCGCGAGTTCAACCGAGTCCCACTCCACGCCTTCCAGTCCGGCGACGTCGGCATGGTCGACCTTCGTCAGCATCGACTGGAGCCCGTGTCCGAACTCGTGGAACAGCGTCTCGACCTCGCGGAAGCTCATCAGCGACGGCTTGTCCCCCACCGGCGGCGTCCCGTTGCAGGTCAGAAGCACGACCGGGAGCCTCAGTTCGCCGTCCATCCAGCGCCGCGAGAGGAGATCGTTCATCCACGCGCCGCCGCGCTTCTCGTGCGGGCGCGAGTAGGCGTCGAGGTAGAAGGTCGCGATCGGCTCGCCGCTGTCGTCGCGCACGAGGAACGAGTGAACGTCCTCGTGCCAGACAGGGGCCTGACCATCGGCGGCCTCGATCTTGATCCCGAAGAGGCGCTCTGAGAGCGAGAAGAGCCCGTCGAGGACTCTGGGCATCGGGAAGTACGGCCGCAGCTGGTCGTCGGTGTAGTCGAACTTCTGCTCGCGCAGCCGCTCTGACCAGAACGCGGTGTCCCAGTGCGTGATCTCGCCGTCGAACCCGTTCGCCGCCGCGAGCTTCCTGATCTCGTCGAGGTCGGCATCGGCGTGCGACTTCGAGGCGGCCGTGAGTTCGTCGAACATCCGGCGGACGGCCGCAACGTCGGGGGCCATCTTCTCGGTGAGGCTCAGGTCCGCGAACGTGTCGAACCCGAGAAGACCCGCCTTCTCCTTGCGGAGAACCAGCTCGCGGTCGATCAGGGTTGTGTTGTCCCACTCGCCGGACGACGCCCTGGTGACGTACGCGCGGTACACGGCCTCGCGCTGCGCGCGGTTTCGGCTGTGCTGGAGGAACGGACCGAAGCTCGGGTAGTCGAGCGTGACGCGCCATGGACCGTTTGCCGGATCCGGGTCGCCCGCGTCGTCCTTGGACTGCGCGTACGACTGCGCCGCGAGCTGCCGGAGCGAGTCCGGCCACCCATCCGCGTCGGCGGCGTCAGCGATGATCAGCTCGAACGCCTTTGTCGAGTCAAGCACGTGGTTCTGGAAGTCCGTCGCGAGCTTTGAGAGCTCCTCCTCGATCTTCTGGAAGCGCTCGCGCGCCTCACCGTCCAGCCCGACGCCGGCATGCTCGGCGTCGCGGAGCCGGATCTCGACGGCACGCTGCTGCGCCTCGTCGAGCGTCGCCCACTCGGGCCCCTCGCGGAGCGCCTTGAGCCCGTCGTAGATCGGACGGCTCTGCTTGAGCTTGAGCCGGACGCTGACGACCTTCGGCTGCACCTCATCCTGCGCGGCGCGAAGTTCATCGGAGTTCTTCACGCTCATCAGATGCCGCACCGGACCCCACGAATACTCCATCGGGATCTCGAGCTCGGAGAGCGGCTCCATGAGCCCCTTCCACGTGGGTTCGAGGCAACACTCAAGGTTCTCGATGCCCTTCTCCATGGTCTCGACCACGGCGGTCATCGCGGGTACGACATGCTCCGCGCGGATCTCATCGAACGGGATCTTCGTCCCGCCGACTCTCAGGAGCGGGTTCGCTGCGGTCTTTCCGTCGCTCATTACAGGTCCTCTCGTAGTGGTCTCCCCGGGCCTCTCGGACCGGGCGGTTTCAAGGGGATGTCAGGGGATACAACAGGCCTCGACCCGCGTCGGCGTCGAGGCGGTATATGGCTTCCTACTATGCTACTACGGCAGACTGGGGGTGACAACCGGTGAGGAGGGCCTCCGCGGAGGCCGGGCTACCCGGAAACGCGGTCCAGCCAGCGGTGAAGCGGCATCATGGGCTTCCAGCGGTCGAAGCAGTAGTCAACGAACGACGGCTTCGTGAACTCCCTGGGGATCCGCCCCTCGGTGTAGGCATACATCCCGTTGTGCTTGAGCAGCTCGGCCCTCGGGTGGTCCGGCTCGAACCCGCGCGGGACCCGCTTGTAGTGCGGCTCGCCGATGGCACAGCCTGGATTCCCGGCTACCCTCGTGATGGCACGCTTGAGCGCGGGCCCGCCCTTCGGGTCGGCCACCGCGGCACGATAGGCGGCGAGCTGCTCCGGCGTGAACCGGTACATACCGGCGGCCAGCATCATGGTCGGCGGCTCGATCTGGAAGTAGAACCCGCGGCTCTCCAGCTTCTTCGCGCGTCCGTCCCAGAGGAAGACGCCGAGATGAGTCTTGTACGGCGCCTTGTCCTTGCTGAATCGCGTGTCGCGGTAGATGCGGAAGATGGAACCCGCACCGTTGGTTCTCGTGTCCGGAACGATCTCGGGCGCGATCTTCTGGAGCCGCGCGCCCATCGCGACGACGAACTCCCGAGCCGGCTCGATGACGAACTCCTGGTAGTCGGCCTTGTGAGCATCGAACCACCGCTTGTCGTTGTGCTTGACCAGCTCGCGGTAGAACTCGATCGTCTCCTTCGGGAATCCGTTGAACCCGTTCGTCTCCATGCGTCCTCCCCTGCGCTCCGCGCCTCCCGCTCTCCGCGGCGCATGCATGTCACCGACTCGCCCGCCGCCCGGCCCGGTCCAGCCGAACCGTTCGAGATCGATCGTACCGCTCGCGCTGAACGCAACACCCTCCGCCTCGAGCATCGCGCGCTGCACCTCAGCGCCCGGCCGCTCACTGATGCGCCCCTGACTGTTGATGACGCGGTGCCACGGGACGTTGTCCTCGGGACGAACCGACGCCATGGCGTATCCGGCCATCCGCGGCGTGCACCCGCCCGCGATCGCCGCGAGCTGTCCGTATGTGGCGACCCTGCCCGCGGGGATCATCTTCGCGAGCGCGTGGACGCGGGCATGCGCGCCTGTGCGGTGGGGGCTGCTAGAACTCAAAGCCGGCGCCGAGGCCGAGGATCGGAACGTAGCCGAAGTTGCCGTTGATCTGGGTCGCCATCTCCATCCCGACCTCGGGTCTGAGGTAGAACGGTCCGAAGTCGAACGACCAGCCGTTGATGAACCCGAAACGGTGGAGCAGCCACGAGTCGTTGAGCTCGTCGAGCGGTCCCTCGACGAAGGCGATCTCGATCGAGTCGAGGCTGTACCGGACGATACCGGTGACCGCGACGACGTCGTTGAAGCGGTAGGTCGCGATGAACGGGATCTCCCCGCCGAACGAGTGGACCTCGGCGAAGTACTCTTCGAGCGACCCCTCGTCGTCGTCATCCGACTCGGTCGTCACGAACGTGATCCCCGGGGCGATGGCCATCGAGAGACGCTCGTCGGGCACATCGAGCGCGCGCTTCACGTAGAAGCGGCCGCCCATCCCGCCGACCGACGCCCACAGCTTTCCGTTGAGTTCGGTGTTCTCCGTGAGTCCGTAGCCGAGTTTGAACCCCCACGCCTCGCCGCCGGCCATCTCGGTGGCTATGAATGTCCCGCTGTCGTCGCCCTCGAGGAAGATGAGCGACGTCATCTCCAAGCCCATGTTGTAGTCGCCGCCGAACTTGACGTGCCCCGGCTCGAGGACCTCGGCGGTCTCCATCACCGACGTGCTCATGACGGCACATCCGGACGAGAGACCGAGGATCGCCACGAGCACGGCCGCGACCAGAAGCCGCGCGAATCGCTGGTGCATAGGACCTCCCCCGGCTGCCGCCCCCGCGTCGCTACTCCGCGAGGTTGTACAGGAAGTGGACGAGCGCCGAGATCCCCTTCTCCCATGTCGGGAGATGGAGCTTCTCGTTCGGGCCATGGATGTGATCACCCGGCAGCGAGAACCCGGTCAGGAGCGAGTGCGCCCCGAGGATCTCAAGGATCTGTCCGACCGCGCCGATGCTGCCGCCGCTGGGGTAGTACGCGGGCTCGACACCCCACACGGTGCGGTACGCATCCATGAGCTCCTGCACCCCGGGCTTGTCGAGCTCCGTGAGCGTCGCAGGGAACCCGCTGAAGTCGAGGATCTCCCACCTGATGGTCGGCGGAGCGACCGCGGCAAGATGCGCCTCGACCTGCTCGCGCACCTTCGCCGGGTCCTGATACGGCGCCAGACGGATGGTGCAGAGCGCTTCCGCGAAGACCGGGATGGCCGCCTTGGGACTCCCCGCCGTGATCTGGATGACGTCGAGCGCGGGCCTTGCGCCCTGTCGCTCGAGCGGCGTGAACCCCGGCTCCCCCCAGAGCGCGGGTGAACCCGACTCCTGGAGGAACGCCTCGTCGTTGAGCGGGAGCTTCTTGAAGGACTCGCGTTCCTCTTCCGGAAGCTCGCGGACGCTGTCATAGAACCCCGGGAACGCCACACGCGCATCCGCGTCGTGCATTCCGGCGATGAGTTCGCAGAGCGCGTGGATCGGATTGTGAACAACGCCACCGTAGCCGCCCGAGTGGAGATCGTTCGCGGGACCGGTGACGCGGAGCGTGAACCGGGCCATGCCGCGCAGACCGGTCACGAGCGTCGGCGTGTTCTCGCCGAGCATGCCGGCGTCGGTGTTGAGAACCAGGTTGCACGCGAACTCGCCGCGATGCGCCTTGAGGCACTCGCCAAGTGACGGCGAGCCGACCTCCTCCTCCCCCTCGAGCATGAACTTGATGCTGACGGGAAGCGGACCGACCGCCTTCGCGGCCTCGACGGCCGCGATCATCGCCATGATCTGACCCTTGTCGTCCGAGGCGCCGCGCGCGTAGAGATTGTAACCGTGGATAGTCGGACCGAACGGTTCGGTCTCCCACGCGTCGAGCGGCTCGACCGCCTGCACATCGTAGTGACCGTACAGAAGGACGGTCGGCGCAGAAGGATTCGCCGCGAGCAGCTCGGCGAACACGACCGGGTGACCGGCCGTCTCGAGGATCTGTGCGCGGTCGGGTCCGAGCCTCTTGAGTCGCGCGAGCAGCCACTCGGCCGCGCGACGAACGTCGCCGTCGTGTTCGGGGTTATCGGAGATCGACGGGATGGTCAGAAGATCCCGGAGTTCGATGAGAACCTCGTCGCGGTTCTCGCGTGCGTGCTGCAGCGCTGCGTTCAGATTCTGCGACATGTGTTGCTCCCGGATTATGCTGTGCCCATCCAGCTTCGCTGGAGACGCGCCGCCCCACGAGAAGCAGTACGCTACTCGTCCTGGAAGACGAGGCGCCCCTCTCCATAGACGGCAACAGGATAACATGTGATGTCGAACGGGTCACCGTTCCAGCAGGTGAACGACGCCCACTTACCACGGGCCAGCGTGCCGAGCGTGCCGTCGATCCCGAGAATCTCCGCGCTCTTGCGCGTCACGAGCTCGATCGCCTGCTGCTTGTCATACCCGCAGCGCACGAACCAGCGCGTCTGGAGAAAGAGCGTGCGGGCCGGTGTGACCGGGTGATCCGTCATGAACGTGCACTCGGCTCCCGACTCGATCAGGTGCCGGACGTGCTTCCACGACTCGTGCTTGAGCTCGACCTTGTAGGCGAAGCAGTCGATCGGCCCGTACACGACGGGGATCCTCCGCTTCTTGAGCTCGTCGAATACCGCCTGCTCGTGAACATCGCCAGCGTGTTCGACGGTGATCTTGAGCTTGTACTCGTCGACGATCCGCAGGAGCGCCGCGATGTCGTCGATCTTGTGGACGTGGACCCGGAGCCGCTCCTTGCCGAGCAGCAGGTCACGGAGCACGGCCTCCTCCGACGTGAAGGTCACCGCGTCCTTCTTCCCCTTCGCTCCCTTGCCGCGCGACTTCTTCTGCTTGGCGATCTTCTCCTTCACGGCGTCAAGCCGACCTCGGAGGATGGCGAGCGCGCCCATCCGCGTGTTCGGGCGCTTCCCCTTCCACGCCACGGTCGACATCGGGTTGTACCCAAACGCCGCCTTGATGCCGGCGCGGGCGACCAACGCCTCGCTGGTGTCGGCGGCGAAGTTGCGGATGACGGCCGAACGCCCGGCGACGATGTTGCCGCTCCCCGGGAGTACGCACGAGTAGAGCACGCCCTGCTCGACGGCGTCCATGAACGCGGCATCGTCCATCTGGACGGAGTCGAGCGCATCGGGCAGGGTCATCATCGAATCGAGATGCTCGTTAGCCTCCGCCTCGGCTCCCGGCTCTCCCTGACGCAGCATGCCGATGTGGCTGTGCGGGTCGATGAACGCGGGCGTGATGGTGTGGTACCGGCCGACGACCTTGCCCGTCTTCTTTGTAGAGACGCCCTGGAGCTTCGCCTTGTCGAAGACGAGGTAGGCGTTCTCGACGACCTTCTTGCCGGTGTAGATGCGCTTCGCGTGGATGCAGTTCGCCATGGTCTATCCTTCCCTGGAGCTTCGTCACACTCTCTGGCTTCACACGTCCTAGAGCTTCGTCACATCCTTGATGTCACCCCTGATACCGATCGTGTGCACCTCGAGCGGCGTGCCCGGCACGGACTCGTCTCGCGCCTGCGCGACCGCCTTCGTGATACCGCCGCAGCAGGGGACTTCCATCCGCACGACCGTGATCGAACGTGGGGTCGCCTGCCGGAACATATCCTTGAGCTTCTCGAAGTAGTGTCCGAGGTTATCGAGCTTCGGGCATCCGACGACGAGCGCGCGGTCCCCGAGGTAGCGCTCGTGGAACCCGGCCATCGCGAACGGAACGCAGTCCGCGGCGACGACGAGGTCGGCGTCCTTCAGGAACGGTGCGCCGGGCGGAACCAGCATCAGCTGGACGGGCCAGTGCCCGAGCCGCGATGGCGCACCAGCGCCCGCTGACGCTCCGGCGCTTGACGGCCCGCCGCCCGAGTCGCCACCCGTGGGCCGCAGCTGCCGCGCTGCCGAGCCCGGGCAAGCGTGGACCGGTGGTCCGTCGCGATCCGCCAGGTGGCGCTTCACGGCCTCCTCGTCGAAATCGGCCGCCTCCCGCTCCTCGATGGTGATGGCGCCCTGCGGACACTCGCCGATGCAATCACCGAGCCCGTCGCAGTAGCTCTCGCTGACGAGCTTCGCCTTGCCGTCGATGATCCGAATAGCGCCCTCGTGACAGGCGTCGGCGCAGAGACCACACCCGTCGCACTTCTCCTCATCGATGTGGATGATCTTGCGGACCGCCATGTATCCCTCCGATGCTGTTCGAATCGCGGGTCGATGGCCGCGATCCCTCGCGTGCTCCTAGTACCCCGCTTCGAGATCGACGCGATGCGGAATCTCATCCCCTCGCGCCGCGGCGTTGATGGACGCGGCGACCGCCTCCATCCGCTCCCGCTCGGTGCGGGCGGTCCCGGGCGCCCCGCCGCGATGTGGCGACAGGACGACGTTGTCGAGCGCGCCAAAGTCGAAACGGGACGGGAACGTCGACGCGCGGGACGCCTCGTCCAAGGGATAGTTGTACCACACATCGAGCCCTGCGGCACCCAGCGTTCCGCCCTCGAGAGCCCGGTAGAGCGCCTCCTCGTCCACGACCGCGCCGCGGCCGACGTTGACGAGAATGGCGCCGGCGGGGAGCAGCGCCAGCCGCCGCGCGTTCAAGAACCCCTTTGTCGCGGCCGTGAGCGGCAGCGCCACGAACACGACGTCGCTCTCGGCCAGCATCGCATCGACCGCCTCCGGCGCGGAGTCGCTGCCCACACCGGTCACGTCCATCCCGAACGCCCGGCAGTACGCCGCCAACCGCCGTCCGATCGCCCCGTATCCGAGGATCAGCGCGCGGCCGCCATCGAGCCGGACGATGCCGCCGCCGGTGTACCGGGGCGTCCAGTCGCCGGTCCGGAGCGCCCTGTCCCCCGGGATGAGCCTCTTCGCCGCCGCAAGCGCGAGCGCAAAGGCGAGTTCGGCCGCGGAGCCCGCGTTGTGATGGATGTTGTGAACGGCGATATCAGGGTGTCGCCTCATCAGCTCCCCGGTCGTGACCGGAAGCCCGGCCCACGGGATAACGAGCGTGTGAAGCTCCGGGGCGGCATCGAGATACCGCTGGTCGG
>JAPEKQ010000030.1 GCA_029990205.1 bacterium
CGGGAAGCTGACGTCCGAGATCACGCCGTGGGCCGGCATGTTCATCAAGGACGCCGACCCGCTCATCATGGACGAGCTCAAGGAGCGCGGCCTGCTGTTCCGGCGCGGCACGATCGTTCACACGTATCCGTTCTGCTGGCGGTGCGATTCGCCGCTGGTCTATTACGCGAGGAACTCGTGGTACCTCAAGACCACGCAGTTCAGGGACCAGATGATCGAGCTCAACAAGAAGATCAACTGGCATCCGAAGGAGATCGGGCTCAACAGGCTCGGCGACTGGCTGGAGAACAACGTCGACTGGGCCATCTCGCGCGACCGTTACTGGGGCACGCCGCTCAACGTCTGGATCTGTGACGACTGCGGCGCCATGTCCTCGGTCGGCAGCATCGAGGAGCTTCGCTCGCGCGCGACCGACGCGCCCGAAGGCGAGATCGATCTGCACAAGCCCGTCATCGACGGCATCCATCTGAAGTGCGAGAGCTGCGGCGGCTCGATGACCCGCACGCCCGAGGTCATCGATTGCTGGTTCGACTCCGGCAGCATGCCGTACGCGCAGTGGCACTGGCCGTTCGAGAACCAGGAGCTGTTCGAGAAGAACTTCCCTGCGGATTTCATCGCGGAGGGCGTCGACCAGACACGCGGCTGGTTCTACTCGCTGCTGGCGATCTCGACCATCGTGTCGGGCGAGGCGGCGTACAAGCGCTGCGTCGTCAACGACATGGTGCTCGACAAGAACGGCAAGAAGATGAGCAAGCGCATCGGCAACATCGTCGACTCCATGAAGCTGATGGACGACATCGGCGCGGACGCGCTTCGCTGGTACATGCTCTCGACGAGCCCGCCGTGGCTCCCGACGCGGTTCGACGAGGACGGCGTCAAGGAGGTCGCGAGCAAGGTCATCGGGACGCTGAGGAACACCTACGGGTTCTTCGCGCTCTACGCGAACATCGACGGGTACAAGCCGTCCGAGCACTCGGTGCCGATGTCCGAGCGGCCGGTCATGGACCGCTGGATCGTCTCGCGGACGCACGCGATGGTCGCCGACGCGACACGGAGCATGGAGAACTACGACATCACGAAGGCCGTTCGACGGCTCCAGGGGTTCATCCAGGAGGACCTGTCGAACTGGTACGTCCGGCTGTCGCGGTCGCGGTTCTGGAAGGGCGAGATGGATGCGGACAAGAGGGCCGCGTACTCGACGCTCTTCGAGGTCCTGCTGACGACGGCTCGCGCTATGGCGCCGTTCGCGCCGCTGCTGTCCGAGGCCGTCTATCGGGAGCTGTGCGCGGGCGCCGGGAACGCGGTCGTCAGTCACGAGTTCGGGTGCGTCAGCGAGAGCGTGCACCTGACCCGGTACCCGGAGGTCCCCGAGGGGGGCATCGACGGCAAGCTCGATACCGATATGGAGCTCGCACGCTCCGTCGTCGGACTCGGACGGGCCGCGCGGAATGTCGCGAACGTCAAGGTCCGGCAGCCGCTGTCCCGCATCCTCGTGGCAGGAGTACCCAGCGCTCTGCAGTCCGGCGTGGAGGAACTGTCGGAACTCGTGCTGGCGGAACTCAACGTCAAGAGCGTCGAGTGGGCCGACGTCGAGGCGCTCTCCGCGCTGAAGGCCGTGCCGATCTTCCCCGCGCTCGGTCCGAAGCACGGCAAGCGGGTGAACGAGGCGGCGGAGGTCATTCGCGGTCTGGCGGAGACCGACGTCAGGGCGCTCGCCGACGGGCAGAGCGTGAACGCCCAGATGGGGGAGGAAGCCATCGTCATCGAACCGGGTGACGTGGAGTTCCAGACTGAACCGCGGGAGGGACTCGCCGTGCAGAGCGAAGGCATCCTGACCGTGGGGCTCGATCTCGCGATCGACGACGACCTCAGGGACGAGGGGTTCGCGCGGGAGATGATCAACAAGATCCAGTTCATGAGGAAGGAAGCGGGCTTCGAGGTCGTGGATCGGATCGCGGTTCACTACGAGGCCGGTCCGCTTCTGACGAGTGCGATAGAGCGCTTTGCTGCGCGGATCACCGGTGAGACGCTTGCCGAGAGCATCACCGCCGGCCGGACCACGGGTGATCTCGCGAAGGATTGGGATATCAACGGAGAGAGTGCGTGGATCGCCGTTGAGCGCACCAAGAAGAGCGGACGGGAGTAATCCCGGGACTCGCTGGTGGAGGGGGAGCGTTGAACAAGAAGGATCTACATCACTTCGAAGAGAGGCTCATCGAGGAGAGAATGAAGCTGCTCAAGGAACTGGGCTACTTCGAGGACAAGATCTTCAGTGAGTCACAGCGGAATGCGGCCGGAGACCTCTCCGCCTACTCGGTCCACATGGCCGATCAGGCGAGCGATGCGCAGGAGCGTGAGAAGGCGTATCAGATGGCCTCGGTTGAAGGACGTCTCGTCTATCACATCGATGAGGCGCTCGCGCGCATCAAGGACGGAACGTACGGTTGCTGTTCGGCGTGCGGCAAGAGGATCAAGAAGCCGCGTCTCGAGGTTGTCCCGCACGCGCGCCTTTGCATCAAGTGCAAGACGGCGGAGGAGAATGGGGACCTTGAGAAAGACGACGAGTAGCACCGGCCGAGGGACTCCCGTCGGCCTTCTGCTGCTCAGCGCATTGATCGTTGCGGCCGATCAGATCGTCAAGCTCATCGTCGTCAACACGTTGCGGATGGGGCATTCGATCGACTTCCTCGGATCGGTCGTCCGGTTCACGCGCACGGCGAACACCGGCGCTGCGTTCGGGCTGTTCCGCGGCGGGAGCACATGGTTCGTGTGGATCTCCGCGGCGGCCTCGATTGCGATCATCGCGTTCTCGAGAGAGATCGTGAAGATGCGCTTCTGGGAACGCACGGCGTTCGGACTCGTGCTCGGCGGCGCGGTCGGCAATCTCGTCGACCGAATCCGTCTTGGCGCGGTCGTCGATTTCATCGACATCGGTTTCGGTACGCTGCGCTGGCCGTCCTTCAATGTGGCCGACAGCGCTATCACCATCGGCGTCGTCATTCTCGCCATCCACCTCGTCTTCCTTTCGGACCCCCACCAGAACACGTCTCTGTCCCCGAGCGGGGAGAACGAATGAGCAGGAGCGTCGTGCTCGTTGTGACCGAGGACAGCCAGGGCGACCGGCTGGACCACTTCCTGGGGACGTACGCTCCCGACCTCTCCCGTACGCGGGCCAAGGACATCATCCTATCTGGACTCGCGACGCTCAACGGCAAGGCGGTCAAGCCGTCCACGCGGCTCGCGCTCGGTGACCGAGTCGAGGCAGAGGTCCCGGAACTCGAACATCTTTCCGCGGAGCCGGAGAACATCCCTCTCGACATCGTCTTTGAGGACGACGACATCATCGTCGTCGACAAACCGGTCGGCATGGTCGTCCACCCCGCGCCCGGCGCGAGGTCCGGCACGCTTGTCAACGCGCTGCTCGGCCGGGGGCTCGGCCTGTCGTCACTCGGCGGCACGCTTCGGCCCGGCATCGTTCATCGTCTCGACCGGAACACGTCCGGGCTCATCGTCGTGGCGAAGAACGACGAATCGCATCGCTCTCTCGCCGCGTCGTTCGAGTCAAGGGACGTGGGGAAGGAGTACCTCACCATCGTGTGGGGGAAGTTCGATGTGGAGTCGGGAGTCATCGAAGAGCCGATCGGCAGGCGAGCGAACGATCGCAAGCGGATGGGAGTTCGCGAGGACGGGCGCCACGCCTACACGGGCTGGACGGTCCGCGAGGAGTTCCCGTTCGCAACGCTTCTCTCCATCGACTTGAAGACCGGCAGGACGCATCAGATCCGCGTGCACATGTCGCACATCCATCGCCCGGTCATCGGCGATGCCGATTACGGCGGAGTGAGGCGGACGTTCTCCGAGGTCTCGCCGCACTACCGGCCGCAGGCCAAGCGTGTCAGCGATGCGGCTCAGAGGCAGGCGCTCTTCGCACGGCGGCTCTCGTTCGCGCACCCGCGCACCGGGAAGCGGATGGAGTTCGCCACGCCGATGCCCGACGACTTCGCCGAACTCCTCTCGCTGCTGAGGAACCCGCGTGGTGAGGAGGGAAGGGTCATCGGCGTCGATCCGGGCGAGGCGCGGGTCGGAGTCGCAGTGAGCGACGAGAGCCGCTTCCTCGCGACGTCGGATGAGACGCTGAAGTTCGACTCGGATGCCGGCGTCGCAAAGAGACTCGCGGAGCTGGCGGTCGAGCGCGGTGCGGACACCATTGTCGTCGGGTACCCGATACGGATGGACGGTTCGGTCGGGCCGAGGGCCATGCGGTCGCGCGACCTCGCGGTTGCGCTCGAGGATGCATCGCACTGCCGGATCGTGCTCTGGGACGAGCGGCTCTCGAGTTCCGAAGCCGAACGCATCATGCGCGAGGGCGGGGAGAAGGCCCGCGGCAGGAAGGGGCGCGTCGACCAGATCGCCGCGGCCGTGATACTGCAGGGCTATCTGGATTCAGCAGGAAGGTGATCGTGCCGGTTGCGAACGACAGAGGGGTCATGCGGCTTGGCCGCAACGGCGACCGCGTCAGCCCTCCGACACCGCAGAAGCGGCGCAAGGGCTGGTTCGTCCGCGACCTCATCATCCTGTCGATCGTCGCCGTCGCGCTCTTCCTCTTCCTCATGCAGGGACTCGCGTTCCTTCGCACGCGCGAGATCGACCGCCGCATCCTCGTCCAGATCCCCGAAGGGGCCGCGTTCGGGGAGATCGCGGGTACGCTCGAGGCCGCGGGGCTCGTCAGCGACATGCAGCGGTTCCGCCTCGCGGCGCAGATCCTCGATATGGATGAGAAGCTCCAGGCGGGGGCCTACGAGTTCGGCCCGCGCTACTCCGAACTTGAGCTCCTGCTCGCGCTCAGTCAGGGCGAGGTCGCCACGCGTCGCGTGACGATCCCCGAGGGATATCGCATCGAGCAGATCGCCGTGCTTCTCGAGGGCGCCGTCGGACTGGACGCCGAGGAGTTCGTGCGTCTCGCCAACGATCCGGAGGTCGTCGCCCGGCTCAGGTTCCACGCGCCATCGCTCGAGGGCTATCTCTACCCCGACACATATCGCGTCGAGCTCGATATGGAGGAGATGGCGGCCATCGAGATGATGACGTGGGAGACAAGCAACATCTTCGAGCGCTACACCGCGCACGCGGAGTCGATGGGGATGTCGATGCACGAGGTGCTCACGCTGGCGTCGATCATTGAAGCGGAGGCGCTGTTCGACCGGGAGCGTCCGCGCATCTCGGCGGTCTATCACAATCGTCTCGACACGGGGCATCGACTCGAGGCCGACCCGACCGTCCGGTACGCCAAGGGCGTGTATCATCGCAAGCTCTACTACAGCGATCTGAGGTTCGAGTCGCCGTACAACACGTACCGGCATTCGGGGCTCCCGCCGGGTCCCATCGGCAGCCCCGGTATCTCCTCGATCCGTGCGGCGCTCTATCCGCTTGCCGGGAGCGACGAGTTCTTTTTCGTCGCCAATGGTGATGGAACGCACACTTTTACTCGCACATTCAGCGAGCACGTCAGGGCGCGGGAGCGCATCGCCGCGGCGCGCCACGCGGAGCCCGAGGGACCGGAGTTTTCGCTTGACGATGGAGGGTCCGAGTGATAGCGTGCAGGCTCAGGCAGGAGCGTCCTCGCTGAAACAGCGACGCGGCGGGTTTTCGGGCGTTTGGGCCCATGTATCGGAGGCACCTTGAGCACCAGGAGCATCATCTTCTTCGCGGTCGCCATACTGATGATCGTTCTTGGCTTCTGGAGTCTCGCCAGGGGTTCGCTGACGCTCGCTCCGCTCCTTCTCGTTGCTGGTTACTGCATCGTCGTTCCGCTCGCCATCATGGCGCGAGGCGGCAAGTCGGATCCCGGTGCGGATGATGACGAGAGGGCGAATAGCTCAGCTGGTTAGAGCACCTGCCTTACAAGCAGGGGGTCACAGGTTCGAATCCTGTTTCGCCCACCAGACAGACGAATGGAACCGGACGCTACAGACGGACACGCACGAGAGAGCGGACGCTCTCAGGGATGAGGAGGTGAGTCACCAAGACTGTTACTGATGGATGTCACTGAGAACCGATGAGCGGAGCGCAAGCTCAACGCTCGACAGGAGGGAACAGCAATGAAGTACTTCGTGGCAACACTTGCCCTCGTGGCAATGCTCGCCGGCTCGTCGCTGGCGGGGCTCAACCCGGACTGCAAGATCTTCGTGACGTTTGATGGGATGGCGGCAGACTACGCTGCCGTGGAGGCGGGTGCTCGCACCGACCCGGCCGCCTACACCGCGGGCACGGCCTACATCGGTCTCTGCGACTACAACAGCTGGACGACGATCTCGCTGAAGGTCGAGATCGACGCCGGCGTGTCATCGCCTCCGGCGTTCACGAGCCATCTGCCCGGTGGCCTGGCTATCGGTGACTGGACGACCGGCGGTATCACGCTGTCGTCGACCGAGCCGATCAGCTACGACGATGAGGGTCCGTTCTTCATGTTCGGTTCCGCGTCGCTCTTCTACCTTGGCGTTGCCGGTGAGTTCAAGATCGTCGATCACGACGACTACCCGCGCTGGGTCGTTGATACGGGCGACACGGTTGACTTCTACTGCACCTGGCAGAACGGTGGCGTTCTGATGGATCCGACACCGGTCGAGGTCAGCTGTTTCGCCGACGTCCCGGTCGAGGTGGAGACCTGGGGTAGCATCAAGGCGCTGTACAGGTAGAACACAGGCGAGCAGAGGAGAGTCGAGCATCACGAACTGCGCCCATCTCTGCACGCATGAGTGTGTGCGAGGGGCCCGCTTCCGGCGGGCCTCTTGCCATGTTGCGGGGGTTTTGGCTTGCCACGGGGGTCTCAGCGTGGTAGGATGAACTACCGGACAGGACATCGGGTTCGCCCCCAGGGTGAGCCCGATATCTATATGGTCCCCGCAGAATCGACCCTCCTCGGGCTTAATTCTTGCATCGTTGAATACATCCGGCGCCCGTCCGTCGAATGCACGAAGGCCGCCGGAATGAGCTCTCGGAGGGGGGAGCTCGAGCGGCCGGAGCAGGGGGAAAGGGGCCATCCACAGGGCCCTTACAGCCGAGGCAACCGACCGTGCAGACCACAGATTGTGCTTGCAAAGAAGTTCAAGCTGTGCTAAGCTTTACAACGATTGAAGTTGGTAACAACAGGTTATCAATGAAGGGGGGACTACTGTCAGAAAGGAGGACGATAGCGCCATTGTGGCGATCGTTTAGGGCTCGTGGAGTTCCGCGACCCTGAAGTGCGTGCAATCCCAGCACGGAGAGTGGTCTAAAGGAGGTAGTGAAATGTCAAGAATACTGGCGGGTGTGCTCGTTCTCGCCATGGCAAGCGTTGCCGTAGCCGGTATCCCCGATCCGACACTGTCGACGATCGCGCTGGATACGCAGGCTGCCGTGGCCGGTCTCATGACCTGCCCGGCGGGCGATGCCGATGCCTACGAGTTCCTTCTGGTCACCGCGAAGCGTTCGGACTCCACGCCGATCCAGGGCATTCCGTACTCAAGCTTCTTCTTCACGGTTACCGGTGGTGACTGCACCTTCACCGCACAGACGACCGAGACCGACGTCAACGGCGAGATCCAGTTCAGCGTCGTTGCTGATGAGGCTATTGCCCATCCTGACGGTGACCCGGTCGCCGGTGTTGCGATCGACATCGATGTCCAGATCTACACGGTTGCTCTGGACGCCGGCGTCTCGCTGACCTGTAACACGGTTGATTACAACCTGGATGGCACCGTGGACCCGATTGACTTCGGTAAGTTCGCTGGTGACTTCAACCAGGCTGAAGAGCGTAGTGACTTCACCTGGAGTGGCGGGCTTGTTGACCCGATCGACTTCGGCAAGTTCTCCGCTCACTTCGGTCACTAATTCTCTGAATCGGTGTATCGAGGAACCGTTCTTGCACGGGTGCCGATGAGGTGGTGAGGCGGGCACGAAGCATTGAGGCTTTCGTTCCTATTTCCCGACTCAGGATTTACGGAGCGCATCATCAATGCCGGCTCGAACGAGTGAGGTGATGCCCGAGCAACAGTTCTACATGTTTATGGGATTGTCTGGGTAGCAAAGAGACATCTCTGTTGGGAGGAGAACAGGCATGCGTACACTTCTGGCTCTTCTGATGGTTGTCGCGATCGCCGTTCCGGCGTTCGCCGCCGGCAATCCGGACATCGCGGCCTATGTGACGTTCGATGCTGGTGCTGAGGTTCCGCGCGTCGATCCCGCCGCCTACTCGGCTGGCGAGGTCCTCGTGTGTCTGCAGGAGATTGAAGCTGGCTTCACGACCGTTTCGTTCGCTGTCGCGATCGACGCGGGCGTGTCGGCTCCCGCTGCGTGGACCAGTCTGCTTCCGGGCGGCCTGGCCATCGGCGACTACGCCACGGGTATCACGCTCTCCTCGACGGAGTGCATGACCGGTGAGTACGTCTGCCTCTGCAGCGGCTCGCTCTTCTACCTCGGCGTTCCGGGTACGATCAACATCGTCGATCATCCCGACTACCCTCGCTGGGTTGTCGACTGCAACGATGGTGTTGACTTCTACTGCGTTCTCAACAATGGCGGCGTCCTCATGGATGCCCCGGAGACGGGTGAGTGCATTTCGCCGGTCGAGAACGCGACATGGGGCGGCATCAAGGCCCTGTACAGGTAGTTCTCGGAACCGAGTTGCAGCAGGCAATATGGAACGGGCGGTGCTTCGGCATCGCCCGTTCTTCGTTCCCTCAAGCGAATCCCACTTGTGCCAATCAACTCTTGCATGACTGAGACTCATATGATATAGTATGTGCGCTAAGCTAACATGAAGGCTTGGTGTTTGTGGATCGTGCTCCGGCGGGCCCGATCGGGGTCGGGGCGTGGTCCAGTGGCGTACGGCTGGCGGCAGGGATGACCCCGACCGTGGCCGTACTGGCTAGCGCGCGCAGGGGCGTGGCATGGTGAGGCCCCTGGCAGAGAGGAGGCACCGATGAGGCATCTGCTCATTGCTGCTCTCGTGCTTGCGATCGCGGTTCCCGCCCTCGGGCAGGGAGCCAATCCCTACATCGCGGCCTACGTAACGTTCGACGCCGGCGCGGAGGTTCATCGCGTGGACCCGCTGGCCTACACGGCCGGTGATGTGTTCATCTGTCTGAAGCATGTGCAGGGTGGATTCACGACCGTGTCGTTCGCCGTTGGGATTGATGCGGGTGTTTCGGCTCCCGCCGCATGGACGAGTCTTCTCCCCGGTGGCCTCGCGATCGGCGACTACGCTACCGGCATCACGCTGTCCTCGACGGACTGCATGACGGACGAGTTCGTGTGCCTGTGCAGCGGCAGTCTGTTCTACCTCGGAGTGCCCGGCATGGTCAGCATCCTTGACCATCCGGACTACCCGCGGTGGGTCGTCGACTGCAATGATGCGGTCGACCTCTACTGCTACGTCACGGGTGGTGGTGTACTGATGGACCCGACGGCGACGGGCGAGGACTGCCCTCCGCCGGTCCCGGTCGAGAACTCGAGCTGGGGTGGCATCAAGGCCCTGTACAGGTAGAGGCAGTCGGGAACGGATTCACTGCGAACACAGAGAGTGGTTGGCAGCTTGAGATCGGGCGGTACTTCGGTGTCGCCCGATTCTCGTGGGGAGTGCGCGCGGATGGTCCACGGCGAGTGCTGGACAGACTTCAGAAACCGAGTGGCATTCAGGCGAGATGGCCGCTTCTACTGGTGTTTGTGCGGTCGTTTGCTGTTGCGCGGCGTAGCTTGCCATGATATAATTACTGTGTTGGCGAGAACTACTCAGTTCACGCGGACACGGAGTGCATTGGATGTTCGTGAGCGGTCGCCTGCCTCGACGGGCCGGAAAACGCCGGGGTTCGCGAGCCGCTATGAATCGGAAGCCGACGGGCCGATCGAGGTACGGCGGGCCGTCAGTCTCAGAGGGGGGAAGCACAATGAAGCGCATGCTCCTTACTGCCCTTATCCTGGCAGTGGCTATCCCGGCGTTCGCCGGTGGCAACCCGTACATCACGGCCTACGTGTCGTTCGACGGTGGTGTTGAGGTTCCGCGTGTGGATCCGCAGCCGTACGAGGCCGGCACGGTCTACATCTGTCTCAAGGACGTCGATGGTGGTTTCACGACCGTCTCGCTCGCGACTGAGCTCGATGCTGGCGTGTCGGCTCCGGCGAGCTGGGCCAGTCTGCTCCCAGGCGGCCTCGCGATCGGCGACTGGACGACCGGCATCACGCTTTCGTCGACTGACTGCATGGTCGGTGACTTCGTCTGCATCGCCGAGGGCTCGCTGTTCTACCTCGGCGCTCCTGGTGAGGTTCGCATCGTTGACCACCCCGACTACCCGCGCTGGGTCGTCGACTGCAACGATGAGGTCGATCTCTACTGCCTCGGCAACAACGGTGGTATCCTGGTCGACGCCGTCGAGACCGGCGAAGAGTGTGGCGAGCCGGTGTCGCCGGTTGAGGAGAGCACGTGGGGCGGTATCAAGGCCCTGTACAGGTAATCTCCTGACCGCATAGGCTTCACGAAACGGGCAGTGCTCCGGCGCACTGCCCGTTTTTGTGGCTCTGGGGCGCGCTTTGGGCTGGATTTCATGTGTAAACTGAGCGTTGTTCAGGTGGTCGTATCGGATTATCCGCCCTGTCTACGCCACTTGGCTATTGCATAGCGAAGCTTGCCATGATACAATGAATGTGAGGGGTCAAAGCCTGCAGTGCATGCCAAGACCCCACAACTAGAAGAGTGTTGGCAAGCGGCGCGCGCATCCGTCGGGCCGGAGACCGCGAAGGATCGACGCCGCGCGGAGTATAAGTTGGCGGCTTCCCGTGAGAACGGAGAGGCCGTCTGGACTCAGAGGGAGGAAACACAAATGAAGCGCATGCTTCTTGCTGCTCTCGTCCTGGCCATCGCCATCCCGGCGTTCGCCGGCGGCAACCCGGCTATTCAGGCGTACGTTACGTTTGACAGCGGCGCTGATCTGCCGCGCGTGGACCCGGCTGCCTACAGCGCCGGTGAGGTCTTCATCTGCCTGAAGGAAGTCGACGCTGGTTTCACGACCGTCTCGTTCGCCGTCGCGATCGACGCGGGTGTCACGGCTCCTGCTGCATGGACCAGCCTGCTTCCGGGCGGCCTGGCCATCGGCGACTACGCCACGGGTATCACGCTCTCCTCGACGGAGTGCATGACGGACGAGTTCGTCTGCCTTTGCAGCGGCTCGATGTTCTACCTCGGCGTTCCGGGCACGGTCAACATCATCGACCACCCCGACTACCCGCGCTGGGTCGTCGACTGCAACGATGAGGTTGACTTCTACTGCCTTCTCAACAATGGTGGCGTCCTCATGGATGCCCCGGAGACGGGCGAGTGCATTTCGCCGGTTGAGGAGAGCACGTGGGGCGGCATCAAGGCCCTGTACAGGTAGTCCAACTGCCTGAAGCAGTATCTGTTCGAGCGGGCGGTGCTCCGGCGCCGCCCGCTTTCTTGTGCCCAGCGCGTGTTGAAGGTTGTATGCTCACCCGTCGTCCAAAGACTGACCGGAACAGGAGAGAGTCAGTGATGCGGTTTGATCAAGAGAGCGCGGTTCTGTGTGTCGTGTTGCTCTTCGCCGTCGCCTTCTTCTCGGGTACTGCGCTCGCGCACGGAGAGGGCTTCTGGGACACGGACGCCGTGGCTGATACGACGGCGCCGATCCTGATGTCCATCGACTTCGACCCTCCGAACGGGGTGCGCCGAGCTGACCCCGCGATGTACACATCCTTCGACGCCTACGTCGTGCTCGATGGAGCCAACCCCGGCAATCTGCCCGGCGGGCTCCGGACGCTCACGCTCCGGCTTGGTGTCAGCGAGGGGACCTCGTCGACACCGCAGTTCGAGAGCCTGCTTCCGAAGAAGCTGGTGATGGGCGGCTGGCGCGAGGGGATCATGATGGCGTCCGCGCCGTGCACGGCGGAGGAGCACATCGTCATTGGTGTGCTGCATCTGTTCTATCTCGGCAAGCCCGGTTCGGTCACGATCCTCGACCACCCGGACTTCCCGAGATGGGTCGTGGACTGTGAGGATGAGGCGCGCGTGTTCGAGATCGGGTCGCACGGCGGCATTCATGCGGATCCGCCGCCTGTGGCGGAATAGGCTCCTTCCTTGCACCCCCCATGGGGGCGTGCTATGATGTTCGGAAAGGCATAACGACCCGTTGGATGGGCTCTTGCGGGCTGATACGGTGGCCGGTGCTGGCAGCACCGGATGGACGCCGCGCTGCTTGGGAGTCCCCGAAGGAGGAGACGAGACGTGCTCAGACGAGCCATCTTCGTTGCCATACTGCTGGCGCTTGTGACCGCCGGCTGCGCCGTGCAGGAACACGCGGCGGCGCCGGAGGGTCCGTTCTCGGTCGCGATCATGGCGACAACGGACACCCGGGGCGAGCTCGAACCCTGTGGCTGACACGGGGGCCAGAAAGGCGGGCTGGTCCGGAGGGCCGGCTACATCAACAGCACAGCAGAAGAGACACCACATCACCTGATCCTCGACGCGGGTGGTTCGCTCACACGCAAGGACTTCCAGAGCGTGCTCGTCGACAACGCGAACCTTCGCGGAATGGCGATGATCGGATACGACGCGACGACGGTCGGCGTTCAGGACATCTACAGGGGTATCGAGTACTACGTGGACCGGGTGACCGAGGCGGGCGTTCCCGTGGTCTCGGCGAACGTCTACTACGAGGGGACCGAGGATCTGGTCTTCCCGGCGAGCATGGTCGTCGATGTCGCTGGTGTCCGGTTCGGCATCACGGGTGTGCTGAATCCCGACTTGAGGATCAACGTGCATCGCGAGATCGACTCGCACGGCGTTGACATCGTCAATCCCGTCGATGCGCTGGCGGAAGTCATCCCGGAACTGGCGGGGCGCTGCGACTTCGTCGTCGTGCTCAGTCACTCGGGTCTCACCAGAAGCAAGGACCTCGCCGAGCAGGTGACGGGGATCGACTACCTGGTCGTGGGGAGTCACAACGCCCACGCTTCCGAGCCGTACGATGTAGGGAACACGACCGTGATCCAGCCCGGCTACCGCGGACAGACCATGGCAGACTACAGGCTTCACTTCGACACCGACGGGACCTTCCTTTCGTATTCCGGTCAGGCGTTCCCGCTCGATGACAAGAAGCCGGCTGATGCCGCGATGGCGCTGATGCTCAAGGAACACAAGACCGCGGTCGAGACGGCGTCGAAGCAGCGGGCGGCGGAGCAGGCGGAAGAGAGAAGACGGCAGCGGGACGCGCAGCAGGCGGCCCAGCAGGAGGAGTACAAAGAGGCGTGCCTCGGCGTGAACGACTCCTGCAAGCGCTGCCATCAGGACAAGTACGAGCACTGGCTGACAACGGCCCATGCGCATGCGTTCGAGACGCTCGAGAAGGCGCTCCAGTCGACGAACCCGGAGTGCCTGCGCTGTCACACGACGTGCAATCTGGACCTGGCCCAGGACGGCTCGGAGGAGGTTCCGACCGAGCTTCGCAGCGTCCAGTGCGAGTCGTGTCACGGCATCGGGACGGAGCACAACCGTGAAGGGTCATTCGGGACGATCAGGGTCGCGACCTGCGTCGCGTGCCACGACCCGGAGAACAGCCCGGACTTCAGCTTCCCGACCTACCTGGCTCAGGTGAGGCACTAGAGAACGAGAGCGGCGCGGGGGGTCGGCAGGAGAGGCGTCTAGCATGAACCGAGCGACTGCCCTCGCCGCGATAGCGCTTGTCGCGCTCCCGCTCGCATGCGGCGCGGCGAACGTAGCCGGCATCATCGAGCAGACCGACAACGAGATACTCTTCGAACTCGCCACCGACGACTACTCCGTCACGGAGGTCGTACACGGTGGCGAGTCCTATTTCAGGGTCGACGCACCGGGGCTCGACCCCGCGGGCGACGTGGGACGTCCGTGGCTCCCTTCGATGGGAGTGCTCCTGGCCGTGCCCTTCGGTGCAGACGTCCGGCTCGAGATCATATCGACCGAGACCGAGCGTGCCGGGAGCTACCGCATCGAGCCGACCCCGACCGAGGCGTTCACGTACGACGTGAACCCGGGGGTGCCGGGGTTCGAGGACGGCGAGCCGTTCCCGACCGCGACGATCGACTTCCTGCCCGACAGGTCCTTCTACGAAGGATCCGATTCGTCACCGGGGCGTGTTGCCGAACTCGGGTTCGACTCCACGCTGAGGCACCACCGTGTCGTGCAGGTGACCCTCCATCCATTCCAGTACTCACCGAGAGCGAACGCGCTGACGGTCCACACGAGGATCGTCGCGCGGCTCGTGCTCGGCGGCTGGCGTGATTCGGGGCGGGCCGACGGCGACCGGGACCGTGTTCCGGGATTCGAGCAGGCGCGCGTTCGCGAGCCCGAGTGGGACATGCTCTACGCAGGGACCATTCTCAACCACGCCGAGGCCGAGGACTGGCGGATGCGGCCATCGCCGCGGCGCGGCGCGCTCGAGGGGGCGATGCGTCAGGACCACGAGGCGTACCGCCTGAAGGTGTCCGAGACCGGCATTCATCGTATCGATTTCAGTGACCTTTCCTCCCAGGGACTCGCGGGTACGCTCGACATCGAGGACGTGGCCGTCTACCAGCGCTCGTTCGAGTACGAAGAGGAGAACCCGTTCGTCGAGACCCCGATGCCTGTGCTCGTCTTTGATGAGAACACCAACGACCTCTTCGACGGCGGCGACTACGTGCTGTTCTACGCGCAGAGCTTCGAGGACCAGCACATGCCGGTCGGCTACGAGGACCGGTACGGGACCGAGAACGTCTACTGGTTCGGTTGGGGTGACGGGTTGGCGGCGCGGATGACGACGCGCGACGCGTGGCACGGCTGGACCGGTCTGACACCGCCGGTGAGCTTCCGCGACACGGTGCGGTTCGAGGAGGACGTCTATCTGGATGTCGAGCCGCCGAACCAGAAGGTCGATTGGTACACGTGGACGTTCTGGGACGACAACAACGACGACTGGGAGCTTCCGTTCGAGCTCCACGACATCGACGCATCCGCGGACCTTGGTGCGCGTGTTCGCTACCAGGGCAACCTCGACAGCGGACACACGATGACGATGTCGATCATCGACGGCCTGAGCGCCGAGCATACGATCGGAATCCACACATTCTACGGTTCGTCCGATTCGATGAACTACTACATCTACTCCAACCAGTCGCTGAGCTCGTCGTACTTCACGGACGGGGCCAACACGTTTCATTCGGTCGGCGCCAACGGGCGCTCCGGCGCGGATCTCGACTGGTTCGAGTTCTCGTACAACAGACTCTATGAGGCACACGAAGGGCGGCTGAGCTTCGCCAACGGCGGGGAGACGGGCGACTCGGAGTTCGAGATCGGCTCATTCACCTCGTCGGACATCGTGGCGTTCGACGTCACCGATCCGCTTGCGCCCGTCGCGCTGACGCTGGACGCGCAGAGTGTCACCGGGGCAGGCGGCGACTACACGCTGACGCTCCAGGATGCGCCGGCGTCGTTCACGCGGTACGAGGCGCTCGGCGAGACCGCCGCGCTCACGGTGGATTCGGTCGAGCGCCGTGAGCCCGCGAACCTGTTCTCGTCCGAGGCGGACGTTATTGTCGTTTCGAACGAGCGTTTCGACGGGACCATCGACGAGCTCGTCGACTACCGGCGGGCTCAGGGGCATCTCATCGCGGACGCGCTTCTCGGCGAGGTCTACGACGAGTTCAACGGTGGTCTCCCGGGTCCCGAGGGTATCAAGAACTACTTCCGCTACGCGTGGGAGCAGTGGGACCGGCAGCCGCAGTTCGGACTTCTCGTGGGCGACGGCAGCGAGGACACGAGGGGCGTACTGAGTTCCAGCGGTCCGAACCTGATGCCGACCTATATCGAGTCACAGGCGAACAACGCGGAGCTCATCGGGAGCGACTCGTACTACGTCAGCTTCGATGACAGCGATCCGTACCTGCCGTCGATGTACATCGGCAGGATGCCGGCCGGTCCGACGACCCAGCTCGAGACCGAGATCGCGAAGATCAAGCTCTACGAGACGTACGACCCGAGCGATAGCTGGCGCAACCGCTTCATGTTCGTAGGGGACGATGTCTGGTCCTACGGCAATGACATCAACTTCTACACGCGCAAGGAGACGAGCGAAGGCAAGTTCACATCGGAGTCGATTACGATGGGCGAGACCGTGTCGGCCTCGCCGGCGGTGATCGATACATCCATGTTCATGCTCAGGCGCCACACCGACCCGCTTCACGGAGACGCGACGCAGGATGACTTCTTCGAGTCGTTCTTCCACGTCCGGGACAACGTTACCCCCGAGCTCATCGACGAGATCAGTGACGGTGTTCTCCTCGTGAACTTCCAGGGGCACGCGAACCGCGCGATCCTCACGCACGAAGGCCTTCTCTACGACAACGACAGCGCGTTCTACTACGACATCGACGAACTCAACAACGAGGACATGCCGTTCATCTTCTTCGGGTTTGCCTGCTCGATCGCCGAGTACTTCCACTACAACGAAGGAAATGGATACGAGTGCCTGCCCGAGCAGATGCTCCATCTCGCCGACAACAAGGGCGCGGTGGCGTGTTTCGCCAGCACGGGGCTC
>JAPEKQ010000031.1 GCA_029990205.1 bacterium
TCCGCATGGGCACACTCCTCTTCTCTAGCGGCCGCGTGAACCTAACGAAACGCGTTTCAGCTGCGCCAGGCACTGGCGCAGCAGGTGCCGGCCGAGCGAAGCGAGGCCCCCCTTGCAGTTGCTGTGACAGGGGCGGCAGCGACGCCGCAAGGCGGTGCGCCGACCTGTCACGCAACGCGGGGCGGCGGAGCGGGGCGACAGCTGCAAACACCTGTTAGGCCGGCGCCAGGCCAACACACGCCCATACGAATAGCGCCCCGCAAGAGATCTCAACGCTGAGACTCAAGGGGGCGTCAGTCCTCCGACCATGCTGGGACTGCTACGCGCCACGGCCCAGCCATACACTAAGACACTACCACACGCACCATCTTGAGTCAATGGCTGACTCGTCATCAATCACGGGCGACCCGGCCACAGCAGGAACATCAACCATCGGACCAAGGGGAGCGGCCGCGACTGCAGAAGCGCTCCTCCCCACCTTCAGCATCAGCGAGGCTCTACCCCAAGCGCGCTGTCAGTCGCAGCGACCATTGCCACGACAGGACTCGAGTGGACGAGAGACGGCAAGGGGCGCCCCGTCCGAAACGAGAGCGCCCCTCGGAATGACACACAGTGGACTGCCGGGTGCGTTGTGCGGAGCTTGATCCGCAGTCCCCACTTCCGTCAGCTGTTCGGCGCTCGGCCTAACGACATTTCGATTTCGTAGTTGTGGAGCGGGACTGCTTGCTGATGGTGCTGTTCTGTGTTCGGTTTGGGCGGCAGGAGATGCTCCACGCTCCCACCCCACCCCTCTTGTGTTGTGCCGAACCTCAGTGCGCCGCCGCCGATGGACTGCGAAGCATGCAACCCAATGCGCAGCTCGGACTCCTCCGGATGCGCCGCGGCGGTGCGTGTGGCTACCGGTACATCGCCTTGATCGAACCCCAGCTCTGTGTCTCGACGACGGTTCCGCCGCAGCCGATGCCGAACGCCCCGGAGACTCCGCCGCCTGGTCCCCCTGTTGCACAGGGCGAGAGTTCATGCAGCGTGAAATCTCCTGTCGCCGCACCGCAGAAGAGCGGGTCGGCGCTGATGTTTCCTGCCGTGCCCGTATAGTCGGGGAACGGTGGTTCATAGAGTCCTGTCGACATGTCGTGCACGTCGCAGTACGTCACGTCCGGGATCCCCGAATCCGGGTTCGTCGAGATCCCGTATCCGGTCCCGCTCGCGATGATGCACGCGATGACGTCGGGCGGATTCGCGGAGCGGATGTGAACCGAGCCTCCGTGAGAGGCGGCGTGGTTGTTGTAGACCGTGCAGTGCGTGATCAGCCCCGTGCACTGACTCACACGCAAGGCGGCGCCGCGGTCCGCGCACTCGTTTCCAACGAAGAGACAGTGATTGAACGTCGCGTCCGACGCAGTCACGGCATACACGCGGACTCCACCGCCGTCGTTGCCGGCGTAGTTGTCGTAGAACTCACATCCCTGGAACTCAACTACTGTCGCATCGTGCGTATTGACGCCCCCGCCAAGACCGGGCGCGGAGTTCTCGCGGAAGATGCAGTCCGTGAACACGGCCCGGTCTGCGTAGCGGACCGCTGCAGCCCCACCGTTCTCCGCAGATGAGTTGCGCTCGAACACGCATTCGACGAGATCGATCTTCGACCCTCCCGAGTCGGCCCCATTGCTGTACAACGCACCACCCGCATCGGAGTAGTTGTCCGTGAATGTGCACCCGGTGAACGATACGTCCTTGGGGTAGGAGAGCGACACCGCTCCCGACGAGTGGCCACTGAAGTGGCAGTCGGTCGCGAAGAGCAACGAATGTGTGACTCGCAGTCCGTCGCCCCTTGCGCCCCTTCCACGAGAGAGCCCGTCACCGAAGAAGGAACACCCTGTCATCCACAGACCCGAGTCGTCCTCGACGAGGTTGTCCGAATCGAAGAACGTGCACCCCGAGAGCGTCACGGAACCGCCGGAGACCCAGAGGCCGCCGGAGTTCCCGCTGAACTCGCAGTCTTCGAGCACCGCATCGGCGTCCGTGCTCCGCAGACCTGCACCGCCGTTGTCCGCGAATACGATGTTCGCGAGTCTCGGGCCTGTCCCTGCGAGGCAATACACACCGTTTGAGACCGCTGCCATGATGGTGAATCCGTCCACGACCATGTCCGTACCGACCACACCCGAGAACAGCAGCCCGTTCGATGACCCGCCCGCGTCCAGCACGGTTGACTCCTGTCCGCCTTCGGAACGCAGCGTGATCTCTCGCTCGTTCACCACCACGCTCTCCGTGTAGACCCCCGGTGCAACGAGGACCGTGTCGCCATCTACGGCAGCGTTCACCCCGAGCTGAATGGTAGGTTGGTCGGCCGGAACGTGGATGACGGCCGCGGGTGAGCTGGCCACAGCGACGGCTAGCAGGCAGATGACGATCACTTCGCGCATGAGGTCCTCCCCCATCCCCGTTTCACAGCTCAAGTTCATCCATCGGACTGCGGACACTGAGCTCCTTCCGGTCAACGACGTGCGTGTAGATCATCGTCGTCCGGATATCCGAGTGCCCGAGAAGCTTCTGCACCGTTCTGATGTCGTATCCCGACTCCAGCAGGTGCGTCGCGAACGAGTGCCGCATCGTGTGGCATGTCGCCCGCTTCGTGATTCCCGAACTCCGAACGGCGTCCGTCACCGCGCGCTGCACGGACGACGGGTGCGTGTGGTGTCGTCGGGGCTCACCGGTCTCGTCATCCGGGAACATCCGCGACGACGGGAACACATACTGCCACGCCCAGTCCCGACCCGCGGACGGCAGCTTCCTTGTGAGCGACTCCGGAAGTGTCACGCGGTACCCGGGATCCTCCAGATCCGCCTCGAACCGGCGACGCACACGCTTCAGGTGCCGTTCAAGCTCTCGCCTGGCGGTCCGCGGCAGCATCACGGTACGGTCCTTGTCGCCCTTCCCGGCGCGAACCGTGATCTGACCTCGCTCGAAGTCGATATCCTTCACGCGCAGCTGCAGGCACTCGAGCAGCCGGAACCCGCATCCGTACAGCAGCGTGCCGACGAGTCGATTCGTGCCCTCGAGTTCGGTCAGCACCGCGCGGACATCGCGCTTCGACAGGACCACGGGCAACCGCTTCGGACCTTTGGCCCGAGCGATCCCGTGTACCCAGCCGATGTCCTTCTCGAGCACGGCGTTGTACAGGAACAGAACCGCGCTCAGTGCCTGCTTCTGCGTCGATGCGCTCACGCCGCGATCGTTCGCGAGATGGCTCAGGAACGACCGCACGTGCGTCGAATTCATGGTCAGTGGATGGCGGTTGCTGTGGTACCGGACGAACCGCTTCACCCACCCGACGTAGGTCTCCTCGGTTCGGCGGCTGTAGTGCCGGGTCCGGATCTCCATCCGCACCTGGTCGAGGAGCTTGGGGGGACGCGGCTCACATGCCGGAGTGTCGCGCCGCCCCGGTCGGCGTCGGTGACCAGCGGCCACCGGCGGATCTCTGAGCTCGGGCATTCTCGGAACCCTCAAGGGGGAGCCGGTTGGGTATGCATGACATTCCCGAAGCCCACGTAACTATACCGCATTCTGATTGGCAAGTCAAGCCAAGGCTTCGAATTGGGGGATACTGTGTGTTTCGCCGGCTGGGGTGGTGTTCGGGAGGGGTGGAGAACCGGGGCGCCTGGGATGACGCCCCGGCAAAGCATCTGCTGCTACCTGATGAAACCGACGAGCTTGCTGGCCCGGCTGACGCGCGACCTCATGTTGCTCAGGGCCTTGACCGCCTTGGCCTGAGCTTCGGCCCACTCGTCGACATTCTCCTGAACCTCATCGAGCTCCAGGCGGCAGGCGTTGACCTGCCCCTCGATGCCCTCAAGCTCAGCATCGGCCTCGGACGCTCGCTCGTGTCCGCGAATCTCCGAGATCCTGACCTCGCAGTTCGAGAGCTCCTGCTTGAGCTGTTCCTTGCTCATTCCCTGCTCGTTCATCCTCTCATCCTCCGAAGACGGGATGTATGGTTTCGTCTGTCTTCTCTTTGGATGCCTGGAGGATGCCGGGGTTCTCAGGGGAGACGGAGCTAGATGAGCTTTCTGGCCTCTTCGAGCAGGCGCTCGATGAGTGTGTCCGCGTCGATCTTCGCCACGACCTCGCCCTTCCGGAAGAGAACGGCCTTCGCCCCTCCCCCGGCGGCTCCGATGTCGGCCTCCCGGGCCTCACCCGGACCGTTGACCGCACACCCCATGACCGCGACGACGAGCGGTGTCTTCACGCCGGCCAGCGCCGACTCGACCTCCGCGGCGATACCGGGAACATCGATCTCCGTCCGGCCACAGGTCGGACACGCGATCACGGTCACACCGCCGTGGCGGAGACCGAGCGACGAGAGGATGGCGCGAGCCACCGGGATCTCGTCCTCGGGCGGACCGGCGAGCGATACCCGCACCGTGTCGCCGATACCCTCGGCGAGCAGCAGCCCCATCCCGACGCCCGAGCGCGCGGCGCCCGCCGCGGGTGTCCCGGCCTCAGTGATCCCGATGTGGAGGGGCACGTCCGTCTGTGACGCGAAGATGCGATTCGCCTCGACCGTCATCGCCACGTCCGACGACTTGATCGAGACGACGAGGTCCGCGAACCCGAGCCCATCCATCAGCTCAACACCGCGCACCGCGCTCTCGGCAAGACCCGCCGCCGTCGGATGACCGTCGCGTTCGAGGATGTCCTTCTCGAGCGACCCGGCGTTGACGCCGATGCGGATGGGGATGCCGCGTTCGGCTGCGGCGGCGACGACCTCGCCCGTCCGCTCAGCACCCCCGATGTTGCCGGGGTTGATGCGGAGCGCGCGCACACCCGCCTCGGCGGCGGCGATCGCGAGTCTGTGATCGAAGTGCACGTCCGCGACCACGGGGACAGTCGAACCCGCGACGATATCCGGCAGCGCCGAGACCGCAGCGGCGCCGGGGACCGCGACGCGGACGATCTCGCAGCCTCGGTCACTCAGCCGCGCGATCTGCGCAAGCGTTGCGGCCACATCATCCGTCCGCGTGTTCGTCATCGACTGGATGGAGACCGGTGCGCCCCCGCCGACCGGGACCGTGCCGAACTTCACCTGTCGTGTCTGCCGCCTCGGCTTGATGATCGGAGACATCGTTCCTCCGTGCTGGTTTACGGGGAATCGAGCGCCTAGCTGCGCCCTCTCCCCCTCACGCGCACATCACCCTGGCGAAGGGTCGTCCCCTCGCGGTCGAAGTACTCGAGAAGCGGGATCGCGCTCTTCCGGGTCACGCCGACGAGTTCCTTGAACACCGGCACGCCGAGCTGGCTCTCGCCCTCAAAATGCTTCTCTATGATACCCCGAACCCGCTCGATCGTGGCGGGATGGAAGAAGAGCGTCGAGGTCACCTTGACGATACGCCCCTCGTCGGAGAGCAGCTTGATGAGCGCGTCGAACTGGTCGTCCTTGAGCGTTCCCTCGAACTCGTGCCGGACGTCCTCACGAAGATCGGCAAGCGACGGCGGCGAGACGTCGTCCTCGTCGAGGAACCGCTCGATGAGTTCCGCCAACTTCTGCTGCGGCGGCGTGAGCTTCACCTCCGCGCTCCCCCATCGCACGAGGTCCTTCCGCCGGGAGACCTCTCCGGCGTCGCAGAGTTCGGCGAGTGCCGCGTCCATCAGCGCGCGGTCGAACCCGCGCCCGAGCTTCCCGCGGAGCTCCTCGGCGGACATCCCCCACTCGAGCGGCGCCCGCCTGGCGAACTCCGTGAGCTCGGAGTGAATGCTCTCGCCAAGTTCCGTCCAGCGCTCGCGTGTCACGTAGCGACCGGCCGTCTTCCGCACGGCGCCCTGCGCGACCAGGCGTTCGACGTCGCCGGCGACATCGGCATCGACGAGACCCGGCAGTTCCTTCGCGCGAACTCCGCCGGTACCGCCGTCTCCGATGACCTTGAGCAGGACATCCTCGCTCCCTCCGACCTCGAGCACCTCGAGCGAGTCGATGACATCGTCCTTCATCCGCTTGTGTCGCGCCGGTGCCGGGTCGATGACGCGGCCACCCCCGATGGTGTGCATCGGTGAGTACGACCGGATGACGAAGAGGTCGCCCTTCTCCGCGACCAGCGGCTCCTCAAGCCGGAGCTGGACGAGCGCGTTCTGCGCCGGCCCGAGTTCCTCGCTCTCGAGAAGCACCACACGCGCCAGCACCTCCGCCGTCGCGACGTGGAGATGCACGCGGGTCCGGTTCTTCATGGGCTTGATTCCCGAGACCAGCCGGAGCCGCGCGTCGATCATGTGCGTGGGATGGAGCACCTCGGGTGTCCCGACGGTGTTGCCGCGTTCGAGTTCGTCCTTGCCGATACCGTGAAGGCCCAGCGCGGTCCGCTGACCGGCCGCCGCGCGTTCGACCGGCTCGTCGTGGACGTGCACGCTCCGGATGCGAACGGGCTTCCCCACCGGGTAGACCTCGAGGTGATCGCCGGGACTGACATGTCCGGACCAGAGCGTCCCGGTCACGACCGTCCCGTGTCCCTCGAGCGTGAAGATCCTGTCGATGGGGAGACGCGCGGGCCCACCGGCCGTCCGCTCCTCGACGCCGCGCGCGAGCTCCTCGAGCACGCCGAGCAGCTCGGGGATGCCGTCGCGGGTCACCGACGATACCGGAACGATCGGCGCACCCTCGAGAACCGTTTCCTCGACGAGCGTCTCAACATCCTCTCGTGCGAGTTCGATCTCCTCCGGCTCCGCGAGGTCCGACTTCGTCAGCGCGATGACGCCGGCCTTCACGCCGAGCAGGTCGATGATGTCCATGTGTTCGCGCGTCTGCGGCATCACGCCCTCGTCGGACGCGACAACGAGCAGCACGAGGTCCACGCCCGCGGCGCCCGCGAGCATGGTCTTCACAAACCGTTCGTGTCCTGGAACATCGACGATTCCGAGCGAATCGCCGTCTGGAAGGTCGAGCCTCGTGAACCCGAGTTCGATGGAGATACCGCGTTCCTTCTCCTCACGAAGCCGGTCGGTATCGACGCCGGTCAGCGCCTTCACGAGCTCGGTCTTGCCGTGGTCGATGTGACCGGCGGTACCGAGGATGATGTGTCGGGTGGTGCTCGCCAATGAGCCCCCGCTAGTTCTCGCTCTCGCGCCAGATCTTCGCGCCGAGTCCGGACAGCTTCTTCTCGATGGCCTCGTAGCCGCGGTCGATATGGTAGACGCGCGAGACCTCGGTCGTGCCCTCCGCGACCAGCCCGGCCAGGATGAGCGCGGCGCTCGCCCTGAGATCCGTCGCCATCACCATCGCGCCCGACAGATGGTCGACGCCGCTGATGACGGCGACGTTCCGGTCGATCGTGATGTCGGCCCCGAGCCGCCTGAGCTCCGGCACGTGCGAGAAGCGGTCGGTGTAGATCGTGTCGGTGATCACGGCGGAGCCCTGCCCGATGGTCATCACCGCCATGATCTGAGCCTGCATGTCGGTCGGGAATCCGGGATACGGCGCGGTCGTAACGTTGATCGACTTGATGCGTTCGGGCCCGCGGACTCGGATGCCGTCCTCGACCGGAATGATCTCGACACCGGCCTCCTTGAGCTTGGAGGCGACCGTAGCGCAGTGGTCGAGCTCCCCGCCCATGATGAGGATGTCGCCGCCGGTGATGGCCGCGGCCGCCATGAACGTCCCGGTCTCGATCCGGTCCGGGATGACGCGGACGTCCGCCGGGTGCAGTTCGTCGGCGCCCTCGATGGTGATGGTGCCGGTCCCGTCGCCGGTGATGTTCGACCCCATGCTCCTGAGGAAATCCGCCAGCGCGCCGATCTCCGGCTCGCGTGCCGCGTTCTGGATCACGGTCTTCCCGTCCGCGAGCGACGCAGCCATCATCGCGTTCTCGGTGGCGCCAACGCTCGAGGTCTCGAAGTTGATCGTCGCGCCGCGAAGCCTGCGAGCCTCCGCGACGATGTACCCGTGCTCGAACTCGATGTCCGCGCCGAGATCGCGCATCGCCTTGATGTGGAAGTCGACCGGCCTCGGACCCCACGCGCACCCGCCGGGCAGCGACACGCGTGCGCGCCCCTGCCTGGCGAGCACGGGACCGAGTACGCAGACCGACGCCCGCATCGTCTTGACGAGTTCGTACGGTGCCTCGTGGTATCGACAGTTCGTCGTATCGACAGTGATGCTGTGGTCGTGATGCTCCACCTGCGCGCCGAGGACGCGGAGCACGTGCTCCATCGTCACGACGTCGCGGAGCCTGGGAACGTTTGAGAGCACGAACTTGCCGGGTGTCAGCAGCGTGGCCGCCATGATGGGCAGTGCCGCGTTCTTCGCCCCGCTGATCCTCACCTCGCCGGTGAGCCTCTCTCCGCCCTGAACGACGATCTTGTCCATCTAGTCCGACTTCCTTCCTGTCATGATGCGGTCTCTTCCAGCGTAGTCCCTGTGGATGGAGACGTCGGAAAGCATTGGTGCCGCGAGCGCGCGGACCGCGTCCGCCTGTCCGTCACCGAACTCGAGGGCGACGATCCCACCGTCCGCGAGCATCCCCGGGGCACCCTCGATGATGCCCCTCAGGCAGTCGAGCCCGTCGCTGCCGCCGTCAAGCGCCAGACGCGGCTCGAAGTCCCGTACTTCGGTCGGCAGACCGGCCATGTCCCCGCTCAGGATATACGGCGGGTTCGAGACGATCCCGTGGACGCCGCCGGCCAGCCCCATCTCGGAGAGGGGTGCAAGCCCCGTTCCCTCCGCGAGCGATATCCGCTCGGAAACGCCCACATTCTCAGCATTCCGGGCGGCCACGGCCAGCGCCTCCGGGGAGACGTCGGTCGCGATGACCTTCGCGGCCGGAAACTTCTGGGCAAGCGTGACCGCGATGACGCCCGAGCCGGTGCCGATATCTGCGAGGACCGGACCGTCCACACCGGGAGCAGTACCAACCGGAGCTTCCTCGCCGAGCCGCTCCCCGATCATCTCGACGGCCACCTCGACCAGCGCCTCGGTCTCGGGTCTGGGGATGAGGACGTCCGGTGTCACCTCGAAGTCCGCCAGCATGAACCCGGCGGTCCCGGTCACGTACTGGACCGGCTCGCCGGCGAGCCTCCGCTTGAGCAGCGTCTTGAACCCCGCCAGCTCGCGCTCGGCGAGCACGCGTTCGTACTGGAGATAGAGCTCGATCCGCTTGAGTCCGAGCGCGTGTCCGAGGAGCAGCTCGGTCTCGAGCCGCGCGTTCTCGAAGCCCTTCTCGGCAAGGTAGTCCTTGCTCCAGTTGATGAGCTCGAGCGTGGTCCAGGTCCGCTTCGTCGTTGCCGTCGTCGCCATGGTCTCGGAACCTGTCTACACGGACTCGGCCGCGTGCGCGATGCGGTCGGCCTGATCCTGTGTCGCGAGCGCGTCGATGACCTCGTCGAGCTCGCCGTCCATGATCTGGTGCAGGCTGTGCACGGTCAGGCCGATGCGATGGTCTGTCACGCGGCTCTGCGGGAAATTGTAAGTGCGGATCTTTGCGCTCCGGTCACCGGTCGAGATCTGGCTCCGGCGCGTGGCGGCCATCTCGGCCTGCTGCTTCTCCTGCTCGAGGTCGTACAGACGGGCGCGGAGTACCTTGAGCGCCTTCGCGCGGTTCTTGTGCTGCGACTTCTCGTCCTGACACGTCACGACGAGCCCGCTCGGCTTGTGCGTGATGCGAACAGCGGAGTCGGTCGTGTTGACGCTCTGCCCGCCCGGGCCCGACGAACGGTAGACGTCGATCTTGAGGTCCTCGGTCTTGATCTCGACGTCGACCTCCTCGGCCTCGGGCATGATGGCGACCGTCGCGGCGGACGTGTGAACGCGCCCCTGCGATTCGGTCTCGGGCACTCGCTGCACGCGGTGCACGCCGCTCTCGAACTTGAACCGGCTGTACGCGCCGTGGCCATCGACCGAGAACACGATCTCCTTGAACCCTCCGGTTCCGGTCTCGCTCGTGTTCATCACGTCGACGCTCCACCTCTTGCCCTCGGCGTAGCGTGAGTACATGCGGAAGAGGTCGCCCGCGAAGAGCGCCGCCTCCTCGCCGCCGGTGCCCGCGCGGATCTCGACGATGACGTTCTTGTCGTCGTTCGGGTCCTTGGGAACGAGCAGGACCTTGAGCCGTTCCTCGAGCGCATCGAGCTGCGGCTGAAGCTCCTCGAGCTCACCCTTGGCGAAGTCCTTCTCGTCGGGGTCGCTCGAGGCCTCGATGATCTCGTTGGCGGAGGTGATATCGGTCAGGATCCGCTCGTACTCGTCGGCGGCCACGACGATGTCGTCCATCCCCGCCCGCTCCTTCGAGTACTTCCTCACGAGGTTGTGGTCCGAGAGCACCTCGGGGTCGCTGAGGAGCGTGGTCAGCTCCTCGTGCCGGTCGCGGATGGCCTTGAGCTTATCGAGCATCGGTCTCACCCTTCGCCGCGTCGGACTCACCCGCGGATGCGGCGCCGGTCCCACCCTTCGCCGCCGCGAGCGCCGCGATGGCGACCTCGATCTGCTCGTCGGACGGCGGCTTGGTCGTGATGCCCTGGAGCC
Organism: bacterium; assembly: GCA_029990205.1. Classification (GTDB taxonomy): domain Bacteria; phylum Joyebacterota; class Joyebacteria; order Joyebacterales; family Joyebacteraceae; genus JAPEKQ01. The sequence goes on from JAPEKQ010000031.1 coordinate 10,505, forward strand.
AGAGTCCAGGAGCCGACACCGCGCGCGCCCACCGCGTCGAGCAGTTGATGGCCGCAAGCTTCATCAGTTCGTAGCTGATCCCGGCGATGACCGGGATGAGAAGAAGTCTGAGCAGTCGGTGCGCGACCGTCGAGGGCTTCCCGGTCAGCATGAACACAAGGATGCTCGTGACCATGACGATGAGCAGGAAACTCGTCCCGCACCGAGGGTGCCGCGTGGTGAACTGCTGCGCGTTCTCGGGGGTGAGCTCGAGCTCCGCCTCATGGCAGAAGATCGTCTTGTGCTCCGCCCCGTGGTACTCGAACACGCGCCGCATCTCGCGCCACTGGGAGATACCCCAGATGTATGCGAGGAAGAAGACGACGCGGATGATACCGTCGATGACATTGAACAGGATGGAGCTGTCGCTCCCGAGCCGGTCCGTCAGCCACTCGGAGAGCACGAGCGGGATGTAGAAGAAGAACAGGATGCCGAGGCCGAATGCGAACACCATCGTCCCGGTGAGCGCGACCTTCGTCTTCCACCCCGTCTCCTCCTGCGCGAACGACGCGGCCGGCTCCGTCTGAGCCTCACCGCCCGCTCCTGCCGCCCCGGCCGAATCCGTCGCATCGGCCGAGCCCGCCGCATCGGCGCCGCCGGCCTTCGCCGACGCCTCCTCCGCCTCCATCGCGGCGCTCGCCGAGTAATTGAGCGCGCGGATTCCCAGTGCGAGCGACTCGATGAGCGAGAGCCCGCCCCGGATGACCGGAAGCCTGAGGAACTTGTTCTTCCGGGAGGCCGAGATGAACGGCTCCGACTGAACGTCTATCTCACCGTTCGGGAGACGCACCGCGACGGCCACGGTCTTCGGACCGCGCATCATCACACCCTCGATCACGGCCTGCCCGCCGTAGTGCACCTTGCCCTTCGGCGCGCCAAGAGCCTCGATCGGCTTGACCGCCTCGTCGGTGCTGTCGACCTGGGGCTCGTCGCAGCCGCAGTCACAGCCGCAAGGACATCCCGGTTCGTTGTGCTTCGTGTCTTCCACGTGTTTCGGGTCTTCCACGCTACGCTCCTGCCACCCCGGCGATGAGTTCGGCCGGGCTCTTTGTGTCGTCGACCGGGATCAGCGCTCCGATGCCCGGATGAACCTTCTCGATCTCGCGCTTCATCTCGCAAGCGATGCGACGGTACGACTCGTGCCCCTGCACCTTCGAGCGCAGACGCACGAGGTGGAACGCCGACCGCGCGTTGATCGTCATCAGGAACCGCTTGTGATACGCCAGCGGCACCGCGTACTGCGCGTGCGCCGGGTCGATCTGTGCCAGCCGCTCCCAGCGCTCGCGCGCCGTGTCGAGCGCTTCCTCCATCTCACCCGCTACGCCCGCGGCGCGGGCGTCGTCGGGCACGGTCCGACCGAGCGTGCACCCGAGGAGCTGCTGCGTCTGCGTCGCCATCCGGTGTCTTTGGATGTCGCGATAGGCCCCGAAGTCGCAGACGATCTCGAATGTGTACCCGGTCTCCTCGAACTCGCGCACCGGGAGCTCGTGCTCCGTCATCCCCTCGACCGCGGCCGCGATGAGCCGCGCCCGTTCCGCCGGGGTCATCCGCTCCGCGCGCTCGCGAGCCCTCTCATATGAGAGGTCGCCGGCACGGAACAGCATCGCCGCGGCAACGCGCGTCTCTCCGTCGGCGTCGTACTCGACCAGTCGGGTCGAAGGACCGCCGGCAGGCTCGGACGCGACCGGTCCGCCGCTCCCCACCGCTCCGCCGACGCGCTCCTCCCAGCCATCGAGGTACGGCGAGCGGTCCACGTACTTGAGCAGCGTCGGGACCTTCGCCAGCCCGGCCCCGGTCAGCACTCCCGCCAGCTCCCGCATCTCGGCGAGCGGACTCGACGCCATCTTGACGATGCCGTGCCGCAGACTCCTCGCGTTGACCGTCCACCCGAGGTTCGTCTTCGCCGCGGCCGGCAGCAGCCCGCGCACGGCGTCGCACGCCTTCCCCTTCGGATTGAGCCCGGCCTTCCGCCACTCCGGGTCACCGTAGGCGCTCTCGCACCACGCGAGCGCCTTCGGGCGCAGACGGTCGTACGTCCGGTAGAGCGTCGATACGGTCTCGCGGTAGAGCTCTCCCGCGTCGCCGTCCGCGAACACGGGCGGCGTGTAGAAGTTGTCGGGCGACATCACCTGATACCGCGTCGACTTCTCGGTGAACGACGAGAGGCGGTTCTCCTCGACGACCTTTGCGCCGAGGATCGAGATGTTCTCGATGGCGATCGACAGGACCGCGTGCTCGGCGACGGACGAGTGCCCGTATCCGACAACCCACTTCTCGTGAAAACGCGACGACTCGCTCTCGGAGAGCTCTCTGGCTATCTCCTCGAACGAGTCGGGTGATCGCGATGTCTTCGCGAATGTCACCGCGACGACCTCCGCGGGGAGGTCGTCGAGCGTATAGACTCTGAGTGGGCTGCCCGTCTTCGTCATAGTCGATGGCGTGGCAGACCGTCGGAGTGGTTCGTGCCGGTGTTCATCCCGTCGGGTCCGCCTTCTCGCGGAACCCGCGTTCTAGCCCTCAGCCTCCGGCTTGTCTTCGGTCTCTGTCGCGGCTGCTTCAGCGGCCGGAGCCTCGGATGCTTCATCCTTGCCGCCGCCCGCGGACGCCGCAGCGCCGCGCGCGAACTCGTCGCCGTACTTCTTGAGGAACCTGTCGACACGACCGGCGCTATCGACCAGCTTCTGCTGACCCGTGAAGAACGGATGGCACGCCGCGCAGATCTCGACGTTGATCTCCTTGAGCGTCGAGCGGGTCGTGAACTCGTTCCCGCAGACGCACTTCACAGCGCATTCCTGGTAGTCGGGATGGATGTCCTTCTTCATGCTCGGTTCTCCTTCAGTGGCTCTCTTGTTGGTCATATCAGTGCTGCACATCACATCGCGTACTGCTCTATACGCTGCTCCTGGACCCGGCAATGCCCGAAGGGCGGTCCGCTAGAGCGCGCTCATCGAATCGAGGAACTCCTGGTTCGTCTTCGTCTGTCGCATCTTGTCGAGCAGGAACTCCATCGCGCCGACCGGTGTCTGCTCGCTGAGGAACTTCCTCAGGATCCACATCCGGTTGATCGTCTCCTGCGAGAGCAGACGCTCTTCCTTCCTCGTCCCCGACTTGAGAATGTCGATCGACGGGAAGATGCGGCGGTCCGTCAGCCTGCGGTCGAGCACGAGCTCCATATTACCCGTACCCTTGAACTCCTCAAAGATGACCTCGTCCATCCTCGACCCCGTATCGATCAGCGCGGTCGCGATGATGGTGAGACTCCCGGCGTCCTCGATGTTCCGCGCCGCGCCGAAGAACCGCTTCGGGCGCTGGAGCGCGTTCGAGTCGACACCGCCGGTGAGGATCTTGCCACTGTGCGGGACGACCGTGTTGTGCGCCCGCGCCAGCCTGGTGATCGAATCGAGCAGGATCACGACGTCCTTCTCGTGCTCCACCAGACGCTTCGCCTTCTCGATGACCATGTCGGCGACCTGGACGTGACGCTCGGGCGGCTCATCGAAGGTCGAGCTGACGACCTCGCCATTGACCGACCGGGCCATGTCCGTAACCTCCTCGGGCCGCTCGTCGATGAGCAGCACGATGAGGACGACGTCCGGGTGATTCGTCGTGATGCTGTTGGCGATCTTCTGCAGCACCACCGTCTTACCGGCTCTCGGCGGCGAGACGATGAGGCCTCGCTGCCCCTTTCCGATCGGCGACATGAGATCGATGATCCGCGTCGTCATGTCGTCGGGGTCGGTCTCGAGGTTCAGCCGGTCGTGCGGATGGAGCGGTGTCAGGTTCTCGAACAGGATCTTCGACTTCGCCTGCTCGGGGTTCTCGTAGTTGACGGCCTCGACGCGGAGGAGCGCGAAGTAGCGCTCGTTCTCCTTCGGCGGGCGGACCTGACCGGAGACGACATCGCCCTTCCGGAGATCGAACCGCTTGATCTGCGACGGCGAAACGTAGATGTCGTCCGGACCCGGCAGGTAGTTGTAGTCGGGCGAGCGCAGGAATCCGTATCCATCAGGGAGGATCTCCAGAACGCCCTCACTGAAGATGAGGCCGTTCCGCTGAGTCTGCCCCTCGAGGATCTTGAAGATGAGATCCTGCTTGCGAAGACCCGACACACCCTCGACGCCAAGTCCCTCGGCGTAGTTGACGAGCTCGCGGATCGTCCGCTGCTTGAGCTCACCCATGTTCAGGTTCTCGCTGGACTTGCCGTTCGCGGCGGGCTTGGCCTCGGCCGCCTTGGTCTCGGCCGCCTTGGTCTCGCTCGCGGCAACCTTCGACTCACTCGCGGCGACCCTGGTCCCGTTCGCGGCGGCCTTGGTCTCAGTCGCCGCCTCGACCTTGGCCTTGGCCGCGCGCGTGCTCGCCGCGCGGGTCGTCCTGGCTGAGGTCTTCCCGTTCGACGAACTCCTCGAGCTGCCGTTGCTGCTCCGCGTCGACGAGCTGGCGCTCTTCGCCGCGGCCCTCTTGCGGGTCCCGCTCGACTTGCTCGGTGCTTTCTCGGTCATGTACATACCTCGATGAGCAGGTTTGACGCTTCCCGGCCGACAACGCACGCGTCGACCGCAATTGCGCATGTGCCCCTGTGGCGAAGCTGCACTCGGTTTCCTCTTTGAAGATGCAGAGAAGTCTAGCCGGGTTGGATTGCTTCGGATGGGGTGTCAGGAAGCTGTGGGTGCTGAGATGTTGTTTGCTTGCTATATAGTAGACGAGGGTCTACAGAGTGTCAAGCCGTTTTGGCCCGGGGAGCGACGACCTGCGGGTGTCCCCGAACTCGCCCCCGCGCAGCGGCGGCCGAGCTGTTCGGCGCGGAGCGTGCCGAACAGCCGGACGCCGGCCCAGAAGGACCGGCGCCCGGCTATCTCTTCAACGAGACCCGCTCCCGGAAACCGCTACTCCGTCGGCGTGTCCGCGTGCAGCAGCTCCTCGACGATACCCAGCTCAAGCAGGGCCTCTTCGGTCATCTCGAGCTTGTTGTAGACCCTCGCGAGGGCCCGGTGGTACGTCAGCTCCTCGAAGTTCAGCTCGATGAGCATCTCAAGCGTCGGGATGGCGGCCTCGTACTCGGGGATCGCCAGGTCCATCTGACCCTGATCCTCGAGGTCCTTGGCGATGCCCCAGTGCGCCAGGAAGACACGGTACTGGACCTCTTCGTCCTCCTC
>JAPEKQ010000032.1 GCA_029990205.1 bacterium
ACGGATGTGACGGGCGCTGCGACGCTGCCTGAGGGCACCGAGATGGTGATGCCCGGCGACAACGTCGAGCTTTCGGTCGAGCTGGTGACTCCGATCGCGATGGAGGAAGGTCTCCGCTTCGCGATTCGTGAGGGTGGCAGGACCGTCGGCGCCGGCACGATCACGAAGATCATCGAGTAGAGACACACTAGAGTTGGTAGCGCGGCGACCTTGGCGTGGCAGCGTGACCATAGCACGGGAGCAGTATCGTGCGTGACATCGTGGTGATCGCTTGCGTCGAGTGCAAGCGCCGGAATTATACATACACGAAGAACAAGCAATTGCATCCGGACCGCCTGGAGTACAAAAAGTACTGTCGCTTCTGCAACAAGCACACGGTGCATAAGCAGACGCGGTAGGCAGGCGCGGACGTGTCCTTCGGGGCACAGCGTTCCACGGAACGCGGCGCTCCAAGCGGAGCGCGGCACTCCACAGAGAGCGCAAGGCGGAGCCCGGGACCCTCAGGGGTCACGAGGTTCTGCGCCGAGCCGCATCCGGAGACGTTGAGACGGCGAGCTCAGGTGAACGCGGAGCACCGTGTGCATCGCGCTTCACCCGCGGGTCCACGTCACGGATGATGCCCAAGGGTAGTCCAAGGTAAGCGAGCAGAGTCATGCAGGCCTGTAGCTCTAATTGGTTAGAGCGCCGGTCTCCAAAACCGGATGTTGGGGGTTCGAATCCCTCCAGGCCTGCCACTGTCTCACTGCGCTTCACGCTGCTTTAGGCGTCCGGATAGTGAGGTTTCATGTTTGAGAGACTAGTCAAGTTCATCCGTGAGGTGAGGAACGAGATGCGGCGCGTCTCGTGGCCGTCGCGAGATGAAGTTCGCGAGTCCACGACCGTTGTCATCGTGATCGTTCTCATTCTTGCAGTGTTCATTGGCCTAGTCGACCGGGCGCTGTCCTTCCTGATCAGCCTCGTGTTCGGCTAGACAGCCAGGAACGCTGCATACCGGTGGGACGACTGGACGGGGTAATGCCAGTGAAGCATTGGTATGCGATTCATACGTACTCGGGACACGAGTACAAGGTCCGCGAGAAGCTGGCGGGGAAGATCGCCGCTGAGAAGCTCGAGGACCGGTTCGGCCAGATCATCATCGCGACGGAGGAGTTCGTCGAGATGAAGGACGGCAAGCGCCGTACGGCCGAGCGGAAGCTGTTCCCAGGCTATCTCCTCATTGAGATGGAGATGGACGATCAGACGTTCTACCTGGTGAAGGAGACGCAGGGAGTCTCCGCATTCATCGGTACGACGTCCGGTCCCCAGCCTCTGGAGCAGCACGACATAGACCGCATCCTCGGTCGCATCGAGAAGAAGCCGTCGAAGGAGCGCCCGGAGATCCCGTACCAGGTTGGCGAGCAGGTGCGGTGCATCGACGGTCCGTTCAGTGGTTTCAACGGCCTCATCGACGAGATCGACGGAGAGCGCGGTAAGGTCAAGGTGATGGTGTCGATCTTTGGTCGCGCCACGCCGGTCGAGCTCGATTTCCTGCAGGTGGAATCGACGTAGCTTGCGCCGATGTGCGGCGCTCGCGTTGAACACGACAGGCACACGAGGGAAACACGCATGGCGAAGAAGATCATTGGGACCGTCAAGCTGCAGATCGCTGCCGGGCAGGCCACATCGGCCCCGCCGGTCGGTCCCGCGCTCGGTCCGTACGGAATGGACATCGGCGGTTTCTGCAAGCAGTTCAACGCCAAGACGAAGGACCAGCCCGGGATGATCATCCCGGTGGTGCTCACCGTCTATCAGGACCGGACCTTCTCCTTCATCACCAAGACGCCGCCGGCGTCGGTGCTGCTGAGGAAGGCCGCCGGTCTGGCGAAGGGCTCGTCCGTTCCGAACCGCGACAAGGTCGGGAAGGTCACGAGGAAGCAGCTGCTCGAGATCGCGAAGATCAAGGCTGTCGACCTCAACGCCTCAGACGACGAGGCCGCGATCATGATGATCGCCGGCACCGCGCGGAGCATGGGCATCGAGGTCATCGGCTGATGCACGGCCGCCGCGAGCGGCGGCAAAGTGCATCAGCTTGGCAGTTCGCTGTGCGAACTGCTGGCGAGTTTGGGATGGAGGGTGCGGTCCTTGTAGAGGACTGCCTTGGCGACGGCGAAGTCGTCGCCCCGAGACCACGGCGGATTTCCGTGGGAGGGCCGAGGGCCCGAGGAGAAGGGGAGCGGATGAAGAGAAGCAACCGATACGACGAGGTGAAGAAGGCCGCGCAGGAAGGCGGCCCCTTCGAACTCGATCGCGCGGTGGAGCTGGTCAAGGCTGGCGCGACGGCCAAGTTCGACGAGACCATCGAGGTCGCGTTCCGACTGGGCGTCGACGTGAAGCGTTCGGACCAGCAGCTGCGTGGAACCATCGTTCTGCCGCACGGCACGGGACGGAGCGTGAAGATCCTCGTGCTGGCTCAGGGCGAGAAGATCAGTGAGGCCGAAGAGGCCGGAGCGGACTTCGTCGGCGGCGAGGACATGGTCGCGAAGATCCAGGGTGGTTGGCTTGACTTCGATACCGCTATCGCCACCCCGGACATGATGAAGTTCGTCGGCAGGCTCGGCAAGATCCTCGGTCCGCGCGGTCTGATGCCGAACCCGAAGACGGGAACGGTGACCATGGACATCGCGAAGGCCGTCTCCGAGGCCAAGGCGGGCAAGGTCGAGTACCGCACCGACAAGACCGGCAACGTCCACGTGGGCATCGGCAAGGCCTCGTTCGAGGCCGAGCAGCTCAAGGGCAACATGGAGTCCCTGACGCGTGAGATCCTCCGCGCGAAGCCTGCGGCGGCGAAGGGCACTTACATCAAGAACGTGACGATGTCTTCGACGATGGGACCGGGCGTAGATCTCGAAGTCGCGGCGCTCATCGACGCGGTCAAGCAGTAGCCGAGCCGTTCAAGCGCAGATGCGCGCGAACTGCCATCTACACAGAGAGGCAACGGATGCAGAGACACCAGAAAGAAGCCTTCATCGAGTCACTCGACAAGCAGCTCGAAGGCGCCGGCGTCGTGATCCTGAGTGACTTCTCGGGGATGGATGTCGAGACCGCCAACGAGATCAGGCGTCGCTTCAGAGAGTCCTCGGTTCAGTACCGGGTGGTCAAGAACACGCTCGCCCGGAGAGTGTTCGAGTCCAAGGGACTCGGGACGCTCGCGGAGCACCTCACGGGTCCGAACGGTCTCGTGATCTCCGAAGAGGATCCGGTCGCTCCGGCGAAGATCCTCGTTGAGTTCGAGAAGAAGAACAAGACCCCCCAGATCAAGTTCGGGTGGGTCGATGCCACACTGATGTCGGCGGCCGACATCCGCAAGCTTGCGGATCTCCCGTCCCGCGAGGTTCTGCTGGCGCAGATCGCGGCCGGGTTCCAGGCGCCGGTGGCCGGACTGGCCCGTCTGCTCAACGAGCTGACGCGGACGCTGGTCGCCACGCTCGACGCAGTGGCAAAGCAGAAGGCAGCAGCCTAGGGCACCGTCGCCCCGGGCGCGCCGCAACCAGCGGGGCGTGCCACCGGTTCGTGACAGGAACGTCGGGTGGACAGAGCAAGACCTCGCTGTAGAGATAAGGCCGTTTGAACGTTCTGAGGCAACAAGCTGAGTAACCTGTTGGAGGTTGATCATGGCAGAAGAGACGAAGGTCGAGACCACCGAGGCTCCGGCCGAGGAGAAGAAGGTCGAGCTGAGCGGTAAGGTCGCAGACATCATCGGTACGATCGAGGGAATGACGGTTCTTGAGATGGCCGACCTTGTGAAGGCTCTCGAGGACAAGTTCGGTGTCACGGCGGCCGCTCCGGTCGCGATGGCTGCCGCTCCCGCCGCCGGCGGTGGTGGCGACGCTGCTGAGGAGAAGACGGAGTTCGACGTCATCCTCGCGGACACCGGTGAGAAGAAGTTCCAGGTCGTGAAGGTCATCCGTCAGATGACCGACCTCGGTCTCAAGGAGGCCAAGGAGCTCGTCGACAACCCGGGGCAGGCCATCAAGAAGGAGCTGTCCAAGGAAGAGGCCGACGAGATGAAGAAGAAGCTCGAGGAGGCGGGAGCCAAGGTCGAGCTCAAGTAGCACTCTTGCGACCGGAGCCGAGGCGCTCCGGGTGTGATAGCAGAGTTTGGAGACGAGGGGACGGAGACACCGTCTTCGTTCCCTCTCTCCGGCGAGAGGCGAGAGCCCGAAGCGCGGGCCAGGGCCTCTCCAGACGGAGGGTGATGGATCGGTGAGTGGACCCCGTATGATCGAGAGAAAGACCTTCTCCAAGTTCCCGGTCGAGCGTGAACTGCCCATGCCCAACCTCCTGGACGTCCAGCTGGAGTCGTTCCACTCCTGCCTGGGCAGCGGGCACTCAGACGGCACGCAGACGTCAGGACTGGACGAGGTCTTCAGCAAGTTCTTCCCGGTGGAAGGACACCAGGGGGCCTACACCCTCGAGTACAGGGGCTTCCGCATGGGTACGCCCAAGCACTCGATTCAGGAATGCCGCGAGCGCAATCTAACGTTCGAGGCACCTCTGAAGTCGACGCTCAGGCTCGTACGCTGGGAGCTCCGTGAGGGCGGCGAAAGAAAGCTTATCGAGGCAGAGGAAGGCGAGATCTACCTCGGCGACATCCCGCTCATCACTGAGCGCGGAACGTTCGTCATCAACGGCGCGGAGCGTGTCATCGTCAGTCAGCTGCACCGCTCGCCCGGCGTCTTCTTCCAGGACAAGCTTCACCCGAACGGTACGACACTCTACTTCGCGAAGATCATCCCGTACCGCGGGACCTGGGTCGAGGTTCGGATGGGCATCAAGGACGAGATGTTCATTCGCACCGACCGGCGGCACCAGTTCCGGATGACGACGTTCCTCAGGGCTCTTGGCTACTCGAAGGACGAGGACATCCGGGCGCTGTTCTGCGAGACGGAAGAGATCGAGATCCCGGCCGGCCGTCCCACGCGGGCGACCGAGCCGTGCGGCAGACTGCTCGCGAAGAGCATCATTGACGAGGAGACCGCCGAGGTCATCGCCATGCGCGGCGAGGAGCTGGCTCCGAAGCACGTTAAGCTGATGCAGGATGCGGGTGTTGCGAAGGTCCCGGTCCTGATCGTCGAGAAGGCCCGCGTGCTTGCCCGCAAGGACGAGGATCGCGACGCTGAGCTCGCAGGACGTATCGTTGCCAGGACCTACAAGGACAGCAAGACACGGGAGACGATCGTCACGAACGACGAGAAGCTCTCGATGACGGTGATCGATCTTCTGAGGAAGGCCGGCATCCGCGAGATCGAGCTCGTGAAGATCAACCCGACGGATCTGCGGATCCTCGAGTCGACCTTCTCGCGCGATAAGACGCACTCGATGGAAGAGGCGCTTCAGGAGATCTACAAGACAATGAAGGGCGGCAACCTCCCGAGCATCGAGGCGGGGCGTGAGCTCGTGGATCGGATGTTCTTCGACCCGAACCGCTACGACCTCAAGGGAGTCGGTCGCTACAAGATCAACAGGCAGCTCAAGATCGATGACGAGGTCGTGCCGCTTGATACGACCTGCCTGACGCATCTCGACTTCATCGCGACGATCCGTGCGGTGCTCGAGGTCGTGAAGGGCCAGCGTGAGATCGACGATATCGACCATCTCGGCAACCGCCGCGTGCGGTCCGTCGGTGAGCTTCTCGAGAATCAGCTCTCCGCGGGTCTGTCGCGGATGGTGCGCGTCATCAAGGACCGCATGTCGACCGGCGACGGTGACGAGTTCGACCTGGCGTCGCTCGTCAACTCGCGTCCGATCTCGGCGGTCGTTCGCGCCTTCTTCGGTTCGAACCAGCTCTCGCAGTTCATGGAGCAGACGAACCCGCTGGCGGAGCTGACGCACAAGCGTCGTCTCTCAGCGCTTGGACCGGGCGGTCTGACGCGCGAGCGCGCGGGCTTCGAGGTTCGAGACGTGCACTACAGCCACTACGGCCGGATGTGTCCGATCGAGACGCCGGAAGGTCCGAACATCGGTCTGATCAGTTCGCTGTCGACCTACGGGCGGATCAACGAGTTCGGCTTCATCGAGACGCCGTACTACAGCGTCGAGAAGGGTGTTGTCACCGAGAAGATTCGCTACCTGACCGCGTCGGAGGAGGACAACTACATCATCTCCCAGGCCGGTGAGCGGGTCGACAAGGGCGGCAAGCTCGTTGAGAAGTCGCTGCTGGCGCGGCACATGGACGACTTCCCGCAGGTGCTTCGTGAGGAGATCCAGTTCATGGACGTCTCGCCGAAGCAGCTGGTGTCCGCCGCTGCGGCGCTCATCCCGTTCCTCGAGCACGACGATGCGAACCGAGCGCTGATGGGTTCGAACATGCAGCGCCAGGCGGTCCCGCTTCTCAAGACCGAAGCGCCGTTCGTCGGGACCGGCATCGAGCACCGCGTTGCGGTCGACTCGGGCGCCGTGATCACGGCGAAGCACGGCGGTGTCGTCGAGAGCGTGTCGGCGGACTTCGTTTCGGTCCGTCACACGGACACGCTGGACGGCTCCGAGGCCGTGGACGAGTACGAGCTGAGGAAGTTCCAGAGAACGAACCAGAACACGTGCATCAACCAGCGGCCGATCGTGCAGGCGGGGCTCCGGATCGAGAAGGGCGATGTCATTGCCGACGGTCCGTCGACGAAGGACGGCGAGCTTGCGCTGGGCGCCAATCTCCTCGTCGCGTTCATGCCGTGGGAGGGATACAACTTCGAGGACGCCATTCTGGTCTCAGAGCGGATCCTCAAGAACGACCGACTGACGTCGATCCACATCGAGGAGTTCGAGTCGCAGGTCCGCGAGACGAAGCGGGGCATGGAGGAGTTCACTCCTGAGATCCCGAACGTCAGCGAGGAGCGACTGAAGAACCTCGACGAGAACGGTCTGGTCCGCGCGGGCGCGCGCGTGTCGGCCGGCGACATCCTCATCGGCAAGGTCACGCCGAAGGGTGAGACCGAGCTGACGCCTGAGGAGAACCTGCTCCGCGCCATCTTCGGCGACAGGGCCGGTGATGTTCGCGACACGTCGCTCAAGGCGCCTCCGGGCATGAACGGTATCGTGATCGACACGAAGCTGTTCTCCCGGCGCGCGCGGGACGAGCGGAGCAAGAAGGTCGTGCAGAAGGAGATCGATCGCATCAAGAGCGACTCCCGCACGCAGCTCAAGCGTCTCATCCGCGAGCGCGACCGTCGCATCTTCGGTCTGATCGAGGGCCTGAAGACGAAGTCGCTCCGCGACGCCAGGACGAACGAGCTTGTCATCAGAGCGGGTCGTGCCGTCAACGACGACGTCATGGACCTTCTCAAGTTCGAGAAGCTCGACTGGGCCGACGGCGTCGTGCAGGACGACAAGATCAACGAGAAGGTTCGCGCGCTCCATGCGGAGTACCAGGTTCGGATCGATGAGGTCGAGCCCCGGCGCGACCGCGAGATCGACAAGGTGAAGCTCGGTGAGGACCTCCCGCGCGGCGTTGTGAAGCTCGCGAAGGTCTATGTCGCGGTGAAGCGCAAGCTCTCCGTCGGCGACAAGATCGCCGGACGACACGGCAACAAGGGTGTCATCGCGAAGATCATGGCGGAGGAGGACATGCCGCATCTTCCGGATGGAACCCCGGTCGACATCGTGCTGAACCCGCTCGGTGTGCCGTCCCGAATGAACCTCGGGCAGATCCTCGAGACCCACCTCGGGTGGGCCGCGGACAAGCTCGGGTACCACGCCGCGACGCCGGTGTTCAACGGCGCCACGGTCGGGGCCATCAAGGAGGAGCTCGAGAAGGCCGGTCTTCCGGTCTCCGGGAAGACGGTCCTGTACGATGGCAGGACGGGTGAGCGTTTCGAGCACGAGGTGACGGTGGGCATGATCTACACGCTCAAGCTGCTGCACCTCGTGGACGACAAGATTCACGCGCGCTCCATCGGCCCCTACTCGCTGGTGACGCAGCAGCCTCTGGGCGGCAAGGCCCAGTTCGGCGGCCAGCGATTCGGTGAGATGGAGGTCTGGGCCCTCGAGGCCTACGGAGCGTCGCATACACTGCAGGAGCTTCTGACGGTCAAGTCCGACGACGTGGTCGGACGCTCGAAGACGTACGAGGCGATCGTGAAGGGGCAGGATCCGCCGAAGCCTGGCACGCCTGCTTCATTCGACGTTCTTCTCCGGGAGCTGCAGAGTCTCGGTCTGGACGTCACGCTGGTGAGGGAGTAGGCCCCGGGCGAGGAGGGAGTTCCGTGTATTTCGGCATCTTTGAGGACAACAAAGAGCCACAGGACTTCAAGGCGATCCAGATCCGTCTGGCGTCGCCCGAAGCGATCCGGAGCTGGTCTCACGGCGAGGTGACTCTGCCTGAGACGATCAACTACCGGTCGTTCAAGCCGGAGAAGGGCGGGCTCTTCTGCGAGCGCATCTTCGGTCCTGTCAAGGACTGGGAGTGCAACTGTGGGAAGTACCGCCGGATCCGGTACCGCGGCATGATCTGTGAGAACTGCGGAGTCGAAGTCACGCAGTCAAAGGTCCGCCGTGAGCGACTCGGTCACATCGAGCTCTCTGTTCCGGTCGCTCATGTGTGGTTCTTCCGGGGCAACCCGAACATCATCGGGCGGCTCCTTGATATGAAGCGTCGCGATCTCGAGCGCGTGCTGTACTACGAGTCGTACGTCGTGCTGGATCCGGGGACGACCGACCTGGAGGTCGGCGAGCTCCTGTCCGGCGAGCGTCACGCCGAGTACGCCGCCAACACCGAGTCAGGGCTGCGCGCCGAGATGGGCGCGGGCGCCATTGGTGAGCTTCTCCAGGCCGTCGATATCGACAGCGGCTACAAGGAACTTCGTGCGCTGGCTCGCGATACCGAGGCGACGAAGCAGTCTCGGAAGAAGGCGCTCAAGCGTCTTCAGGTGTTCGACGCGTTCGCCGGTTCCGGCAACGAGCCCGCGTGGACGGTCATGGAGACCGTGCCGGTTCTGCCGCCGGACCTCAGGCCGCTGGTGCCGCTCGAAGGCGGACGGTTCGCAACGTCGGACCTCAATGACCTGTACCGCAGGGTCATCTACAGGAACAACAGGCTCAAGAGCCTGCTGAAGATCAAGGCCCCGGAGATCATCCTGCGCAACGAGAAGCGGATGCTCCAGCAGGCCGTCGACGCGCTCTTTGACAATGGCAGAGGCTCCCGCGCGGTCCGTGGTCGTGGACGCCGGGTCCTGAAGTCGCTCTCGCATCTCCTCAAGGGGAAGAAGGGCCGCTTCCGTCAGAACCTGCTTGGCAAGCGTGTCGATTACTCCGGCCGTTCGGTCATCGTCGTCGGTCCCGAGCTCAAGCTGCACCAGTGCGGGATCCCGAAGACGATGGCGCTTGAGCTCTTCAGTCCCTTCATCGTTCGGAGACTGCAGGAGCTCGGTCACGCGCAGACCGTCAAGGCCGCCAAGAACCTGATCGAGCGGAAGAGCCCCGAGGTCTGGGACGCCCTCGAGGACGTCATCACGGACCACCCGGTGTTCCTCAACCGCGCGCCGACGCTCCACAGGCTCGGCATTCAGGCGTTCGAGCCGATCCTCGTCGAGGGCAAGGCGATCCGCATCCATCCGCTCGTCTGCGCCGCGTTCAACGCGGACTTCGACGGCGACCAGATGGCCGTGCACGTGCCGCTCTCGTTCGAGGCGCAGGTGGAGAACCGCGTGCTGATGCTCGCATCAAACAACATTCTGCTCCCGGCCGACGGGAAGCCCGTTGCGACACCGTCGCAGGACATCGTTCTCGGGTGTTACTACCTGACGAAGGCTGTCATCGAGCCGCCGGACGAGGAGAAGATGCGGACGTTCGCCGACCCCGACGAGATGCAGTTCGCGCTCGACGAGGGTCTGGTGAACCTGCACGAGTGGATCAAGGTCCGGGTTGACGGACGCACGAGGATCACGACTCCGGGACGGGTGCTGTTCAACAACATCTTCCCCGAGGGTTTGACGTTCGTGAACACGGCGATGTCGAAGGGCAGCCTTCGCGAACTGGTCGGCAAGTGTCACCGTATCTTCGGCCAGGCAGCGACCGCGGAGCTCCTCGACAAGCTCAAGAACATGGGCTTCCACTACGCCACGCTGGGCGGCATTACGATCGGCGTGGATGACGTCATCGTGCCGGACAGCAAGGTGGAGATCCTGACGGCGGCGCAGAAAGAGGTCGACAAGATCCTCAAGTACTACCGCGACGGCGTCATCACGGACACGGAGCGCTACAACCGCGTTGTCGATACGTGGACGCATGCGGCGAGCGACGTGGCCGACGCGATGGGCGATAGCCTCGAGGACGCCAGCGGCGGGTTCAACCCGATCCACATGATGGCGGACTCCGGCGCTCGAGGATCCAAGGATCAGATCCGTCAGCTGGCGGGTATGCGAGGCCTGATGGCCAAGCCCGCGAAGAAGCTGACCGGTCAGATGGGTGAGATCATCGAGTCACCGATCAAGTCGAACTTCCGCGAAGGACTGACGGCGCTCGAGTACTTCATCTCGACGCACGGCGCGCGGAAGGGTCTGGCCGATACGGCCCTGAAGACGGCGGACGCCGGCTACCTCACGAGGCGGCTGGTGGATGTCGCGCAGGAAGTCGTCATCAGTGAGATCGACTGCGGCACGAGCCGCGGGACGCAGACGAGGGCGCTGGTCGAGGCCGGCAAGATCGTCGAGCCGCTGCACGAGCGTCTGCTCGGCAGGACCGCGTCCGAGGATGTGAAGGACCCGACGACGGGCGAGGTCATCGTCGAGCGGAACGAACTGATCGACGAGGAGATGACGGAGCGCATCCGCAACGCCAACGTCGAAGAGGTCGTCATCCGGTCGGTGCTCACCTGCGAGTCGGGACACGGCGTCTGCGCGGCGTGCTACGGGCGGAATCTCGCGACCGGGCGCGTCGTCGAGATCGGCGAGGTCGTCGGTATCGTGGCGGCGCAGTCGATCGGCGAGCCGGGCACGCAGCTGACGCTCCGGACGTTCCACATCGGTGGTACGTCGGCGCGTATCGCGGAGGTCTCGCGGCGCGAGGCGGCCGCTTCAGGCACGATCCGGTTCGAGTTCAAGGAAGCGAGCAACATCCGTCGGGACGGCGAGGGGAATCAGATCGTCATCGGTCGTAACGCTCGTATCGTCAAGGAAGGCGATGACGGTCGCGAGCGTGCGTACAACGTACCGTACGGCGCGCTGCTCCACGTCAAGGACGGCGACCATATCGAGGAAGGCAACCCGATCTTCGAGTGGGATCCGTACAACGACCCGATCATCGCGAGGACCGGCGGTACCGTGAACTTCGAAGAGGTCGTCGAAGGCCGCACGATGGAGCGGGTCGCGGACGAGGCCACAGGCCACCGCGAGCGCGTCATCGTCGAGGACGACCAGAAGGAGCTTCACCCGTCGATCATCGTCGAGTCGAAGTCCGGGAAGTCCCGCGACCGCTACATCCTTCCGACGGGCGCTCGCGTGCTCGTCAAGGACGGCGAGGAGATCGCGCCGGGTACGGTCCTGGGCAAGGTGCTCCGGGAGTTCGGTAAGACGCGGGATATCACCGGCGGTCTGCCGAGGGTCGAGGAGCTCTTCGAGGCGCGTCCTCCGAAGAGCCCGGCGACGATCAGCGAGATCGACGGTGCGGTGCGGTTCGGCGACGTCAAGAAGGGTCTCCGGGAGATCTTTGTCGTCGGCGAGGGCGTGGAGAAGGTCTACAAGCTCCCGCACGGCACGCACCTCAGGGTCCACGACGGCGAGGCCGTCGGGGCCGGCGACAGGCTCTCCGAGGGTCCGATCAACCCGCACGACATTCTCGCCATCAAGGGTGAGAAGGCCGTACAGGAGTACCTGCTCAATGAGATCCAGGAGGTCTACCGACTGCAGGGTGTGAAGATCAACGACAAGCACATCGAGATGATCGTCCGCCAGATGCTGCAGCGCGTGAAGGTTCTCGATCCGGGCGACTCGAAGTTCCTCGAAGGCGACACCGTATCGCGTGTCGAGTTCGAGCGCGAGAACCGCAGGATCGGTGAGGCGAACAGAGGTGTGAAGAGCAAGGATAAGAAGCTCCAGCCGGCGAGTCATGAGGCGCTGCTCCTTGGCATCACGAAGGCGGCGCTGACGACGGACAGCTTCATCTCCGCGGCATCGTTCCAGGAGACGACGCGCGTTCTGATGATGGCGGCGACGAGGGGCGACACCGACACGCTGAGGGGACTCAAGGAGAACGTGATCATCGGTCGCAAGATCCCGGCCGGCACCGGTCTGGACGAGTACGACGCGCTGGAGGTCACCAAGCCCGAGCAGCCCGCGCCGCGGGTGATCGAGCGTCCGGACGAGGCTCCGGAGGGCGAGGTCGGAACGCTCACATCGGCGTCATCGTAGCCGAAGGGGCACATGCAGCAGCGGCGTGAAAGCCACGCCGAAACGGACGCAGCACGGTCGAAAGACGAGTGGAGGAAGCAGTGCCAACGATCAATCAGCTGATCAGGAAGGGCCGCAAGGTTCGCGTCAAGAAGAAGCCGGCGAGAGCTCTCCAGGGGCATCCCCAGCGACGCGGGATCTGCACGAGGGTCTACACGACCACGCCCAAGAAGCCGAACTCCGCGCTCCGAAAGGTCGCGAGGGTCAGGCTCATGAAGGGCGACTCGGTCACGGCGTACATCCCGGGTGAGGGGCACAACCTGCAGGAGCACTCGGTCGTTCTCATCAGAGGCGGCAGGGTCAAGGACCTTCCGGGTGTGCGGTACCACGTCATTCGTGGTCCGCTCGACGCAGCGGGTGTTGAGGGACGGCGCGTGTCGAGGTCGAAGTACGGCGCGAAGCGTCCGAAGTAGAGCTCGAGTTCAGGAGTAACACGATCCCGCGGGCTATCGGCCGAGCGGGGCAGAGACACGGTGGAGGTTAGACAGCATGCCGAGAAGGCGCGAGGTTCCGAAGCGACTGAGGGAACCGGATCCAAGGCACGGGAGCGCTCTCGTGACGCGTTTCATCAACTGTCTGATGAAGGGCGGCAAGCGGAGCACGTCCGAGCGGATCATGTATCAGGCGTTGGACATCATCGCCGAGAGGACCAAGGAAGAGCCGGTCCCGGTCTTTGAGAAGGCCGTTGCGAACGTCAAGCCGATGCTTGAGGTCAAGTCGCGGCGAGTCGGCGGCAGCACCTATCAGGTGCCGATCGAGGTTCGTCCCGAGCGGCGCACGGCGCTGGCGCTTCGGTGGATCATTGGATTCGCCAAGAACCGCTCCGAGCACACGATGGCCGAGAAGCTGGCCGGTGAGCTCATCGCGGCGTACAAGAAGGAAGGCGCGTCCATCAAGAAGCGCGAGGACACGCATCGGATGGCGGAAGCGAACAAGGCACTGGCGCACTACCGATTCTAGAAGCCAGGTGGGATCTTAGGGAATGGCGAAGGCGATCACCCTCGAGAGGGTCAGGAACATAGGCATCATGGCGCACATAGATGCTGGGAAGACCACTCTGACCGAGCGGGTCCTGTTCTACACGGGCAAGGTCCGCAGGATGGGGGAGGTTCACGACGGCGCGGCTGCGATGGACTGGATGGTCCAGGAGCGGGAGCGCGGCATTACCATCACATCGGCCGCGACGACCTGCTATTGGGACGATCACAGGATCAACATCATCGACACGCCGGGGCACGTGGACTTCACGATCGAGGTGGAGCGTTCCCTGAGAGTTCTCGACGGGGCCGTGGCGGTGTTCTGTGCGGTCGGCGGTGTGGAGCCCCAGTCCGAGACGGTCTGGCGTCAGGCTGATATGTACGGCGTTCCGAAGCTTGCGTTCATCAACAAGATGGACCGCGTCGGCGCCGACTTCGAGAACGCTCTCGAGATGATGGTCGAGCGACTGGGCGCGGTTCCGGCGCCGGTCGAGCTTCCTATCGGGGCGGGTGAGAAGTTCTCCGGGGTCATCGACCTCATTCGGATGAAGGCGCTCACGTTCGACCCCGAGTCGTTCGGCGCCGACATCACCGAGGCGGAGATCCCCGCGGAGATGATGGACGAGGCGGAGGTCCGGAGGGACGCGCTGGTGGAGCTTGCGGTCGAGCACGACGATGAGATCCTCGAGAAGTACCTGGGCGGAGAGCAGCCCACCGAGGAGGAGCTCCGTCGCGCGATCCGGCGAGGAACAATTGCGAATGCAATTGTTCCCGTCTTCTGCGGCGCGGCGCTTCGCAACATCGGCGCGCAGACGATCCTCGACGGCGTCGTGGATTACCTGCCCTCGCCGCTGGATGTCCCGCCCGTCACGGGGACGAATCCGTTCACGGGCAAGGAAGAGTCCCGCGAGACGACGGCAGACGCGCCGGTCGCAACGCTGGCCTTCAAGATCGCCAGCGACTCCTACGTCGGGAGACTGACATATCTCAGGATCTACTCGGGGACGCTCAAGAAGAGCTCCCAGTATCTCAACCCGAGGACCGACAAGAAGGAGCGCATCGGTCGCATCCTGCTGATGCACGCGAACAAGCAGGAGGATTTGGACAAGGCGTCGGCCGGTGAGATCGTGGCGGTCGTCGGACCGAAGAAGTCGGCGACGGGGGATACGCTCTGTGACCCGAAGCACCCGATCGTGCTCGAGTCGATGACGTTCCCGGAGCCCGTCGTGTCGGTGGCCATCGAGCCCAAGACCAAGGCGGACGAAGAGAAGCTCATGCACGCGCTGGACCGGCTCTCGGAAGAGGACCCGACGTTCGTCAACAGGACGAACGAGGACACCGGCCAGACGATCATCTCGGGTATGGGTGAGCTGCACCTCGAGGTGCTCGCCGACCGGATGGTGCGTGAGTTCGGCGTGAAGGCCAACGTCGGCAAGCCGATGGTGGCGTACCGCGAGACGATCACGAAGGCGACGGAGGCCCGCGGCGAGTTCATCCGGCAGAGCGCCGGCAAGGGCCAGTTCGGAGACGTCGTCATCAGAATGGAGCCGAATCGCGATGGCGGGAATGAGTTCCAGAACGAGCTTCCGGACGGGGTCATACCCCGGGAGTTCATCCCCGCGATCGAGAGCGGCATCATGAGCGCGCTCGGGAACGGCATTCTGGCCGGCTACCCGATGATCGACGTCAAGGTGACGCTCATCGGCGGGAGCTACGACGACAAGGACTCGACGGACATGGCCTTCAAGGCCGCCGGCACCATCGCCGTCCGTGAGGCCGCGGTGAAGGCGCTTCCGGCGCTGCTCGAGCCGATCGTCAAGGTCGAGGTCGTTGTGCCGGAGCAGTTCGTGGGCGAGGTCATCTCGGACCTCAACGCCCGCGGCGGGCGGATCGAGGGCACGACGATGCGGAGTGACGGGCAGGTCGTCGACTCCACCGTGCCGCTCGGACGGACATTCGGATACGCCACGGCCGTGCGATCCCTCACCCAGGGGCGCGCCGTGTACACCACCCAGTTCTCGCACTACGCGGAGGTGCCGAAGGAGACACTCGAGCGTATGACGGCGGGCTGGGGATGGGCATAGATACTCTCGGCGGGTCGTTGCGGCCGGCGGGAGAGCAGCACTGAATACAGGTAGACAACACACGAGAGCACCACAGAAGGGGAACAGGAATGGCCAAGGAGAAGTTTGAGAGGACAAAGCCCCACGTGAACGTGGGCACGATCGGCCACGTCGATCACGGCAAGTC
>JAPEKQ010000033.1 GCA_029990205.1 bacterium
TCCGAGGACATGAGCTGGGTCAAGTACGAGCCCAAGGCCAGGATGGCCGTGCTCGACACGGTCTTCCCCGACGGCATCTACCTGCCCGACTACTTCTTCGACAAGAACATCGTCCACCTGCCCACGGTCAAGACGCACAGCTACACCACCACCACTGGCGCGCTCAAGAACGCCTTCGGCGGACTGCTCAATGTCAACCGCCACATGACTCACACGTGGATCCACGACACCATCGTCGACCTCCTGGCGATCCAGAAGGAGATCCACACGGGTGTCTTCTGCACGATGGACGGAACGACCGCGGGGAGCGGGCCGGGTCCGCGAACGCTCATCCCCCATCAGAAGGACGTCATCCTCGCCTCATCAGACCAGGTCGCGATCGACGCGGTCGCAGCGCAGATGATGGGGTTCGATCCGATGTCGATCGACTACATCGCGCACGCGACCGAACGCGGACTGGGACAAGGGAACCCGAAGGAGATCGAGATCGTCGGGATGCCCGAGGTCGCAGACGAGCGCTGGGGATTCAAGGTGGGCGTGAACCTCGGTACCGGCACAGGCATGCTGCTGTGGCGGTCACCGCTGAAGATCTTCCAGAAGCTCCTCTTCCAGACACCGATCGTGAAGATGTTCATCTTCGCCAGCGAGTACTACCACGACAAGTTCTGGTATCCGAAGAACGGCACGCCGGTCGTCGAGCAGTGGAAACGCGAGAGCCCGTGGGGGAAGCTCTTCGAGCAGTACCCCGAGAGCGGCGGCGAGACCGATTCCTCGTGCCGTGTCGAGCCGTTCGAGTAGTCACCGGGCCGCTCGAGTAGTCTGACTCAATCGGGTAGCCGTCAAGCAGACGACACGCAAAGGAATGCGGCGGGATTGGACAATGCGTCCTCTCCCGCCGCTTTTCGCTGCGTCAGCCACAGCGGTTCCCGCCTTGCGCAGGCAACATCCTGAAACGGACCGTCACGCGACGCCGCGTCGCGCCGCTACTGTCCGCAGGTTTCGAACTCGTCAGCCGCCCTGACGACGGACTGGATCTCAAGGAAGTACGCGTCGATGCGTTCATCGCCGCGCTGCGCGGCGTTGTACTCGCGAATCGCTGTCTCGAGCTTCGTCGCGGTCTCCTCGCGGAGCACCGCCTGAAGCGCCGTGTTGTATCCCGGCCACACGTCGGTGCCCTCGCGCGGCTCACCGCAGCTCAGCTGCCCGGTCACCTCTGCCCAGCGCGTGTAGCTGCTGATGCCACAGTCCCCGAGGATCTCACGCACGTCCCGATGCATGCCCACGTAGTACGTCATGAAGACCAGCTTCAAACCTCCACCTCCCGTCTCTTGCTGCGCCCCTCGAAGATGCTGTAGAGGACGGGCACCAGGAGAAGCGTGACGACGGTCGACACGAGCAGTCCACCGATCATGGCGATCCCGAGCGGGTTCCATGACTCGGCGCCTTCACCGCGCGAGAGCGCGAGAGGGAGCATGCCGAACATCGTCGTGGACGCCGTCATGAGCACAGGCCTGAGCCTCCGCTGCCCGGCGATCACCAGCGCGTCGTAGATGCTCTTTCCGCGCTTCCGCATGATGTTCGCGTAGTCGACGAGCACGATAGCGTTGTTGACCACGATACCCATCAGCATGATCATGCCCATGAACGAGACCATGTTCAGCGTCGTCCCGGTCACCAGGAACGCCCAGATGACACCGACGAACGCGAACGGGATCGAGAACATGATGATGAACGGACCGCGGAACGACTCAAACTGCGCGGCCATCACGATGTAGACCAGCGCGATGGCGAGCACAAGCAGCAGCGTGAGGTCCTTGAACGACTCCGCCATCTCCTCGACGTCTCCGCCGAAGGCGATGTCGATGCTGGCGGGAAGATTGAGCTCGGCGATCTTTTCCTCGATCAGCGGTCTCGCCTCGTTGAGCCGCATCCCATGGAGGTCGGACAGCACGTTGACGATGCGCTGCTGGTCAAGTCGGTTGATGACCGTCGGTCCGGTGCCAGGTACGAGCTCGGCCACGGCCGCCAGTGTGATGGTCTGACCCGTGAGCGTCGTGATGGGAAGCGTGAGGATGTCCTCGGCGTCGCTGCGACCGTCCTCTGTGGCGCGGAGCAGGATGTTCCACTCCTCGCCCTCACCGCTGAACCGCGTCGCCTCCACACCGTAGACCTGCGAGCGAAGCGCTGACGCCACGATGGCCGTGTTGACACCGAGCGACGCCGCCTTCTCCCGATTCACGACGACGTGAAGCTCGGGCAGCGGCTCACCGCGGTCGAGACGGACGTCGCGCGTCCCTTCGATCGTCCGCACGGCGTCTCGGACGTCCTCGGCGGCCTTGTTCAGCTCCGCCAGATCGTCGCCGTAGACCTCGATCTCAACCGCCGCACCACCACCCATGGCGCTGCTCATCGGGTTCTGACCGGTGACCTCGAGACTGAGAACGCCCGGGATGGTGTTGAGGTACTCACGGACCTCCTCGGCGATCTCGAAGCTTGAGCGCTCGCGGTCAGCCTTCTTCACGAGCTTGACGCCGAGCTCGGCGACGTTCGAGCCTTCCTTCTCCCCCATCAGCGCTGCGAAACCGCTCTCGGTCTGGCCGCTCCGGAAGAAGTAGTGCTCGCGCTCCGGGATCGTCGCCTCGACGTACTCGGCGACGCCTCCCATGACCTCGACCGTGCGCTCCAGCCTGGTACCCGGCGCCAGTTCGATGATGGCGCTGACATAGCCGCCGTCCTCCTCCGGGTAGAACTCGGTCCCGAGGAACCCGGTGAGCATCATCGTGCCGACGAAAACGAGTACCGCGATGAGAACGACACGACCCTTGTGCGCAAGCGCGGCCTTGAGCCGTCCCGAGTACCACGTCTCGAGCCCGTTGAACACACGCTCCCCGAACTCGAAGAATCCCTTGCTCCTGCTCTTCTGTGCGTCGAACGACCTTCTCATGAACGTCGAGGTCAACGCGGGAGTCAGGGTCAGCGCGACCAGCAGCGACGCAGCGATCGTCACGACGATGATGAGCGCCAGCTGGTTGAACATGACTCCGACGATCCCGGTAACGAAGATCATGGGGATGAACACGGCGATCGTCGTCAGAGCCGAAGCCATGAGAGCCTGACCGACCTCGGACGGCGCGTAGATGGAGGCCTCGCTGACGCGTTCCCCCGCCTCGACGTGACGCGTGATGTTCTCGAGCACGACGACGGCCGCGTCGACAACCATGCCGATGGCGATCGCCAGACTCATCAGACTGATGGAGTTGAACGTGTACCCCATCGCATTCATGAAGATGAGCACCATGAGGAACGACACTGGAATCGTGATGCCCACCACGATCGTACTCCGCAATCGCCTGAGGAAGAGGAGCACGACGACGAGAACCGCAAGGAAGCCGAACATCACGGCGGTGATGAGTGTCGTCAGTGAGCTGGTGATCGACTCCGACGAGTCCATCGGCAGCTCGATCTCGATGTCTGGCGGAAGCGTCGGCAGGATGCGCGCCACCTCTGCCTTGATGGCGGTCGCGACCTCGACGCTGTTGGCGCCCGACTGCTTCTGCATGTATACGATGACGCCCGGGCGGTTGTTCGACCGCGCCTGCATCGTCTGGTCGGCAAAGCCGTCCACGACGTCCCCGACGTCCCCCAGATAGACCAGCGATCCCACATGCTGCCCGACCACGATCCTCTCGAGCTGACTCAGCTCATCGATCTCGGCCGGCACCCGGATCGAGATCTCCGAGTTCCCCTGATCGATCGTGCCGACCGGGAAGTCGAGGTTCTCGGCTGCCAGCACCTGCGCGATCTGCTCGAGCGAGATGCCGTACGCCTGGAGCCGCTGCGGGTCGATCCGGACCTCGATCTGTCGCTTCGGCCCGCCCATCGCGCTCACCATCGCCACACCGGGAACGCGCCGGAGCTTGTCACCGATCTCGTTCTCTACGATGTAGTTGAGACTCTCGTAGCTTTCGTTCGCGCTGATGGCCAGCACCACGACCGGCGCCATGTCCGCGCTCAGTTTGAGAAGACGCGGCGCATCGGCTCCTGACGGGAGATCGTCTTTCGCCATCTCGATGGCAGAGCGGATGTCGTTCGAGACCTCATCGAGGTTCGTGCCCCACTCGAACTCGGCCATGACGACCGACAGGTTGCTCTGCGAGACCGACGAGATCTGGTCGATGCCGCTGACCGTCGCGACCGCGTCCTCGAGAGGCTTGGTCACGTCGTTCTCGATGTCCTCGGACCCGGCGCCCGGATACGTCGTGATGACCGCGACGTTCGGGAACTCCATGTCCGGGTAGAGATCGATCGGCGTCCTCGTGATCGCAAGGAACCCGAAGAGCGCGATCGCCAGGTACGCCATGAAGATGGTGACAGGACGGCGTACTGCCAGTTCCGGAAGGTTCATCGGTCACCCTCCTCCCGCACGCTCGAGACGCTCGCGCCGTCCGCGAGACGGTAGCGGCCGGTCGTGATGACGGCCTGCCCCGCCTCGAGCCCTGAGAGCACTTCGTGGTACTCGCCGCTCACGTGGCCCAGTTCGACATCAACACGCCTGGCGACCCCATCCTCGTACAACATGGAGAAGTACCGTCCGGTTCCCTCCTGCTGGAGGACGCCGTCGTGCGTCACGAGGAGCACGTCGCGCGGAGCCAGGTCGAGCGTGAGGTTCGCGAACATCCCCGGACGAAGCAGCTCACCCCCGTTCGGGATCGTGGCCTCGGCCGTCGCGGTCCGTGTCATGGAGCTGATCACGGGCTCGACGAGCGTGACCGTCCCCTCGAACTCGCGGCCGGGGTATGTCGCCACGGTCACGTTCGCCTTGAGCCCCTTGCGGACCTCCGGGAGGTCGCGCTCGGAGACGGCGATCCGCACCTTGACCTTGTTCAGCTGGACGACCTCGACGATCGCGGGAGTGGACGAACTGCCTCCGGGCATCAGGACGAAGACCTCGCCCTCCTCCATGTAGGTCGCGGAGACGACTCCGTCGAACGGCGCCCGGATCATCGTGCTCTCGCGCACGAGGTCGTGCGAAGCCTTCGCCGCCTGGTAGCCGGCGTCGATCTGGTCGAACGCCTGCTGGGTGATGGCGCCCGCTTCGAGAAGGCGGGTCATGCGCTCCCAGTCCTTCTGTGCGGCCACGAACTGCGCCTCGGCCTGGACCAGCTGCTCGCCGGCCATCTCGACCATGAGATCACCCTCGCGTACGCGGTCGCCGGGCTCGACATGCATCGTCTTCACCTGCGCGCTCACCATGGCGCCGACGGAGGCCTCCCTCGCCGGCATGATGCTGCCCGAGAACTCGAGCGTCGGCGTGACGTTCGACATCTCGACCGTCGCGACCTCGACGGGTCTCACCCGCTCCTCCGCCTGCTGCTGCTCTCCGCCACCCGGCCCGCCGCACCCCGCGAGCGTGAACGCCGCGATCAGAACCAAGACGCCGGCGCGCATCAGTGCTGTTCCACGGTTCCTCATCGTGTCTCCTCCCCTTCGCTGACGACTCCGGCGGCCAGGTCGAGCCCGGCCTCCGCCAGTCGCAGCCGCGCCAGCGCGGCGACGTGATCCATCTCAGCGGCTCTCAGTGCAGTACTCGCATCCAGCACGTCGCTGTTCGACGCGACACCGCTCTTGAAGCTCTCTTCCGTTACGCGGTAGCTCTCTCGCGCCTGCTCGACCCCGCTCCGCGCGATGTCGACGGCCTTCGATGCCGCGTCGTGCCCCTGCCACGCCGCCTCGACCTCGAGTCGGACGGCATCCTCCATCATCTTGAGTCCGCGCTCGGCCTGGAGCCGTGTGGCCTTCGCCTCGCGGACGCGGTTCCACCGGCCGCCCCAGTCGAAGATGTTCATCGAGGCCGCGACCGTCACACTCCAGGAGTCGTAGAACTCCGGCTCGTACTGCTGGTTCGGGCGGTCCCAGTTGTAGTTCCCCACGACGGCGATCTGCGGGAAGAATTCCGACCGCGCGATGCCGACGAGGTTGTCGGTGGCGCCGACGCTGTGCCCCATCGAGAGCAGGTCGGGCCGCAATCTGAGAGCCGTCGTTGTGAGTGCGTCGAGCTTCGGACCGTCCCCGGCCGAAGCACCGTCCCTGTCCAGCCCATCGACCGTCTTGATCGACGTGCCCGGTTCGAGCCCAAGCTGGAACGCAAGCGCCGCCTCGGTCAGGCTGACCGCATGGCTCGTCGTGTTGCGGTCCAGTTCGATCGAAGACATCTGCACGCGCGCCGCCATGATGTCACGTTCAAGGACCATACCTTCCTCGTACATGACCTCAAGATCGTCCAGGTGCGACTGCATCTGCGCGACAGCGTTGTCCATCACGTCGAGCGCTGCCTGAGCCTGCACGGACATCACATAGGCCTGCGTCGCGTCGTAGCGTGTCTGATGCTCGGCGCGGACCGTGTTATGCTCGGCCGCGCGGAGTCCATGGCCGGCCGCGTCCTTGGCGCTCCAGAGCGCCCCGCCCGTGAAGAGCGGCTGTGTCGCGGTGAGGCCGACCGAGTAGACATCGTCGTCGCCCACATAGATCCTGTCGGAGCCGCCGCCGCCCGAGAGTCCCTCAAGAGTCGATGGGTCAAGGTAGCCCTGATCGACCAGGTACTCGAACGGCGCCATGAGCGGTTCGAACATCGCGCTGAACCCCGACGCATCCATGTACGGAATCTCGTTGAGACGCGTGTACGATGCGCTCGCGCTCAACGCCGGCAGGAACGCCGAGCGAGCCTGTGCGAACTGAGCCCTCGCTGCCTCCTCGGCAGCGCGTGTCATGCCGAGTTCGTGCCCGCTCTCGAGCGCGATCACAACCGCCTCGTCGAGCGTCAGCTCGAGCGCTTCACCGCCCGCGTCACCCGTGCTCTGCGCGCCGGCAGGCGAAGCCACCGCAACGAGCGCGACGCAGACCGCGAGAACCGCGGTGCGTCGCGCGGCTCCGGTCCCGGTCTCTCTGTGTCCGATGTTCTGCATGCTGTCTCCCGTCTTCGTGTCTGTGCCGCTTGCTGCGGACCGCGACCTGCGCGGCTGAGTCTATGCGTGATTCCTGAGCTTGAGCTCGAGCGGGTGCGGCTCGAGGTAGGTCTGATTGCGCAGGTACTCGGTATCGTACTTGCGGACGTAGTGGCTGACCATCGTCACCGGAACGATGAGCGGGATGTGACCCCGACGGTAGCTCTCAATGAGCTCCTGGGCCTCCTGCCGCTCGTCGGACGTCAGGTCCTTTCGGAAGTAGCCCATCGCGTGCTGGAGCACGTTGGCGTTCTTCCCGAGCGTCGCGCGCTGCCTGAGAGCCTCAGCGAAGAGCTCGGCGTACTGCCGGTACAGCTCCCGTGGCTTGAGTTCGGCGACGCGCGCGATGAGTCGCCCAGTCTCCTTCTGGAGCTTCGGGCTGTGCGCCATCAGCTGAAGCTTGTGGCTGGCCTGGAACTCCACGAGTTCGCGGCGGGACGCCCTTCTGCTGACCAGCTTCCGGAGCCGCTCCATCGCGAACACCCGTTCGACGAAGTTCTCGCGGATGTTCGCGTCGTGGAGCCGACCCTCCTCCTCGACCGGAGTCAGGGGGAACGCGTCCATGAAGGCCCGCGCGAAGATCCCGACGCCGACCTTCCGGGGCATGCCGCTCGATCCGTAGACCTTCACCCGTTCCATCCCCGAGCTGGGAGACCTGCTCTTGAACACGAACCCCGAGAGCTCCTCCTTCTCCAGCTCCTTCAGTCGGCCGCGGGCCCACCGCTTCATCCTGGCCGTCATGTCCTCGTTCGTCTTCGTCGTGACGAGCCGCGGCGACTCGGGATCGCCGGCCAGGTGCATCGACTCGCGAGGCACCGGCAGACCGCATTCCACCTCCGGGCAGACCGGCACCCAGTCCACGAACTGCCCGAAGGTGTCGGTCAGGAAGTGGTCGCGCTTGTGGCCGCCGTCGAACCGGACCTTCTCGCCGAGAAGACACGAGCTGACGCCGATCCGCGGCCGCCCGGTTTCGAGGCTCACGACATCTTCTCCTCTCGGGGCCGGAGCCCGTCCATGAGCATGTCGACCATGCGGTCGACTATGACATCCCGGTCCGCCTCCCACACATCCACGACCGCGTTCATGAAGATGCCCTTGGCCGCGCAGAACGCCGCGATGGCAGTGAGCTTCACGTCATCAACCTCGATCTCACCGTCGTCCACACCTTGCTGGATGATCTCCTCAAAGAGCGCCGTTGACACCACCGTCATCTCCCGGACCCGTTCCTGAGTGTGCGGGACGATCTCCGCGAACCGGTCCTTGGTCACGCGCAGAAGATTCACCTTCCTGCGGACGAGCTCGGCGTGTGTCGTGATCACTGCACGGAGCCGATCTCGGGTCGTCGTCTCCTGTTCCATCGCCCGCCGATTCTCGGCCAGCATCTCGCTCATCTCGCGCCCGACCACCGCATCGAAGATCTCGGCCTTGTCGGCGAAGTGCTTGTAGATGGTGGCGCGCGAGACGCCGGCAGCGCGTATGATGTCTCCGACCGTGGTCTTCTTGAGCCCGTACCTCGCGAAGACCTCCATCGCGGCGGTCAGGATGGCATCGCGCTTCGCATCACCATGTGCCACGTATTGCTCCTTGCCCCTGTCAACTCGCCCATCAGATCCGCCGCTTGGACGTATTGAACATCATGATGATTCTATACAATACTACGCATATTGTTCATAGTATTCGCCCGCGGGTTCATTGTCAAGTCCAAATGCCATCTCACACCATCTCCTGAATGCCCTCGCTTTGCGTCCAAGCCGAATCCAGCGCTGCTTGTCGACAGCCCGGCCGTGCCGTACTCTTGGGGGCGAACGGCAAGCCCCCCGTCTCTCCCGGGACACCACGACCACTGAACAGGGAGTCACATGCAGGCGCTGCTTGGCGCGATCGTCTTCGCCATCACAATCCTCGTGTTCGTCGACGGTCTGCCCGCCCGCCGCGGCCGACCGCTGCTCCGTCGCGTTCCGATGTCGACCGGGACAAGAGACCTTGCAACGGTCGCGATCTTCGTCCTCTCTGTGATGATCTCGATTCTCGGGATGGTCCCGCAGCTTCGCGCGGGTCTGTTCGCCTTCTGCGCCGCCTGTCCCGTCGCCGGTCTTGGAGGAACGACCATCACGTCGTTCGGCGAGTTCGTGACGATCGTCCTCGAGGCGTGCTGGTACTACGCGGCCACGGTCGTACCCATCTTCATCGCGGCGAGCCTGCTCTCCGGACTGCTCATGACTCGCTGGAACCGACTCACGCCGCGGAACGCACCCACCGCGTTTGTGGTCGCCGCCGTGCTCCCGGTCTGCTCGTGCGGCGTCATCCCCGTCGCAAAGGCGATGCTGACCACCCGGCGCACCGGAGTTCGAACCGCGCTCGTGTTCCTGGCAACGGCCCCGCTCCTGAGCCCCGTGATCATCCTCATCGGGCTGGACGTACTTGGACCAACCTACATCCTCATTCGTGTCTTCGGCGCAGCGCTCGTCGCCGCAGCGATCGCCGCAGCGGTCGAACCGCACGTCGCCGGAATGCATGTTGCCGAACCACGCGTTGCGGCTTCGGTGGGAACTGCTCCGCTGTCGGCGAAGGGTGCCGGCGATGTCTGCGCCTCCCCCTTCGACACCGCCACCGACTCACCGCTTGCGGCCGCCCGGGCCACGGTTCGACGCCTGTTCCCATACGTGCTGTACGGACTCTGCCTCGGCTCTCTCGTCGCCGCAGCGGTCACACCCGAACTCATCCAGATCGTCGCGCGGTCGGGCATCCTGTCGCTTGCGGCGACCACGCTCGTGGGTATCCCGATCAACATGTGCGCCGGCGAAGAGGTTCTCCTCGTCGCGCCGCTGGTCCGCGGCGGGCTACCGCTCGGCCACGCGCTTGCGTTCTCTCTTGCCAGCACCGGCATCTGCGCGAGTTCCGTTCCGCTGCTCTCATCGGTCCTCGGCCGACGAGCGACCCTCGTGATGGTCGCCACCTACCTTGTCGCACCGTTCATGCTCGGACTGCTGCTCAACTCCCTCCCGCTCGCCGAACTCCTCACGCCGTAGGCAGTTGGCCCCGAGACAGCCGCGTCCGGCCGCTCAGACGGTCTCATTGCGCTCCCAAGCGGGAACACACCGCAACGCGTCATAGACAAACCAAGCAAAATGTGATAAGATGGTACGCACGTGGAAGATACGCTCGGGTCACCTTACCCTGAGGTCACCCGAGCGCCGGACGATTACGGCACTGTGAGACGAGATGAAGAGATAGTCATTACGCGCCTTCCATTCAAGGAGGAACAGATGCGCGGACGGTTTTCGCATGCCCTGACGGCGACGTTGGCGGCGGTGCTCATGGCGCTGCTTGTCGGTCCCGCCGCGGCGGTCACCTTCAACGTCCTCGAATCCGACCAGGCTCACACCGTCGTCGAGATCGAGATCCCGCGAGCCGAGCTCTCGAGCGTGCAGCTCGAGGGACTCACATACGATCTCCTCACGTTCGACGGAGCGTCCTCCTTCGGTGACCTCGGCGATCCGACGCTCGCTGTTGCCGCGACGATGATCGCGATACCGCCGGCTTCCGGCGTGGAGCTTCGCATCCTCGACGCGCAGTACAGGACGATCTCGTGCGGCGAACTCCTGCCGGTACAGGAGCAGGACCGCGAACCGGGAACCGAGCTTGCGTACAACGCGGACGCATACGCGCGCAGCTCGCTCTTCCCCGAGAACACGGTCTCCATCGGCGACCCCGCCATCATGCGAGACTTCCGAGTCGTCCCGCTCCGGGTCTACCCCGCATCGTACGACGCGAAGGCCGGTGAACTTCGCGTTGCGACGCGGGTCACCGTCGAACTCGACTACAGCGCGCCCGGCCGCACGAACATCAAGACGGCCACTCGCAGCGAGTCACCCGCCTTCCGCAGCCTCTACGAGGCGCAGATCGCGAACTACGACTTCGTGGCAACGCGCTACGAGAGCGATTCGCGGGGCAAGTACCTCATCATCACGGCCGACACCTACTACGACAACATTCTCCCGCTGGCCGAGTGGAAGCACAAGATGGGGTTCGAGGTCGAGATCGCGAAGCTCTCGGTCATCGGCTCGAGCTACTCGCAGATCGCAAGCTACATCTCGACGGCATACAACACGTGGACCGTTCCGCCCGAGTACATCCTCTTCGTCGGTGACACCGACCACCTGCCGACGCACGGCAGTTCAAGCGGCTCGGATGACGGCTACTGTCAGATCGAGGGTTCAGACCCGCTGATCGACGTCTTCTGGGGACGGTTCTCCGGCGACAGCGACGCGGACATCAACCTCATCGTCGACAAGACCCTCGGCTACGAACGCAGCCCGTACATGGCCGATATCTTCTGGTTCCAGAGCGCATGTCTCATCGTCCGCGACGATTACGACTCCTCGGACGCGACGTACTATGCGGATACGTGGCACGCGTACGACCTCATGGAGAACGAAGGCTTCTCGGTCATCGACACGCTCTTCCGCAAGAACGGCGACGACTACAACGACATCCATGCCGCGGTCGATGGCGGACGTGTGTTCGTCAATTACCGCGGCCAGGGCGTCTCGAACTGGTGGTCGCCTTTCGATGCGAACCCGAACAGCACGACCCCCGGGTACAGGCTTCCCGTCGTGATGTCCGCGACGTGCGGCACCGGGTCGTACAGCTCGGACGGCTACCCGTGTGAGACGTGGATGCGTGCGGGCACCGTCGGCACGCCGAGGGGCTCCGTGGCGTTCCTCGCCACGAGCAGGATCGTCTCCGGCGGCGCGCATCTCAGAAGCGTCGTGAACCGGGACTTCTACTCGGGCATCTTCAATCTCAAGATGCACACGATCGGCGAGGCTCTGGCTCACGGCAAGAGCGCCGTGTACGTGACCTACGGTGACGAGTACGAGTATGAAGGATGGAGCTGTCAGGGAGACCCGGCGCTCGACGTCTGGACGGCCTTGCCGGTGCAGACAACCGTCACGCACTCGGCGACGGTCCCGAACGGTCCGAGTTCCTATCTGGTCACGGTCGAGGATGGCGGGACCGCCGTCCCGAGCGCTCTCGTCTGCGCATACGCCGACGGCGAGATCTACGAGACCGGCACGACCGACGTCAACGGCAACGTGTCGCTCAGCATCAACCCGGTGCTCGCGGACACGGTCTGGATCACGGTGACCGGGCACAACATCCATCCGTACGAGGGGCACGCGGTCGTGACCGTCGACGGAGCTTTCCTTCAGTACAGCAGTTCGTCTCCGGACGACTCGGGCGGCAACAACGACGGGCTCGTCAGCCCGGGTGAGACGGTCGCGCTGACCGTCACGCTCGAGAACTCCGGGCCGGACGCCGCAACGAGCACGCAGGGCGTGCTCCGGTCGAGCGACATGTATGTGACGCTGGCCGACACGACGTCGTCGTACGGCACGATCGCGAGCGGCGGTACCGGTGACAACGTCACGGACTTCACGTTCGAGGTCGGCTCAGCCTGTCCCGACGGCCACGAACTGGCGCTGACGGTCTACGCGACGGCGGACGACGCGCGCGCGTCATGGACCATCCTGGTCCCGGACGTGGTCGTCTCCGCGGCCGACCTCAGCATCGGCAGCGTGACCGTTGATGACAGCGGCGCGGGCGGCGACGGGGACGGTGTCCTCGAGGCCGGCGAGACCGCATGGATCAACATCGCGCTCGACAACAACGGCGCGCTCGGCGTGACCGGCGTTGTCGGGCAGCTCATCTCCACGGACGCCTTCGTCGCGGTCACGGACGACGACGGCCTCTTCGGAGACATCGGTGTCGGCGGCAGCGGCACGAACGCCGCCAACTCGTTCCGCGTGAGCGTCAGCCCGAGCATTCCGCCGGCGCATCTGATCAGCTTCAATCTGGATGCCACAGGTGCAGCGGCCACCTACACGCACGACGAGACGATGGCGTTCTCGATCGCGTCGGGTGGTTCGGCGACGCAGGGCCCGACCGGACCGGACACGTACGGATACTACGCGTACGATGACACGGACACGTCAACGGGTCGCGCGCCGACCTACGACTGGGTCGAGATCACAAGCGTCGGTTCGATCATCTCGGCCATCACGAACGAGGACGCCGCGACGACGACTCTGACGCTCCCGTTCACGTTCAGGTACTACGGCACGGACTACACGCAGGTGTCCGTCTGTTCGAACGGCTTCGTCGCACTCGGCGTCGAGGACTACCGCTTCGGCGACAACTCGGCGATCCCGAGCACGCACGGACCGGATGCGATGCTTGCTCTGTTCTGGGACGACCTGGATCCGTCGAGCGGCGGCAACATCTACGAGTACTACGACAGCGCGAACCACCGCTACATCGTGCAATTCGATGCGAACGTTCACTACGGTGGCGGTAACGCCGAGACCTGTGAGGTCATTCTCTATGACCCGGCCTACTACCCCACGACCTCGGGCAACGGGGAGATCGTCTTCCAGTACCAGACGGTCGGGACAGTCGGCAGTGCGACGATCGGCATCGAGAACCCGGCACAGAATGACGGCATCCAGTACGTCTACAACGGAAGCCACGACGCCAACGGCGCGACGATCTCAAATGGCCGCGCCGTGAAGTTCACGACGCAGGCTCCCACGCAGTCGGATGTCTGGCTCGCCGTGGACGGGCAGACGATCGACGACTCGAGCGGCGGCAACGGCGACGGTATCGCCGACCCGCTCGAGGTGTGCGATCTGATCCTGACGATCGCCAACGGCGGAACGGGCAGTGCTGGAACGGTCACCGGAACGCTCACGACGAGCGACCCGGATGTCGTAGTCGAGGACGGATCGGCCAGCTTCGGCACGATCCCCGGCGGCGGCTCGGCCACGAACGCGGCCTCGCCGTTCGTCATCAGGGTGGCAGCCTCGCCCGCCGACGAGACCGTGGAGTTCGACCTTCACCTCTCGACGGGAAGCCGCTACGACACGTACGACGTCGTGACGATCGCGGTCACCACATCGGGCACGGGCGTCGATGAGCCGACCATCCCGGTCGCCTTCGCGCTCAGGCAGAACTACCCGAACCCGTTCAGGGGTGGAACGACGCTCGCCTTCGACCTGCCGCAGCCGTCGAAGACGACGCTCGAGGTCTTCAACGTCGCGGGCCGCATGGTCACGACGCTCGTGGACCGTGAGCTCCCCGCCGGCCGCCACGCGGTCGCGTGGGACGGCAAGGATTCGAACGGCCGCGACGTCTCGGCCGGCATCTACTTCTACCGCGTGCAGAGCGGCGCCAACGGCGCGATGAAGAAGATGATCATCCTGAAGTAGACAACGAAGCCGGGCGGGACCACCGGTCCCGCCCGGATGCAGCGTGCAAGGGGTCGGCCCGGGGGGGAGGACGCCTTGCGCAACAGGAGAGGCCGCCCACGGACGCGGGCGGCCTCTTGCTTTGTCCCTCCCCCGCCGTGCCGGCGTGACGGGGCTCTTGTGGATGGTCCAGCGCGTCTCAGCGCATTCTTCGCATCACTTCAACACGACCATCTTGCGGCTCTCGACGAACCCGGGAGCCACCATCCGGCAGAAGTAGACGCCGCTCGCGCAGCTCTCCCCCGCGTCGTTCCTCCCGTCCCACACCACAAACCCCTCGGTCCCGGCAGCGAGCTCGCTCTCGAGAAGCGTACGCACGACCCGCCCCGCAACGTTGTGGACCTCGATCACGACCGGCCCCGACTCGCGAACGCTATAGGCGATCCTGGTCACGGGATTGAATGGATTGGGGGACGCGTGTGCGAGCATGTT
>JAPEKQ010000034.1 GCA_029990205.1 bacterium
TTGATCACGGCTCCCTCGATCGGAGCGCGCTCAG
The DNA here is from genome assembly GCA_029990205.1 of bacterium. Lineage (GTDB taxonomy): Bacteria > Joyebacterota > Joyebacteria > Joyebacterales > Joyebacteraceae > JAPEKQ01. The sequence continues at coordinate 35 of JAPEKQ010000034.1, forward strand.
GAGCCTCGTAGACCTCACCGGCCAGCTGGCCGTAGACGACCTGGACCGTGATGTCCTCGAGGTAGATGTCGAAGCCGCTCTTGGCGAGCGCGCAGTTGACGATACCCGTCTCCGTCGGCGTTCCGAGCAGTTCGAGCGTCGTCGCTCCGCCGGAGTTGCCATAGAGGTCAACGCCGGAACCGACCGCGTAGAGGTCGAACCCGCTCTCGGAGCTCATGCCCGTGATCGCGCCTTCGTAGAACGGCGCGAGCGTGCCGTAGAGACCGATCGACGCGACCGAGGCCGCGATGTCGGCCGAGGTGAACGTCGAGCCGCCGGTGACCGGGATGACGTCCTCAAAGCAGTTGTAGCTCGCGCTGAGCTCGCTGCCGACGATCGTCAGGTCCTCGCCGTACGGGGCGGTGACGTTGAAGTGCGCCTCGCCGAGCGCGTCGGTCACATCCACGATCGGGGTGATGCCCCAACCGTCGATGGTGATCTCGACGTCCGGAAGCTCGACACCGGCGCTGTCCCACACGGTGACCGTCAGATCGGTCGCGGTGTTGATCGGGATCGTCGCCGGGTCGATCGTGTAGGTCACCGGAACGATGACGTCCACGCTGCCGGAGTGAGGCTTGTAGTCGTGCATGCTCACCCACACGTCCATCGAACCGACGTTCGTGGCGGGCGTGTCGATCAGAATGTCGACGTGACCCGTCGCATCGGTCAGGCCCGTCTCGTAGAACTCGCCGTCCATATAGAGACAGACGAGCGCACCCTCGACCGGGTCGCGACCCGCCACCGTGCCGACGTCGACCGAGAACGTGTCCTGGCCGAGCGGCAGAACACCGTTGTAGGTCACTTCGAGGTCCATCGGTGCGCCGGCCGTCCACGGATTGAGCGCCGGATCCCCGAAGACCGTGTAGATCTCGTAGTAGTACTGGGTGCGGCCGCCGCCGGAGTAGGCTTCGTACACGGCCCACAGACCCTCGTCGAACATGCCGCGCGCCCACGTGTAACCCAGCGCCGGGTCGAACCACGCGTCGTACACAGCCATCTCCATGATGTCGTCCTCATCCCAATAGGAGGACTCGGAGGCACCGAGGAAGAGCACGCCGCCGTTCGGGGCAAGTGTCCACGTCTCGCCGAAACACTGGCTCGTGAACTGGCCCGTCAGACAGGCGTACGACTGGACCATCGGAAGCATGTCCACGTTGGTGAGCGCTTCGACCTGCGTCGCGCTGATGGCGGGACCGTCGGCCCAGCCGTTCACCGAGCCGTGACCCGAGTAGGTCAGCATCGAGATGCCGCCGTTGATGTCGGCGAGGCACTGAGCGGTCGTGGCGCTGTGAGTCACCGAGTAACGCTTGTTGACGGTGTAGCCGTCAGGCGTGACCCAGTTGTCGATGCAGTAGTTGTGCGTGCCCTCGGACACCGTGTAGTTGTCGCTCGACGCCATGAAGGTCGCGTCGTCGACCCAGTCGGTGCCGCTGCCGAGAGCGAAGCGGATGTACTTCACGGTCTTGTCCGTGAGAAGCGTGACCTCCGCCTCGGTGTCACAGGAGAAGCGGCCCATGTAGATGTCGGGCACCCAGTCGCCCGCGCCGTCCATGCTGCCGTAGTAGACGTCGGCGGCTGAACCGGACGAACTGCCGGTGAAGACCGGAATCTGACCCGAGTCACCAACGAGAAGCACGAACGTCGGCGGCACCGGCCAGGTGTCGTAGGCGTCCTGGATGTACGCCTGGATGTTCGTGGTCGTGGCTCCACCGGGAATCTCCGAGGTCTTCACGACCGTCGTCTCGTAGCCCAGACGGTGGCGGAGCCCGGCGAGCGGCTGGATCTCCTCGTAGAAGTCGTCGTAGCAGACGATGAGGTAGCCGATGGGAAGTCCCGGCACGCCGCGAGTCGCGAAGACGTCGGCGTTGAGAAGGTTCTTCGAAGCGAACGCGTCGAAGTCGTGTGACGCGTAGCGCTCCATCGCGGCCATCGTCGCGCCGATGTCACCACCCTCGAACTCGACCGACAGCTCGATGCTCGTCAGGTAGCGCACGGTGCCGGCGGTGGCGTCGTACTGGACCGGGAAGATCTCGAGTTCGACGAAACGGTGCGCGCGAGCCTGAGCGATCTCGCCCAGGGCCGCCGCGACGGCCGGCGTGTGACCGGTGCGCGAGTACGCTGTCTCATCGAGCGCGAACTCGGCGGCTTCGCGAGCGCCGGGCATCTTCTCGACCGACTCCTGCGTCGGAATGATGCGGCTCGAGATGCCGAGATCCGAGAGCGGGACCTCGACGTAGTCCGCGCGGTGCACCGTCAGGTGCGGGGTCGCGCCGTGCGGAAGCTCGAGGAACTCGCGCACGACCGGGAGCATCGGCTCGCCGATACCGATCGTGTAATAGCTGCCCGGAATCGTCAGCTTGGTGAACGTTCCGAGTTCGGTGGCGATGTCCGTCACCTCGACGCCCGGTATCTCCATCGTCAGTCTGACGCCGGAGTAGTCGGACGAGACGAGCATCGCCTCAGGAGCCACGAAGGGCTCTGCGGTGCCGAACTCGACCCATCGTGCGGACGCCGGCAGAACGACCAGCGCCAGGATGGCGAGAACGACGAAGGTGCGCGCGAATCTCATGCGCTCCCTCCTTCTCTCGTTGGGCGCGACGTGGATACGCCACGCCACGCAGCTCGGGTCACTCGAATCCTCTGATTCCGAATTCGCGCAGTGATCAGCCGTCTGGATATTCTGGGTGCCCACCTACCCAGTGAGGTAAGACAATCGTGCCGCCCGAGGACGCCGCCGGCGTTTCCCGGGCGCGCACATAGATTGTATCACATCGTCATGTTAACTCGCAAGATGCCAAGAGTTAGGGGCTTTCTGCCGATAATCCCGACTCGATATTCATTGTTCGCACCCTCACGTGAACTTCCGGTACACGAAGTGCTAGTGATATGTACTCTTGAGGCGATACTGCGGCCCGGGCATGCTACGGTGGCCCCCACGGAATGAGTGGAAGTGTGGCCATTCACGGGCCGCGACCGGACGGAGAAAGGCAGGATCGATGGTCAGCACGAGCAGGCACGGCGCGAACAGACGCTACACGCACGATGACGCGAAGCACGAATTCTTCGCGGGCATCGTCGAGCGCTGCGCCGACGCCGTCTGGTCGGCCGTCGGTGACTCGCGCGCCACGGCCCTCTTCATGACGGGCGCCCCCTCAAGAGGCGAGGCGACGATCGTCGAGACCTCGAACGGACTCTACAGTCTCAGCGACGTCGATCTCGTCTGCATCGCCAGACCCGACGTCGACCTCGGCGCGGCCCGCACGGATGCGGCGCGCGCGGTCGCGAGACTCAATCGCGAACTCGAAGGCGTCTGTGTGGGCGCCGATGCGACGGTCAAACCGCATGGATTCGCCGGGCAGCTTCCCGCTCTCATCTCGAACTACGAACTCGTCCGCACCCCGGAGCTCCTCCGCGGCGATAGAGCCGCGGCCGAGCTTCTCGGGAGCGTGAGCATCGACGAGATCCCGACCGACGACGCTCTCCGGTTCGTGCACAACCGCTGTATCGAGCAGCTCCTCGCGGGGCGCGATGGCGGAGATGATACGGCAGATGTCGCTTCGCCTGCGGGGCCGCCGGGCGCGGCCCGGACCGCGAGCGAACTCGATACGCTCCGTTCCTACTACAGCACTGCCAAGCTCATGCTCGACCTTGTGACGGCGTTCCTGTTCGTCCGCCGCCACGTCCCGGTCGGCTACGCGGAGCGCGTGCGTCTCTTCATCGACGACTACTGCGAACGCCCTGAGTTCGGAGCGCTCGCCGAGGAGATCGACCCGTTCCTCGAGGAACTGCCCGCCTGGGCCGGTTTCAAGACGACGGGTGACACGCGGGGACTGCGCGATTCGCTCTCCGAAGACGCCCTGGCCGGCGCGCACGCCGCGCCGTTCGCCCTGATGATGTGGAAGCGAACTCTGGGCGATGTTCTCGGCGAGGACCTCTCGCTCGCGTCACTCCCGAAGGCGATCGACCGGCTCGCCGCGATGGAGGGACCTGTTCGCAGTGCCGCCCGTTCGGCTCGGACGATCCAGAGCAGCGCTCGACGATCGCTCTATCCGACCAGCGTGGTGCTCCGAGGTGCGCTCCATGCGTCACCGAACGCGCGCGCGTACATCACCGGGCTTCTGTTGTTCTTCTCGGGGCTCGGAAGCCCCGCGGGGGCAAGCGTCGCTGACATCGAGAGGCACCATCATCACGCGGGTCCGATCGGCGGGCCGACGCTCCGCGCGCCGCGCGAGTGGACGCGCGAGGCTCTCTCGCGCTATGCTCCTTTCTCGCTCCCCGCCGGTCTCTCGTCGACCACTGACGAAGAGATGCGGCGCATCCTCCTCTGCCGCCTCGCGCGGTTCCACGAGGAGGTGCTGCTTGGGAGGACGCGATCGGACGACGACACCGCAACCGGAGCCGGAACCGACTGATGCCTGCTGAGAGACTCGCACTCGTCTTCTTCGTGGACGCGCTCGGCTGGGAGGTCGTGCGCGACAACGACTACTTCTCCTCGGTCACGCCACACCGGTGGCGTCAGCGGACGGTGCTCGGGTACAGCTGCGCGGCACAGCCGACCATTCTCACCGGGAAGATGCCATCGGAGCACGGACACTGGGGCATGTTCTACCGCGCAGAGCGCTCGGAGATGCGGTCGCTCCGCGCATTCGGGCTCATCCCCTCGAAGATCTCGAATCATCACCGGTTCCGCCGCCAGGTGCTCAAGTGGCACCATCGGCGGAGCGGGTTCAGCGGCTACTACAACCTCTACCGGATTCCGTGGCATCTGTTCGCCCGGTTCGATCTGATCGAGAAGCGCGACATCTACGCGCCGGGCGGGTTTGTGGACGTCGACGCTCCGGGGCCTGCCCGGATGCCGGAGGCCCCCATCACGGTGTCGTCGATCTTCGACGAAGTCGCGGCGCGGAACATCCCGTGGCGCTCGTGGTCATGGAAGGACGGATTCGACCAGAGCTTCGAGGAGCTCGAAGCGTCGTTCCACGGAGACGACCGGCCGGCGTTCGCGCTCCACTACACGCCGTACATCGACGGGTTTCTCCATAGACACGTCGGCGACAGGGAGGCGGTGGAGGGAGCGGTCCGGAAGGTCGAGGACAAGGTGCTCCACGCCGTCGAGGCTGCGCGCGCGGTCTACGACGAGGTCGACGTCGTCCTGTTCTCCGACCACGGGATGGCGGAGACGGCGGGCTCGCACGATGTCATGGCGACGGTCGCGAAGCTCGGGCTGGCCGAGGGCCGCGACTACCAGGTCTTCTACGACTCGACGATGGCCAGGTTCTGGTTCGAGAACACGCGTGCCGAACAGGCGGTGCGCGCGGCGCTCGGTGAACTAGACTGTGGCGCGTTCCTCACGGACGACGACCTCAAGCGCGAAGGCGTCTACTTCGACGACCACCGGTTCGGAGAGCTCGTCTTCCTGATGAACCCGAGAGAGCTCATCGTCCCAAGCTACATGGGCGGTCGCGCTCCCCGCGGGATGCACGGGTTCAGCCCGGACCACGAGGACTCCTACGCCGTCCTCATGTCGAGCTTCGACGTGAGCCCGGCGCCGGAGCATATCCGCAACTCGTTCGATGTGATGATGAAGGCAGCGAGGATCGACCGATGAGCGATCTCAACAACCACGACAGCGGGACCGAGAGGAACCTCGTGCATGTCGCCAAGCAGGCGACCGGCGTCATGGCGTACCAGTTCGTCGGACTCGTCATCGGGTTCGGTTCGAACCTCATCTTCGCGCGCGTGCTCGGCGCCGACCTTCTCGGCGTCTTCGTGCTCGCGCAGACGACGCTCCTCGTGCTGTCGCTGCTTGCCTCGTTCGGGATGGGACCGACGCTGCTGCGATTCATTCCCGTGAGCCTGAGCCGGGACGACCGCAGTGGGGCCTCCGGAGTGTTCTTCGCGGGCTCGATCCTCGCGCTCGCGGCGAGCGCCGTGACCATCCTCATCCTTCTGCTCGGCCGTCACGTCCTGGCCGACACGATCTTCAATGAACCGCGGCTGCTGCCGCTGGTCCCGATCATCGCGGTCGGCATCGTGCCCGCGGCCTTCATCAAGATCTACGGGTTCACGCTCCGAGCCATCCGCAAGGCGAGTCGGGAGACCTTCTGCATCGAGATCGTGTTCAAGATCTCGAAGCTCGCCATCTTCCTGGCGCTGTTCGCTTCGGGGCTCAAGCTCGCCGGTCTGACCTGGGCAATGGCAGCCTCGTACGCCGCGGGGGCGGGAGCGATGTTCATCATCCTCGACCGGCAGGCGCCCTACATCACGCGGGGACCGCGGACGACGAGCATCACCTACAAGAGCCTGCTGTCGTTCAGCGTGACGATGACATTCGTGGCGTTCATGAACTACAGCCTGAGCATCACGGACCGCACGATGCTCGGAATCCTCAGCACATCCGAGTCGGTCGGCATCTACAACATCGCGTTCCTCATCTCGAACATGCTGACGCTCATCTTCATGGGGTTCAACAACGCCTTCTCTCCGCTGATCTCCGAGCTCTACCACAACGAGCGGAAGACCGAGCTCGAGGACCTCTACTCGTCCCTCACGCGCACGGTTCTCATCGTCGTCACTCCCGCGCTGATCTGGCTGCTGGGCTTCGGCGACGACGTCCTCCGCTACTTCGGGAGCGACTTCCCGGCGGGGTACATGGCGCTCGTCATCCTCGGGATCGGCGTGTTGACGCGATGCGCGGTCGGGTCGGTGGGGACGCTGCTGGTGCTCTCCGGACATCAGAACTACAACGCGATCAACATCGCCGCGGTCACCGCGGCCAACATCGGACTCAACCTCTATCTCATCCCCCGCTACGGCGTACTCGGAGCGGCGATCGCCACCTCGGTCGCGCTGGCCGCGATCAACATCGTCGGCCTCATCGAGGTGAAGCTCCTGCTCGGAATCTCCCCGTACCGGCTCTCCTATCTCAAACTCGCCGCCGCCGCGGCGGTCGCGCTCGCGGGGAACCTGCTCCTACGCGCGAACACCCCGGAGTTCGGGGTGTTCGTCGCCGTCGGCATCCTCGCCGCGACGTTCGTAGTCTTCCTTGGTGTGCTCGCGCTGCTCGGGTTCGAAGAGGACGACCGGATGCTGATGCGCCGCGCGTTCGCCAGGCTCGGACGGAGATAGGCTCAGCGAACAGCCTCGGCGCGTCTTCCGTCGGCTCCCTCGCTACTCCTTCTCGGCCTCCACCGCCAGCGCCACCTTCTCAGCCGTGATCGGCATCGACTTCAAGCGGACACCGAGCGCGTCCGCGACCGCGTTCGCGATCATCGGAGCCGCCGGGATCATCGTGTGCTCACCCACCCCGCGCGCGCCGAACGGTCCGTCGGGCTGCGCGGTCTCGACGATGATCGGGACCACCTCGCGCGGAGCGTCGAGCGCCGTGGGGATCTTGTAGTCGGTGAAGTTCGGGTTGAGCAACCTGCCGTGCTCGTCGAACCGCATGTCCTCATAGAGCACCGTGGCGAATCCCTGCAGCAGCCCTCCGACGATCTGTCCCTTCACGAGGTCGGGGTTGATCGCCTGCCCGACGTCGACGGCGAGCGCGGTCTTGAGGATCTCCATCTTCCCTGTCTGTTTGTCTATCTCAAGGATGGTCCCGGCCGCGCCGACGGTGTAATGCACGTTCGGGTGTCCGCCCTGACTCGTCTCGGGGTCGGAGAGCGCGGAGCTGAACTCCGGCATGAACGCGCCGCTTCCCATGACCGGCCCGCCGCGGAACGTGCCGTCCTCCATCTGGATGCCGTAGATGACGAACCCGGGGAGCGGCAGCTCGAACTCGGGCGCCGTCCGGCACTTGACCTTCTCATCCTCCAGGTAGAGGTCGTCCACCTCGTATCCAAGCGCGCGGTGAACGGTGTCGAACATCCGGTCGCGCGCCTCGATCGCGGCGTCGCGGACCGCGTTCCCGCAGCCCCACGTCACGTGCGAGCCGACCGTCTGCCACTCGTACGCGTTGCGGTCGGTGTCGGGCGTCTCGACCCGGATCTTCTCGGGCGGGATGCTCAGGACCTCCGCCGCGATCTGCGCGATGGCGGTGAGATAGCCCTGCCCCATCTCCATTCCGGAGACGGAGATGTTGATACTCCCGTCCTCGCTGAACTTGAGGAACGCGGCCGACCCGGCGTTGGGCGGCATCGCGGGGGCCTTCCACATCAGCGAGAAGCCCTTCCCCACGACCTTCCCCGGACCCGACGGCTCATGCGCCTTCCCCCACTCGACCGCTTCGGCGGCCTTGTCGATCGCTTCGATGAGCCCGCTCGGGTTCATGCTCGCGCCGTAGGCGAGCGTGTCGCCCTCGACGATCGCGTTCTTCCGCCTGAACTCGACCGGGTCGATCCCGAGCTTCGCGGCCAGCCTGTTGATGTGCGACTCGAGCCCGAAGTGGAACTCCGAGTAACCGAACCCGCGGTAGGGTCCGCCCGGCGGGAGGTTCGTGTAGAGACAGAGCGAGTCGATCTTGACGTTGGGGATCCGGTACGGGCCGGTCGCGGAGAGACCGACCGCGTTGACGACGTTCGCGCCGTACTCGACATACGCGCCCGCGTCCCAATGCATCGTGTACTCGATCGCGGTGATCGTGCCGTCCGACGTCGCGCCCATCTTGAGCTCCGCGTGGAGCCCCTGTCGCTGATACGTGTTGCCGAACTCCTGCTCCCGCGTCCACCGGAGCTTGACGGGATGTCCCTTGACCGCGATGGCGAAGACGGCCGCGAGGACCTCCATCGTCACGCCGGCCTTCCCGCCGAAACCACCACCAATGAGCGGCGAGATGACCCTGATGTCCTTGTGCGAGAGTCCGAGCGGCGCCAGCGTCTCAGCGAAGACGTTGCGCTGCGTGTGGGGCGACTGCGACGCCGTCCAGAGAGTCAGCCTCCCCGACTGGTCGAAGAGCCCGACCGCGACGTGCGGCTCGATGGCGCAGTGCGCGTAGCGCGGGACGGTGTAGGTATCCTCGAGGACGACATCCGCTTCCTCGAATCCCTTCTCGACGTCACCCTTCCGGGTCTTGCGCCAGTGCGCGATGTTCGTGTCCTTCTTCGGGAAGAACCACGGCACGCGCTCGTAGTCGTAGAGACCGGGATGAACGAGGTCGGCTCCATCACACACCGAAGCGGCCTGGTCGAGAATGGGCGGCAGCTCCTCGTACGTGACCTCGACGAGCTTCGCGGCGCGCTGGGCGATCTTGGGATCGCGCGCGATGACGGCGGCGACCTGCTCACCGACGAACCTGACGCGGTCGAGCGCGAGGACGTAGCGGTCCTTCATGTAGAGACCGAACCGGTACGGGAAATCCTGGCCCGTGATGACCTTGACCACACCCGGGACGGCCTCCGCCGCGCTCTTGTCGATCGCGGTGATACGGGCGTGCGCATACGGACTCTCTACGACCACCGCATGCAGGAGGTCGGGCCCGAAATCGAGGTCGTCGACGTACCGGGTCGCGCCGGTGACCTTCTCGGCGCCGTCGATCCGGGTCGTTGACGTCCCGACATACTTGAGCTCTGGCATGGCGATATCCTTATGAGTGATTCAGAGGACGACGCGCGCTTCGCGCCTGTCGCGCGAGTTCGAGCCGTGCTACTTCCCCGCCTTCCTCTCCACGACGTCCATCACGGCCTTCACGATCGGTTCGTATCCGGTGCACCTGCAGAGGTTTCCCGCGATGGCCTCCCTCACATCACCCTCGTCCGGGTTCGGGTTCCTCTCGAGGAGTTCGGTCGCCGAGAGGACGATGCCCGGCGCGCAGAATCCGCACTGGAACGAGTTGTGATCGATGAAGGACTGCTGGAGTTCGGTCGGACCATCGCTGGAGAGCCCCTCGACGGTCACGACCTCGTGACCCTCCGCCTCGACCGCGAGGATAAGGCAGCTCCTGACGGTCCGCCCGTCGAGCAGAACCGTGCAGCTCCCGCAGTCACCCCGCTCGCAGCCGATCTTCGGGCTCTTGATCCCGAGCTTCTCCCTGATGACCTCGAGCAGCGTATCGTTGGGCTCGACGTCAACGCTCCGGCTCTCGCCATTGACGTTCAATGTGATCGTTCGTCTCATGATCATCTCCGGGTATCGACCGCGCCGCGGCCGTCCGTCGGTCTCCCCTAGATGTGACGGGTGCCATACGCAGGGCCGCCACCGGCACGCCTCCGGGCGGCGGCTCTCAGCCCGCGCTCGAGCATCACGGGGAGCATGTGCTCCCGGTACTCCCGGCTCGCGCGGATGTCCGCGATCGGCGACGTCTCCTCGGACACGAGTTTCTTCGCGTCCTCGATGAGTGCGTCGGTCAGATCTGCGCTCCCGAGCAACGCCTCGATCTTCGGAGCGCGCACCGGAGTCGCCGCGACAGCCCCGAACGCGACGCGGCAGCTGCCGTCGCTCAATGCCAGAACGGCGACGCTCGCCTGCGCGAGATCCTCTCCGCCATATCGACCGAGCTTGACGTACGCCCCGCCGTGCCAATCCGATGGCACCGGCAGCGTCACGGACGTCACGATCTCGGCCTCACCAAGCGCCGTCCTCTTCGGCCCGGTGAACCAGTCGGCGATCGGAATGGCTCTCTCACCACCGGGGCCGACAACGTGAACGCTCGCGTCATAGACAAGCAGGATCGTCCCGCTGTCGCACGACGGAACCGCCGAGCAGATGTTCCCGGCGACGGTCGCCCGGTTTCTCACACCGAGCGAGGCAACGGTCACGGCCATCTCGTGGAGAAGCGGCGCGTGTTCGAGCACCGCGGCCGACTCAATGATGTCGGTGAACGTCGTGAGCGCGCCGAGCCTGACGAGGCCGGCGTCGCACGTGAATCCTGCAAGTCCGGGGATCGCCTTGAGATCGATGACGATCTCGGGCGTCAGGTTGCCGTCTCGCATCGCGGGGACGACGTCGGTCCCTCCGGCGAGAGGCCGCGCGCCACTCCCGTGCTTCTCGAGAAGACCGAGCGCCTCCTCGATCGTCTCCGGCCGTGCGTACTCGAGTTCATGTGCTATCGGCATGCATTTCTCCTTCTCTACATCCCGCCTGCGCGCCGCGGCCACCTTCGGACCCCGGCGAGTGTTGCCGCCACGACATCCGCGCGGCTACTTCGGCGGGAGCATCGCGACGATACGGCACATCGAGGACTCGAGCTCGATACCGCGAAGCGGGAAACACCCGATCCAGCAGCGCTCGTTCTTGATCTTGTCGATGTCGCCACCGAGATTCTCCGCGTGAACGAGCTTCTTCGGGAAGAGCTTGAGATGCATCACCTGGTAGTAGATCTCGGGCGGGAACATCTCGTTCCAGCTCTTGCCGTAGTCCTTCTTGAGCTTGGCCTCGGCCTTCTGGAACAGACCCGGGTGCCAGTCCGCGATGATGGTGTTCATCGGATGGTCCGCGCTCCCGCAGTCGACGCCGATCCACTTGAGCTTCATGCTGAGCGCCCACTTGTGGAACTCGGGATCGGGGCCCGGGTGCTTGACGAAGTAGCGGATCTCATCCGAGCGCTTCTGGTCCCACGCGTACTTGTGGTAGCCGGTGTTGATGATGAGGATGTCGCCCTTCTGGACGTCGACCCTGCTCGTGATCATCTCCGGCGAGTACAGACTGTAATCGGAGACCTCGTCCGAGATGTCGGCGACCACGCCGGGGCCGATCCACTCGGCGAGCGGGACCTGCCCGATCGCGCGGCCGCTCGCGTGGAAGTGGATCTCGCCGTCCATGTGCGTGCCGACGTGGTTGCTCGTCGTCACGATCTGGCCGTTCGCGCCCTGTCCCATGTGCGCGCCCGCGATCCTCTTGAAGTACTGGAGTCCGAACGGCATATAGCTCGGCCACGGCGGCGTGTGGATCGAGAGCCGCTGTGTCAGGTCGTAGACCCTGGCCTTGTCCATGAAGTCGAGGAACTTCTTGATGTCCATCTCTTCCCCTCCCCTGATGAAGACCCTGTGTGTCTCCGGACGAATCAACTCTGAATGCGTGTGTCATCGAAGCCGGCCGATGACCGACCGCGTCGCCGGGCCCCGCGGCCTATCCTGCCAGCCGCGCGGCAAGTCCTTCGTATGCCTTTGTGAACGGTGACGCCGATGCGCTCAGAACTCCGGCCCCGACCTGTCCGATCCCGGGTTCGCGGTGCGCGACACCGGTATCGATGAACGGAAGGATGTTCTTCGCGACGACCTTGACCACATCGATGCCGGTCGGCGTCCCGCGGAAGTTGAGATACGGGATCTGGTAGACGCTGTTCTCGGCCGCCGCGATCTCATACATCTCGAGCGTGTACCTGATGGCGTCGGACGTCGCCCCACCGACGAACTGGACGATCGCCGGCGACGCCGCGATCGCGAAACCGCCAAGCCCGTTCGTCTCCGTGATCGAGCTGTCACCGATGTCCGGGTTCGCATCCTCCCTTGTGTAGCCGGGGAAGAACAGCGCGTCCGGCACGTCGGCCGGCCCAGTGAACCACTCGTCCCCCGTCCCGGCGAGCTGGATGCCAAAGTCGGTCCCGTTCCGCGTCATCGCGACGACCACGCTGCTCCCGGGTACGTCGCGCGCCGCATCGAGTGTCACCTTGCACGCGGGCATCGAGAGATTGAGGAAGAAGTGATCGTTTCCGTTGATGAACGCGAGGACATCGGACGCGGTCCTGCTGTCACCGGCCGTGTTCACGATCGCCGGAGCCAGCGCGCGGTAGAACAGCGACGTCGCCGCGCGGTTCCGGTTGTGGACCTCGTCCCCCATATGAAGCGCCTGCGCGATGATGTTCTTGAGATCGACCGGCCCGTTCGCGGCGATCGCGCGCTCGAGCGCCGGGTAGAGCACGTCATTCATCCACCGGAGCTTCTCGATGACCTCCGGCGCGAACGCCCCGTAGCGCAGGACCTTGCCCAGGCCCTCGTTCATTGTGCAGTAGGCGTTGTTCCCGAACTCCGCGTTCCTGAGCACGAAGACGGGCATCGATGGCATGACGATCCCGGCCATCGGCCCGACCGTGCTGTGCTCGTGGCACGGCGCGTACCTGATGTCGCCCGATGCGGCGAGCTTCTCGGCCTCCTCAGGCGTCGACGCTTTGCCCTCGTAGATAAGCCCGCCGATGACGGCTCCCCGCATCGGCCCGCACATCCGGTCCCACGTGATGGGCGGGCCCGCGTGGAGGATCAGATCGGGCTCCATCCCCGGGATGACGTCGAGGGCGCGCGCCAGACCGACGAGCTCCGGCATCCCCTTGAGGATGATGTCCATGACCTTCGCGTTCGCACTCTCGATCGCAGACGCATGCTCGGCGATGATGCGTCGTGATTCGCTGGACACATCCATCGGCGGCCGCCAGTCGACCTGGACCGAGGTGGCGCCGACGTCGTCCAGACTTTCCTTGAACGAGGAGAGACCGATATTGACGACCTTGAGTTCCTTCTCGAAGAGATCACCCGCTGTCATCGCGCTCCTCCCAGGGCCAGGACAACACCCGCGGCCAGCGCGCTGGCCGATGCGTTCGATGGCATGATAACGGCGCCCGCCGCCTGAAGAACATCCACGGTCCGCTGCATTCCCTGCGGATCGGCCGCGGTGCCGGTGACCGAGCAGATGACGGCGACACGCTTCGTG
>JAPEKQ010000035.1:0-10465 GCA_029990205.1 bacterium
CGGAGGCGGTGATGCCGAGACCATCTACAGCTGCACTCTGTCCATAGGGAGTGGTACAACTACTGGGGGCAGGTCACGGGGAGGACTACGGGCAGGAGCGCCTGGCCCGGTCCGCGAGGAGCCACCAGGGCTCGTCGGCGCGGGAGATCCGAGTCGGTCTGATGGATGACGTGCGCGAGTTCGTCGGCGATGCCGCCCAGGAGGACGACATGACGTTCCTGATCATGATGAGGGAAGGGGAGGGAATCTGATGGGCAACCGGGACGTGACCTGGTGGGATCCTACCGGATGACGATGAGCTTCGCTCTCGCCATGGATCCCGCCGCTGTGACCTCGCAGAAGTAGACCCCGCTGGCTACACCCTTGCCCCGTTCGTTCCGAGTGTTCCAACTGACGCTCTTCACCGGCTCCTGGACCCCGTGTCCCGACAGGGTCCGCACGAGGCGGCCGCTTGCATCGTAGATCCGCACTGTGTAGTCCCACGAACCACCGCGCGCCGCGGAGAGCGGGGCGGCGATGCGAAGCGTCCCTGACTCCCGGATCGGATTCGGGAAGATCCACATGCGAGCGTTCTCTCCGGCGCCGGCGATACCGCTGGTCGGGGCCGAGCGCTCGCTCTCCACACCCCAGAGGTCGATCGCCGAGATCGTGTACTCGTAGGCCATGCCGTCCACGGCGGCCCCATCCACGTACGAACTCTCGGACATCGGAACCTCAGCGATCATCTCGTAGAACAGCTCACCTTCGGCTCGACGGTAGACACGGTGGGCCACGACCGACGCATCCGGCGACTGCGGGAGCCCGATCACGAGCCCGCCGTCCGCGCTCACCACCTCGGGGATCTCCGGCGTCGCAGGTGGCATCCCGTCGTCGGCCGTGATGATCGAGAACGTGCCGTCGTCGCTCTCGGTTCTCAGACCGTCCTCGTCCTCGGAGGCGACGCGGTAGTGATAGAGGCTCTCGAGATCGAGTCCTGTCAGGATGATCTCATGGTCGGTCGTCATCGCCGGGTCGTACACGCTCGATGAGTAGTCCGGTGTGAGCCCGTACTGGACCTCGGACGTCGCAGGGCGGTCCGTTGTCCAGACGAGTCTGGCCGAGTTCGCGCTGACACCGTGAACCTCGAGTTCCGTGATGGACGGCGGCACCTGCATCTCCACCGGCTGGGTCTCGAACGTTGCCACGTCGGTTGCCAGGACCTGCCCGAAGCAGTCGGTCGCTATCACACGGTAGACGTGCGAGCCGCCCGGAATGAGTCCTTCAAGCTCGAAGTTGTGAGAGACGATGGGGTCCGGTTCCTCTGGTGTCGAGAGCGCGAGCGAATCACCGAATCCGTACTCGACGAGACACTGCGCAGGGTTCGATGTCTGGAACTCGACGCACGCCGTCGTGATGCCGATATCGGTGACGACGAGCGAGTAGATGTCGAGCGCCGGTGGGAGTGTCGTCGCCGTATGACCGCCCGAACTCGTCGCGTGGCCCCAGTCGTCGATGCTCCAGGCGCGCACATGATAGAGCTCGCCGGGCATGAGGTCGTCGATCAGCACCGAGTGCTCGGTGACGAGCCCCGGCGCGTTCGGCGTGACCGAGCCGTACGATGCGTCCTCGCCGTACTCCACACGGGAGTCCGACGGACGGTTCGTTGTCCAGTTGACCGTCAGCGCCGAAACGCCCGGCACGATCACGAGGTCGGTGATCTCGAGAGGGGAGAGCCACGTCGTGAAGGTCGCGTCGTCCGAGACCGAGACGAGCCCGTACTCGGTCTCCGAGGTGACCCGGTAGTGGTACGTCGTGTTCTCCTCGAGTCCGGAGAGCTCGAGCGCGTGGTTGGTCAGGTAGTTGCCGTCGAATACCTCGAGCCCGTACTGGTCCGTCAGGCCGTACTCCACGCGCGATGTGGCCGGGAGATTCGACATCCAGCCGATCACGGCGCCGTCCACACCGATGTACTTGGGCAGCACCTTGTAGAGTTCGAGGTTGTCCTGGCTCGGGTGTTTCGTGCGGAACAGGCGGTCTTCGGAGCTCACGATGTCGCCGATGGCGTCTTCGCACCTCACGCGGAAGTGGTAGTCGGTCTCCTGCTCGAGATCCGCAAGCACGGCGTAGTGGTTCGTGCAGTAGGACTCGTCGACCTCGAGAATCAGCCCGTAAGCCTCTGTCTCTCCGTACTCGATCGATGAGATCGCGTCGACGGCCGTCTCCCAGCGGATCGTCGCCGTCATCGATGTTGTGTCGACCACGGTCACCCCGGTGATCTCGAGGTCCGACAGGAGCGTCGTCTCGTGCACGTCGGCCGAGATGGCCGCCTGCCCGGCGGCGTCCGTGCTCCACGCGCGCATGTGGTAGGTCGTGCCCGGAACGAGATCCTCGATGAGGACGGCGTGCTCGGTGACGAGCTCCGGGTCGAGCGGTGTCGCGCTGCCGTACATCTCGTCGAGGCCGTAGACGGCGCGTGAGTCGGACGGCTTGTTCGTCGTCCACGCGAGCGTCAGGCAGTGCGCCTTGAGCTCCTCGATGCGGAGGTTGCTGATCCTGAGGTGGGGCGGGTCCGTGACGAACGTCTGGTCACGCGAGCGGGACGTGTTCCCGAACGCGTCGATCGATGTGACGCGGTAGTGGTAGAGGGTCTCGGGTGTGAGTCCGTTGACGCGAACGGCGTGCGTTGTGGTCACGCTGCCCAGGCCGTCCACGGTCGCGCCGTAGGACGACGTCAGGCCGTAATCGACCGTCGACGTCGCAGGCCGGTCCGTATTCCAGCACACGAGCACGGTCGTGTCGCCGGCAGTACAGATCCGGACATCCGAGATCACCGGAGCCGCCGGCACGCCCACCCATATGATGGCGGGCGATCCCTCCATGTCCTCCGGGGTCACGAACTCGAGAATCCCGAGATGATCCGACTGCACCGGGTCATCGTAGAGCGGGTTCTCGTCACAGGTCACGTGGAATGAGCTGTTGGGCGTCATTCCGACGATGACGTGTGCGTTGACGCCGGGCTGGACGGTTGGAAGTGCCGATGCTGACGGTGCCTGGAGAAGTATGAGGAGGAGCGTCAGAGCGATACGCCCTGCCGCACCGCTACGCGATGTGCACATACGTCCTGCCGCGCTGCGCGAAAAGACCACTGAAATGTCTCTCCCTAGCCTGGGTTGCGCGGAGTATATGAGCGAGCAAGAAAGTTGTCAAGCAATGTTTGTGTAGAGCTTTGTGGGGAAGGTAGTCGGGCGGGTGGGCTATGGCAAGGCCTAATTATTCATGACTACTTCTGAGTTCCTGCAGTCAGTCCCTCGACGATCTGACGCTGAAAGACAGCGACCAGAACGAGCACCGGAACGATGCTCACGAGGGTCGCGGCCGCGATAGTGCCCCACGGCAGTTCGTGCAGCCCGGCGAAGAGCGCCAGTGCGACGGGGACCGTGCGGGATTCCGGTGTCGACGTCATGATGAGAGCGAACAGGAACTCGTTCCACGCGAAGATGAAGATAAGCGCGGCCGATGTGAACAGGCCGGGCGTCGATACCGGAAGGATGACGCGAAGGAACGCGCTGCCCGGTGAGCAGCCGTCAACAAGAGCCGCGTCCTCGAGGCTTCCGGGGAGCGTCGAGAAGTAGTGAGTCAGGATCCACACCGCCAGCGGGAGCGATGTCAGGGTGTAGGGGAGCACGAGCGCGGGATACCGGTTGATCAGTCCCAGCCGCGCCATGGCCATGTAGAGCGGTCCCACCATCCCTATGGCCGGGAAGATGGCGATGCCGAGGAAGAGCGCCATGACCAGTTCCTTCCGGTGAACCTTGAGCCTCGCGAGCGCGTAGGCCGCGGGCGCGCCGAGCCCGAGCGTGAGCAGCGTCGTCAGCGAGGCCACGACGAAGCTGTTCCAGATGTTCCGGGGGAACTGGCGAGTCTCGAAGACCGCGCGGAAGTTGTCTATGACCGCAGGCTTCGGGAAGTAGTCGACCGGGATCTTGTAGACGGCCGACGGGGTCGAGAGGCTCACGTTGGCGAGCCAGTAGAAGGGGAGCAGACAGAGAACGGCCACGCCGATCCGGAGCGCCCAGAGTCCCGTCGATCGCATTCGCTGGCTTGTCGTCACGATCCGTCTCCATCCCTCGTGGTTGCCTTGCCGCAACCTGCCGCGGCCAAGCTGTTGCTTGCGACAGCCAGCGGCAGCCCTATTCGCTGACCGGATCCTGCGAGATCCGCATGAACCGGATGAGCACGAGACTCAACACGAACACGATGGCGAACAGCGCGACGGTCATCGCCGAGCCGTACCCCATGTCCGAGTATCGGAACAGCACCTTGTAGATGTAGATCGACAGCGTCTCCGTCCGGGAGGCGCCGCCCGTGAGTACCCATATGACATCGAACACGCGGAAGGCGTCCATGGTTCGAAACAGCAGCGCGACCGCGATGAACGGTTTGAGCAGCGGCAGCGTGACGTAGCGGAACACCTGCCAGCGTCCAGCACCGTCGAGTTCGGCTGCCTCGTAGTACTGGTCGGGGACCGACTTGAGACCGGCGAGCAGGATGATGGCGACGAACGGTACCGTCTTCCAGACGTCGGCCAGGATACACGAGACCATCGCGAGTCCGGGGCCAAGCCAGACAATGGGGTCCTCGATGAGGCCGAGCTGCCCCAGGACCGAGTTGACCAGGCCGACCCGGTCATTGAGGATGAGCGACCACATCGTTGCGGCGACGACCGTCGGCAGCGCCCACGGGAGGATGATGGCCGTGTTGAAGACCGTTCGTCCTCTGCGGATGCGGTTCAGGAGCAGCGCGACAGCAAGCCCGAGCGTGAGTTCGAGGCCGACCGAGATGACCGTGAACGAGAACGTCTGCCAGAGGTCCTGCCGGAATATCGCGTCGCCGGCGAGCTTCGCGAAGTTCGAGAGGCCCGCGAATCCTCGTTCGTCGGCGAACTTCATGTTGAACTCGGTGAAGCTCAGCACGAACTGGCTGAGGACCGGGAACGCGCCCATGACGGTCACGAACACCAGCGAGGGTGCGAGAAGCCATGCGATGAGTCGCTTCTGTTGGCGTCTGTCCATCATGCTCCCGATGAGCGGGGCCCCTGCGCTACCGGACCGGTCTACCGGGCGTAGAGCTCCGTGAGCTCCGAGACGATATCCCGGGCCGCGGTCTCCGAGTCGATCTCACCGGAGAGGGCGCGGTGCACCTTGTCCTGAACGACATCCGAGAGCTGCGGGTAGTGCGGCGACCGCGGTCTGCTCTTGGTGTTCTTGAACACCTCGAAGAAGCTCGCGTAGTAGGGGTTCGCCGTCAGTACATCCTCGTCCGCGTAGGTCGCGATCCGCGTCGGCAGATAGCCGCCCTCGATCGCGCGCTTCTTCAGCGAGTGCGTTCCGGTGATGAAGCTGATGAACTCGAGCGCCTCGTCGGGGTGCTCGCTGTAGGCTGAGAGCGCGATATTCCACCCGCCGATCGTTGAGTAGCTCGTCTCGCCGGCGGCATGGGGGAGCGGGGCGATGCCGACGGTCCCGGCGACCTTTGATTCCTCACCCTCGGCGAAGCTCCAGACGTACGGCCAGTTCCGAAGGAACAGCGCCTGTCCCTCGGTGTAGATGCGGCGCGAGTCCTCCTCCTTGTACGTCAGCACGCTCGCCGGGGAGACGCCTGTCTCAGTGAGCGAGCGCATGAAGTCGATCGTCCCGGCGATCTCACTCGCCGCCCGGTCGGGTGAGGACACCAGGTGGTCGCGGTCAAGCGAGCCGCCACGACCCCAGAGGAACTCGAGGAAGTTGCAGATGAGGCCCTCGTACCGCGCGCCCTGCCAGACGAAGCCCATGCCTTCGTCCGGTGTTGCCGCGGCGCACGCGGCGGTGAACTCGTCCCACGTCACCGGGACGTCCAGTCCGGCGTCGGCAAGAAGATCGATTCTATAATAGAGGAGTCCCGCATCCGTGAACCAGGGCACGGCGTAGCGCGTGCCTTCCCACGTTACGCTCTCCATCGGACCGCTGAGGAACGCGTCGGGATCGATGAGTCCATCGGGGAGCGGAACGATCCAGTTCGCCCGAGCGAACTCGGCCGTCCAGATGACGTCGAGGCTGTATACGTCGATGCTCGTCTCACGCGCCGAGAGGTAGGTCGTATACGCGTCGTGCTGCGTGTCGGTGTTCGCCGGCATGACCTGGAAGGTCACCTCGACGTCCGGATGCGCCGCGTTGTACTCCTCGATAAGAGCCGCGGTGGCTCCCGACGGATCCTGACCCGCCGCGAAGACGATTCGCGTCAGACCATCGTCCTGCGAGCAACCGGAAAGCGTCCCGACGAGCAGAGCCCCTGCTCCAATGAGCAGGGCCATTCGAAGCCGCTGGGTCTCTGTGCTGCTTCTCATTGCGGTATCTCCATGTTGGGATGTGGCGGAAACCGGGTCGAGCGATGATGCTACCCACCCCGGGGCCGGGTGTCAACTGACGTCGCGGGGGTTGGGCACTCGGTTCGGAGGTGCTATATTGTCACGAGCGCGCAATGCGCTCCACTGGACGTGATACTGAGCATCTGACGCACCTGATGAGGGGGTTCCGTGGCTTTCGAACAGCGAGACTCGGGTGTCTTTCGCCGGCGGCGTGTTCTCGGCGCGACGGCGTCGCTCCTGGTGGTGGTCGTGTTGCTCGTGGTCTCGACCGCGGGGGCTCAGCTTCCGGATGGACTGCGCGGCGACGACTCATCCGACGGGCCGGACGGGCGCTGGCGCATGGCCAGGCCCGAGCACCGAGCCGCAATGACCGACGCGCAGCGTGCCGAGGTGGAGCGACTCAATTCCATCGGCTACCTGTCCGGTTCGCAGGCGGCGCCCGAAGCCAGCGGTGTGACCATCCACGATGCGTCGCGTGTGGAGCCGGGCATCAATCTCGTGCTCTCGGGTCATCGCCCGGGCGCGGCGCTCATCGACATGGACGGACGCGTCCTCCACGACTGGAGCCTGTCGTTCCTCGACGTGTGGGGGAGTGACAGGGAGGAGGCCGACGAGGAGAACGCCCAGTACTGGCGCGCGGCACACCTCTTCGAGAACGGCGACATAATCGCGATCTTCGAAGGACTGGGCATGATCAAGGTCGACGCCGGCTCAAACATCATCTGGTCCCGCCGCAACAACGCGCATCACGACCTGCAGGTGCTCGATGACGGACGCATCTGCACGTTGACGCGCGAGGCGCACATCGTGCGGCGCGTCAATCCGAACACACCGATCCTCGAGGACTTCGTCGAGATACTCGACGCCGAAGGCAACTCGCTCAGGCGCGTCTCGGTTCTCGAGGCCTTTGAGAACTCCGCCTTCTCGAACGCGACCGGCGTCCTCGGGATGCGGCGCATCGGCGACATCTTTCACACGAACTCCGTGGAGTTCCTCGACGGTTCGCTGGCGGATCGCCTCCCCGCGTTCAAGAAGGGGAACGTCCTCGTTTCGCTTCGCAAGCTCTCCATCGTCGCGGTGATCGACATGGACCGCGAGGAGGTCGTCTGGGCGCTCTCCGGACTCTGGAAGGCGCAGCACATGCCACGGATGATCCCGGGCGGCACCATGATGGTCTTCGACAACTCCGGGAACGATGGACGGTCGCGCATCGTGGAGTTCGACCCTGTGACGCAGTCGGTCGAGTGGGTGTACAAGGGCGAGACACCCGAGGAGTTCTATACGCAGATGTGCGGGGCCAACCACCGGCTTCCGAACGGCAACACGCTCATCGTCGAATCCGACTTCGGCCGGGTGTTCGAGGTGACCGGGACCGGTGAGACGGTGTGGGAGTTCATCAATCCCGAGCGCGCAGGGCGGAAGCAGGAGCTCATCGGGACGCTGTTCGACGTACGGAGGATCCCTCCCGGGTTCTCGACGTCGTGGGCGTCAGGGCGCTAGCGCAACCGCGCGATGACACATTGATCGAGGAGGACGCATGGACCAGCTGGGTACGCAACTGGGGGCGGCGCTCGGGCTCGAGGCGACCATCGTGACGAGGCTGCTCTGGACGGTCGCCGTGGTCCTCGTTCTGTGGGTCGTGCGCATGGCCGTGCTCAGGATCGCGTGGCGTCATACTGACGAGCCGAGGTCGCGGTACGCGTGGCGCAAGGCCGTCACGTACATCACCGCGTTCATCGGCGTCGTGGCCGTCGGCCGTATCTGGGTGAGCGGGTTCCGGTCGGCGGCGACCTTCGCGGGACTTCTCTCCGCCGGTATCGCCATCGCTCTCAAGGACGTCTTCGTCAACCTTGCCGGGTGGTTCTTCATTCTGTGGCGTCGTCCGTTCGTGGTCGGCGACCGTGTCGAGATAGGCGGGCACCGGGGTGATGTCATCGATCTGAGGGTCTTCCAGTTCACGCTGATGGAGGTCGGCAACTGGGTCGGCGCCGATCAGAGCACCGGGAGGATGCTCCACGTCCCGAACGGTCTCATCCTGACGTCGCCTCTCGCCAACTACGGGCAGGGGTTCGACTACATCTGGAATGAGATCCCCGTTCTCGTCACGTTCGAGAGCAACTGGAAGAAGGCCAAGGCCATCCTCCAGCGCATCGCCGAGGAGCGGTCCGAGGATCCGGGCGAGAAGGCCGAGAGCGAGGTGCGCGAGGCCAGCAAGACGTACATGATCTTCTACTCGACGCTCACGCCGATCGTGTACACGAGTGTCGAGGAGAGCGGTGTTCTCCTGACCGTCCGCTATCTCTGTCCGCCCAGGAGGCGACGCGGGACGGAGCACATGATCTGGGAGGACATCCTGGAGGCGTTCGAGGCGGAACCGGACATCGCGCTGGCGTACCCGACGACCCGCTTCTACGCGCAGGACCGCGCTCGGTCGGGCGCGGGCGAGCAGTCGGGTGGAGGGACCGGGGAGTAGGGGCGGAGCGCCGCCGCAGAGCGGGGCGCACTTGAGGTTCGATACGAACATGCGCGGCCGGGAAGAGAACGCTCTTCCCGGCCGTCTGTCGTTTCAGAGACACAGCAGTCGCTGAACGCGGCAGACAGGGCCGAGCGGTCCGGCGAGAGAGCGGGGCCGGCAACGCCCACAGCAAGGGGGACACCCATGAACCTGAGGAGCAGAGCAACCCTCGCGCTCCCCCTGGTCATCCTGCTCGCGGGATTCATCATCCCGCTCATGATGGGGGCCGGAGTGGATGAGGGAGCAGACGTCGATGACCGCCCGGGGACTCACGCGGGACGGACAGCGGCCGAGTGGGAGGCGCTCGCGCGCCGCGCGCTCGCCCGCGGCGCATACGACCGGGCGATCTCGGCGGCGAAGAGCGCCGAGTCCGCGGACGCCGGTGAGCAGTATGGAGAGCTTCTCGACAACGCCCGGCGCGCGCGCTGGCGGGCTCGTCAGATCGACAGGAACGCCGAGCGGTTCCTCGGTCGGCCCGCGCAGGACCTGGTGTTCGAGTCCGATGGCGCAGTGGCCGATGGAGTGCGCGTGGCGATCGCGCTTCCCGGTGAGAGCCTCTGGACGATGGCGACGGCCTGGGTGGCGGCGGACCGCGATGCGCTCCCGTCCGAGATCGACGACCGATCGCCCGACGTGTACGCCGCCTGGGACCGTCTGACCGCCGCGAACGGCGTTCGCGAGCTCGAGGTCGGCGAGGAGGTTCTCATTCCGCTGCTCGACACCGAGATGGAGGCCATCGCCGAGGCGAACCGCCGCGACATGGCGTCGCTCGGTGACGCGCTCGCCGCGGCGGATGCCGGTGATCCCGATGGCGCGAGGAGCATCATCGAAGGCGTCACGGGGCGTTTCGCGCTCGCGTCGAGCGAATACCATGATGTCATTGAGGCCGTCAGCGCCGCGGAGGAGGAGAGGAAGGTAGCCCTCGAACAGGATCTCATTATCCGCGCGAGCGACCTCGTCGAATCCTCGCGCTCGCTGTCCAGAGTCGCGTCGCACGGAGAACTCGTTCGCACGCTTCGCGAGGCGATGCGGTGCCTCGACGAGGCGGAGGAGCTGTCCGGGGACGAGCGCTATGCGCAGCCTCGGGCCGCGGTCGAGCAGATGCTCGATGATGTCGAACGGTACCGCGTTGCGGCCGACGGGTCGGTCAGCGTGCTCAAGCCCGCCGGTGTAGCCTACACGGAGGCGGCCGCCGACGCCGTCGAGTGGCTGCTCGGTAGAGAGCTTGTCTGGAGTGGGGCGTCGTTCCCCATGAGCGGGGCGAAGACGGACGATGAACGAGCCTGGGCGCGGTACCTCATCGAGGCCGCGAGGCTGGCGCGGGCGAGCGGCGTGGATGTTGAGCGGCTCATCGCGGACCACGAGACAGAGACGGAGATCGCGCTTCCGAATCCCGAGGACTACTTCGCGTCGGGGATCTGACACGTCCCTGCTCTCAACAGCACATTGCCGCACCACATACGTCCGCACGACATACGTCCGCACCACATGCATCCGCACCACGTGCGAAGAGGCCGACCCCCCCCTCCCGCGGGGGCCCGGGGGTCCGGGGCCCGGCGGGCTGTCGG
>JAPEKQ010000035.1:10475-11038 GCA_029990205.1 bacterium
CCCCCCCCCCCCCCCCCACCCCCCCCCACCCGCGCCCGGCGGGCCCAGCCGGCCCCGCGCACGGAGCGGCTTCCCCTCGTGGTTCGCGTCCTGGTCGGGTCTATCGTCCCGACATGCTCTTGAGGTACTTGAAGTAGTCGCTGTCCGTCGTGAGGATGAGCGCGCTCTCCTCATCGAGGGTCTCGCTGTAGCTCTCGAGCGTCTGCAGGAACGAGTAGAACTCCGGATCCCGCCCGAACGCGGCCGCGTAGATCGCGGTCGCCTCGGCATCGGCGTTGCCCCGGATCTCCTCGGCGATACGATACGCCTCCGATGTGATCCGCTGGAGCTCCTTCTCCTTCTCGCCCCGCACCTCGGCGCTCTCACCCTTGCCCTCGGAACGGAGTTTCTCGGCAATGCGCTGCCGCTCGGAGATCATCCGTTCGTAGACCTTGCGGCGGACCTCCTCGACGTAGTTGATCCGCTTGATCCTCACGTCGATGAGCTCGATGCCGTAGCGCGGCAGCTGGTCCGCGGCGCGGTCGAAGATCTCCGATGTCAGAAGATCCCGCCCGACCTCGATC
>JAPEKQ010000036.1:0-9276 GCA_029990205.1 bacterium
CGCAGCGTCGCCTCGGGCGTCTACTTCGCCCGGATGCAGGCTGAGAGCTTCACCGGCAGCACGAAGATGGTGCTGCTGAAGTAGGGCCGCTGCCGGCGGCAGCGGCTTGGCAGTTGCTTCGCAACTGCATGCAGCGAGATATCAAGACACGGGCAGGCCGGGCGACTATTCCCGGTGCTGCCGGTGGCGTACGACAGGAAGGCGGGCGCTCAGGCGCCCGCCTTCCGTTGCATGTATGCGCTTGCTCCGGACGGCTCTCCGCGCTACGATGAGGGTAGTTGCACGAATGCAACATTTCCCTGAGGAGCTGCTCAATATGGCGAGCCGAGACCCGAAGAAGTCCGCTCATGCGTCCCCGGAGAGTCCGTACGATCCCATTCTCGACAGCATCGCCGAGGGTGTGTTTACCGTGGACTCGGACTGGCGCATCCAGAGCTTCAACCGCGCCGCCGAGCGGATCACGAAGACGCCGCGCGGCGAGGCGATCGGGCGGCCGTGCTGGGAGGTCTTCCGGGCCAGTATCTGCGAGTCAGCGTGCGCGCTCCGTGAGACGATGGCGTCGGGCGAGCGGATCGTCGACCGCCAGGCCTACATCGTCAACGCAGACGGTGATCGTGTTCCTATCGGTCTCTCGACGGCGCTTCTCCGTGATGAGGACGGTGCGATCATCGGAGGCGTTGAGACGTTCCGAGACCTCAGTGTGGAGGAGGAGCTTCGCCGCGAACTCGCCGGCCGGATTCGATTCGGGGACATGATCAGCAAGAATCACCTCGTGCAGGAGATCTTCGCGCTCGTCCCGGACATCGCCGAGAGTGGGAGCACGGTGCTCATCCGCGGCGACAGCGGGACAGGGAAGGAGCTTCTCGCGCGGGCCATCCACGAGCAGAGTCCGCGTTCCGATGGTCCTCTCATCGTGGTCAACTGCGGCGCGCTCCCGGACACGCTGCTCGAGTCCGAGCTCTTCGGGCACCTGGCGGGGGCGTTCACGGACGCCACACGCGACAAGCCCGGGCGCTTCGAACTCGCCAACGGCGGCACGATCTTTCTCGACGAGATAGGCGATGTCTCGCCGGCTCTCCAATCGAGGCTGCTGCGGGTGCTCCAGGACGGCAGCTACGAACCTCTTGGAGCCGTGGAGACCAGGCACTCCGACGCCCGGGTTATCTGCGCTACGAACCGTGACCTCGATGCCATGGTTGAGTCCGGAGACTTCCGGCGCGACCTCTACTACAGGATCAACGTTGTGACGCTGGAACTCCCGCCGCTCAGGGAGCGACGCGAGGACATCCCGGCGCTGGTCAAGCACTTCATCGAGAAGTTCAATCGCCTTCGTGAGAAGACGGTCACCGGTGTGAGTCCACGCGTGATGGATATCCTCATGCGGCATGACTACCCGGGGAACATCCGGGAGCTCGAGAACATCATCGAGCACGCGTTCGTCACGTGCCGGTCGGGCGTCATCCGCGCCCGGCATCTTCCCACGGCGCTTCTCCCCGGCGGTGGATCGGGGAGTGACAAGGCGCCGACGCTCGAGGAGCTCGAACGGGACTTCCTCTTCGCGCTGATGGAGCGCGTGGAGTGGGACCGCGCCGCGGCCGCCCACGAGCTGGGCATCCATCGAACGACGCTCTGGCGGAGACTGAAGCGGCTCGGCATTGAGGCCCCGGCCCGCGAGGGCGAACACGACTAGCCTCAGCGTGTGACGCTGGCTCACCGGCGGATGCATACACGCAACCCGCTCGTGTTCCAATGATGCACAGCCGCAACGTCGAGACTTTCCTGCCTCCACATTCGCGACACGCGTACATCGTCTAACTACTGACATAGAGACCGTTTAGCGAATCCCGAGCGATTGTTCGGGATTTCGGCACATTCTGTGCTGTAATTGGGCGTGGAGGTTGACAATGCGAGTAGGACTGACCGTCTGGGACACAAGAATATCGCCGGTGGCCGACACCGCGACCGAGCTTCTGGTCGCGCAGTGTGACGGGACCACATGGACGACGGAGCGGCGAGTTCCGCTCGGTGGCGAGGGGCACGGGCGGATGGCGGGGAAGATCGCCGGGCTGGAGCTCGACGTTCTCGTATGCGGGGCGGTCTCACGACGGTTCGGAGCGGCTCTGGAGCAGTCCGGCGTTCGGGTACTCCCGTGGGTGACGGGAGACTGGCAGGACGTGCTCGAGGCGCTCGTGAGCGGACAACTGACACCTGACAGGTTCGTCATGGCTGGATGCGGGCGCCGCCGTCGGGGCGGTGGGCCGCGTGATGGACGTCAGAGCGGTCCGGGTCGTGGGCGGCGGAACGGGGCCGGCCAGGGACGCGGCAGAGGAGGTGGACAATGAAGATTGCTGTCTCAGCACAGGGATCGACACCGGACAGCCAGGTCGACCCGCGGTGTGGGCGATGCGCCTGGTTCGTTGTGTACGACACCGAGAGCGGAGAGTTCGGGAGCATCGACAACAGCGCGAGCGTCAACGCGTCTTCGGGCGCCGGCGTCCAGATGGCCTCGCGAGTGACAGAGGCAGGGGTGGATCGGGTCGTGACCGGGCAGTGTGGGCCGAAGGCGACGCGTGGTCTTGAGGGAGCGGGCATTGAGATCGTCACCGGAGCGACCGGGACGGTCCGCAGCGCCCTCGGACTCGACGACTAACAGGAGTGGGCCCGCGCGGTCAGCAACGCGGCGCTCTGATTTCACAGGAAGTATCGAACGTATTCGTCGCTTGGACAGCGGCAATGAGGAGGTGGCAGCAATGCCAAGAGGAGACAGAAGAGGCCCGGATGGTGCGGGTCCGATGACCGGTCGGGGAATGGGCTATTGCGCAGGATACGATGCTCCGGGGTACGTCAGACCCGGGGTCGGCTACGGCGGTCGCGGCGGCGGCTACATGCGAGGCGGCTACGGACGCGGCATGCGGCACGGTCGCGGTGGCTACGGCTACGGAGGCTGGGGCCCAGGCTGGGGAGCGTACGGAGCAGCGGCGTATCCCGTGGTGCCGCCGGCGGTCCCTGTGAGTGTTCGCCCCCCGACACCGGGCGAGGAGGCCGACGCGCTTCAGGCGCAGGCCGAGTACCTGGAGGAGGCGCTCAAGGATGTTCAGCGCCGCCTGAACGACATGCAGAAGGAAGACTAAGCGAGATGGGTTCACCACTACGCGTGGCAGTCGCGAGCGGGAAGGGAGGAACGGGCAAGACGACGGTCGCAACGGGTCTTGCCCTGCTCCTCGCTGAGCGCGGTGTCCGGACGAGCTACCTGGACTGCGATGTCGAGGAACCGAACGGTCGGTTCTTCCTGCGCCCAGAAATCAGCGAGACAGCCGGTGTGTTCGTGACGACACCGGTCATCGACGCGGACCGCTGCACGAACTGCGGCAGATGCTGCGAGGTGTGTCGGTTCAATGCGCTGGCGCATCTCCCGGACAGGATTCTCATTTTCCAGGAGCTGTGTCACGCGTGCGGAGCGTGCGCGCTGCTGTGTCCGGAGGGAGCGATCACAGAAGAGCCGCGAAGGCTCGGCGCGATCCATCGAGGGATCACTGTCAGGCACGCTCTCGGAGGCGAAGCGTACGAAGTGAGTTTCCTCGAGGGCTGTCTCGATGTCGGTGAGGCGCACGCCGTGCCGGTCATCAGGGCTCTGCGGCGGCAGCTGCCTGAGGATGGCGTCATCATCTTCGATTCGCCTCCCGGGGCCTCGTGCCCGGTCGTTGAGACCGTTCGCGGCGCCGACCTCGTGGTGCTCGTCACCGAGCCGACACCGTTCGGACTGAGCGATCTCGAGCAGGCCATCGGGGTCGTACGAGCGGTCGCCGACGAGGCGGTCGTCGTTGTGAACAGAGCGGGCATGACCGAGGAGGGTGATGTCGCGGCGGGGGAGCTGTGCGCCCGTGAGGGGCTCTCCGTGCTCGCGACGATTCCCGAGGACCGGCAGGTGGCCGCTTGCTCGGCGCGCGGGGAAGCGCCCGTGTTGGCAGCAGAAGGCTACGCGGCGCGGCTCGCGCCACTCGTGGAACTCATACGGGAGAGGGTGGCGGCATGAGCGGGAAGAACGGATCCGTGCGGGAGCTCGTCGTTGTGAGCGGGAAGGGCGGCACGGGAAAGACCAGTCTTGTCGCGTCACTCGCGGCGCTCTGGAGCTCGAAGGTGGTCTGCGACTGTGACGTCGATGCGGCCGACCTCTACCTCGTGCTGGCTCCCGAGACTCGGGAGGAACACGGGTTCTCCGGCGGCTCGACGGCGGTGCTCGATCCGGCGGCGTGCACGCACTGCGGCCGTTGCATTGACCTCTGCCGCTTCGACGCGATCGTCCCGGACTCCGAGACGGGCGGGCCAGCGAGCATCGACGGGTTCGCGTGCGAGGGCTGCGGCCTCTGCTCCGAGGTCTGTCCTGACTCGGCCATCTCCATGGTGCCGTCGGAGAACGGCCACTGGTACGTCTCCGATACGCGGCACGGTCCGCTCGTGCACGCGCGGCTCGGCCCCGCCGAGGAGAACTCGGGCAAACTGGTCACGCTGGTCCGCCGCGAGGCCAGGCGGGTGGCGAAGGAATGCGGCGTGAACGTCATTCTCGCGGATGGCTCTCCCGGTATCGGTTGCCCCGTCATCGCTTCCATCACGGGCGCGGATCAACTGGTCGTCGTGACCGAACCGAGTGTGAGCGGCGTGCACGACCTTGGACGCGTCCTCGATCTCGCGAGCCGTCTGTCCGTTCCGGCGGCGGTGATCGTCAATCGATGGGACGTACATCCTGAGGGCGCGGACGAGATCCGGAAGATGTGCGAGAGCCGCGAGGTCGAGCTGATGGCGCGGATTCCGTACGACCCCGATGTGACACGGGCGCAGGTTGCAGGCGTGCCCGTCGTGGAATACAGGGATGGAGCGGCGGCTCGGGCGATGCGTGAGATCGCGGAGGCCGCCTGGCACCTGCTTGATGCGGGTCATACGAGTGATTCACGGGTACACGAGGAGGCATGATGAGCGGCAACGGAGATGGCAACGGAAACGGATCCATGAGGATCGCGATTCCCACACGCGACGAGAAGCTGACAGCTCACTTCGGTCACTGCATGGAGTTCATGCTGTTCGATGTCGATCGCGCCGAGCGGTCGATCAAGCGAGTGACACGAGAGACGCCTCCGGCACACGAGCCCGGTGTGCTCCCTGCGTGGCTCGCGTCCCAGGGCGCAGATCTTGTCATCGCGGGTGGCATGGGACGGCATGCGCAGCAGCTCTTCGCGCAGCAGGGAGTTGACGTGCACGTCGGTGCCGCCGAAGCGCCGGCGATGTCCGTCGTGAAGGCGTATCTCGACGGTCGTCTCCAGACCGGCTCGAATCTCTGCGATCATTGAACGGTGTCGCGATGCCGCGGCTCCGGTCGCGTGCCCGTGAGCGCCGATCGCGGGCACGCAGTGCTCCACGACGCAACACAGCGCGATGCAGAAGGCGGGGGGGGTCCCACGATGGGGCGCCCCCGGCTTCGTTTTCGAGGACGTGCGGTGCTCCCGGGCGGCCGGCGTCGCATCAGAAGAGACTGCAGAGGGCTGCCAGCGTGCGCCGGAAGCCCGGGAGAGCCGCGAACGTGCGGAAAACTCAATGACAAACTCAGAAAGTGTGGTATAATATATGCAGCGATTCCGTGCGTTAGCCCCGCAGCCGGTTGAAGGTTACGGTGGGTTTGCGTATATTTGCCTGAATCGGGAAGACAGAGCCCCCGGGACGGATTCGTTTACTCCGGATTCGCCGTGCAGGGGAACGACGCTTCACCTCGAGCTGGGAGGTGTTTTGTGAGAAGAGCGACCCTGGCGCTTGTCGCGATCCTGCTGCTGACGCTGTCCGTGTCGGCTGCCGAGGTCGTGACGTTGAGCGGCGCCGAGGCCGTCACGGCCACGGTCACGGAGTCGGATGATTCCAGGACCGTCATCGAGTACGAACTGGGCAGCTTCACGAAGAGCCCGGTCGTCATCGAGGGGGAGACGTACTACTCGGTCTCGCTTGATGGCGAGCCGCACTCCTCGGAGCGCGGTCTGCCGCAGCTTCCGCTCATCGCGCGCAGTATCATCATCCCCGACGCCGCCGCGATGGATGTCCGCGTACTCGGTACAACGTACGTCGACTTCGAGAACGTGCCGGTCGCTCCTTCGAAGGGCACGATCCTTCGCACGATCGATCCGGCGACGGTCGCGCACACCTTCGACTCCTTCTACAACGACAACGCGTGGTATCCGTCGGATGTCGCGTTCGCGCGCGACCCGTACATCATGCGTGACGTGCGCGGTATGACGATCGTCGTCAACCCGTTCCAGTACAACCCCGCGACGCAGACGCTTCGTGTTCACACGAGCGTCATCGTCGAGGCGCGCAGTGTCGGCGTCGGCCGCACGAACATCCTGCTGTCGAGTGGCACACACTCGCGCGTCGCGGAGTTCGAGCGCCTCTACTCGCGCCACTTCATCAACTACGATGAGGCGCGGATGGACCGCTACACGCCGGTCGGTGAGGTCGGCGGCATGCTCGTCATCGCGTACGACAGCTACATGACCTCGATGCAGCCGTTCGTCGACTGGAAGCAGCAGATGGGCGTTCCGTGCGAGATGGTCAGTGTTACGACCGCCGGCGGCTCGGCCAGCGCGATCAAGAGCTACATCCAGACCTACTACGACTCGAACGACCTTGCGTTCGTCCTGCTCGTCGGCGACGCCGCGCAGGTGCCGACCCTCACGGGTGGCGGTGGTTCGTCCGACCCGAGCTACTCGCTCCTGGCCGGCTCCGACAACTACCCGGACATCTTCGTCGGTCGTTTCTCGGCGGAGAGCACGGCGCAGGTCGAAACCCAGGTGACGCGAAGCGTTGAGTACGAGAAGCAGCCGCAGTCCGGCGCCGCCTGGTACCACAAGGGCGTGGGCGTCGCTTCGAACCAGGGACCCGGTGACGACAACGAGTACGACAACGTCCATATCGGGTACATCTGCGATGACCTCCTGGCCTTCACGTACACCGAGTGCGACGAGATCTACGATCCGAGCGGCACCTCCGCTCAGGTGACGACGGCTCTCAACGACGGCCGTTCGTTCATCAACTACTGCGGTCACGGCTCGACGACAAGCTGGAGTTCGACCGGGTTCTCCAATACCCAGGTCAACGCGCTCAGCAACGACAACATGCTTCCGTTCATCGTGAGCGTCGCTTGCGTCAACGGCAACTTCTCGAGCTACACCTGCTTCGCCGAGGCCTGGCTCCGCGCCACAAACGGCAGCGAGCCGACCGGCGCTATCGGCACCTACATGTCGTCGATCAACCAGTCCTGGAACCCGCCGATGCAGGCGCAGGACGAGATCACCGACCTTCTGATCGCCGAGGACAAGCTGACCTACGGCGGTCTCTGCTACAACGGCAGTTGTCAGATGATGGACGAGTCGGGCACCGACGGCGCGAACATGTTCCTTACGTGGCACATCTTCGGCGATCCGTCGCTCCGCGTCCGCACGGACACGCCTGCCTCGATCAGCGTCTCGCATGACGGTTCGATCGACTCGGCGGCGACGAGCTACGATGTGACGGTGGCCGGTGTCGAGGGTGCGCTCTGCGCACTCTACTACGACGGCGTGCTCTACGGCTCGGCGTTCACGAACGCCTCCGGCGACGCGACGATCCCGATCGGCACGGCGCTGACCGAAGGCGACGATCTCATCCTCACCGTGACGTCGTTCAACACGATCACTTACTTCGGTACGGCGACCGTCGGTCCGACCTACACGCCGGACATCGACGTGACGCCGACCTCGTTCGAGGTCACGCTTGAGCCTGATGAGTCCACGACGCGGACGCTCTACATCGGCAACGTGGGCGAGGCTCTGAGCGTTCTCGACTACCAGATCGACGTGGTCGACGCGGGCATGGCGCGCGACCTCACCGGTTCGACGGTAACGTCCGACCCGAACGAGTACGCGCCGGGCACGACGATGGACTTCGTCTTCTCCGCGTACAACGGCAGCGGTGACAACGAATGGGTCGAGGAGATCTCCCTCGACTTCCCGTTCGGCGTGACCGTCAATAGCTGCACCGACTTTGCCATCTCGACCCGCACGCTGACGTGGGACGGGACGACGGGCATGGGCGCGGACATCACCTGGACCGGCAGCTACTCCGATGTCATCTACCCGTACGAGTCCGCGACGTCCACGATCAACGTGACGATCGGGTCCGGTTTCGCGGGTGACATGGAGGTCGGGTACACGCTCATCGGTGACGACTACGGCTCGGCTCCGCACACTGTCTCCGGGACGCTCGTCATCAGTCCGCCGCCTGGTCCGACGGTGACACTCACCGCGCCGAACGGCGGCGAGGAGTGGGGCATCGGGGACGCCAACACCATCACCTGGACGTGGACGGGCGAGTTCTTCTACGCCACGCTGAGCTACTCGACGGACGGCGGCTCGTCGTGGACCGACATCGTCACGGACACGATGAATGATGGTTCGCATCCCTGGACCGTTCCTGGTCCGGTCTCCGCGGACTGCCTCGTCAGGATCGTCGGCGACACTGATCCGGTGATTCAGGATGAGAGCGACGCTGTCTTCTCGATCTACCGTCCGGTCAACTGGCTTGCTGTCGTTCCGGCGACCGGTCAGGTCAACGCCGGGGAGACGGCCGACGTCGAGCTCCAGTTCGACGCGACCGGTCTTGCAGAGGGCGACTACTACGCCGACCTTCTGATCGACTCGAACGGCGGCGCGCGCGAGACGGTCTCCGTGACGCTGCACGTCGAGGGCACGGGTGTTGAGGAGCTGCCGGTTGCGCTGACGCTCTTCGGCAACCATCCGAACCCGTTCAACCCGATGACGCGTATTGCCTTCTCGCTGCCGCAGCCAGGCGCCGTGAAGGTCAGCGTGTTCGATGTTGCGGGTCGTCTGGTCACGGAGCTTGGCGGTGCCGAGTTCAACGCCGGACGCGGCGAGATCGCCTGGGACGGCACCGACCGTCTCGGCGAGTCCGTTGCGACGGGCGTCTACCTCTACCGGATGGAAGCTGCCGGTGAGGTGCGGGACGGGAAGATGATCCTGCTGAAGTAGTACCGAGGATTCACATGGCACGCTACGGGGCGTGCGGTGGCACCCCACCGCAGCGACCCGAGGGCAGCCATCGAAGCAGGGAGCGGGGGCCGGAATACCGGCCCCCGTTTCTCGTGCGTTCCACACGAGCGGGGTCCGGTCTTCCGGTTCCCTGATGACTCGTGCGCTCCGTCTGAGAAACGGCTTGCCGTATCTGGGGCGGTATGGTAGACTC
>JAPEKQ010000036.1:9373-10572 GCA_029990205.1 bacterium
AACCTGCCTGTTGTACCGATCCCGGCCGACGGTCCGCCGGGACCTCCGTGCAATCCATGAGAGTCTATCTCTGATCTGCCCAGCGTGCGTCGGGTGAGTGCGTCCGCGTCACGGCTGGGAGTTCCCCGCGTGGGAAGGACGAGTTCATGAACGGGAGATGGCTGATGCGAACAGCCGCTGTCGTCGCGTTCACAGCGGTCGTGATGGTGGTTCTGGTGGCGGCGCCTGCCGCATCACGCGATCTGGTGGGGGAGAGCCGCGCCTCGCGAGTTCCGTCCCCTGATATCGGCGCACGTTCGGATGTCGGGACACGCGGCAAAGGGTACGAGCACGCGCGACTCGAGACGCTCTGGATCTTCGACGCCGACTTCGAGGACCTGACCGGCGACAACGCGGGGTGGACCACCGTCGACTACTCCGGGACGGCGGCTCTGGAGAACTACTGGCACAAGGACACCATCCGACTGACCGAGGCCTACCTGGGCGACAGCACATGGTGGTGCGGCAAGTACGATTCCTGCTGGTACCAGCCGCGCGGGTACGGCAACGACTGGCACCAGGTCATGTACCGTGACCTGCAGCTCTCGACGTGGAGCCAGCCCGGTGACGACGTGGTTCTTGAGTTCGACCAGCGATTCGCCATGGAGCACGACTACGACTACGGGTACATAGACATCTCCGACGACGGGGGTGGCAGCTGGGAGACGATCTGGACGGTCAACAATCCGGGCTTCGCCGGGAAGCCGGGCGTGCCGAAGGACTGGGACTCCGACCAGGGACATCCGTCGTGCAGTCTGTCCGAGTGGGCGGGGGAGGACATTCGGCTCCGGTGCCGGTTCGAGTCGGATGAGGCGTACTCCGCACAGGACGAGTACGCCAACGAGCCATGGAACTCCGTTCAGGACGGCGCGTGGCAGCTGGACAACATCGAGGTGTCGGTCAACGACGCACAGGTGTGGCTCGATGACTGCGAGTCCCCAGGGAGCAACGGGTGGGTCCACGACGACATCCCCGCGACCGGCCAGACCGGGATCACGTTCTGGCGAGGTCTCTACGGGACCGACTTCGAGACCGGCCGGCTCTCAACGTGCAGCGATCCCTCCGGATGGATGATGGCGGCCGTCGACCCATTCACGGGTGTGATGGTTGACGGCGAGTACACGTGGCTGACGACACCCGCGATCGATATCAGCGGGGCC
>JAPEKQ010000037.1 GCA_029990205.1 bacterium
CATCGCGAGATACACAAGATCGGAACGGACATCGCTGACCCCGCCGGACGGTTCGAGGAGATGGTGGCGTACTACCGCGAGAGGCTGGCTGGGACGACGCTCCGCTACGTCATGTTCGGTCACATCGGCGACAGCCATGTCCATCTCAATATCATGCCGCGCGACCTTGACGAACTTGTCTCCGCGGAGAAGCTCGCGCTCGAGTTCGCGAAGCACGGTGTCTCCATGGGAGGGACGGTCTCGGCCGAGCACGGCATCGGCCGGCTCAAGCACGCGTTCCTCGAGGCGCTCTACGGCGCGGAAGGACTCGCTGGGATGGCGGCGCTCAAGACCGCGTTCGACCCCAACGGGATCCTGAATCGCGGCGTGATGTTCCCGTCACACCTTCTGGAGTAGGACCCGTACACGTGAGGCCAGATGATCGAGATTCGCGAGTACACCGACATGAACGATGCGGCGCTTCAGGCGGCCTGGGCCGGGCTCGAGACGGCAGGCGCCTGCCCGCACGTGTTTCTCTCCGCATCGTGGGTCCGGCCCTGGGCCGCGCGTTTCGCGGAGGGAATGCAGCCGCGCATCCTGGTCGGCATTGCCAATGACGAGGCGGTCTCCCGCGTCGTCGGCGTCGCGCCGTTCTTCCGGACGTCGTCCGGACGGCTCGAACTCCCCGCAAACTACGTCTCGCAGCGCGGCGGTTTCATCGTTCGCGCCGACGAGCCGGCGGACGTCCGCGCGTTTCGCGCCGCCGCGCTCACGCACCTCGCATCGCGCCGTGCACGGCTCCTTCTGAGAAGCCTGACCGCCGCCGATGCCGCGGCGACGTGGGACTCGGCTCGCGTCAACGGGTTCCTCCTCAACAGGCTCCCCGGACGGATCTCGCCGTTCGTGGACACGTCCGGTTCCTGGGACGAGTTCGTCGCGGGCAAGCCCCGCAAGGTGACGCACGAGTGGGAGCGCAAGATGCGCAAGCTCGGGCGCGCGGGAACCTACGAGGTCAAGCGCCTGATGCCGGGGAGCGACCCGCACCCGATCATCGACGCCATGATCGAGATCGAGGAGAAGAGCTGGAAGGAAGAGTCGGGAACGTCGATCTCCCAGCGCGGAGTGGCCGACTTCTATCACGAGATCGCCGAGAGCTTCCGCGTTGATGCATCCGGCGGCGCCGAGCTCCTCCCGTTCTGGCTCGAGCTCGACGGCAGGCGCATCGGCTTCCTGCTCGGCATCGCGTACTTCGGGACGTACTACGCGCTCAAGACAACGTTCGATGAGGAATTCCGCAAGCTCGCGCCGGGCGTCGCGCTCTTCCATCACGCCATCAGCTACGCTTTCGAGCACGGGTTCGACCGCTTCGACTTCGTCGGGCAGCGGGCGCGCTGGAAGGACGAGTGGGCAACGGGCCACACCGAGCACTCGACCCTCCGCTGCTATCCGAAGAACCTGCCTGGGGTCACGCGCCACTTCGTCGATACGCATCTCAAGCGTGTCGGGAAGCGTGTCGTCGGGGAGGGGACCCACTGATGACCGAGCCGCGACGGGGCCAGGGAGATCACAGCGCCGGCACCGGCCGCCCTGCCGGTGGGTCGGGCGGCTGCGGCCGCCCTGCTGACGGTGAGTACGGCGATTACCTCTCGAAGGCGACGAAGGAGGCCGGCTTCACGTTCTTCGGCCGGATCTTCGCGCTCTTCTTCGGATTCGTCGCATCGGCCGTCATCGCGCGGCTTCTCGGTCCGGACGTGCTCGGCGTTTACGTGCTCGCGTGGACCGTCGTCATGGCGATGACCATCCTCACGACGTTCGGGTTCGAGGGCGGGTTCGTCAAGTACCTCGCGATGTACGCTGCGCAGGGGAGGACGGGCGAGGCGCACGCGGTCTACCGCTACGGTATCCGGTTCGGCGCGTGGGCCTCGATCGTCGGGACCGTTGTCATCATCCTCCTGAGACGACCGCTCGCGGTGCACGTCTTCAAGGAGCCCCGGCTCGAATCCGCGCTTCTGTTCATCGCGATCGCGATGCTCCCGTACACGCTCACGCGTCTCCAGGCCGCCGGTCTTCGCGCCCTCAAGGACATGAAGCACAGCATCATCGGGGCGGAGTTCTGGTACCGCGTACCCAGACTGATCGTCTTCCTGATCCTCTACGCGCTCGGGATGCGACTGCTCGGCGTTGTCTTCGCCGGCGTTCTTGCCTGCGTGGCGTCTGCCGTGGTGACGTTCATCTTCCTCAAGCGGACCGGGCCGTATCTGTTCGCCGCTGACGGCGGCGCGCCGATCCTGGCCGGCGAACTCGTTCGCTACTCGGCGCAGATGCTCGCCGAGACCGGGACAGCGTTCGCGCTGCTCGAAGGCGGTCGGCTCATCCTCGGCATCTTCCTCGCCTCGGCCGACGTCGGCGTCTACAACATCGTCGTCCTGCTCGCGATGCTTGCCACGCTGTTCACGTTCTCGTTCAACTCGATCTTCTCTCCGATTATCGCGGACGTCTATCACCGCGGCCGCGCCGATCTGATGAGCTCGCTTCTCTCCGCGATCACGCGATGGATCATGCTTCTCACGCTTCCTGTCTACGCGTGGCTGCTGCTGTCGGGAGAGGCCGTGCTCGGCATCTTCGGCGCTGAGTTCGTCCGCGGGTATCCGGCGCTCGCCATCCTCGCGACCGCGCAGATGTTGGACGCGACGGCCGGCTCCGTCGCGAGCTGTCTGGCGATGACGAAGTACCAGCGGTTCAATGTCTACAACACGCTCGCGATGGCTGTCGTGAGCGTCGGTCTCAACATCTGGCTCATCCCGAGGATGGGGATCGCCGGCGCCGCGGTGGCGACCGCCGCCTCCATCATCCTCGTCAACATCGCCCGCCTCATCGAAGGCAGACTCCTCCTTGGCGTCATGCCGTACGATCGCTCCACGCTCAAGGTGCTCGTGACCGCGGTCGTCCTCGTGGGCGGCGCGCTCCTCGCGCGGCGCTCCCTTGATATCTCCACGGCTTGGTACGTCTCGGCGGCGCTCCTTGCGCTCGCGTACGCAGTCGGGCTCGGTCTGACGGCGCTCATGGGGATACAAGAAGAGGACCGCCACGTTCTCGGGACGGTCCTCGGGAAGTTCTCTCGCCTTCGCAACTCACGGTAGATCCATCAGCCCTCGTCGAAGTAGTCGATCCGGTGGAGCGGCATCACGACGCTCGACGAGATGTTCGTCAGGTGGAGTGAGACGCGCTTGAGGTATCGGGACGTCAGCGCGGCGAGTATGGCCTCTCGCGATGGGAGAGTATCCTCGAGCAGGTCATCGATCAGGGCGTCGCACCGCTTGGCGAGCAGCTGCCCATCGACCAGCCCCTGCTGCGCTATCTCCTTGTCCGACGTCATGAACGCCTGAACCGTCGGCTCGAACAGCGCCTGGACGTCAGCCATCAGCGTATTGAGCTTCGCGCCGTGCGGTCCCTCCGGGAACGCCCCGCCCTGCGCCTCGGCCACCTCGAGCAGGTTCTTCGTGATGTCGCCGACACGCTCGGCGTCCTTGATGATGCTCATCAGGACGAGGCTGATCGGCACGTCGGTCCCAGGTGACATGATCAGGTGCTCGACGAGCTGCTTGCGGATCTTCCGCTGCAGGTGATTGATGCCGTGGTCGATCTCGTAGACGCGGTCGTGCGTCGCCTGGGAGAGCGGCTCCTTCCCGGTGAGCACACCGCCGATGAGGTGGAACATCTCCGCACCGGACTCGAGCATCTGCTCCATCTCACCGAACATCTGTGTGAGCAGCGGCTTCCGCTTGAGCGCCTCAATGAGTTGTCTGAACATATGCGTCTCCTACTTCAGCAGTCTGCCTATCAGTATAAGCAATCCGGGGACGGCGTAGAAGAGCCCGATGACAAAGATTGCGACGACCTTCTTCGAGCGTACCGCGGCTTCCGCGAGCTTCTCCGCCAGCATGATGGGTACCCGGCGGAGGGGGCGGTAGGGGTAGATGATGAGGATGCCCGCGATGTTGAACAACAGATGAACCAGCGCGATCGTCAGACCCCTCGTGTCTCCCGCAAGCGACGCCATGAGCGCCGTCACGGTCGTTCCGATATTGGCCCCGAGCGCGATGGGGAAGATCTTCTCGAGTTTCACCACACCCGCGCCCGCCAGCGGCACGAGCAGCGACGTCGTCACCGAACTGCTCTGGATGACGGCTGTGATGCCCGCACCGAGCGCTATCCCCGCGACCCCGCTCCTGCCGATCGCGCGATCGACCACGGCCTCGGCGCGGCTGAGTGCCATCGCCTTGGTCTGCTTCACGAGGAACCAGAGCGCCGCGATCATCAGCGCGAAGGCGAACACCGCCACGAGGATGGCGGCGTGGTCACCGACGATGTTGATTGCGGCATCCTTCGCGACGTGCACCGCCGGACCGACGATCTGCTTGATGGGGCTCGCGAAGGTCACGCCCTCGCTCCCGGTGAGGAGGCGTGACAGCACGGTCGCGGACTTCGCGAGGAACCCCGTCATGAGTTCCAGAGGAAAGAGGATGCACACGGTCATGAGGTTGAAGAAATCGTGCACGCTGGCCGCCGCGAACGCGCGCTTGAACTCCACGGGCCGGGCGACGTGGCCGAGTGAGACGATCGCGCAGGTCACGGTCGTGCCAATGTTGGCGCCCATGATGATGGGGACCGCGTTCTCGATGGAGAGCATCCCCATCGCCACGAACCCGACGACGGTCGATGTCGTCGTCGATGAGCTCTGTACGATGCTCGTCGCGAGGATGCCGATGAAGAGACCGACGAACGGGTTTGACGTCGACGCGATGAGCCGTTCGGAGAATCCGCTCCCGAACATCTTGAAACCGGTCCCGAGCAACTTCACGCTGACGAGGAACACGTAGAGCGTCGCGACAAGGAGAAGGATCCGGAGGACTCTCTCGAGGAATGGAGGAATGCCTGATGGTCCCGGATGGAGGAGGTCGATCCGGGTCGGCGGTGAGACGTCGGGCGTCTGCGTGTTGCTGACGTCGTCTATCGTTCCTGCTCCGGTCGGGGGAGGCCCGCCGGACGCGCGGCTCTCCACCGTTGGCTGTCGCTACCAGGGGACTGTCTGGGGAAATCAACGCGCATTCTAGCACGGCCCGCCGTTGTGTCAACAGAGCATGAAGGCCCGTCGGACGTCGTGAGCCGCGGTCATTGCGAGGGGCGTGAGTTGCAGGGAGGCGTCTCCGCGTCAGGGGCGCCGCCTCGTCCCATGAGGTCAGACGGCGGGCGTTTCCTGAAGCCGCGCTCGGAACGCTTTGACTCGTTCTGCGGGCGGGGGTAGAATCGTACCCAGTGTGTTCTTCAGAAGCGCTTCACCAGCAGCTTTCAGGAGGAGAGATGGACCACAAGGAGCTCACAGGTCACTTCCTCGAGCTCATCAGGCGGGCGTCGACGGTCGTCCCGCCAGATGTCGAGAAGGCGATCCGGCAGGGTATCGAGAACGAGGGTGAGGGCACGACGGCAGCGTCGACGCTCACGCTCCTGCTCGAGAACTGCGACAAGGCCTCGGATGCTTCGACGCCGATCTGCCAAGACACCGGCGCCCTGTACTTCTTCATCGACTACGGGCCCGACTACCGGCAGAAGCAGCTTCGGGAAGCGATCGAGGAGGCCACGGCGGAGGCCACGGCCAATTACTACCTCAGGCCGAACGCAGTTGACTCCGTGACGGGCAAGAACTCGGGGAACAACCTCGGCGCCGGCACACCGATCATCCACTTCCACGAGCGCGACGAGGACGGTCTTCGCGTCCGCCTGATGCTCAAGGGCGGCGGGTCGGAGAACGTCAGTCTGCAGTACAAGCTCCCGGATGGGCGCCTCAAGGCCGGCCGTGACATGGACGGCGTGAGGAAGTGCGTCATCGACGCCATCTTCCAGGCGCAGGGCAAGGGCTGTTCGCCGGGCGTCGTCGGTGTCGGCATCGGCGGCAACCGCGACACCTCGTACTCGGGCGCGAAGGAGCAGCTCCTCCGTGATCTCGGTGACACGAATCCGGATCCGGAGCTCGCGAAGTTCGAGGCGCAGGTTCTGGCCGAGGCGAACTCGCTCGGCATCGGACCGATGGGTCTCGGGGGCAAGACGACCGTTCTCGGCGTCAAGGCCGGCGCGATGCATCGTCTGCCCGCGTGTTTCTTCGTCTCGACCGCGTACGTCTGCTGGGCGTACCGCAAGGCGTTCATGTCGGTGAAGGGAAGCGAGGTGTCCTATGATTAAGCTCACGCTCCCCACGAC
The DNA here is from genome assembly GCA_029990205.1 of bacterium. Taxonomy (GTDB): domain Bacteria; phylum Joyebacterota; class Joyebacteria; order Joyebacterales; family Joyebacteraceae; genus JAPEKQ01. Next base: position 6,235 of record JAPEKQ010000037.1, read on the forward strand.
GCCGGATGAGATCCGGAAGCTCAAGGCCGGAGACGAGGTCTCGATCACGGGTGTGATGGTCACCGCCCGCGACGCGGCTCACAAGTACCTGGTGGAGACCGAGGGCGAGGACGTCCGCGATCTCCTCAAGGGCAGCATGATCTATCACTGCGGCCCGGTCGTCCGGAAGGGCGACGACGGGAAGTACACGTTCGTGGCGGCCGGTCCGACGACGAGCATCCGCGAGGAGCCGTACGAGGCGGCGGTCATCGACAAGTACGAGGTCCGCGGCGTCATCGGCAAGGGCGGCATGGGTGGCGACACCCTGGCGGCCTGCGGCGAGCACGGCAGCGTCTACCTCTCCGCCATCGGCGGGATCGCGACGACGCTCGCGCAGTCGGTGAAGGAAGTCCTCGACGTCAAGAAGCTCGAGGAGTTCGGCGTGCCGGAGGCCTTCTGGGTCATCCGCGTCGAGAACTTCCCGGCGGTCGTGACGATGGACTCGCACGGCGTCTCGCTCCACGACCAGATCGAGAAGAAGTCGCGCGAGACGTACGACAAGCTCGTGAAGTAAGCGGACGGCGACGGCCCGCTCACCCCGGTCCGCGCCTCCGATGCAGGCGAACGCGGAAGCACAGGCCCTCTCTCCGGCGACACGCCGGGGGAGGGCCTTTTCGCGCGGTCTTGTCCCAACCCCCGCTTCCTGATATCCTTGCCGTACGCCATTTTCTGCAGCGAGAATCCACCCGAGAAGCGCTTCGCCCAGACAACGGAGGAGACGCCATATGTCCGTTGACCTCGAGAAGATCCTGCGACCTATCGATCACGATCTACCCCCGTTCCCACCGAAGTACATGACCATCGCCAGCGGCGACGAGATGGTCGTCCGTCAGGTGACGCGGGACGAGATACCCGACATCCTTGTCCACGTGGCTCCCCTCATCTCCGTGGAGAGGGACTTCTATGACGTCGTCGCGGCGCGTGTCTACGCCGAGCTGCTGGCGTACTACCGTCACCGCATGCAGGACGAGTACGTGCTCGTGGCCCAGATAGACGGAGAACTCTGCGCGGTCGTCAACGGCCGTCAGGTCGATGAGAAGCGCGGCATGTCGCTCCACACGCTGGCGCTCCGCCGCGGGCTCCGCATCGGCGCGCACGCCTTCGCGACCAAGATGGAGTACCACATGGACGTTCTCGGTCACGAGGAGGTCCTCATCGTCGCCGAGTCCCCGATCGGGTTCCGGCGCTGGATGATCGAGTACAACCTCGAGAAGCGCTTCGAAATCCCGCACGAGCTCGGCGGTCCGCCCTCGTACGCGCTCACCAGGGAGATCTTCGAGAAGGCTCGCGGGACGCTCGTTATCGGGCGGCGCCCGGTGCCCGACTCGCTCATTGCGAAGGCCGAGGCGGCGATCCTTCCGCCGTCCGATCCGCCGAGGCCGCCGGACGATCTTCTGGCCGCGACCCGTTCCAAGTACGACCCGACCGGGACGGCGCTGATCCTTCAGCGCTGGAAGCAGGAAGCGAAGGTGAGCAAATGAGAGACGTCTACGTCATCGGAGTCGGGATCACATCGTTCACGCGTCTCGAGTTCCCGCTCTCCGAGATAGCAGCATATCCCGTGATGATGGCCTTGAAGGACGCGGGGATCAAAGAGGTCGACCACCTCTACGTCGCGAACATGGGGAGCGGTCGTGTGAACCATCAGACGGGGCTCGCGAGCGCCGTCGTCGACACGCTCAGCCTGACGCCCGCAGGCGCCGAGGTCGTGGAGAACGGTCCGGCCTCGGGCGCATCCGCGGTCAAGACGGGGTTCATGGCGGTCGCATCCGGCGTGCACGACGTGGTCGCCGTGACGGGCGTCGAGAGAATGCGAGAGGTCAACAGTCTCGAGGCCACCGAGTTCGTGGCGACGCTCACGCACCCGCTCGGTGAGTACATCTACGGCGTCACGCTTCCGTCGCTGGCTGGGATGTTCACGCGCCTCTACATGGAGAAGTACGGTGTGACGTCGCGCCACCTGGCGATGGTCGCCGTGAAGAACCAGGACAACGCGCTCCTCAACGAGTTCGCGCACATCCAGCAGAAGATCACGGTCGAGGGCATTCTCGATTCGCCCGAGGCGATGACGAACAACCCGTTCGTTGCCGATCCGCTCAGGTTCTTCGACTGCTGTCCGGTCTCGGACGGTGGCGCGAGCGTGATCCTCGCGACCCGCGAGGTCGCGGAGAAGCTCGGGAAGCCGCTGGTCAAGCTCGCCGGCGTCGGGCAGGCGACGGACACGCACTGCGTCTCCGAACGCGAGGAGCCGACGGACCTTCTGGCGGTCCGGCGCGCCGCCGCTCAGTCTTTCGAGATGGCGGGCGTCACTCCGGCCGACGTCGACGTGGCCGAGCTCCACGACGCCTTCACGATCCTCGAGATCGTCGAGAGCGAAGAGGTTGGCTTCTTCAAGAAGGGCGAGGGCCATCTGGCGCTCGAGCGCGGCGAAACGCAGATCGGCGGCAAGCTCCCGATCAACCCGTCGGGCGGTCTCAAGGGACGCGGACATCCCGTCGGCGCCACCGGCGTGGCGCAGGCCTACGAGATCGTGCTCCAGCTTCGGGGCGAGGCCGGCAAGCGCCAGGTCGACAGTCCGAAGGTCGGGTTCACGTGCAACTTCGGCGGCTTTGGCAACAACGTCGTCTGTCTCACATTCACGAGGGAGAACTGACGATGGCACGAGACATCTATGCGTACCGGTGCAGGAAGTGCGGGCACCTTCACTATCCGTACCGGATGGTGTGCGCGAACTGCGGAGAGAACGAGCACAACGAGTTTGATCCCGAGGCGCTTCCGAAGACAGGCACGCTCCTCGCGTTCACGAGGCTCTACGCGCTTCCGGGCGACTTCGACGTCCCGACACTGGGACTCGGGATCGTTGAACTCGAGAACGGGATCCGTGTCACGGGACAGCTCGACATCGACGAGCCGGCGGCCGGGATGAAGGTGAAGGGGAGTGTCGAGGTCGTGCGTCAGGAGGAGTACGAGAAGTACTACGGGATGATCTTCTCACAGGCCTAGACGGCCGTCCGCCCGGCCGGGGCGGACCCGGAGCCGGCCTCAGCTCGAAGAGGTACGATGGCGTCAGACGCGAGAGCGATCGAGATCCTGAGTTTCGGTGACCTTGTGCAGACCGGGTCATACGGTGTGCACTCGCGCTTCCGGCGCGTCGTCAATATGACCGGCGGCGCGCGGTTCGTCTCACTCGTCTCGCCCGACGTGGACGCCGGGCCTCTGAACATCGTCGTGCGCGGGTTGGTTCCCGCGAGCGTGCGGCGTCTCCACGTCGATGCCGGCGCGATCAACGCCGGTGGAGTCGATGCCGACGGGACGCGGCGGACGCGCGCGGCGACTCGCGGTCTCGCGATCACCCTCGACGGCGCCAGGATCGACGCCGGCGCCGACCGCGTCTACGATTCCACGCTCCACCCTGCGATCCACGATCACACCCGCTTCCGTAGCAACCTGCTCGCGTTCGGTGCAGCTCTTGCCGAGCTCGCTCCGGAGAAGAGCCTCGCGTTCCTGCTCGACCCTGACAGAGTCGCCGGGTTCAGACCCGGTTTCGAGCGCGGAGTCGCCGAACACATCGGACATTGCGTGCGAGACATCCTCTTCGGCGACACGCTCCGCGGCGTGTCGCGGCTCAAGGGCTGCGGGTTCGGCCTGACGCCGTCGGGCGACGACTTCATCGCGGGACTTCTTATTGCCACGCACATTCCCGATGGGGCACGTTCTGGGGCGGCAACGGAGCTCCGAGCGCGCATCCTGGCATCCGCGCGTACCACGAACACCCTGTCCGATTCGTTCCTCGATCTCGCCGCGCGCGGTCGTGTCACTCGGGGCATGCAGGAACTCGCCGTTTCGCTGTCCCTGGGAACACCGCACGACGTGACGCGGTGCGCCCGACATCTTGTCTCGATCGGCGCCACATCCGGTGTGGATACCGGGGTCGGTCTCTATCTGACACTTCGCTCCGGGCTCGGCCGCTCCGCGCGTGCTGCGCGGAGGTTGGCCGGTGGCCCGCATGAGCTCCACGCCGGGGAGGCGCAATGGTCGTAGTGGGACGGATCAGAAAGGGCGCGTACTTCGACTCGGTCACGCTGATGAATGTCGCGCGCGAGCTCTC
>JAPEKQ010000038.1 GCA_029990205.1 bacterium
TTCCTGGCGGGGCGGTACCCCAGGGCGTGATCCTCACCCCCCCCCGGGGCTTCGTGACGAGCCGGTACCCGAGGGCGGGCGCATCACCCCCCCCCGCGGCGGGGGCCGCAGCGGCGCCGTCCGTCCGCACCGCCCCGATGTGTTATGCTCTCCGAGAAGCCAATCGACCGTCACTCAGCATGCTCGCGTCAGCCCACGGCTGCGAAGGGAGTCCCCATGGGACACCGAATCCTCCATCTGCTAGGCATCATCTGTGTCCTGACGACCGTGCTGGCCGGCGCGGGATCGGGCGAGAGCCGAATGCTCGGGATCATGCTTCCCAACTCCGCGGGCTCAGTCCTTGCCGTTCTCGCCGCACTCGTCGCGGGCCGCGTCCCCGTCATGATCAACTACGCCACCGGCGCGGAGAAGAACGCGGCGTTCGCGATGCGCCGGTGCGGCCTCTCGACCATCATCACCAGCGGACGATTCCTCGAGAAGGTCGAGTGCTCTCGCCTTGACGGGATGGTCTATCTCGAGGACATCGCGGAGAGTCTCACGAGGAGTGACAAGCTCAAGGCGGCGTTGCTCGCCTTCGTCCCGACGCCGCTTGCGGGAGGAGCCGTGCATCGGTGCGACGAGAACGACGCGGCTGCCATCATCTTCACGAGCGGGAGCGAGGGAGATCCGAAACCGGTCGTGCTGACGCATCGGAACATCTGTTTCGAGGTCGACGCGATGGCGGAGGTGTTCCATCTCGAAGAGAACGATTCGATGCTCGCGAACCTGCCCTTCTTCCACGTGTTCGGCCTGACGGTCAATCTGTTCATCCCCGCGACCAGGGGGCTGACCATGGCCACGCACGTTACGCCGCTCGACTACTCGGCGATCTGCAAGACGATCCGCGAGGAAGGGCTGACCATCGCCGCGGCGACACCCGCGTTCTGGTGGGGGTACCTCAGAGCCTCCCGGGTCGGTGACTTCGAGACGCTTCGCATTGCCGTCGCCGGCGCCGACAAGTGCCCGGAGTCGCTCCGGACCGAGTGTGAGGAGCAGCACGGCGTCGCCCTCCGCGAGGGATACGGAGCGACCGAGACGTCGCCGGTCATCTCGGCCAACCGCGACGGCGCCGACCGTCCGGGGAGCGTCGGACGTCCACTCCCGGGTGTGGAGGTCCGCATCGAGAGCATCGAGACGGGGGAGGACTGCGCCGCGGGCGAGACCGGGAGGATCCTCGTCAAGGGCGACCTCGTGATGAAGGAGTACCTCGATGACGCCGAGGCAACGACGCGCGCCGTGCGGGCGGGCTGGTACGACACCGGGGATCTTGGGTATCTCGACGAGGACGGGTTCATCTGGCTCTCCGGCAGGCTCACGCGGTGCGTGAAGGTCGGCGGAGAGATGGTTTCGCTCTGGCGCGTCGAGGAGGTTCTGGACAGGTTCCTTCCACCGGGCGTCGCATGCTGCGTGGTCGCCGTCGACGACGAGCGGCGAGGTGCGCGCATCGCCGCGGTCGTGACCTCCGAGGTGGATGAGCGCGAGGTCGTTCGCCGGATGGCGACCGAACTGCCGCGCATGGCGATCCCGAAGACGTTCGTGCGTGTTGATGAGATCCCGATGCTCGGGAGCTCCAAGGTGGATTTCCGCGCTGCCCGGCGTCTGGCGGCAACATCGATGAGCGGGGGTGGATGATGTCAGGACGTGTCACGATCGTGTTCGGTATGGTTCTTCTGCTTCTCGCTGCGATGACGCCGGGTCTCTCCTCCGCGGAGGAACCGGATGCGGTTCGCGATGGGTCGGACGGGCTCCGTGCATCCGGGCTCCTGGTCGACGGGAGCTGGCTCGAGGCGCAGCTCGGCGACTCCGGTGTCGTGATCGTGGACTACGGCCGCGAGCCCGAGGACTACGAGGTCGGTCACGTTCCCGGCGCCTCCTATCTTCCGAAGTCGGCAACCATGACGAACGTCGCTGGTACGCCGCAGATGCTCCCGCACCTGGAGACGGTCGCGAGCGCGCTTGAGGATGTCGGCGTCGACAGCGGGAAGACCATCGTCGTGTACGATGAGGCCGGCGGACTCTTCGCGTCGAGGCTGTTCTGGGTCCTGGAGTACATGGGACACGAGGACGTGCGCGTTCTCGATGGAGGGTGGAACCGGTGGGCCGAGGAGGAACGGGTCGCGTCGTACGAGTATCCCCTCGTCGACAGAGGGAGTCTCACCATCCTCGTTCAGCCTGAGCGCATCGCGACGTACGACTGGATGATCGATCAGCTGACCAACCCGGAGTTTCTTCCCGTCGACACCCGGACCCTTGAGGAGTTCACCGGAGAGAACGTCAAGGCGGCGCGCGGCGGTCGCCTTCCGGAGGCCGCGCACCTCAACTGGGAGTGGACCGTCGAGGATGCCGGGCTCGGCGTGTTCCTTCCGACCAGCGAGATCGAGGCGTTGCTCGAAGGCGCCGGGATCACGCGCGACCACAAGATCGCCACCTACTGCCAGGCCGGTGTCCGAGCGGCGCACGGCTACTTCGTGCTCCGGGCACTGGGATTCCCGTGCGTCAGGGTCTACGACGGTTCCTGGGTCGAGTGGGCGGCCGTTCCGGAGGCGCCCATCGAGACGGGACCTCGTGATTCCGGGGACTGACATCGAGACCGGTGAGATACCCCCGCCGAAGGAGGCTTTGAGGCCCGCTATCTTCAGAGGATGCTGAGGGTGTCAAGTCCACTCCGGGGTCCGAAAGACCACTTTGCTGAGCTAAATGAGGAGTGAAGATTTCGCTTGCCACACCGGAGGGACTCGGATATACTGTCATTGAGCAGAAGCTGCCATGTCGGTATGGTGACATATCCGGTGACTCTGAAGAGGGACTTGGCGCATGAGCCGGTCCCTTTCGTGTTCTCAGGGGAACTGCCTGCGGGCAGGGATCGGAGAACAGGCGGTCCGAAGGACTGTCGGGGTGAGTGGAACGTCATCGGAGGTATGGTTGGCTTTGCCCGGGGCCGAGAGCCCCGGTGTATGCAGGAACCGGAGAGCGCGCGCGCACTCTGGTGAACCAGGCTGACGAGGGCGGCTTGACCGTCACGCGGCCAGATCGCAGGGGGTAGTTGAAGTGGGTACGACCGGCAAGGTGAAGTGGTTCAATGACAGCAAGGGCTTCGGGTTCATCACGCCTGATGATGGTAGCCCCGATGTGTTCGTCCACTACTCGGCGATTCAGGGTGCCGATTCGTTCAAGAGCCTGAACGAGGGCGATCACGTTGAGTTCGATGTCGTCGACGGTGCCAAGGGTCCGGCGGCTGAGAACGTTGCGAAGATCGAGGGCTAGTTCTTCCAGAACATCAGGCTATCGATATTCGGGAAACGGCCGCGTCGGCTTTCGACGCGGCCGTTTTCACTCTGGGAACGTCCCTTCCGAAAGGAGTGCGACGGATGAAGATCGTGACCGTCATGGGGAGTCCGCACAGGAACGGGAACACGGCAACCGTGCTCTCGATGTTCGAGGAACTCGTGAAGGGCGAGCACGAACTGGACAGCGTCGTTCTGGCCGACTTCGAGGTCAGAGGATGCCAGGGGTGCTTCGCGTGCCAGCAGACTCCCGACGCGCCGGGCTGCGTTCTTCCGGATGACGGCAACGCGCTGCTCGAGCGCATCCTCACCGCGGATGCCATCGTCTACGCGACGCCCCTGTACATGTGGGGCATGACCGCCGCTCTCCACGCGTTCCTCGAGCGCCACATCAGTCTGATCAAGAGAGGCGACGGCGAGATGCGGTCGCTGACCGGGGAGACCCCCGTCGCGTTGCTCGTGACCTCCGGCGGTCCCGAGGCAGAGAACGGCGACCTGATCAAGACGGTCTTCGAACGCATGTGCCAGTACAGCGGTCGACGCAATCTGGGGACCTTCGTGGTCGGCGGGTGCACGAGCCCTGACAAGCTCGGTGACGACGCTCATCATGTCGCGAGGCGGATCGCCGAGGGTGTCACGGGCTGACCGGTTGCTGAGCCGACGGCTACGGGCCCTTGATGATCATGAGCGGGTGCGAGTTGCACTCCGCGAAGTTGCCGGCCGTGTGCACGTAGATGACGTAGCTGTATGTGCCCGGCGCGGCGTCGGTCGGGATCTCGACCTGGATCTCGCCCGTCTGCATCGTGACGATCTCGGTGGTCGGGAAGACCCCGGGCTCCGGGAACCAGACGCTGATGGTGTCGCTCCCGGCCGAGAACAGCACGATGTCGCCCGGGTCGGCTTCCACTACGGGTACCTTCCGCACGGTGGTGCTCAGGCCGACCGTTGCCTCGATGGTCTTCTGCATGATCGCTGCCTCCAGTTTCATAGTCCGTACTCCCGCTCCGCCGTCTGCGCGGCGAACGTCTGATAGCGCTCGTCGGCGCACAGGCCGCGAAGCGCCGGAGTGCTCTCCACCTGCGCCCTCGAGTATCCATGCTCGAGGGCTCTCTCGATCCAGCTGAGCGCGAGTTCCCGGTCGCCCAGCACCTCGTGTGTGTGTCCTGCCTGGAACATGACCTCGACGTCATCTGGCGCGCGGAGGAGCGCCTCGTCAAGAAGGTCTCGCGCTCGCCCCGGCTCGCCGAGCTGCGCGTAGTAGGCGGCGAGGGATGTCAGCAGCAACGGGTCGCGCGGTGTGAGAGCGCGCTTGCGCTCGCCGCGCTCCGCAGCTTCGCTGTAGGCGGCTCGCGCCCGGGCATCTCCGTCGGGAACCCAGAGATACGACGAGCCGAGGTTCCCCCAGACCCGGTAGTCCGAGTCGTCGATCTCGAGTGCGCGCTCGTACATCGCGGCCGCGTCCGCGTATCGTGCGCTCGCGAAGTGAAGCGTCGCGAGGTTCGAGTAGGTCGAGTAGTCGGGCGAGAGCTCGACGGCTACCTCGAACGTCTCCGCCGCGTCATCCAGCCGGTCGAGGTAGTAGTACATCGCGCCGAGGTTCCGATACGCATAGGCGTTGCCCGGTGCGATCTCCGTCACTCTCGCGAACTCGCCGGCCGCCTCGTCGTAGCGTCCCTGGGATGAAAGGAAGACACCGAGGATGTCATGCGCGCGCCAGTACTCGCTCCTGAGTTCGACGAGTTCACGGTACGCCGACTCGGCGAGCGCGGTCTGACCGTTCTCGACCCGGAGTTCGGCCAGCGCCTGTCGTGCGGTGACGCTCAGCGGGTCGACCTCAAGAGCGTCGCGAAGCATCGCGCCCGCGCCATCGTACAGACCGGCATGCACGAGGAGACGGGCCTCCGTCACCATGGCCCGCGCACACCGCTCGTCGAGGTCGAGCGCGCGCAGCAGACTCGACTCTGCCGCCGCTCCACAGCGGAAGTCGCGGTGCATCTCACAGCGTCGCCACACGGCGCGGCCCAGCGCGGCGTGCGCGAGGGCGAACGCCGGATCGGCCGCGGTCGATTCGCGGAGGAGCGTGATGGCACGGGATGCGGCCGCCGTGTCGGCGTTGTCCGCCGCGTTGAGCGTACCCGTACCCTTCAGATATGTGACGAAGGCCGCGGGCACGGTCGTCCCGCCGGCCGCCGCGCGGCGGCTAGCACGGCCGGGCAGCTCGGCGCCCAGCACCTCGGCGGCGAGGCGTCCCGGAACGTCCTGGAGCGCGGCGACGTTCGCGGGCTGTTCGACGACCGTCCACTCCCGGATGCGGTCACCGGACGGGCTTGCCCTCAGTTGCAGGCGTATCCGGACGCTGTCTCCCACGTCCTCGATCGAGCCGGCGAGTGTCGTGTTGGCGCCGACGATCCCGGCAGCGCTCTCTGCCCGAAGGATCTTGAGGCTGTCGATATCAGCGGCCGGTATCACACGGAACTCCGTGGTGAACTGCTCCATCTCCTGAAGTCGCTCCGAGACGTAGTCACGGAACCCGCGCGCATACGCCTCGTCGGTACCCTCGAAGGGGAGAACGGCGATGATCGTTCTCTCCGGGAGCGGCGCGGACCGTCCGCCGGAAATGAGGCCTCTGCCCCTGGGGTGCAGGGTGACGAACACCGCGGCCGCGACGGCGAGGGTGACGACGGGCAGCAGGACGGTCGCAAGCAGGCGGCGACGACGTGAGTGTGAGGGAATCGTGGGGACCGGTGTGGTGTCGAGCTGGCTCCGGTCGCGGCGCTCGGGGAGGAGTCCAGCCACATGTTCCAGAGCTTCCCGGAGTTCGTCGGCGTCAGCGTACCGGCGCGAAGCGGTCTTCTCGAGGCAGCGCGCCACGACCGCGTCCAGCTCGGCGGGGATGCCGGCGCTGTGCGTCGACGGCGGGGGGACCGGTTCGTTGCAGATGGCGTACAGCACTGACTCGTTGGTCTCACCTCGGAAGGGGCGCCGTCCGGTGAGGAGCTCATAAAGGAGGACGCCGAGCGACCAGATGTCGGCGCGGCCATCGGCCTCGTGGCCTCGCGCCTGTTCGGGTGACATGTACGCGACCGTGCCCAGACGGACGCCTGCCTGTGTGAGATCCGATGGCTCACCGAGCTTGGCGAGTCCGAAGTCCAGGATCTTCGCGCGCCCTCTTCCGGTGACGAGCACGTTCCCGGGCTTGATGTCGCGGTGGACCATGCCACGGGCGTGTGCGGCCGCGAGGCCGGCCGCCACATCTGCGGCGATCCCGACTGCTTCTTCCGGCGGGAGCGGTCCGTCCGCGAGGCGATGGGCGAGCGTGTCCCCGTCGTAGCAGGCCATCGAGATGAACAGTCGCGCGTCGTCGGTCTCGCCGATCTCGTAGATCGTGCAGATGTTCGGATGGTCGAGTCGTGAAGCCGCCTGGGCCTCGACGCGGAACCGCTCCTTGGCCGCGGGGTCGCGTGTGAGTTCGGGGGAGAGGAACTTGAGTGCGACGGTCCGGCCGAGGTCGGTGTCCTCGGCGCGATAGACCACGCCCATGCCGCCCTCGCCGAGCTTCCCGGTGATCCGGTAGTGAGAGACGGTACGACCGATCATGCGCGCTCCTGGATGAGCGTCAGTCAAAGTCTCATCTTGATTGTACGACTAATCAGAGATACCGCATAGTGGGAATCAGCCTCGAGGAGGTCCCGCAATACGGGCACTCGCGGTGCGTCGTGGCCGAGCGACCGTTCAATCCGCGCCGAGCGACCCCGCGCTCCAAAACGACGAGGTGGATGTGACTTCGTGCCACCTCCCGCATCTGATATGCTGTGTGCGCTCCACGGTCGCGCTCGGCTTCGCGCGGTCACCGTCGAAGCACCGTCACGAGTTCTGAACTCTTCTACGAGTTGCGGGAGGTGGCTCATGAACCTGCTGGAGACGATTCTCAGCGCCGGAGGCGGAGACCTGGTCAAACAGATGGCGGGACAGGTCGGTCTCGCCGAAGACGATGCGAAGAAGGCCGTCAGCGCGTTGACGCCGGCTCTCTCTCGCGGCCTCACGAACAATATCCGCCAGGAGGGCGGTCTCGAGTCACTGCTCGGCGCCCTGACGGGCGGTCAGCATACGAAGTACGTCGACGAGCCGGAGCGCATGGCGAGTCCCGAGACGGTCACGGATGGAAACGCGATCCTCGGGCACATCCTCGGCAGCAAGGACGTCAGCCGCAACGTCGCCGGACACGCGGCGCAGGAGACCGGGATCGACGCGGGCATCCTCAAGAAGATGCTGCCGATGCTGGCGACGGCCGCGATGGGTTCGCTCGGCAAGCAGACGGCGTCGATGGCCGCGCCCGCGGGGCAGTCATCGGGGCTCGGTGCGATAGGTGGCGTGCTTGGCGCGCTGACCGGTGGCGGGCAGCAGAAGGACGCCGGCGTGGCCGGTATGGTAGAGGGCTTCCTTGACTCTGATAACGACGGCGCCGTGGTCGATGATCTTCTGTCCATCGCGAAGAAGTTCTTCTAGGCCGTGGCGGGATTTCTCGGTATGTTCCACAGGCCCCTCGGGGGCGCACACTTGGACGTCGGCTCGTGATTGCCGACAATCTCAGAAGGAGAGAACGATGGCGAAGCTGACCGAGATCGAGGGCGTGGGTCCGAGCTATGCTGAGAAGCTGCTGGGTGCGGGCGTCAAGTCCACGAACGACCTGCTCGACAAGGGCGCGAGCCCGGCCGGTCGCAAGGAGATCGCAGAGAAGTCCGGGATCGGCGAGAAGCAGATCCTCGGTTGGGTCAACAAGTGCGACCTCATGCGGGTCAAGGGTGTTGGTGAGGAGTACGCCGACCTGCTCGAGGCTGCGGGCGTCGACACCATTCCGGAGCTGGGCCAGCGGAACGCCGCGAGCCTCTTCAGCAAGCTGACCGAGGTCAACGAGGCCAAGAAGCTCGTCCGCGCGATGCCGACCGAGGACAAGGTCGAGGACTGGATCAAGCAGGCCAAGGGTCTTCCGCGGAAGATCAACTACTAGCGATACCTTCGGCGCGAGACGCGCTCACGCGCGCGACGCGTCTGACGGATGGAGTACGGAAACGCCGCCCCGCCCCCGCCGGGGGGGGGGCCGGCCCGTTTTCTAACTCTGATACGTTCTTTGGGCACCCTGAACGAGGCGTACGACCATGAGCCGCTATCCTTTCCAGGAG
>JAPEKQ010000039.1 GCA_029990205.1 bacterium
TCGGTCGACAGCACGATGACCTGGTCCCCGATCGTGATGGCGCCGAAGTCGACACCGTGCTGCGGACCAATGAGGACATCGGGGTCACTCGCGCCGAGCCGCGGGAAGATGACGCGGTCGAAGAACTCAGGGGTCACTTTGCCAAGTGTCGGGAGCCGCTCCTCACTCACGTGCACACCTCCTCAAGGAATCGTGGAATTGACCTGACAGGAAGTATACCCTGCGCCGCGAACGGAGTCCACGTGACGGCCGGGCTGACAGGGCTGCCGGAGCGAGGAATGAAGCCAATCGGGATATCCACAGGATACCCCGCTCGTCAAGAGGCCGATTCTGTGCTATAATAATAGTGTCTGCATGTTCATTCGCCTGAGTACCGCCATGAAACCAGTCGAAGCCGTGCCGGAGGCAACTGATGTCACTCCCAGTGAAGAAACTCGGTCTCATCGCCCTGACCACGGTCGCGCTGCTCCTGATACCCCTTGCAGCGGGTGCCGCGCCGACTGAGGGTCGAGCGGTCGGCGACACGCTGACCGTCGTCATGCGGCCCATCCTGTCCGTGCCGGTCGTACTCGCGGACGGGGCAAGCTTCACGATCGAGGCGAAGGCATCATCCGGCACCACCGGGTGGTCCGCCGCACTCGAACGCGGAGGCCTCTCCTACTCGCTCACGCTCAGCAACGTCTCTTACGAGTCCACGTACGAACGCTGGTTCATGACGGCGACAGTCCCATCGGGCACGCCCGAGGAGCTCTATGACCTGCACGTCCAGGCCAACGGTGGGATCGACGATGTGACGAAGCACTCGGTGATGGTCGAAGACGCGCTCGCCAACGACTACTACTTCGTCCACATCACCGACACGCATTTGCCCACGCATCTCTACTACTGGGAGGACGGCGCGGACTCGGACACGACCGAGATGGACGACCTGCGGGCCGTGATCGACGATATCAACATCATCAACCCCGCATTCGTTCTCTTCACCGGCGATGTAGTCAACGAGGGAGAGCTCGAGGATTACCTCAACAAGCGCTACTACACCAAGGCCAAGCGCATCCTCGGGGAGTTCGATGTCCCGATGTTCCTCACGGCGGGCAACCACGATGTCGGCGGATGGAGCAGCACGCCGCCGCCGGATGGGACCGCGCGCAAGGCGTGGTGGAGGTTCTTCGGCTGGCGCTATCTCAACGACCCGCCATCTGGCGACAACATCTACACACAGAACTACTCGTTCGACTACGGTCATGCGCACTTCGTGGGCGTCGAATCGTACAACAACTACGACGACTGGCGGCGTTCGACCTACGGAGACGACAGCTTCACAACGAAGCAGCTCGCCTGGCTGGGAGACGACCTCAGCCTCGTCCACCCCGTGAAAGCCGTCGTGCTCTTCTACCACATGGACTTCCAGGATCAGTTGGACTTGAGCAACCTCGGCGTAGATGGAGCCCTGTACGGTCACATCCACTATGATTCGGGCACCATCGGCGCATCACCGTTCAACCTCGCGACCGACAACGTCTGTGACGGTAACCGCGCGATGCGTCTGGTTCGCGTATCGGACAACGTCGTCACACCATCCGCGACCATCGAGGCCGGAGGAAGCGGCTACAACCTGCGCATCAACTTCGACGCGCCGAACGACGGCACCGAGACCGAGATCACGGCCACGATCACCAACGGCCAGCCCGAGGACTTCGAGCACGGCCGTGTGAAGTTCTACGTCCCCGCCGATTCAATGCCGTACGACGTCGACACGGGCACCATCACGCACTCCATCGTCGACGGCGACGTCGCGACGTACTACGTCAACGTGGACATCGGGGCGATGAGCGTGACGGACGTGACCATCAGCGCGGACACGGGTGTGGACGAAGCGCCGGTGGCGGCGCTTCAGCTCGTGGCACCGTTCTCGCCCAACCCGGCGCGTGCGGGATCGAGCCTCCGCTACTCGCTGGGGTACCCTGCGCGCGTAACGGCCGAGGTGTTTGATGTCACTGGACGCGTGACCGCGACACTTCATGACGAGTGGACACGCGCCGGCGAGCAGATCGCCTCGTGGGATCTCCGCGACTCGACCGGCCGGAGGGTCTCCTCCGGCGTCTACTTCGTTCGTGTCACGGCGGACGGTACATCGATCTCCGACAAGGTTCTCGTCCTCAGATAGGACATCACGACCTGGGGTGAACAAGATCGGGCGGCGCACATGCGCCGCCCGCTTGCGTTTCCCGGTCCGATGGCCTCGCGGCCACGCCGGCCGTAGGCAGCAACACCAGACTACCGCCCCCACCCCCTCTCGTCAGGTCACATGCCCGCACAGGAATCGCTTGACGCTGGCCCTACAGGGCCGCCAAGTTGAGCCACCTTCAACCCTTGGCTGACCGAACAGCTCGTCGCACCCTGCCCTGCCCACGGTCGGCCACGCATGATGCATGTCGCGATTCGCATATCACGCAACGATGGCTGGCCCCGACTCAAAGGAGCGCGGACCATGATACGGACAGTGAACGTTGTCCTCGTCGGTTTGCTCACTCTCGTCCTGCCAACCCTGGCACCCGCTGTGCCGACTCAGGTGTCGACCGCGGCCCAGGGGGGGCCTGCGGTGGATCCCGGTAGCGAGCGAGCTGTCCCCGGCACCGTCTGGTACCAGGGCTTCCTCGCCAACGTCGATACGGGCGACCCGATCAACGACAACGACGTCGAAATCGTCGCCGAGCTGTTCGACGCGGCCGTCGATGGCTCGAGCCTCTGGGGGCCGGAGACCCATGCCGGCCAGGATGTCGTCGAGGGCTGGTTCAACATCGAACTCGGCTCCACGGTCTCCCCCCTGCCGAGCTTCGATACACCGCCCTACTACCTTCAGCTCGTGATCGACGGCGAGCCGCTCTGGCCGCGAATGAAGCTCGCCAGCGCACCGACCGCCATCCATGCGGGTGCCGTTGATGGTGGCGGCGGGGGCGGCATTGGTGGTGGTGGCGACCCCGGGTACATCCCCGTGTTCACGACCGGCCAGGAGATCAGCAACTCCAACATCTACGAGACGAGCGGTCGCTACTCGATCGGCACGACGACATCCGACGCGAAGCTCCGTGTCGAGAACGCCGGCGGCCTGCCGGTCCTCAAGCTCGTCAACACATCCTCCGACGTTGGCTTCGACGTGCTGACGCTGCTTCGGAACCAGAGCGTCGCTGCCGGAGACGGAATGATCTCGATGACCATGGGCACTGGCTCCGACACGGCCGCCTACTTCCTCGGGTGTTCCGGCCCGTGGATGACCAGGAGCGGCTTCATGATCTACGCCGACGGCGACATCAGCACAGAAGGAACGATCGAGGTCGATACGGACGACTTCACGGGCATCGACGTGGTCACCCGGGCCGGCGACTTCTACGGAGCCGGCATCAACGTCGTCTGCCAGGCGATGGATGTCTCCTGCACGGGGGTGAGGGCCAGCGTCGGGAGCGACGGCTATGGTACAGGTGGTCAGTTCACGGGCGGCAGCGTCGGCGTGCGAGGCACCGTCTATGGCGGACAGCCGATGAGCTACTTCGGGAGCTACGGTGAGGCCCAGATCAACGAGACCACCGGCTGGGGTACCGGCATGTACGGTGCTGCGGACGGGTCCGGTACCTGCATCGGCGTCAATGGCTACGCGTATGGCACCGCGGTGAACTACGGCGTGTACGGCAATGCGTACCTCGGGACAACGAACTGGGCCGGCTACTTCGACGGCGACGTCCACTCCACCGGCACCATCACATCGGCCAAGAGCGGCTTCGAGATCGATCATCCAGCCGATCCGGCCGACGCCTACCTTCGTCACGCATACGTCGCGAGCCCTGAGATGAAGACGGTCACGGACGGCACCGCCCTCCTCGACGGCGCCGGCCGCGCGACGGTGACGCTCCCCGACTGGTTCGATGCGCTCAACGCGGATGTGAGATACCAGCTGACGCCCATCGGCGGTGCGGCACCTCGTCTTCACATCGCACGGAAGGTCTCCGGCAACACATTCGAGATCGCCGGTGGTGAGCCGAGCATGGAGGTGTGCTGGATGGTGACGGGGGTCCGGAGGGACCACGCCGCTGTGGCTGACCCGCTCACGGTGGAAGTGCAGAAGCCGTTCGACCAGCGCGGAAAGTACGTGACACCGGAGGCGTTCGGGGCGACACACGAGATGGGCGTCGGGTTCCGTCCCATGGAGCAGCCGCCGCGGGACGAGCAGCCCGGCCCGACTCCACACTAGCGGGGAGGAAGACCCGGCCCCGCACGGAATGTGAGCCGGAAGCAGAGACGCGCCAGGAGAAGGCCGGGCCCCCACGGGCTCGGCCTTCTCTTGCCCCCCGCCAAGGCCTGAACGGACGCTTCCGGCCGCTCATTGACGACGACCGTAACCTGTGGTATAATGATGTAGGTAGGGGTATTGGAGAGTGCTCACTCTGGGGCCGCTCCATGCCCCTTTCTCTCTGTCTCGAACGCGCAACCGACGCGCGGGCGCGGGGTGTGTTGCCTCGTTCGCCCGCCATCTCGCAGCAATGGAGGTCACCCGATGCCCAGGATCGCCCCCCTCGCGACCAGACTGCTGCTGGCAGTCCTCGCTCTGACGCTGCTGGCGACGCCGGCCGTGTCAGCCGAGCGATACGAACTCGTTCTGGCAGATCGCACCTACGTTCCCGCTGAAATGCGGATCGCCAGGGACGAGGACTCGTATCTCATCGTCCAGTTCTTCGAGATCCCGACCCGGGCCGAGCGTGACGCGCTCGCCGAGGCCGGTATCACGCTTCTCGACTACCTCCCCAACTACGCCTGGACGGCTCACGTGAGCGGCGGTGCCGTGCGAGCGCTGGACTCCGCCATGATCCGCGCCGTGGTCGAGCTGCGCCCTGAGGACAAGATCGCGCGGAGCGTCGTCGGGCAGAGCATCGTGCGGGCCTACGTCTATGATGGCGCAGAGAATGCCGAGGCCACCCTCGAGGCCTACGGACGGATCCTCGGACGAGACGACAGCGCCTTCGTCATCGAGCTCGAGCGGGACGCGCTCGAACTCGCCGCTGAGAACATCGTCAAGCGCGTGATGGGGCCGCGTCCCGAGAAGACCACGAACAACGACGAGATCCGCGCCAACACACGCGCCGACGACGTCCACGCCGCGCCGTACGGCCTGAGCGGCGCGGGACTCACGGTAGGCATGTGGGACAACGGCTCGGCCGCCACCAACCACGACGACTACAACGACCGCCTCACCGTAGGGGACGGCTCCTCGATCGGGAGCCATCCGTCAGCGGTCTGCGGCGTGATGGCGGGCGATGGAACCCGCAGCACGAACTACGGTGGAACCGCCGGTCAGTGGGCAGGAGTCGCGCACGAGGCCGCGGCGTTGCCGTCAGCATCGAGACCGTCCCACACGACCGAGTGCGGTCCGTGCGTCCGCTCCTCGTTGGCGATGAGAACGCGCACCAGGCGTCCGGACGCGCTGTAGACCGACAGGTTCACCGGTCCCGTCTCCGCCAGGCTGAACGCGATCCGCGTGGTCGGATTGAACGGGTTCGGGCTGTTCTGATGAAGCACCATGCGCTCGACCACATCGTCGACGCCCGTGTACTCCTCCCCCGTGGAGATCTTGGCGACGTAGATGTCGGCTGGAACATTCGCGGAACCTGTCATGTAGGCGTCACCCGACGTGCCGACCGCGACCGCCGCGTCGGCATTGGCCGAGCCGGACTCCTTGAAGACGGTGTAGCCGAGCTCCGCCCCGTTCGCGTCCAGCTGATACAGAACGACCGAGACATCAAGCGGCTCACCCGGGAAGTCGGAGGATCCTGTCCACCCGACGACGTGGGCCCTTCCGAGGGCGTCGACCGCGATGTCCCGCGCTTCCTCGATCTCCGTTCCGGCGACAAACGTGCTGTACGCGAGCCCGGTTCCGTCCGTGGCCATCTTCGTGACGAACGTATCGTCGCAGTTGAAGAAATCCACCGGCACGTATGTCTGGCAGCCGTTTATCTCGCCGATGAGATACTCCTGAAAGGCCCCCGGCGTCGTCGGCAGATCGATGGACCGCGTCGTACCGGCCAGGTATGCGTGTCCGCCGTCGTCAACGGCCATCGACATGAGCCGATCGCGGTCCCCGCCACCGAAGTACGTGCTGTACAGCAGCGTGCTGCCGTCAGCTGATAGCTTCGAGACGAATATCTCGTTCGGTGTGGACGACACGGCATCCAGGACCGGGAAGTCGTCCGAGTTCGTCCCGCCTGCGATGATCATGTTCCCCGCTGCGTCGAGACCGATCCTGAGCCCCGTGTCGTCCTCGAACCCGCCGAAGTACGTGCTGTAGAGGATCGCCTTGGCGTTCGGGGCGAGCACAGTGATGAACACGTCGGTGTAGATGTAGAGCGGGGCGTTCGGTTCGTTCTGGTAGGCGTTGACGGTCGGGAAGTCGGTCGACCCGGTGGTCCCGACGATGTAGATGTCGCCCGCGTCGTTCAGCGCGATCCCATGCCCCTCGTCGGTGTAGTCGCCGCCGAAGAAGGTCCCGTAGAGGATCGACCCGTCCACCGGAGAGAGCATCAGCAGGAACACATCCCGGAAGCCGGTGAGGGTCGCGTCCATTGCGTCAGGCGTGATGGGAAAGTCCTCGGAGGCGGTCCACCCGGTGACGAGGAGACGTCCTGAGGCATCCAGAACGAGGTCCTCGGCAACATCGTGCCCGTCGCCGGCGACCTCGGTCGTCCAGAGCACGTCACCCTGGGGGTCGAGCTTGGCGACCAGGAAGTCGTTGTGTGTGGAGTCTCCGATGTATCTGCCGATGACGAAGGCGTTGCCCGCCTCGTCGGTCGTCAGGCCCTTGCCGGCGGAGAGAAAGTAGCCGTCGAGGACCGTCTCATAGTCGACGCTCGGCATGGCCGCCGCGGAAGAGGCCATGGCCAATACAAGACACGCAGCCGCCAGAAGCGGCAGTCCCGTGACCGTGCGCATCGCTGTCCTCCCTGGATCTGTCTTCGCGTGATGAGAGGAGCTGGGCTCGCCGACCAGGATCTGTGAGGGATTGGCAGGATTGGTGGGGCCGGTGGGGCCAGTTCATGAACCGCCCAGACCCAGTATGCGCCATCCGCCGTGTGGGTTCAAGAGGGAACCTGGACGCAGAAAGGCCCAGTCTCAAGAGACTGGGCCTTCCCTTCATGGCGGGGCCGACGAGACTCGAACTCGCGACCTCCGGCGTGACAGGCCGGCGTTCTAACCAAACTGAACTACGACCCCGCGTATCTGGCTAGACCTAGAATATATCAACGGAGGGCCCTGATGTCAACTCGAATATGCTGCGAATCAGCCCTCTCCCGCCCCCGGAAACGCGCTACTCCCAGTACCCCGCAGGGCTGTCGAGACGTGTCCCGGGGTAGTAGTGCTCGAGGATCTGACGGTGCGAGAAGCCTCTCCGGGCCATGCCGAGAGCGCCGTTCTGGCACATCCCGACACCGTGGCCGTAGCCGCGGCCCGTCGCCTTCACCCGGACGACCTTCCCTCCCCGTTTCTCGACGTCGAGATCGAACCAGGCGCTTCTGAGGATCGCGTCAGAGCCCGGTCTCCGCAGGAGCCAGCGCACGCGGTCGGCGAAGACCGTCCACGTCCCCTCGGGTGTCTCCACCTCGAGCCACTTCACGCGGCCCCGCCCGCTCGTCTGGGTGATGCGGATGTCCTGCACAGCCGAAGGCGTCCGGAGAACCGGCGCGGACGCCGTTTCGCGAAGCCGTGTCTGGACGAGGGAGAGGATCTCGCTCCCCGACCACTCGGCCTCCCACGTGAAGTTCAGTGAGCCGCCGCAGAAGGCGCCGTCCAGGTCGCGCCCTCCTCCCGG
>JAPEKQ010000003.1 GCA_029990205.1 bacterium
GGAGCGGGTGAGCTGGGTCGAGCGGGAGACGCTCTCGGACACGGTCCGGAGCTCCGGCGGGTTCGGTCACACCGGCACTCGCGAATCCGAGGAGCGCTGAGCGGGCGAACGCTGCCGGGAAGAGACCTTCATCCGGAGTTCACGATGCCGGATACGCTGCAAGACGGAACACAGACATCATCCGAGCGGTTGCGTGAGACGGGCGTCGGTCCAGCGCAGCCGCTCGATTTCGTGTTTGTCCTGCGTCCCGTTCTGATGATCCCGCTCTGGGTCTTCTTCGCGCAGGGCGCCAGGTTGGCGTCGCATCGGGGCTGGCTGTTCGAGACGGTTCTCTTCCCGAACGTGGGAGAGTGGTTGGGGATTCTGTCGATCACGGGGATCCTCGGCGGGGGCTATCTTCTCAATCAGATGGTGGATGTCGAGACCGACCGAATCAATGCCAAGCTCTTCTTCCTCCCGCGCGGCATCATCTCGATGCGCGCCGCCGCCGTCGAACTGGCCGTGATCTGGCTGGTGTCGCTCACGGTGGCGTTTCAGCTGGGTGCAGGTTTCATCTGGACGGCGCTGGCCGCGCTGGCGTTCTCCGTGACGTACTCGGCGGGACCGATCCGCGCCAAGAGCCGCGTCGGGGCCGACGTGCTCTGGAATGCGGCCGGCTTCGGGCTGGTCGCCGCGCTGGCAGGCGTGGCGGCGTCGCGCGCGGCGGGCGTATCACCGATGACGGGAACGCCGGCGGCGGGAATGCTTCTGGGTTCCGTGTCCGGCCCGGCGCTCTGGTCGATCGGTTCTTACGTCGCCGCGGTGGGTGGCGTGACGGCGTCGACCATCGTGCTGGACCGCGAGGGAGATGAGCGCGCGGGTCTCCGCACGACGGCCGTCGCGCTCGGAGAGCGTGGGGCGAGTCTCGTGGGTGTGCTGCTGCTTGCGGCCGCCGCTGCTCTGGGGTTGTTGGCCAGGGACGCGGTGGCCGTCGGCGGGGCGTTCATCGCGCTGGCGTTCGCCGTGCGGGCGCACGCCCGCGGCGACCGTGCATCGCGGATTCGAGCCAACCAGCTTGGCGTGGCGGCGTTCGGGCTGTTCGCGGCTCTCTTCTCGCCGTACGTGCTCGTTCTTGCCGCGCTCGTCGTTCTCGGGAGCAGACGATACTACCGTGGACGCTTCGGGTTCGCGTACCCTGGGCCGGAGCCCCACTGAGACACGTAACATCAAGTCCAATGACATGTTGCGCCGGGTCCGACGGAGCGCGGGACCGGCGTTTTCCGTTGACATGCGTCTGAACGCGTCCGTATGCTACCGGGAACTGAACCGGGGCAGACTACCGCAGGGCGATGGAGAGTGAATGAACGGTGAGCGACACATGACCGCTGAGACGCTGACGGCCTGGCTGTCGCGGGTCATGCTCGTTGTCGCGGTCGTTGCGGCGGCGTCTCTGATCGCCGAGTACGGGTTCTTCCTCGACCGGGACGGGCTCCGCATCCTCCACTTCGTCGATCTGTGTGTCGTCGGGATGTTCGTCCTGGATGCGGTGCTCCGTTTCTCGCTCGCCCGGAAGAAGCTCTCCTTCCTCAAGGCCCGCTGGCCGAGCGCCGTGATCGTGCTGCTCATCGGCATCCAGCTTCTCGTTGTGGCCGTCCTTCGGAGCCGCGGAGCTCTCCCGCCGTTCCTTGAGGAACCCTCGGTCTTCTCGATCGCGCGGGGCTACATCCTCGTCCTCCAGATCTCGATCGTCTTCTTCATTCTGAGCGAGGTCCTGCGGGTCAACCGCCGGATGGCCTCATTCCGCGTGCGGCCGGCGCGGACCGTCATGCTCTCGTTCGTATTCGTGATCTTCCTTGGCTCGCTGCTGCTGTCGGTACCCCGCGCGACCCCGGGGGGTGAGATACCCGTTGTCGACGCGTGCTTCACGGCGACGTCCGCGGTCTGTGTGACCGGCCTGACCGTGAGGGACACGGGTGCGGGCTTCACGACGTTCGGCCACGGTGTGATCCTGGTGCTCATCCAGATCGGCGGGTTGGGGTTGATCACCTTCACCGCGTTCTTCGCTATCGTGATGAGGCGGGGACTCGGTGTGAAGGAAACGCTTGTTCTGCGGGGGATGCTCACGTTCGAGACCGTCGGCCGGATCGGACGGACGCTGAAGTACATGATCGGACTGACACTGGGTCTCGAGGCGCTCGGCGCGCTGGCGCTCTTTCTGCTGTCGCGAGGCGATTTCAGCGGCCCCGGTGAGGCGGCCCGCGTCTCGGTCTTTCACTCCATCTCGGCATTCTGCAACGCCGGTCTCTCGCTGTTCAGCACCAGTTTCGAACGGTACGCCGACAACATCCCCATCAATCTCGTGATCACGTCGCTGATCATCATCGGCGGACTCGGGTTCCCGGTGCTGATGAACGCGCTGGGGCGGCGTCCGCTCGCGGCGCGGAAGGCCATCTCGCGCTGGTCGCTCCACACACGCGTGGTCGTGACGATGACTGCGACGCTGCTCGTCGGAGGCACGCTGCTGTTCTACGTGCTCGAGCGGGACGGCATGCTGTTCGGATGCTCGGTCGGCGAGGGGCTGCTCAAGGCGTACTTCGCCTCGGTGACCGCGCGCACCGCCGGCTTCAACACGGTGCGGACGGCTTGGCTGGGGCTCCCGACGCTGTTCATGCTCGCCACGCTCATGTTCATCGGTGGGTCGCCCGGCGGCACGGCTGGTGGCGTGAAGACGTCAACGCTCGGCATCGTGCTGGCCTCAGTGTTCTCCACGTTCGGCGGACGAGACCGTGTTGAGCTCTTCCATCGCCGCGTTCCGGACCTCGTCGTTCGAGAGGCGCTCGTGGTCGTTGCGATGGGTATCCTCGTCGTGGTCTTCGGCGCGTTCGTGCTCCTGACCGTCGAGGATTTGGCTTTGAGCGATGCTCTCTTTGAAGTAATCTCAGCGTTCGGGACGGTCGGGCTCTCGACCGGTGTGACGCCGGGCCTCTCGGCGGCTGGGAAGATTGTTCTCATGCTCATCATGCTGACGGGCCGGATCGGCCCGCTGACGCTCGCGCTGGCCATCGGGCAGCGCGGCGAGAAGCATCTCTACGACTATCCTGAGGAGAGGGTGGTCATCGGTTAGCGGCCGTCGCACCGGCGCGTTGCGCCGGATGACGGCATGGCGGAGGTGACCATGAAGAGATTCGCGGTGATCGGACTGGGGCTTCTGGGCCGCACGGTGGCCCGGGAACTCTCGCAACGAGGCGCCGAGGTCATCGCCATCGACCTCGAACAGGGTCTCGTGGACGCTGTGGCGGACCACGTTGCCCTCGCTGTGCGTCTGGACTCGACGAACCGTGAGGCGCTCCTCGCACAGGGGATCGACCAGGTGGACGCGGCGCTTGTCGCCATCGGCGAGAACTTCCAGGCCGCCGTCCTGACTACGGCGCTCCTGAAGGAGTTCGGCGTGCCGCGCGTGATCTCGCGTGCGGTCACGGAGGAAGAGGCGAAGATCCTCAAGCTCGTCAACGCCGACGAGGTCGTGCTCGTCGAGGAATGGGTCGCCCGGAAGCTCTCGCAGAGCATGATGTCTCCGAGCCTGATGGACGTCGTGGAGCTCGGTCCGGGGCTGAGTCTCGGCCGGATCCGAGCCTCTCAGGAGATGTGGGGGAAGAGCCTGGCCGCGTTGAAGTTCAGACAGCGGTACGGACTGAGCGTCGTCGCTGTGATCAAGGCGCTGGTGGAGGGACGTGAGACTCCGGAGACGGAGGTTCCGGACCCCGAGGCGATCATCGAGCAGGGGGACGTTCTGCTGGTCGAAGGTGACGACGAGGCGATCGAGAGACTGGCATCAGAGGACAAGGACTGACCATGACCGGCTGCATCTACATCGAAGATATCGCACAACACGAGGGACAGCAGGTCACGCTGCAGGGGTGGGTCACGGGTCGGCGGTCGAGCGGGAAGATCCTGTTCCTGCAGTTCCGCGACGGGACCGGGTTCATCCAGTGCGTCGGTGGACGCAACGACATCGGCGACGAGCTGTTCGATCGCGTGGATCATCTCCCGATCGAGTCCGCGGTGCGTGTGACCGGAGAGGTCCGCGCGGACGCAAGGGCGCCGAGCGGCTTCGAACTGGGTCTTGCGGGTCTTGAAGTGGTCCACGAGGCGGAGGAGTACCCGATCGGCCGGAAGGAGCACGGCGACTCCTTCCTGCTCGACCACCGGCATCTCTGGATCCGGCAGTCGCAGCAGTTCGCGGTGCTCCGCATCCGCGCGACGATCATCTCGGCGGTCCGCGAGTATCTCGACGGGCACGGCTATCTGAATATCGACACGCCGATTCTCACACCCGCGGCCTGCGAGGGGACGACGACTCTCTTCGAGACCGAGTACTTCGATGAGAAGGCCTATCTGACGCAGAGCGGGCAGCTCTACAACGAGGCGACCGCGATGGCGTTCGGACGCGTCTACTGCTTCGGTCCCGCGCTCCGTGCCGAGAAGTCGAAGACCCGACGACACCTGATCGAGTTCTGGCAGGTGGAACCGGAGATCGCATACGCCACGCTCGAAGACATCCTCGACATCCAGGAAGAGCTCGTCTGCTTCGTCGTCGAACGGCTGCTTCGCGAGCGGAAGCCGGAGTTCGCCATTCTCAAGCGCGACCTCGCGCTGCTGGAGCGCGTCAAGGCGCCCTTCCCGCGAGTCACGTACACCGAGATGGTCGATCTGCTCCACGAGAAGGGTGTCGAGTTCACGTGGGGCGATGATTTCGGCGCGCCGGACGAGGCCGTGATCTCGGAGTCGTTCGACCGGCCGGTGATGGTCACACGGTACCCGCGGGGAGTGAAGCCCTTCTACATGGCCATCGACCCTGAGGACGAGCGCCTGACGCTGTCGGTCGATATGCTGGCCCCTGAGGGGTACGGCGAGATCGTCGGCGGGGGCGAGCGGCTCGCCGACCTGGCGACACTGGAGGCCGCCGTCGACGCCGGGGCGCTCCCGCGCGCCGACTACGAGTGGTATATCGACCTGAGACGGTACGGGTCGGTGCCGCACGGTGGGTTCGGAATGGGGATCGAGCGGCTGACGACCTGGGTCTGCGGCATTCACCACATCCGGGAGACGATCGCGTTCCCGAGAATGCTCAACAGACTTCGCCCGTAGGACGCCCGTTCCGGGCGCGGGCAAGCAGAGAGAGTATTGAACAGGCCGGCGGTCTCCCGCCGGCCTGACTGCGTCTGGTCCGTGTGCCGCCCGATCGTGCCGGCCGGTCAGTTGCCGATGTCGCTTGAGTCGACTAGCAGTCGAAGAAGAGACGGTACTCGGTCGGGTGCGGTCTCGTCCGGACCTCTTCCGCCTCGCGCGCCTTCTGTTCGATCCACGCATCGACGAATCCCTGAGGGAAGGCACCGGTGGTCGTGAGGAAGTCGCAGTCCGCGCGGAGCTCGTCGAGCGCCTCCTCGAGACGGGCGGGGAGAGGCACGATGTGCGCCCGTTCGGCCTCGGGAAGCGAGTGGAGGTCGACGTCGAACGGCCCGTGCCCGTTGGTGGTGGGATCGAGCTTGCGCTCCATACCGTCGAGACCCGCCGACAGCAGGGCGGCCATGGTCAGATACGGGTTGCCGGTGGCGTCGGACGGCCGGTACTCGATGGTCTTGGTCGTCGGCTCGGTCGCGTAGGCCGGGATGCGGATGGCGGCGCTCCGGTTGGCAGCCGAGAAGAAGAGGTTGGTCGGCGCCTCGAAGCCGGGTCGGAGCCGGCGGTACGAGTTCGTGCTCGGGTTGGTGATCGCCGCCAGGGCGCGGCCGTGCTGGAGAATGCCGCCGACGAAATGGAGCGCCTGCTCCGAGAGCCCGGCGTATCCGGATTCGTCGTAGAACACGGGCCGGCCGTCGCGCTCGAGCTTGACGTGGAAGTGCATCCCGTTGCCGCACTCGGTCGCCAGCGGCTTCGGCATGAAGGTCGCCGCGGCGCCCCAGGAGTCCGCCGTGTTCCGGATGATGTACTTGCTGAGGATCAGGTTGTCGGCCGCCGTCAGCAGCGGCTCGCCCATGACCTCGATCTCGACCTGTCCCGGCGCTCCGTTCTCATGATGGTGGTACTTGACCGGCACGCCCGCGTCGATCATCGCCACGGTCATCTCGTTGCGGAGGTCCCACGTCATATCGACAGGGGGAATGGCGTGGTAGCCGCGGCCCGGTGCGATACGGTACCCGGGGTGTGACCGTTCGTTGGGGTCGAACCAGCCGGCCTCGATCGACTCGACGGCGTAGTACGACCCTTCGTCCGCCTCGGCGTAGTCGACGCTCGTGAAGATGAAGAACTCGAGTTCGGGACTCCAGATGCTCGTATCGGCGTGACCGGAGTCCGCGAGAGCGTCGGCCGCGCGCTTCGCGATGACGCGCGGGTCGCGGTCGAAGGTCTGGCGCGTGTCCGCCTCAGCGGCGGTCCCAAGCACGTAGACCGTCGGCTCGGCCGCGAACGGGTCGACGTTGGCCGTGGTCAGGTCGGGGATGAGAACCATGTCACCGCGTTCCACGGTCTTGAAACCGGGGACGCTCGACCCGTCGAACCCGACCCCGTCAACGAATGTGGAAGGGGCGAGAGCGGCCACCGGAACGGTGACGTGATGCCAGCGGCCGGGAAGGTCGGTGAATCGCAGGTCGAGCATCGAGACGCCCAGCTCGGTGAGAAGCTGTATGAACTGGGTCGGGTCGGCGGCCGCGCGAAGCCGGGCCGCAGATTCGTTGAGATGCCCCATCGGAAGTCTCCTGTGCGGGTGCCGGGGACCGGCACACCGGGTCATGCGAATGAGAGGGCGTGACCATTCGGCCCCGCCCTCGTGAAGTTCTGATGGAAAGCCCCTCAGGGAGTCGTCCCGGTGACACTCACTGAAGGCACTATTCACTATTATACGACCTGTCATGTGTGGCGTCAACAGGCCTGCTGTGGGGGCGAAACGGCTTGACACCCGCATCTTGGGCCGTTTAGATTGAGTGCACGCGGTAGCTTGCAGACCCGCGAATGTATTCGTGTAACCAGGCGTCGAACTCAACAGCGCCGGGGACGGTTCCCGGCACACCAGGTGTCGATCACGACAGGCAAGAGGAAGGAGAACGGACATGTTCAGGACCAGACGCACGGCTGTGGCCGTCGCCGCGACGCTCATCAGCGTGGCACTGCTCACGCTCGGCGCATGCGCCGGTGACGAGACGACCCCGACGACCGAGGCGAGGATGGAAGTCGAGACGAAGCCCGCACCCGTGGAGCCTGCCACCGAGGAGACCGCTGTGACCGCAACGCTCACGTACTTCGATGGCGGGAAGGCGATGAGCGCCACGCCGAGCACCAAGGAAGTTCCCTATCTTCCGGCGGGACGGAAGCTGGCGACGATGGAGACGAGTCAGGGAACGGTCGTACTCGAGCTCTGGGAGGACAAAGCGCCGAACACGGTCGTCAACTTCGTCTACCTTGCCAACAGCGGCAAGTACGACGGCGTCGCGTTCCATCGCGTCATCCCGGGCTTCATGGCGCAGACCGGTGACGTCGAGCACAAGGGCGGCTACGGTGGTCCCGGCTATTCGATCCCGGGCGAGTTCGACCGTTCGCTCAGCCACACCGAGGGCGTGCTCTCGATGGCTCGGAGCCAGGATCGCGATTCGGGTGGAAGCCAGTTCTTCATCATGCTCGCGACCTCCGCGCACCTCGACGGTGACTACGCCGCGTTCGGCAAGGTCATCGAGGGCATGGACGTGATCCACGCGATCAAGAAGGGCGACACCGCGCGCAACGGTACCGTGGATGAGCCGGACACCATCGTGACGGTTCGCGTCGAGACGGTAACGGAGTAGATGCGGCCGCATGGGAGGTTCCACAGGATGAGACGAACCGGAACAGCCGTGGCCGCTCTCTGCCTCGTGCTCCTCGTCGGAGGGGTCGCCGGCGCGCAGATCGTATCGAGCGCGACGGCGGGGGCAACGACCGAGGAGATCATTGCGCGGATGCACGATCTGGAAGCCGCGGTCGACGGCATGCCCGATGATGCGGGGCTGAGGATCGAACTCGGCAATGTGTACTACGAGTCGAACATGTACGAGCAGGCCGAGGCGCAGTATCTGGCGGTGACGGAGATGGACTCGACACACGCCGGAGCTCACCTGAATCTCGGGACGCTCTACACGGACATGGGGAAGATCGAGGCCGCGGTGCACGAACTCGAGATCGCGCTCTCGCTCGACCCCGAGAACGCAATGGTCGTGACGAATCTGGGCAGCGCGTACTACGCAACGCACCGGTTCTCGGATGCGATCGACATGTACCGTGTGGCGCTGCACCTCGACCCGAACAACGTTGAGGCGCATTTCAACATGGGCGTGGCATTCGCTGACGCGCAGATCTTCCAGGAAGCGATCACCGAGTGGGAACGCGTCATCGAACTGGACCCCGACGGACAGGCCGCGCAGGTCTGCCGGGACAACATACAGATGATCAACGAGTTTCGCGGCGAGTGAGCCTGAAACGACGGACACCGGACCGTACTCGCACAGACAGGGGTGTTCCAAATGGATGTCAGAAGACTCTTTCTCGCCGTCGCACTGATCGCGGTCTTGGCGCTCGCAGGCTGTGTGCCGCCGCCGGAGGGTGCGGCGGACGCGACAGGTGAGGACACGGCAGCTGAGGCCGATCCGACCGAGGTGACTCCCGCACAGCGCGCCTACAT
The DNA here is from genome assembly GCA_029990205.1 of bacterium. Classification (GTDB taxonomy): domain Bacteria; phylum Joyebacterota; class Joyebacteria; order Joyebacterales; family Joyebacteraceae; genus JAPEKQ01. Next base: position 8,684 of record JAPEKQ010000003.1, read on the forward strand.
CAACGCGACCGAGTTCTACAGGGTGCGCGAGCTTGGGAAGGCGACCGAGAACTTCGAGAGGGCGCTCGAACTCGATCCAACATACGTCGACCCGCTCTACGGACTCGGAAGGATCTACCTGGTCGATACGCAGGAGTTCGACAAGGCGCTCGAGATGTACGAGCGTGCGAAGAACATGGCGCCGTCGGATGCGTTCTCGCATTCGTCGCTGGCGTACGCGTACTTCGTCATGGGGCGTTACCAGGATTGCGTCGACGAGTACGTCGTGGCCGTGCAGCTCAACCCCGAGGACGCCGACGCGTTCCTGAACCTCGGCTACGCGTACGAGAAGATGGAGATGGACCTCGCCGCGATCGAGGCGTATCGCAGGGCGCAGGAGCTGATGCCCGACGACACGCGGGCATCGCAGTCGCTGGCGCACATCTACTACCGCGCCGGTCTCTACGACCAGGCGATCATGGCGTACGAGAAGGTCCGCACGCGCGGGCAGGCGAGCAACTACACGCTTTCGACGCTCGGATTCCTCTACATGAAGGTGGGAGACGCTGCGAAGGCCGAGTCGCTGTTCCTGGCTGTGCTCCAGAGGAGTCCGGAGGACGTTGCGGCCAGAGCGAACCTCGCTACCGTCTATCGTGAGTCTGGCAGTACGGACAAGGCGATCGAGCAGTACGAGTACCTGCACGCGGCGCAGCCGGGAGATGTGGCCTACATGCTGGCCCTGGCTGATGCGTACAACGACGCCGGGCGGTACGATTCCGCTATCGCGATGGCGCGGAAGGTCCTCGGCGTGCAGCCGGGCGCCGGGAGCGCATACATCGCCTGGGCCAAGGCGCTGGAGAAGCAGGGCCAGTACGAAGCCGCGATCGGGAAACTGGAGCAGGCGAAGGGTGATCCGGACTGGCGTTCGCTCGCCATTCGCGAGATCGAGCGTCAGAACCAGCTCATCGAGATCCGTGACCAGCAGCGCGCCCGGGACCGCTGGGACCAGGGCTAGCAGCTGTGTTGGGAAGCCGAGAGGCTGTTCCCGCATACGAGGAGTGAAGCGCGGCGGCCGGTCCTTCGGGGCCGGCCGTCTGCGGACGCGGCGCGCGGATGCGGTGACGCAGCGCTCGCCGACACGCTACGGGGCGCAGAACGGGAGACACGGGGATGAAGATGATCTACATGGATCACAACGCCACGACGCCGACAGATCCGCGCGTGCTCGAGGCGATGCTCCCGTACTTCAGGGAACAGTTCGGCAATCCCTCGAGTCCCTACAGCCTTGCGCACGATCCGCGTCGCGCTCTCGATGCCGCGCGCCAGGCGGTCGCGGACTGCCTGGGGTGCGCGCCTGAGCACGTCGTCTTCACGGGCTGCGGCTCGGAGTCGGACAACATCGCCATTCAGGGCGTCTGCGCGCTCTGCGACGGGCCTCCGGGCCACATCCTCACCTCGGCGATCGAACACCATGCTGTTCTTCACACCTGCGAGCGGATGGAGCGGTGCGGGTGGGACGTGACCTATCTCGGCGTCGACGCCGGGGGGCTCGTGAGCGTCGCGGACGTTGAGGCCGCGCTGCGGCCGGACACGCGCCTCGTGACCCTCATGCACGCCAACAACGAAGTGGGCACCGTGCAGCCTCTGGAGGAGATCGGCGAGATCGTGAGAGCGCGCGGCATACCGTTCCACACGGATGCCGTGCAGGCGGTGGGCAAGATCCCCGTGAACGTGGATGCGCTCGGCGTGGATCTTCTATCGCTCTCGGCGCACAAGTTCCACGGCCCGAAGGGTGTCGGAGCGCTCTACGTGCGTCCCGGCACACGAGTGGAGGCGATCGCGTTCGGCGGGCAGCAGGAGCAGGGGCTGCGTCCAGGGACCGAGAACGTCCCCGGCATCGTCGGTCTCGCGACGGCGCTCTCGATCGCCGTAGAGGAGATGCCCGAGACGATGGCGCGGCTCCGGAGCATGACGAGCCGCCTGACGTCCGGCGTCATCGAACGGATCGACGGCGTCATCGTCAACGGTGACGAGGCGCACCGCATCCCGGGAACGTCGAACATCTCTTTCCCGGGGATCGAGGGAGAGAGCATCGTGCTCGGTCTCGACATGGAAGGCGTGGCCGTCTCGACCGGGTCGGCGTGTACGACCGACGAGGTGGGACCGTCGCACGTCCTGCGGGCGATGGGTCTCGCGCCCAATGTCGCGCAGGGATCCGTTCGCTTCGGACTCGGGCGGCGCACGGTCGACGAGGACGTCGATCACGTCCTCGCGGTGCTGCCGGGGATCGTCGAGCGCCTGCGGGCAATGTCGCCGTTCTCGAGCGGGAGCGTCTAGGTGCACGGCGTGACAGGCACCGGCCGCATGGGATTGCGGAGGGCGCGGATGGCCCTCCGCATTGTCATACTCGGCGCGTATCTTTCGACGGCGGGGCTCTCTCACGCGGCGCCGCCTCCGTACTCGGCTCAGGAGAATGATGCACCGCACGATGCGGCTCTCGCCGGGCGCGAGAGCATATCCCGGTCGGGGGTGACGGCGACCTTTCCGTCTGATGAGCGTCGGCTGGCGGAGCACGTGCTCGAGGTCGTACTCGAGGAGCGCGACGACCTCTCGCGCCGCTTCGCGCGGGCAGATCTCGCGCGGCTGCGCGTCGACGTGGCCGCGTCCGCGGAGGAGTTCGCGGCGCTGAGCTATGGCGGGGTTCCCGACTGGGGAGCGGGGTGCGCGTTCGACGCTGAACGGCGGATCGTCGTGCGGTCTCCGAGGGCCGCGCGGGCGCCGCTGGGTCTGCGGACGCTGCTGCGGCACGAACTGGCGCACCTCGCGATCCACGACGAGCTGGGGGACGTGCGCGCGCCGAGATGGTTCCATGAGGGCGCGGCCTCGGCCGTTGCGGGGGAGTGGCGACTCGAGGAGTCCGCCGCGCTCGCCGTGGCTGCGTGGCGAGGGACACTTCTGCCCCCGAGCGAACTGGAGCGCGGCTTCCCGTCGAACGCGCGCCTCGCCCGGCTGGCGTACGCTGAGAGCTACCAGGCGGTCCTTCTGCTTGAGGATCTCTCGGGAGCCGGCACCATCGAGGAACTGGTCCGGAGGGTGGGAAGCGAACGGAGCTTCGAGCGGGCCCTGCGCCGTCTCGCTTCGGCGGACGCGGCCTCGTTCGACGCGCTGCTTCTCCACCGACTGCGGGAACGGTTCGGGCTGGCGCTTCTGCTGCGCCGGGGGAACCTCCTCTTCGTGGGCGCGGCGGTGCTTGTGCTCATCGGCGCCCTGTTGAGCTGGAGACGGTCCAGAAGACGTCTGTCGGAGTGGGCGCACGAGGAACGAGAGAGCCGTGAGCGTCGCGGCGACGCCGGAGGGTCGTGGCGCTAACCCGGCGCAGGCCTTTCGGTTTGACAGCCCCACGGGGCGTTGCTATACTGCTCCATGAGGGTGGAGGGCTAGACCTAATTGGTAAGGCAGCGGTCTTGAAAACCGCCGGGCTCACGCCCTTGAGGGTTCGAGTCCCTCGCCCTCCGCCAGAGCATCGGCGACAGGGGAAACTGCGAATACGCAACGACACGGAGAGGTGCCCGAGTGGCTGAAGGGGGCTGCCTGCTAAGCAGTTGTGCGCGTTTAGTGTACCGAGGGTTCGAATCCCTCCCTCTCCGCCAGACATGACGCGCCCATAGCTCAATTGGATAGAGCACCTGACTACGGATCAGGAGGCTGGGGGTTCGAATCCTCCTGGGCGTACCATGTGAGCGCCTCCGGTTCCATGAACCGGGGGCGTTCGTCATTTCGCGGCGCCGGGGGAGGCGGGTCGCGGGCAGACGTTCAGCGTGCCCGGTCATGGATACATGCTGCGGCCCGAATCTGCAGTCATCGAAGGGCGCTTTGTTACAGCCGTAAGAGACCGCCCCACAGTCGGTTCGCACAAAGGAACAAACTTTGCAAGGATATTGGGAGGCCCGCTTGACTCCTCAAGCGTGCGCATCTAGGATGTTGCCCGGCCACACTCTGCGTCTCTTCTGGAGGTTCCGTGCCGACCATTCTCCACACTGCTGACATCCATCTCGGCGCCCCGCTCGGCTGGCTTGGGGACCGGGCTTCCGACCAGCGCGACCAGCTCCGCCTGACCTTCCGGGCGCTCATCGACATGACACGCGAGGAGGATGCGGACTGCCTTCTCATCGCGGGGGACCTCTTCGACAGCAACCGTCCGCCGGCCTCCGAGGTGAGGTCGGTCATGCGCGAGCTCGCGCGTCTCACGGATGCCTCCGAAGCGCACGTCGTCATTCTCCCGGGCTCGCATGACCACCTGGGCGAGGGTTCCGTCTACGAGTGCTACGCGAACGAGTTCCAGCAGATCGATCGTGTTTCCGTGCTCGGTCTCGGGGGCGTCACAACGGTACGCGTCCCGAGAGCGGGACTGGCGATTCACGGCGCACCTCCGACGTCCAACCGCTCGAGCGAACACCAGATGCGCTCTCTTCGTCCGGATCCGGAGTCAAACTACAACGTCGCGGCGCTCCACGGCTCCGTCGACCTCGTCCCGGGCGCGCCCGACGATCACCCGATCTCTCGTGAGGAGCTGAGTGCGCCGGGTTGGTCGTACGTGGCTCTCGGGCACTGGCACTCCTGGAAGGAGATCGACGGCGGTGACGCCCCCGCGGTCTATCCCGGCGCCCCAGAGATCGTCGCTCCGGACCAGGCCGGTTCCGGGTACATCGCGCGCGTGGCGCTGAGCCGTGACGGGACGCGGGTGACTCAGGTGGCCGTGGCTGCCCGACAGGTCGCAGAGACGAGCATCGACGTCGCCGGCGCGCAGGACACCATCGAGGTGGCGCGGCGCGTGCGCTCCACGGTCCCGCCGGCGGATGACACGATTCTCCGCATCTCGCTGACCGGTCTGATACCGCTCGATTCATCGTTCGACGTGCGGGTGCTGCTCGAGGAGCTCAAGGGAGACTACTTCCAGGTTCTCCCGCCCAAGCAGTCCTACCACGTGCGGCTCACCGACGCTGACATGGACGCTCTTCCGGAGCGGCTGGTCATCGGGCGCTACGTCCGCCTGATGCGCGCATCGATCGAGAAGGCGGAGGACGCCGGTGAGCGCGATGAGTTGGAGGCCGCGCTCCAGCTGGGCGTTGCGCTCCTGCAGGGGAAGGACGTGCTCTCGTGATCCTGAGCCGATTCAGACTCAAGCGCTTCAAACGATTCGACGACTTTGAGATCCGTCTGCGACGTGGTCTCAATCTGCTCGTAGGACCGAATGAGTGCGGGAAGAGCACGATCGTGGAGGCGCTGGGGATCTCGCTGTTCGTCGACCCGGGCACCAAGTCGAAGGCCGTCCAGTCGCTGGAGGCCTGGGGCAGCTCGGGTGGAATGGAACTGGAACTGGAGTTCGAGCATGGTGGGACGGAGTACGTTCTCACGAAGAACTTCGGTGAGGGACGCGCGGAACTGAAGGGCGGCGGGGAGACGATATCCGACCGCGACGCCGTGGCGCACCGGATCGCTGAGATGGTCGGTTTCGGAAGCCGCGAGGCGTTCGAGTCGGTCGCGCTGGTTCGCCAGGGCGAACTGGCCGCGTTCGACGGACAGTCGGGGAAGAACCGCCGCGCCGAGCTCGTCCCGATGATCGAGCGGAAGATGACGAGTTCGAGCGGACGCGTTGATGCGGCCGCAGTTGTCAACGATATCAACAAGGAGATCGCCGCGCTCAGGGTCGGAATGGACCGACCCGCCAAGCGTCCCGGTCGTCTGAAGGAGCTCCTGGACGAGCGGACGGACCTGGTGAAGCGTGTCGCGGACGTCGGACAGCGCTGGGGTATCGTGTTGTCGAGACGCGCCGCGCACGCGCGGAGACGACTGGAGTGGTCGGCCGCCAAGGAAGAGCTCGACCGGCTGGTCCGGATCGTCCGCGAGCAGGAGGCGGTGCTCGAGATCACGGCGGACCTGGAGCGGGTGGAGGAAGAGCTTTCGCGCGCGGAGGCCACCATCGGCCGCGTCCGACAGCTCCGCTCCGACCACGCCGACGCCCTCGGCGAGAAGGACAGCATATCGGAGGCGGATGCCGAGAGGGTCCGTTCGGCGCAGGGCGAACTCGAGGCGACCGAGCGGATGATCGTCGACTTCCGGAGTGAATCAACCGTTCCGGAGGGCGCAAGCAGATCGCGCACGGGGCTGCTCGCGTTCATCACCGGAGCGATCGCGCTCATCGGTGTGCCGGTCATCCTCTTCCTGGTGAAGGGCGGGACGCAGCAGGCCATCGCGGGCGCGGCGGCGGCCGCCTTCGCCGTCTGCGCGTTCATCCTGTTCAGACGGTTCGGTGTGCTGGGTGACTACGAGCGTGATCTTGGCAACCTGACGCGCGAGCGCGGGAAGCGCGAGCTTGCCCTTCAGGCCGCGCTGATGCAGGTGGGCGTCCCGAGCTACGCCGAGTTCTCGAGGCTCTACGAGGACCAGGACAAGCGATGGCAGCGGGCGGAGATCGCGCGCGCGCAGCTGGCCGAGGTCTGTGAGTCCCAGGAGCCGGAGACGTTCGAGCAGGAGCTTCAGACACGAGCGGTGACGCTCGGACGTCGTCGCGGTGAACTCAACGCGGCTCTCGCGGAGACGGGAGGCGCCGAGACGGCGCTGCCGCCAGCGGAGGTCGTGAAGCTTCGCGACGAACTCGAATCGAAGCGAGAGCACGAGAAGACGCTGCGCGAGGCACTGGCGCGCGATGAAGTCCGACTCGAGCGCGACGAGGAGGGCGAAAGCCTTCCGGATCTGGAAGCCCGGCTCGAGACCGTGGACGAGGAGACACGCGCGATCGAACGCCGCCTCGCTGTCATGGGGCGCGCGTCGGCGGGTCTGGAACAGGCGCTCTCGACGACGAAGGAGGAGGCTGCCGAGGTTCTCGCGCCGATCGTGACGCGCGTGCTTTCGCGGATCACGGCGGGCCGTTATGCCAAGGTCACGGTGAGTCGCGACCTGGCTGTCGCGGTCGACAACCCGAGCGACCGCCCGGGCGCGCCGCCGAACGTGCTCCAGGGCGACCTGAGCACGGGAACCGTGGACCAGCTCTACCTCGCCACACGCTATGCGCTCCTCGAGTTCCTCTCCGACGTCGAGGGAGCCCCGTTCATCCTGGACGACGTATTCGTCAACTTCGATCCGGCCAGACGCATCCGGGCGCTCGAGCTGCTCCGGGAGTTCTCGGACGACCGGCAGGTGATCGCTTGCATGTGCGAGGACCACGGCGCCGAGGAACCTGTCAATCTCGTCCGTCTGCGCCCCATCTGAAACACACCGGTTCACATCCGCTCTGCAGGTGAGACGCGGTCTTCGCGAGGTCGTTCCGACTTGCGCGGAGGCCGCGTGCGTGCGACCATCGGCTAGACGAATCCGACAGGGCTCGACCGCGTTGGGAGCGATCATGCTGGCGTCACGTTGTTCGCACTGTGGCGGGAGGACGGAGCCGGTATCCGAGACTTGGGAGTCCGGCGGGCGTCTGCTTCACGTGGAGCGGTGCGTCTCCTGCGGTCGGGAGACCGCGCTCGAATCGACCTGGCCGGGACAGCGGCCCCCGTCGGCATCGGCCTCCGGCCGTCGCCGGGCCGCGGGCGCGCTCTGGCTGGGCGCCGCGCTGGCGACTCTCTGGATCACCCTCCGTGTCATCGACTACACCAGCAGGGCCTCGGTCTACGGCCGCGTCGCGGACGCTCTCGAGGGGTTCCGTTCGCCGGTCTGGATCGGCCTCATCGTGCTCCTGACGACAGCAGCGGTCTGGCGCGCACGGAGAAGGCGAGTGGCAAGTGTCGCCGGTGTCCTCGTCGAGCACGTACAGCTGCGCGTGAGCGGCGACGACGCCCTTGCGGTGTCGGTGGCCGAGGGGCATGATGCGGTCGGCCAGGAGCACGAGGTCGAGCGCGACAGGAACCGCGAGGCGCGGATCCTCGATGAGTTCATTCGACTCGGCCGACGCGCGTCGCGCGGGGACCAACCGGGAGACTCCGACGCCACGCGTGAGGAGATTCGCCGGAAGCTCCTCGCGATCGGTCGAGACCTCGGCGCGCTGATGGGCGCCGGGGCGCAGCCGGCGCGCGCGATACTTGCCTCGAGGGCGTCCCACATGCTCCTTCGGGTCCCTTCGGAGATCGCGGGTCTGCCGTGGGAGCTCGCGGTGCTGCGTGACGGCAGCGGACCGCTCTGGCAGCTGTTCGCGATGGCGCGGCAGGCCGTCGTCCCGGTCTCCGGCTCTCGAAGAACACGCGACGTGCGCCTTCCGCTCCGCGTGCTTCTCCTGGCGGACCTGGAGAGTGACGCGCCGGGCCGCGCTCTTCCGGAGGCGTCCCGGGAGGCGTCCGAGATCATGGAGCTGGGCGCACAGCGCCCGGATGTGCTCCGGATCGTGCGCAGGACGCCGCGGACGCTCGCGGAACTCGATGAGCTGCTGGGCGAGGGGTTCGACATCATTCACTTCGCGGGTCACGGAACACGCGCGACGGGCGGAGCGGCCGCGTGGTCGCTCGCAGACGGCTCGGCCGCGCCCACGGAGCTTCGTACCCTAGCCGACCCGCCGGTTCTCGTGTTCTCCAATGCGTGTGTGCCGACGGGTGAGGACGGGGGAATGGGCGGCGCGCTGGCCGAGGCGTTTCTGGCATGGGGCGCCGGAGCCTACATCGGTCCATTCTGGGATCTCAGCGATCGGGGAGGCGCCGTGTTCGCCCGGGCCTTCTATGCGGCGCTGGCCGACGGAGCGACCCTCGGAGACGCCATCCAGAGGGCACGAAGCAGCGCGGCCGCCGCGAGCTCCGTGACGTGGGCGGGATACGTGCTCTACGGTGACCCCACGAAGGCTCCGGCCCGAGCAGTATCGGCGCGCCGCTAGACCCTCTCTCAGCGGATGCTTCCATCAGACACGCGCGACGAAGAAGAAGGGGGCGCCGCGCGTCCAGCGTTCATGACAAGGACGGCCTGCTTGACCGGAACCAGCGAACGGGACCTGCTCGCGCGGAAGCTTGTGAAACGGCTTGTCGGAGGCGACGAGGCGGCGTGGGAGGAGTTCGTGACGCGATACCGACGTCTGATCTTCAGCGCTATCCACCGCGTCAACGAGCGGTACGGCGCGGGGTGGGATGCGATCCAGATGGAGGAGCTCTTCTCCGATTCGCTCTACAAACTGCTGCGACACGATGCCCGGTCGCTGGCAGCCTGGGAGGGGCGCTGCCGACTCGAGACCTGGATCTACCGGATCGTCAGGAACGTCTGCATCGACAGACTGCGTCGCGTCACAAGGCGCGGCGAGGTCCACGAGGTCGACGAAGAACGGCCGGACCCCGCGCGTCAGGAGAGCGGTGCGAAGGGACGCAGCGAGCTCATCGATCTCAGACTGTCGCTGGAACAGGCGATCGATGATGTTCTGGATCCGAGGGAGGCGCTGGCCGTGAGGCTCATCTACTTCGAGGGACATACCTACCGCGACGTGGCCGACGCGATCGACATGACGGTCGGCGCGGTGAGCGGCATGGTCTACCGCGCGCTGTCGAAGCTGCGCGAGGTCGGAGGGATCGCCCGTGAGAGGCAGGAGGGAACCAGGTGACCGATCACTGTCCTGATGGAGCTCTGCTCCTGGCGTTCGCCGAAGGACGCGCCACCTCAGAGGAGGCGCGCCGACTCGAGGCGCACGCGGCCGAGTGCCCGCGATGCGCGGTCGAGATCGAGGCTCTCCGGCACCTCATCGATGCGCTCAGAACCGCTGAGTCAGGCCGTCCGGCGGCCACCAGCGGAGCGAGTGTCGCGCCCGGGATCTCCGGTCGCGCCGACGGGTCGTGCGGGTGCGGATTCGATGCGTGGGCCTTCCTGGATGGCTCGCTTGACGGCGACGCGCGTCTGGCGTTTGAGATGCATGCGGCCGGATGCGCACTCTGCCGCGAGGAGCTCTCCGACCTGATGGCGGCACGCCGCCAGGACGCGCCTGTGGTCGCTGACGGTGCCGTGACCGCGGTCTTCGAGCGATTGCGGCGCGAGCGCAGTCGTGTCGTGTTCCGGATCTCCGAGGGCGCACTGCAGTTCGTCGAGGGCTGGATCGAGTCCGCGGCGAACTTCGTTGCGAGAACCGGATTCGAGGTACGAGAGCCCGCGTTCGCCGGTGTCCGATCCGACGAACCGCCGGTGACGCTCCACTGGGAGAGCGAGGGCGGCTACATGTTCGACTGCGAGCTGACGAGCGGTCCGGCAGGTTCGGAACTCGTGGGGCGCGTGCTCCGCGAGGGCGCCCCGGCCACCGATGTGTCGGTGGCCCTCCGCGGGACCAGCGAGCCACGCGGGCCCGAGTCGGTCGACTCCGCGGGGCGTTTCGGCCCGTGGCATCTGGCGGAGGGCGCATCGGAACTCAGGTTCGAGGCTCTCCGTCTGGCGACCGGTTCGCTGGCCGTCACGCTCGAGATCGGCGCGGACGCAGCCGTACCAGATGAGAATGACCGTTCCGGGGCATGACGCTCCGGGACCGCCCGCACGCATATCGCCTCATTTGCCCCAAGAAACTGCATTACCGCACCCGCTCCCTTGCCGCGTTCAGTGCACGTCCATACCGATTCCACGCCTCTCGGGGCCCGCTTCTACCGCCGCAATGTCCGTGAACGAGCCGGGTTCATGATGTTCCAGCATGGCACACCACTTGCACTTACGTGGGGTGTCAGGGCGACCACGGAAGCTTCGAACCGCGGCTGGACGTTGTCCGGCGGCGCACGGGGGGGGCATGTATCTCGGAGCGGGCACCGAGCCCGGTGCGACTTCTCACGACCCAGCACGCTGGGGGCGCATGACGATCGCGACGACCGCGGTCGCACTCGCGCTTCTCGCGCTTGCGTTCGCAAGGATCGAGACACTCGACTGGGGCGCCATCGGCATCATGAGCGCGCTGGGACTCGGGACGGGTCTCTTCGCGTTTCACACAAGTCGCCGGCTCCATGTGTCGTTCAGCACGGCCGTGTATGTGGCGAGCGTCGCGCTGTTCGGGCCGTACGTCGCGCTCTGGGTCGTTGCCATGACGGGGATCGTACTTGAGGCGGTCGTGTACCGGCGTCGCGCGGCGGAAGCCGTCAGGGCGCTCTCGGTCAGACTGATCGCGGTCGGAGCCGCGGGCATCGTCTACGGTCTCATCGGCGGGAGGATCCCGCCGACCGGGATGACCATCCAGGACGTCTTCACCTTCACCGCGATGTTCGGAACATACGGTGTCATCAACTCACTCGTCTCCGCCGGCGCAGGGTCCAAGACACGCTGGTCGCCGAGACACTACGTCCAGTGGCTGGCCGGCCGAGGCATCGTTGTCGAGCTGGCGATGCTGCCGCTGGCGATGCTGATGGTGGCATGCTACACGCCCGGCGAACCCGCGACATTCCCGCTTCTCGCGATCGTCCTGATCGTCTCGGGAGCTGCCGCGCGAAGCCTGTGGGATACACGCGGCCAGCTCATCGGCGAGGTCGCGCATCTGGAACTCCTGACGTCGGTCGGCGCACTGGCCGCCCGGTCGTTGCCGCTGATTCCTCTGGCGGAAGCCGTGGCGGACCTCGTCCGGTGCAGGACCGGGGTGCGTCAGGTGCGTATCGTTGTGAACAGCGAAGCCGGGGGTGACTGCGAGGTGATCTCCCGGGACGCTGGAGAGGCGGACGTTGAGGCGAGCGGCGCCGGACAGGAACTGATACGGCGCGTGCTCGAGAATCACACGATCATGATGGCCGATGTGTCCCTGGAGAATGCGGACCGGTACGGCCGTCGTGACGGACACTCGTCGGACAGCTCGGAGGGCGACGCTCTGAAGAACGTCGCGTGGGTCGTTGTCCCGCTGCCCGCGAAGCGGCATCTGCTTGGCGCAATGGCGCTCTGGTTCGACGGCTCCGATGTCGGTGGGAGATGGCCGAAGGAGTTCCTCGAGACGCTCGGGTCGCAGGTGGCACGGGCTCTGGAGAGCGCCGTACTCAGAGACCAGGTCGAACGGAAGACCGCCGAGGTCGAGGAGTGGAACCGGATCCTCGAGCAGCGGGTCGAAGAACGGACGGCTCGACTGAGTGAGACGGAGCGGGATCTCGCGGCCCTGAACGCCGATCTGGAGCGGCGCGTGAAGGAACGCACCAATCAGCTCTCCGAAGTGCAGAGCCGCATGGTCGAGTCCGGACGGCTCGCCGCGGTCGGTGAACTCGCGGCCGGTGTGGCGCATGAGCTCAACAACCCGCTTGGCGGCATTCTCGGGTACGTGCAGTACGACATCGAACACCTCGAGCGCTGGCGGGACCGGACGCTCAAGCTCGAAGAGCGCGAGCAGCTCGTCTCTCACATGAAGACCATCGAGACCGCGACACAGCGGTGCAGGACCATCGTGTCGAACCTGCTGACCTTTGCGGAGGCCGCCGGGTGCAGCAAGGAGATGATGAGCGCCAACGACGCGATCAAGGCGACCATTCGCATGACGGCGGACCAACTGAGGATGCGCGGGATCGAGCTCCGCGTCGAACTCGACCCTCGGTTGCCGGATGTCGTCGGGAGTCCCGTGCAGCTGCAGCAGGTGTTCATGAACATCGTGGTCAACGCGCGGAACGCGATGGAGTCCGGGGGCATTCTGACGATCCGGACCGGTCTGGAGGGAGAGGGACCGGGAGAGAGAATGGTCTTCGCATCATTCGCGGACTCGGGCGCGGGGATCGCGGGAGCGAACCTCGAGCGGGTGTGGGAGCCGTTCTTCACAACACGTGAGGTCGGCCAGGGCACAGGACTCGGGCTTTCGGTGAGCTACGGTATCGTGCGGGAGCACGGCGGAGAGATCGAAGTGGAGAGCGTTGTTGGGCAAGGGACGACATTCACGGTGCTCATTCCGGCCGCGCCATGCGTCGCGCGAGCCGGCGACACCCACACCCGGATGGAGACTTCTGTTGATAGAGCATGAAGGAATGAATCCCGAACTGGACCCGCGAGGTGGTGAGGGCGAGGCGGCAAGCTGCCGTCCGGTGCGACTGATCATCGTTGACGATGAGGACATGATGCGGAACTTCCTGCGTGAGGTCCTCAGCGAGGAAGGGTACGACATCGAGCTGGCGGCGTCGGGGGATGAGGCGGTCGAACGGCTCGAGGCCGATTCGTTCGACATCGTTCTGACGGATATCGTGATGCCCGGGATGGACGGCCTGGGCGTCGTGGCGGCGGCGCGCAAGATGCCGACGGACCTGGATGTGATCGTGATGACGGGGTACGCATCGATGGAGACCGCGGTCGAGTCAATGAAGCTCGGCGCAGCCGACTACATCACGAAGCCGTTCAACATCGATCAGATACGCATCATCGTCGCGAACGTCGTCAAGGAACGACGCCTCAGGCGCCAGGCGGCGGAGGGGGAGTTCTACAAGGAGCTCTCGCGGAAGGACGGGCTGACCGAGCTCTACAACCACAGGTTCTTCCATCAGCTGCTGGAGACCGAGGTCAGCCGCGCGACGCGGTACGGCCGCAGCGTGAATCTGATCATGATCGACATCGATCACTTCAAGCAGTACAACGACGCGCATGGTCATCCCGCAGGCGACATGGCCCTGCGCAAGCTGGCTCACCTTCTCAAGAGTTGTGTACGCGCGTGCGACTACGTGGCACGGTACGGGGGAGAGGAGTTCGCGATCATCGTCCCCGAGATCGGTCCGGCACAGGTGAAGCGGATGGCGGAGCGCGTACGGGCTCTCGTCGACGAGACCGAGTTCGAGGGCGAGGATGTTATGCCGCTCGGACGCCTGACCGTCAGCCTGGGGGTGGCCACGGTTCCGGGCCATGCCTCGAGCAAGATAGAACTCGTCGAGCGAGCCGATCAGGCGCTCTATGCTGCCAAGGCGGCGTCGAGAAACTGCGTCGTCGTCGCTCAGGAGGCGGACGTCAACTGAGCCGTCTCCTGGACACCGGAGGGTGGGAAGTGATCACGGACCCCGGCTGCCTCGGCAGCCGGGGTCGTCGCGTTGCGGGACCCGGCGGAGTTGACAGGCGGGGTCTGCGCTGCTAGGTTATCCAGCGTTCATGGTGCGTATGACGATGAGGAGGGGCCTTTGAGCCTCGCAGAGGAACTCGACCGCCACTTCATGCAGAAGGCTCTGGAAGAAGCGCGATGCGCGCTCGACCAGGGTGAGGTGCCTGTTGGAGCAGTCGTGGTCGCGGGGGGCAGGGTCATCGGGCGGGGGAGAAACCGCGTCGAGGAGACACGGGATCCCACAGCTCATGCCGAGATCATCGCCATCGGCGCGGCGGCCGGCGCTTTGAAGGTGCCGCGCTTGACTGGGGCCACCATCTATATTACGATGGAGCCTTGCGCCATGTGCGCCGGGGCGATCGTGCTGGCGAGAGTCAAGCGGATCGTCTACGGGTGTCCGGATCCCAAGGCCGGTTACTGCGGGTCGCTCGGCAGCATTCCCGAGGACCCGCGGCTGAATCACAGGGTGGCGGTCACCTCCGGAGTCATGGGAGAGGAGTGTGCCTCTCTTGTCTCCGGGTTCTTTGAGAAACTCAGGTCCGACGGGCGGGGCTGAACCGGGCACCGACCCAATAGCGTCGCCGGGCCATTGTATCCGGTGGGGTGACGGAGTTGGTCGATCGTGGCGGTCTCGAAAACCGTTGTACTCCTTGGAGTACCGTGGGTTCGAATCCCACCCCCACCGCCAGATGTGAGCTCGGAGAGGTGACTGAGTGGTCGAAGGTGCGCGACTGGAAATCGCGTGTACGTGAAAGCGTACCGTGGGTTCGAATCCCACCCTCTCCGCCAGCCACCGAGCCACGTGCCGGGGAGCCGGTGCTGGTGATACCGAGCGGCTCAAGACCTGAGATGTGATACAGACGCAGTACGGGGATGTAGCTCAGCTGGGAGAGCGCTGCCTTCGCAAGGCAGAGGCCGGCGGTTCGAGCCCGCTCATCTCCACCAGATCGGGGCCCGCTCCCGTCCCTACGGGGTCGGGCCCCTTGCACGACCCTCCAGGGAACTCCGCCCTGGCGCGCTAGATGGGGAACTAGCGGTGCCCTGTGACCCGCAATCCGCTATAGCGGGATCGAACACCCACCTGAGGCTCTCTGTTGCCGTCGTCGGGCGCGAGTAAGTAGCGTTGAAGGACAGGTCCCGCGCAATCGGGTCCGGTGAATCCGGTCAGGGCCGGAAGGCAGCAGCCGTAAGCCGACCGCTCGATGTGCCGTGGGGAAGCTTGACTGGAGCCAACTGCTCGTGTACGCCTCTGTAGCAGGAGTCGAAGTGGATGCGTGCCAGGGCCGAGTCTTCCTGGATCGGTCGACCAGCCCAGCCTGACGTGCCGGAGGATCACATGTCATACGTCGTGCTTGCTCGGAAGTGGCGTCCGGGGTCGTTCGCTGACGTGGTCGGGCAGAAGCATGTAGTGACGACCCTCTCGGCGGCTGTCCGCTCGGGGCGAATCGCGCATGCATATCTCTTCGCGGGTCCACGAGGTGTCGGGAAGACGACCATCGCCCGGATCCTCGCGCGGGCGCTCAACTGCGCCAAGGGACCGACCGAGGAGCCCTGCGGTACCTGCAACTCCTGCCTCGAGATCGCATCCGGGAAGAGCCTGGACGTCATAGAGATCGATGGAGCATCGAATCGTCGCATCGAGGACGCGCGGAGCATCCGCGAGACGGTTCAGTACGCTCCGCTCTCGGGGCTCCGCAAGGTCTACATCATCGACGAAGCGCACATGCTCACACGCGAGGCTTTCAACGCGCTTCTCAAGACGATCGAGGAGCCGCCGGAGCACGTCGTGTTCGTCCTCGCCACGACGGAGCCCGGGAAGATCCCCGAGACCATCACCTCACGCTGTCAGCGCTTCGACTTCCATCGCATCTCTGAGGCCGAGATCGAAGAACGGCTCGCCACCATCGTGCGCGCGGAGAAGATCAAGGTCGAGGACGGTGCACTCAGGCTCGTGGCCGCGCGAGCGGACGGCGGGATGCGCGACGCGGAGAGTCTGTTGGACCAGCTGCTGTCGCTCGGCTCGGACACCGTCAGCATCGACGACGTGGAACGCGTGCTCGGCATTCCGGACGTCGACGTCTACTTCGCGATCACCGACGCCGCGGCGGAGTCCAACCCCGGCGCGGCGCTTGGTGCGCTTGCCGGAGCGCTCGCGTCCGGGTTCGACCCGCGCGACCTGATCGACGGCATCGTGGAACACGTTTCCAATCTCCTGATGATGAAGGCCGCGCCCGATCCGACGAAGCTTGTCGGACGCGCGTCCGAGTACGCCGAACGCGAGGGCGCCTCACGGGACATCGGCGAGGCCGACCTGGTCCGTATGGCACGAATCGCGCTGGACGCGCAGGCCGCGGTCCGGTGGAGCACGCAGGCGGCGCTGCTCGTGGAACTCGCGGTCGTCCGCATGGCGCGTCTTGACCGCTCGGTTGCCATCGACGATGTGCTCCGCACGCTCTCTGACGGCTCACCCCGCCGGAGCCCCGGCGGTGCGACGGGTTCCGCGCCCGGGGGCTCGGGGCGGACCGGAGCGCCCGAGGGAAGCACGGAGCGCGGCGGCGGATCGCTCAAGAAGCGCAGCGGGAGAGCATCAGCTACATCGACCGCACGAGAGAGGGACGCGGCGTCCGGCGCTGTGGCAACAGCAGCCACCACCGGCGCTCCGGCAACGGCGGTCGCGGCGGCAGATGAGCAGTCAGGGGGCACGGCGCCTCCGGCGAGCGCTGCGGACTATCAGGGCGGAGTGGAACTCTGGCCAGACGTTCTCGCGGGGATTCGCGGAGCCAAGCCGGCCATCGGCGCGTTCCTCTGCGACGCGGTGCCGCAGGACTTCAGCGGCGGGACGCTCCTCTTGACGGTGCCGAACGGATCGAGATTCCACCGCGATCAGCTCGGGGACCGCGGGAACATGACGGTCATGGAGCGCGAGGCGACGTCCGTCTACGGCGCGCCGGTGCGGTTCAGGTTCGAGTTTGTCGAAGCGGCGGCTCAGGTCGCGAGAGCGCCGGTGGCCGGTTCGGCGACACAGGTTGATGCGGCCTCGCCGGCACCGGATGACCCGGGTCCGGGGGGCGCGGGAAGCGCTCCGGCCGGACGAAGCGATGGCGACGTGCTTGACCGGGTGATCGAGATGTTCGATGGCGAGGTCGACGAGTCACGCTAAGGGAGCAGACCATGTCGAATCAGCTCGCGAAGATGATGAAGGAAGCGCAGAAGCTCGAGAAGAAGCTGGCCGTCGTTCGCGAGGAACTCGCGGATCGACGTGTTGAGGGAACGTCGGGCGGTGGCGTGGTGACGGTGACGATGAACGGACAGCGCGACGTCATCGGTGTTCGTATCGCCCCCGAGGCGCTCGATGGCGCCGACCCGGACATGCTTGAGGACCTTCTTCTCGGCGCGCTCCGGGACGCCAAGGAACGGTCGGACGAGCTGGCGGCATCCGAGATGGCGAAGGTCACGGGCGGCATGATTCCGGGGATGTAGAAGTCCGCGCGGATGTAGGAGATGGAACGATGGCAGGGTTCCCGCCGGCGCTGGACCGGCTGGTTCAGACGCTCGGGCGTCTGCCCGGCATAGGCCGCAAGTCGGCCACGCGGATAGCGCTGAAACTGGTTTCTTCATCGGAGGCCGAGTGCCGCGAGCTGGCGGACTCGATCGTCGACGCGCGTTCGCGGACGGTCCGGTGCTCGGAGTGCGGCTCCTTTACCGAGGATGATCCCTGCTCCATCTGCACGGACACCCGGCGCGATCCCAGCGTCATCTGCGTCGTAGAGCGGGCGAGCGATGTCCTGGCCCTGGAACGCACCGGACGGTTCCGCGGACGCTATCACGTGCTCGGAGGCGTTCTGTCGCCGCTCGACGGGATCGGTCCGGAGAATCTCCGGATCGACTCGCTTCTCGCGCGTGTGACATCACGTCAGGTCACCGAGGTGATCCTCGCCCTCAACCCGACCGCGGAGGGGGAGGCAACCGCGCTCTATCTCGCGCGGATCCTGGGTTCGCGCGGAGTCACGGTCTCGAAGCTCGCCAGCGGGCTGCCGGTGGGCGGCGATCTGGATCTCGCCGATGAGCTCACACTCGGAACCGCGCTCGAGGAGCGGCGTGCTTTCTAGACACATCCCCAGGATCTCCTGTTCGTCACCTTCTGAGACCCCGCGGCACGGGGCTTTCCGCTTGACCATCCACACACGGGTTGGTAGCCTCATACGTTGATTTACGCATGAGGAGAACCCATGGAACGTACCGCTTGAAGGAGGATTCCGGATGTCCCAGATGATGGAGATTCGGTGGCACGCTCGCGGTGGACAGGGCGCGAAGACCGCGTCGCTGCTGCTGGCGGCGGCTGCCGCGATGGAGGGGAAGTACAGCCAGGGGTTCCCGGACTACGGTCCGGAGCGGATGGGCGCCCCAATGCGTGGTTTCACGAGGATCAGCGAGGAGCCGATCCGCGTGCACTGCGCCATCTACTCGCCTCAGATCGTGATCGTTCTTGACGACACGCTCGTCAGCGCGGTCGACATCACGGCGGGGACGGATGAGGACGCGATCATCATCGTCAACACCGTCAAGACGCCGGCCGAGATACGCGCGGAGATCGGCAAGCCCGGTCGGACGATCCACACCGTGAACGCCACCGGCATCGCGATCGACGAGATCGGGAGGCCGATCCCGAACGCGCCGATGCTCGGCGCCCTCATCAAGATCAAGCCGCTTCTCGGACTCGAGACGGTCAACAACCAGATCAAGAAGAAGTTCTCTCACGGTTTCCGCCCCGAGGTGCTCGAGGGCAACATACGCGCCATCCAGCGCGCGTTCGAGGAGGTTGTTTCCGAATGAGCGACAAGGCGTGGACTGAGATCCCGATGGCCGGGATCATCGAGGAGGCGGGGAACGCCCAGACGTATGAGACCGGGTCCTGGAGGACCTATCGCCCGGTCTGGGACAGCGGGAAGTGCATCCACTGCCTGAGCTGCTGGATCGCCTGCCCGGACTCATCGATCCTCGTGAAGGACGGCAAGATGACCGGTATCGATCTGGAGCACTGCAAGGGATGCGGGATCTGCGCGTTCGAGTGCCCGGACAAGATCACGGCTATCGAGATGAAGCTCGAGACGGATATCGCTGACGACTAGGCTCGCCATCCGCCGGCGCGACCGGGTCTCCCGGTGAGACGCACCGACGGTGAAGGATGCGAGTGAGAAGGGAGCAAGAGGTGGCTAGGAGACTCATCCTCTCGGGCAACGACGCGGCCGCTGAGGCCATGCGCCAGATCGACCCGGACGTGGTCGCGGCGTTCCCGATCACACCACAGACGGAGCTGATGCACAAGTTCGCCGAGTTCGTCGCGGACGGCGACGTCAAGGCGGAGTTCGTGCTCGTGGAATCCGAGCACAGCGCGATGAGCGCGACGGTCGGCGCGTCCGCCGCCGGCGCGCGCGCCATGACGGCGACGTCGGCCAACGGTCTCGCCCTGATGTGGGAGATCGTCTACATCGCCGCGTCGATGCGTCTGCCGATCGTGATGCCGGTGATCAACAGGGCGCTGTCCGGCCCGATCAACATCCACTGCGACCACAGCGACACCATGGGGTGCCGCGATTCGAGCTGGATCCAGCTCTACTCGGAGAGCGCGCAGGAGGCCTACGACAACGTGCTCCAGGCGATCAAGATCGCCGAGCACCCGGACGTGCTTCTGCCCGTCATGGTGACGTTCGACGGTTTCATCATCAGCCACACCGCCGAGGTCCTCGAGGTGCTCGAGGATGACGAGGCGCGCAAGTGGGCCGGTGAGTACACGGCCAAGTACAGCCTTCTCAATACCGATGACCCGGTGACCTTCGGTCCGCTGGATCTCCAGGACTACTACTTCGAGCACAAGCGCCAGCAGGTTGAGGCGATGAAGAACGCTCGCGGTGTCATCCGGGAGGTCGGGGCGGCCTACGGGAAGCTCTCCGGTCGCTCGTACGATCTGATCGAGTCGTACCGCCTCGAGGATGCCGACACCGCTCTGGTGGCGCTCGGCTCGACGGCTGGAACGACGAAGGTCGTGATCGACGAACTCCGGGAGGCCGGTCGCAAGGTCGGTCTGCTCAAGCTGCGCGCCTTCCGTCCGTTCCCGGGCGAGGAGATCAAGGCTGCGCTCGCCGGCGTCAAGACGGTCGGAGTGCTCGACCGCGCCGTTTCGTTCGGCGCTCCGGGCGGTCCGCTGGAGAAGGAGATCAAGGCCGCGCTGTACGGTGGCGAGCAGACGGTTGGGAACTTCGTCTATGGCCTCGGTGGCCGTGACATGTCGATGGGTGATATCAAGTCCGTGTTCGATGAACTGGACGCCATCAGCGCCGGCAAGCAGTCGGTCGATGAGCCCCGGTTCGTCGGGGTCAGAGGTTAAGGAGGGTTTCACATGCCAGGCCTGAAGCAGCTGGCCCAGCGCGAAGACCTGATGTCCGCGGGGCACCGCGCCTGTGCGGGGTGTCTGCCCATGACAGCGATGCGACAGATCCTGCTGTCGGCGGGCAAGGACACGGTCTGTGGTTGCACGACGGGATGTGTGGAGGTTGTGACGACGATCTACCCGTACACGGCGTGGAGAACACCGTTCATCCACAACGCGTTCGAGAACTCGGCCGCCACCATCAGTGGCGCCGAAGCCGCGTACCGTTCGCTGCGGAAGCAGGGGAAGATCGACAAGGAGATCAACTTCATCGCGATGGGCGGAGACGGTGGAACGTACGACATCGGTCTCCAGGCTCTGTCGGGTGCGATGGAGCGTGGTCACAACATGCTCTACATCTGTTACGACAATGAAGCCTACATGAACACGGGCATCCAGCGGTCCGGTGGAACGCCGAGGGGCACGGCCACGTCGACGACGCCGGCCGGCAAGGTGATCCCCGGGAAGCAGCAGTACCCGAAGCCGCTGACGGACATCATGATCGCTCACGAGATCCCGTACGTCGCGCAGGCGACGCCCGGGTATCCGAAGGACATGACCGACAAGATCGAGAAGGCCCTCTCGATCGAGGGTCCGGCCTTCATGAACGTGCTCGCGCCGTGCACGCGCGGCTGGCGCTATCCCATGGAGGAGTCCATGGATATCGCGCGCCAGGCCGTAGAGACGTGCTTCTGGCCGATCTACGAGGTCGAGCACGGCAAGATCACGGTGTCGCGGAAGCCCAAGGAGAAGGTCCCGATCGAGGAGTGGCTCAAGCGCCAGGGGCGGTTCCGCCACCTGTTCCGCGAGGAGAACAAGCATATCATCGCGGAGATCCAGGCGGAGGTCGACCGCAAGTGGGATTGGCTCCTCAAGCGAGAAGAACTGACACAGAGCTAACCGAAGTCCGGATGATCCGGCGGGCGGTCACGCGCCGTCCGCCGGACAGCCGCGGAGGCGCCTGTGAACGAGAACCGCAGTGGTGACATGGGCCTGCTGACGCGGATCATCGCGACCGGCGGGTTTCTTGGATACGCGCCGTTCGCGCCCGCAACCGTCGGGTCCTTCGGGTGCGTCGTCCTGCTCTGGTTCCTCCTTCCACAGGTTCTTCCCGGTGCACCCCTCGCAACGCTCCTTCTGATGATCCTCTCGACGGTGGCGTTCACCGCGCTCGCCGTCTGGGTATCGACGCGCGCGGAGCGCGTGCTCGGGAAGGACGCCTCACCGATCGTTGTCGACGAGTTCGCCGGAATGCTCATCGCCGTCCTCTTCCTTCCGAAGACGCTTACCGTCTATGCCGTGGCGTTCGTGCTGTTTCGCATCCTCGATGTCCTCAAGCCGTTCCCGGCGCGGCGCGCGGAATCGCTCGGCGGCGGTCTGGGCATCGTGATGGATGATGTGGTCGCGGGGATCTACGCAAATGCCCTCATCCGGATCATGCTTCTGGTGACTGGCGGCGCTCTCTAGACGCTGCCTCTGCGGTCGATATCGGGAGCGGGCAGCTGAGATCGCGTCGCTCAAGATCCACCCCGGAGCGCACTCATGAAGACAGAGATCATCACGATCGGCGATGAACTCCTCAACGGGAGCAGAACCGACACGAACGCCGCGTACCTGGCGCTGCACCTCAGTGCACTGGGCGCCGAGATCTCGCGGATGACCTCGGTCGGGGACGGGCAACCGGCGATCGAGGAGGCCCTTCGCGAGGCGCTCAGTTGTGCCGAGCTGGTAGTTGTCACCGGTGGGCTGGGGCCGACAGCGGACGACCGCACGAAGCAGGCGCTCGCCCGCATCTTCGGGTGCGATCTCGTTCTCGATGAGGAAGCGCTCGAGACGGTGAGCGCAAGCTTCGCGCGACGAGGCGCCGGCGTGCCGGAGTCGAACGCGGCGCAGTGCATGATCCCGGAGTGCGCGCGTCCCATCGAGAACAAGGTCGGGAGCGCTCCGGGTCTGTTGATGGAGCGAGAGGGGCGTCTTCTCTTCGCGCTGCCAGGCGTTCCCGCGGAGATGCGCGGGATCTTCGAGAACTACATCGCGCCGTTCCTCGAGGGACGGGGGCTGGTCAGATCGAAGGAGGAGCGCATCATCCGCGTGCTCCACCTGGCGGAGTCGGAGATCGCGGACCGGGTGCACGGCATCGCGCGCAGGCTCGCGCGGGTGGAGGTCGCCTATCTGCCGCACGCGGACGGCGTCGACCTGAAGATCACCGGTCGCGGCGAGTCGCGCGTGCAAGCGGCGCGCGCGGCGGACCGGGCGCAGGAACGGATCGCCGACCTCCTCGGGGACGCTGTCTACGCGCGCGGGAACGAGTCGATCGAGCGCGTCGTCGGCTATCTCCTGAGCATGCAGGGCAAGACGCTTGCGGTCGCTGAGTCCTGCACCGGTGGGCGCGTGGCCTGGCAGCTGACTCGGACACCGGGCAGTTCGGAGTACTTCGCGGGCGGTATCGTGGCGTACAGCAACGACCTGAAGAAACGGATCCTCCACGTCAAGGCGGCAACGCTCAAGACGCACGGAGCGGTCTCGGCCGAGGTCGCCGGCGAGATGGCGACGGGAGTGAAGGACCGCGCGAAGACCGACTACGGGCTCTCCATCACCGGGGTCGCAGGTCCCGGTGGAGGAAGCTCCGAGAAGCCAGTCGGCCTGGTCTACGTGGCGCTCGCCCGCAAGGGGAAGACGGTCGTCTGGCGCCTGCTTCTCGGACGCGGGCGTGACCGCGTCCGGAGGCGCGCGGCGGTCGCGGCGCTCGATCTGGTGCGGCGAGATCTGCTCAGCCTGCCCCTCAGCGAGCCGCCCGCGGCGTCCTCGGTGGTCCCGAAGACCGGGGAGGGGGCCGCGTGAGGCACGTCCCGAGGAATCCGGCCAGCCAGGGCGCGACCATATGATCCGCTCGTTCGTGGCTTTGGAGTTGTCGGAAACGCTCAAAGACGGCATACTCTCACTGATAGATGAACTCAGAGGCGCCGGCGTGCGGGCCAGCTGGTCTCGCGCGGCGACGCTCCACCTGACGCTCAAGTTTCTTGGCGATGTGGAGGAGGCCCTGCTTCCGGACCTGGTGACGGCACTCGAGGCCGCCGCTGCTGAGGTGCCCCCTTTCACGTTCGACACGACCTCGATGGGAGCCTTCCCATCACCGGCGCGTCCGCGCGTCGTCTGGCTGGGCGTAGAGTCCGAGGACAGGCTTTACGATCTCCAGGAGGCAGTCGAACGGGAGCTGACACCCCTCGGTTTTCCCCGGGAGAAGAGGCGTTTTCATCCCCACATCACGCTCGGCAGGATTCGCGACGCGGGGGCACTGCCCCGTGACGTGGACCTCCCGGCGCTCATAGCGGAGCTTCCCGTTCCACACGGGCGCACGACGGTGAACGAGTTCGAGCTCATCCGGAGCACGCTCTCGCCACGCGGCGCGCGTCACGAGACGCTCGAGGTCATCCGCCTCAGCGGAACGGAAGCGGATTCACGACATTGACCCCCAAGCCTCATCAAGGCATGGAGGACAGCATGGCTCAGGAGAAGCAGAAGAAGAAGGCATTGGACCTCGCTCTGTCGCAGATCGAGAAGCAGTTCGGAAAGGGATCGATCATGCGGCTCGGCACCGACCGGGCGGGAGAGGGTGTTGAGGCCATTCCCACAGGCTCGATGGTGCTCGATCTGGCGCTCGGTATCGGTGGCGTTCCGCGAGGGCGTGTCGTCGAGGTGTACGGACCGGAGTCGTCCGGCAAGACGACGCTCTCGCTTCAGATCGTTGCCAACGCGCAGCGGCTCGGCGGCGTGGCCGCGTTCATCGATGCGGAGCACGCGATGGACCCGGGCTACGCGCGGGCGCTCGGCGTCGACACGGACAACCTGCTGATCTCGCAGCCGGACACGGGCGAGCAGGCGCTCGACATCACCGAGATGCTCGTCAGGAGCGGCGCGGTGGACATCATCGTGGTCGACTCGGTAGCGGCGCTGGTGCCGCGTGCGGAGATCGAAGGCGAGATGGGTGACACGCACGTCGGGCTCCAGGCGCGTCTCATGTCGCAGGCGCTTCGGAAGCTCGCGGGTTCGATCTCGAAGTCGAAGACGTGCGTCGTGTTCATCAACCAGATCCGTATGAAGATCGGCGTGATGTTCGGGAACCCGGAGACCACGTCCGGCGGCAGAGCTCTCAAGTTCTACTCGAGCGTGCGGCTCGACATCAGACGGATCGGCGCCATCAAGGCGGGCGACGTTGCTATCGGCAACCGGACGAAGGTGAAGGTCGTGAAGAACAAGGTCGCGCCCCCGTTCCGCGTCGCCGAGTTCGACATCATCTACGGGAAGGGTATCTCCTTCGAGGGGGATCTCCTCGACCTCGGTATCGAGCACAACGTTCTGTCCCGGAAGGGAACGTGGCTGGCCTTCGGTGAGACGCAGCTCGGCCAGGGACGTGAGAAGGCGAGGGTCTTCCTCGAGGAGAATGCCGAGGTGCGCGCGGAGCTGGAACACGCCATCCGTGTGGCGATGGGACTCATACCCACGGACGATGCGTCGGAGGAGACCGAGGCGGAGGCGGAGCCCGTCGCCGTCGAGTCGACCTCGTAGCGTCTGATGCCCCGATACAGAAAGAGAGGCGCGCGTCCCGCTCCGAACAGGTCCGGGGCGCGCGATGAGAACGAAGCGGGTGGTGCGGCGGCCGGGGTCCAGGCCGAGCTGGAGCGGGCCCGGGAAGCGGCTCTCAGGCTGCTGACGGTCCGCGCGAGAAGCGTCGGCGAGCTCAGGGACCGTCTGGCCCGAAAGGCGTTCTCGGAAGATGTCTGCGAACGCATCATCGCCGACCTCACCGCCGTCGGGCTTCTGGATGACCGCGACTTCGCACGACTCTGGGCGGAGGAGCGGGTGAGGCTCCGACCGGTCGGCAGACGTCGGCTGGTCAATGAGCTTCGGGCGAAGAAGGTCGAACCCGCGGTCATCGACGAGGTGGCCGCGGAGGTCTACGAGGAGCACTCGGAGACGGAGCTGGCGCGGCGCGCTCTGAAGAAGCGCATACGAGCGGGCGGGCCGGACGTCATCGAGCGCGAGAGGCGGCGCCTTGAGGGGTTCCTGCTCAGGCGCGGCTTCTCGTACGCCACGGTCGCGGCGGTACTGAAGAACCCGGAGGGAGAGGATTTCTAGCAGATGACGGCAAGCGAGATCCGGAGGCGGTACATCGAGTACTTCGCGGAGCGTGGCCACGACGTGGTCCCCAGCGCTCCGCTCATTCCGCGGGACGATCCGACGCTGCTGTTCAACTCGGCAGGGATGGTCCCGTTCAAACGGTACTACCTCACGGATGAGCCGCCGTACCGGCGGGCGGTAACCTCGCAGCGGTGTCTGAGACTCTCGGACCTCGACGAGGTCGGTCGCAGTCCATACCACGCGACCTTCTTCGAGATGCTGGGCAACTTCTCGTTCGGCGACTATTTCAAGGAACAGGCCATCGAGTGGGCGTGGGACTTCCTGACGAATGTCCTGGAGTTCGACGCCGACCGGCTCTGGGTGACCGTGCACACGAGCGATGATGCGGCCGCCGAGATCTGGCGGACGAAGATCGGGTTCCCGGCGGAGCGGATCGTCGCGCTCGGCGACAAGGACAACTTCTGGGGTCCGGCGGGAGATTCCGGGCCGTGCGGACCCTGTTCCGAGATCCACGTGGACATGGGCGAAGAAGCCGGGTGCGGGGATCCGGACTGCAAGCCGGGTTGCGATTGCCGACGGTTCTTCGAGATCTGGAATCTCGTGTTCCCGCAGTTCATGCAGTCCGCCGACGGAACGCGGGAGCCACTGGCGCGTCCTGGGATCGATACAGGGATGGGACTGGAGCGGATGGCCGCCGTGATCCAGGGTGCTGCGAGCCTCTACGAGACCGATCTCATGAAGCCGATCGTGGCCGCGGTGCGCAGCGAGGTCGAAGAGGCGGGCGGAGAGCTCCCGGCGCCTTCCGGTGAGATCCCGGGGATCGCGACGGAGATCGCCGTCATCAGCGACCACGCGCGAGCGATGACATTCGCGATCGCGGAGAACATCCTTCCCTCAAACGAGGCACAGGGGTACGTCGTTCGGCGCGTCATCCGGCGCGCGGTGCGACGAGGTCTTGCCCTCGGGATCAGCGAACCGTTCCTCTATCGCCTGTCGGGCGTCGTGGTCGAGGTTATGAAGGACGGCCACCAGCACCTCGAACCGCTCCGCGAGCATATCGCGCTCGTGGTCCGTTCCGAGGAGGAGAGGTTCCACACAACGCTCAGTCAGGGGAGCACGCTCTTCGAGGAGATCGTCTCGCGTGTCGTCGAAGCGGGCGGCACGACGATCACGGGAGCGGATGCGTTCGCCCTCTATGACACGTACGGGTTCCCGCCCGATCTGACGTCCGAGATGGCGGCCGAGCGCGGGCTCGACGTTGACATGTCCGGGTTCGAGTCGGCGATGGAGGAGCAGAAGGAGCGAGGGCGCAGCGCCGGCTCTTTCGCGAAGGCCGTGGGCGCCCGCGAGTGGACGGTCGGCGACGACAGCACGCCCCGCACGGAGTTCGTCGGATACGGGCTCAGGGCACTGCGGAGCGTCGAGGCCGAGACGGCGTCACGCGGTGTGCTCTCGGAGGCGGTCGAGGCGACCGTGCTGAGGGTTCGCGCCGGACTCGAAGAGGGCCTGCTCGAAGTGGCTCTCGACCGCACACCGTTCTACGCTGAGTCGGGCGGGCAGACCGCCGACTCGGGCTGGATCCAGGGAGATGGGTTCGAGGCCGAGGTCATCAACGCATACACCGAGGACGAACTGACGGTCCACGTGGTCAAGCCGACGACGGGGACCGTGGGTCCCGGCGCGCAGGTGAGTGCGTCCGTCGACCTGGCGGTGCGGCGACGTACCGAGAAGAACCACACAGCGACCCATCTGATGCAGGCGGCTCTTCGGCACACGCTTGGGGATCACGTGCACCAGTCGGGTTCATGGGTGGGCCCCGAGCGGCTGCGATTCGACTTCACACACTTCTCCGCGCTCTCTCCGCACGAACTGGTCCAGGTCGAGGACGCGGTGAACGCCTGGGTCCGCGCGGACCTGCCGGTGCGCGAGGACGAGACGACACTCGATTGCGCCATCGAACAGGGAGCGACCGCTCTCTTTGACGAGAAGTACGGGGACACGGTGAGAACCATCGCGGTGGAGGGTGTGAGCCTTGAGCTCTGCGGCGGAACACACGTGGCGCGGACCGGGGAGATCGGTGGATTCCGGATCGTCTCGGAGTCGAGCGTGGCGGCGGGCACGCGGCGAATCGAGGCGCTGACAGGAGCCGACGTGGTCCTTCACGCGCGCGCAGCGGAGCAGTCGCTCCACGACGCGGCGGTGCAGCTCAAGGTGCGTCCGGACGAACTCGCGGGACGCGTCCGCGATCTCTCGGCCGAGGTATCGCGCCTCACCAAGGAGCTTGCAGCCGAGCGTCGGGCGTCGGCCGGGGCGTCCGCTGATGGACTTCTCGATCAGGCGGTCACGCTGGAGACTTCGGGCATCAGGGTTCTGGCTGCCAGAACCGACGCCGAGACCGTCCCCGATCTGAGGGCGCAGGCCGACGGCCTGAGAGAGAAGCTCGGGACGACGGCGGTGGGCGTGTTGGGCGCCGTGATCGACGGGAAGCCCTCGCTGATCGCGTTCGTCACGGACGATCTCTCGAAGCCTGGTCGGGTCAAGGCAGGCGACGTGATCCGGCTCGCCGGAGAGATCATGGGGGCGCGTGGCGGCGGCAAGCCGCACATGGCGCAGGCAGGTGGCGGCGATGCATCGAAGCTCGATGACGCGCTCGCGGCGGTCGCGGGCGTGGTCGAGAAGCTGCTGGGTGAGTAGGAGCGAGCGGGTATCGAGGCGCACCGAGCGCCACGGCATGACGGAATCGAAAAGGCGGTGATACTATCAAGGCACTCGTGCTCTCGGGCGGGAAGGGAACGCGGCTTCGCCCCATCACACACACGAGCGCGAAGCAGCTCGTGCCCATCGCGAACAAACCGATCCTGTTCTACGGGCTCGAGGCCATCAGAGCGGCCGGGATCGTCGATGTCGGTATCATCGTGGGTGACACGGCCACCGAGATCGAGGAGGCCGTGGGCGACGGGTCGGCGTTCGGACTCAAGGTGACCTACATCCCTCAGGACGCGCCGAGAGGGCTCGCGCACGCCGTGATGATCGCCGAGGAGTTCATGGGGAAGGAACCGTTCGTGATGTACCTTGGGGACAATCTCATCCGGGGCGGCATCACGGACTTCGTCGACGAGTTCCAGCGAAACAGGCCGAACGCGCAGATCCTTCTGGCGCGCGTGGACAACCCGAGCGATTTCGGCGTCGCTGAACTCGAGGAAGGACGCGTCGTCCGTCTCGAGGAGAAACCGAAGGAACCGAAGTCCGATCTCGCGCTCGTCGGTGTCTACATGTTCGACGCCGGCGTCTTCGCCGCCACCAAGAGCATCGAACCATCGGGGAGAGGCGAACTCGAGATCACCGACGCGATTCAGTACCTGATCGACGACGGACAGAGCGTGCGCGCTCACGAGGTGACTGGATGGTGGAAGGACACGGGGAAGCTTGAGGACATCCTCGAGGCCAACCGCATGATCCTTG
Organism: bacterium; assembly: GCA_029990205.1. Taxonomy (GTDB): domain Bacteria; phylum Joyebacterota; class Joyebacteria; order Joyebacterales; family Joyebacteraceae; genus JAPEKQ01. The sequence continues at coordinate 37,657 of JAPEKQ010000003.1, forward strand.
AAACGATCGAGGGGCGCATCGACGGTGATGTGGATTCCTCGTCCAAGATCGACGGCAACGTCGTGGTCGAGGAGGGCGCCGAGGTCCGGGGGAGCGTGCTTCGGGGACCGCTGGTGATCGGTCGGAACACGGTGATCCAGAAGTCCTATGTCGGTCCGTTCACATCCATCTACCACGACGTGGTCATCCAGAACTCGGAGCTCGAGCACAGCATCATCCTCGAGAACTCCCGGATCATGAACCTCGGGCACCGGATGGAGCGGAGCCTGGTCGGGAAGAACGTGGAGATCGTGCAGAGCGGAATGATGCCGAAGGCGTATCGATTCATGGTCGGCGACGCGAGCCGTATCGAGGTTCCGTAGCAAGGAGAAGCGCGTGGAGCACGTTCTGGTCACCGGGGCTGAGGGGATGCTGGGGACCGTGCTGGTCGAGGAGCTGTCCTCGCACTGCACGGTCACCTGCGTCGACGTCGCTGAGTTCGACATCACCGACGCGGAGCTCTGCGAGCGCGCGATTCTGAGCGCAGCTCCTGCCGTGGTCATCAACTGCGCCGCCTACGCGAACGTCGATGGCGCGGAGGCCGATGCTGAGCGAGCATATGCGGTGAACGGGGTGGGGGCCGGCAATGTCGCGAAGGCTGCCGCGGCCGCGGGGGCCCGGGTCGTGCAGATCAGCACCGAGTATGTCTTCGACGGAAGCAAGAGCGAGCCCTATGAGATAGACGATGAGCCGAACCCCCTGAACGTCTACGGGGCCTCCAAGCTGGCCGGCGAGAGAGCGGTCATGGACTCCGGAGCGCGATGGCTCATCGTCCGGACGTCGTGGCTCTACGGACATCACGGACCAAACTTCGTCGAGACCATCATCCGGTTGGCGAAGGAGCGGGGTGCGCTCACGGTGGTCGATGACCAGTTCGGGGCGCCGACGAACGCCCGAGACCTGTCGGCGCTGATACGGGAACTCGTTGACGGGCATGCCGAGGGCATCGTGCACGCCACCAATTCCGGCTCGACAAGCTGGTTCGGCTTCGCGAAGGCGATCGTTGAGGCCGCGGGCCTGTCAGACGTGCCGGTCGATCCCGTGGGGAGCGAAGGATTCCCTCGACCAGCCGGGCGCCCGCGCAATTCGGTGCTGTCGCTCGCGCGTCTGCGCGAGCTGATCGGCTGGGAGCCGCGTCCGTGGCTCGCGGCTGCCCAGGAATACATCGCAGAGAGGTAGACGAGATGGGAACTGATCTGGCGAGGTACGAAGAGGCGGCGGAGCGCATCATGAGCGCGAGCGTTGCGGCGGTCGAGAGCGCGCACCGGGAGCTGCCGGCCGTCGCCGCCGAGGTGGCGGCCGCTGTTCTGAAGGCGTTCCGGTCGGGCGGGAAGGTTCTCTTCTGCGGCAACGGAGGGAGCGCGGCCGACGCGCAGCATCTGGCCGCCGAGCTGGCTGGACGTCTGAAGCTCGACCGGCCGGGACTGCCGGCGCTGGCTCTGACGGTCAACGCGTCCGTCCTGACGGCCGTTGCGAACGACTTCGGCTACGACGAGGTCTTCGCGCGTCAGGTGGAGGCCCTCGGTCGGACCGGCGACGTGCTCGTGGGAATCTCGACAAGCGGCTCGTCGGGCAACGTCGTGCGCGCGCTGGAGACGGCTCGCAAACGCGGGATCGTGACGGTCGCGTTGGTGGGTGGTGAGGGCGGAACCATGATCGCAGCGAGTGACATTGCGGTGCGTGTCCCGGTCACCGGAACGCAGCACGTGCAGGAGGCTCAGATCGCGGTCGGCCACGCGATCTGTGAGATCGTCGAGGCCGAGATGTTCCCGCAGGAGGGTTGAGTGGAACCGGTCATCATCGGAATCGCGGGCGGCACCGGATCGGGTAAGACGACGGTCGCGAAGGAGGTGCTCAAGCACTTCCCGGGCGCGAGCGTCGTGACGATCCATCACGACTCGTACTACAGGGACCGCAGCCACCTCCCGTTCGAGGAGAGGGTCACGATCAACTACGATCATCCCGACGCCTTCGAGAATCGGCTGATGCTGGAGCAGCTGACCGCGCTCAAGTCGGGTGAGACGATCCAGAAGCCGCTCTACGACTACGAGACGCACACCAGAAAGCCGGAGACGCTGACCATCCGCCCGGCTCGGATCGTTCTGCTCGAGGGTATCCTCGTTCTGGCGCTGAAGGAGATCCGCGACGTTCTGGATATCAAGCTGTACGTGGACACGGATGCGGACGAGAGGTTCATCCGCAGACTGAGGCGTGACATGCTCAGACGAGGCCGCACGGCCGAGCAGGTCATCGAGCAGTATCTGAAGACCGTCCGACCTATGCATCTCCAGTTCGTGGAGCCGAGCAAGCGCTATGCGGACGTTATCATCCCGGAGGGCGGGAAGAACGTGGTCGCGGTCGACCTCATCGTTACGAAGCTCAAGGACATCCTGACCTGAACGGGGGAGGAATGCGAGCGCTCTCAGGACTCGTCACGACGCTGCGTCCGCACCAGTGGACGAAGAACACGGTGCTCTTCGCCGGTCTTATCTTCGCGGGCGGTCTCGATGACAGTCGGCTCGTCGGTCTGGCGGTCTCGGGCGCGGTGATCTTCTGTCTGCTTTCGGGCGCCGTCTACGTGCTCAACGACATCGTCGATCTTGAGAAGGACCGGCGTCACCCGGAGAAGCGGTTGCGTCCGCTCGCCTCGGGAGCGCTCCCGGTCGGTCTCGCCGCGACCGTGGCCGTCCTGTTCGCTGGCTTCGCGGTGTTCTGGTCGTACAGCATCCATCCGACCTTCGGGCACACGAGCGCGGGTTTCCTCGCTCTCAATGTCCTCTACAGCCTCGTTCTCAGACGGATGGTGATCCTCGACGTTGTGGCGATAGCCGTCGGCTTCGTCCTCCGAGCGGTGGCGAGTGTGGAGGTACTGCGTCTGGCAGCGCCGGACACCGAACTCTCACCGTGGCTCCTCGTCTGCACGTTCTTCCTGGCGCTCTTTCTCGGGCTGGGCAAACGCCGGGCTGAGGTGCTCACCCTCGGCGAGGGCGCGGGCAAGCACCGAGCCACGCTCGAGCACTACCCGCCGGAGCTCGTCAATGCGCTCATAGGCGTCGTGACGGCCTCGACCATCGTCTCCTATGCCATCTACACCATCTGGCCCGGGACTGTCGAGAAGGTCGGGAGCGCCGGGCTGGTCTACACGGTCCCGTTCGTCGTCTACGGGTTGTTCCGATACCTGTATCTCATGTTCGCAGGCGACAGAGGCGGCAAGCCCTCACGCGTCCTCGTCACGGATGTGCCGATCGTGGTGAACATCCTTCTGTGGGTCGCCGTCGTCGTCTGGGTTCTCTACTCCTCCTGAGCCAGGCACATCCGCTGACGAACTGGAGACGTCTCATGAGCGTGCGCGTCGAAGCGTTCGCCAAGGTCAATCTTGGTCTCTCGGTTCTCTCGCGACGGCCCGACGGCTTTCACGACATCGACACGCTCTTCCAGAGCATCGATCTGGCCGACAGTCTGACCATCGAACGGTCGGACGGGGGCATGGCGCTGTCGGCGTCCGGGCTGAGCGTTCCGCTCGGGGAGAGCAATCTCGTGTGGCGCGCGGCTGAGGCTGTGCGGGCGGAGACCGATTGCCCGCCGGTGTCGATCGACATCGTGAAGCGCATCCCTGTGGCGGCCGGTCTCGGCGGCGGGAGCGCCGATGCGGCCGGCACGCTGCTGGGGCTCCGAAGCATGTTCGATCTCTCCCTGACGGACGCCGATCTGAGCCGACTGGCGCTCGGAATCGGCTCCGATGTCCCGTTCATGCTGCGAGGAGGCACCGCCAGGGGGCGGGGGCGGGGCGAGGATCTGGAGTGGTGGCCGCCCCTGGGCGGTTTCGCGCTCGTTCTCGTGACCCCTCCGGTCCCCGTATCGGCGGGCGAGGCCTACGCTTCCGTCAGAATCGGGTTGACAGGCAGTGCCCTCTTCACTAAACTCAATTGTTCAGCTATCCAGGAAGGGGACATGCGCGCGCTCATGACGGCGCTTCGCAATGACCTCGAACCTGGCGTTGTGTCATGCTGTCCGGACGTCGCAGCCGCACGTTTCGCGCTCGAGAGCGCCGGAGCGATCGCGGTGCAGATGTCGGGGAGCGGGCCGACCGTTCTCGGGTTGGCCGAGTCGAGGGAGGACGCCGAAGTACAGGCCCGCGAGGTCCGCCGCACTGGTGACCCCGGCTGGGCCATACACGTAGTAGAGCCGATCGACTCCGGGTGTCGGGTCGAGGGCGCAAAGGAGCGTCGCTCCTGAGGAGCGGCGGCGCGTGGAGTGTGTGCCCCGGATGCGATCTTGTCCCTTTTTCCAGGCAAAGGGCGGTGAGACGCATGCAGATCACTGAGGTCCGTCTGACACTGCGTACGGAGGACCGGCTGAAGGCGTTCGTCAGCATCACATTCGACGACGCGTTCGTAGTGCGCGGTCTGAAAGTCATTGAGGGGAACTCGGATCTCTTCGTCGCGATGCCGAGTCGTCGGCGGAAGGACGGGGAGTTCAGAGACATCGCGCACCCGATCAACAACGAGACGCGCGACATGATCGAGAAGGCGGTTCTCGACGAGTACACACGCCAGCTCGAGCTGGCGGAGAAGGGTCACATGGAGCACCAACAAAGCATTCCGGAACGAGAGCTGGTGCTCGCTGAGGACTACGAAGACTGACGAGCGTCCCCGACAGGTGACGCACAGCAGCGGGCCCCGATGAGCGAAACGGCTGGAAGCAGTGCGCTGGGGCGTCGTCAAGTGGCAAGACACGGGATTTTGGTTCCCGCATCGGAGGTTCGAATCCTCCCGCCCCAGCCAGAAAGCGGTCTGGGGCGGTGCGAGTTTCAAAGGACAGACATCTGAGTCTCTGGACGGCTGAACGGGAGATGGCTGATGGCGGATGAGCTAAGGCTTTTCAGCGGGAATGCGAACAAGGCTCTTGCGCAGGAGATCGCCGATTATCTCAACATCGGGCTCGGCGATGCAGTCGTCAACAGATTCAAGGACGGAGAGATCCAGGTCAGCATCTCGGAGAATGTTCGGGGCGTGGATGCGTTCGTCGTTCAGCCGACGGGGCCGCCCGCAGAGAATCTCCTCGAGCTGTTGATCATGTGCGACGCGCTCAAGCGCGCGTCCGCCCGACGGATCACGGCGGTCATCCCGTACTTCGGCTACGCGCGGCAGGACAGGAAGGACCGTCCGCGTGTCGCCATCACCGCGAAGCTCGTGGCCAACCTCCTGACGGAGGCCGGCGCGGACAGGGTTCTGACGATGGACCTTCACGCGCCGCAGATCCAGGGATTCTTTGACATCCCCCTGGACCACATCTATGCGGCGCCGGTCCTGCTTCGATACTTCGACCAGTCGGTCAAGGGCGATGTCGTGGTCATGGTCCCGGACACGGGCAGCATCAAGATGGGACGCGCGTTCGCCAAGAGGCTCGGCGCGTCGCTCGGATTCGTCGACAAGCGGCGTCCGAAGCCGGACGCGGCCAAGGTGATGAACGTCGTTGGCGACGTCGAGGGCAAGTATGTGATCATGATCGACGACATCATCAGCACCGGCAGCACGCTGATCGAGGCGGCAAAGGCGATCATGGACCTCGGAGCGGTCGGCATCATGGCCGGAGCGACGCACGCGGTCTTCGCTGATGACGCAGTCGAGCATCTGAGCAGCTCGCTCATCGAGCAGGTCGTCGTGACGAACACGCTCGATCTCGCCGGTGTCGGCAATGGAAAGGTCAAGGTCCTCTCGGTCGCAGAACTTCTTGGTGAGGGGATCGACAGGATTCATGGAGAGAAGTCGGTGAGCTCGCTCTTCGTGTAGCGGGCGGGCGTGTCGGACGAGCCGACGCGCTGAAGCAATCATAGAACGAAATCCGGAGAGAAACGCATGGCAACAGTGAAGCTCCCGGCCCAGCCGAGAACGGCGACGGGCAAGCAGGGCGCCAAGCACACGCGCGAGCAGGGACAGGTCCCTGCCGTCGTGTACGGAGAGCAGGAAGAGACTCTCTCCCTGTCGATCAGCGCGGCCGAGCTCCGCGCTGCGCTGGCGACGCCCTCGGGCAGGAACGTGATCGTGCAGCTCGGTGTTGATGGCGTGGACGTCACACCGGCCGTCATCAGAGACATGGCGCGCGACCCGATCACGCGCGAGATCCTCCACGTTGACTTCCAGAGGATCTCCGAGAACAAGCCGATCAACATCCGCGTGCCGGTGGTGCTCACGGGTGAGTCCGTCGCAGTGAAGGAGGGACGCGGCATCCTCGATCACGCCATGCGTGAGGTCGAGGTCCGCTGTCTGCCGAAGCACATCCCGATGAACATCGAGGTCGACGTCACCGAGCTCGACGTGGGGAACGCCATCCACGTCAACGAACTCGTGCACGAGAACGTCGAGTTCCTCGACACGCCTGAGCGCCCGGTCGTCGACGTCCTCCAGCCGACCATCTTCAAGGTCGACGAGGAGGAAGGCGAAGAAGGCGCTGAGGGTGAAGCGGCTGAAGGTGAAGCGGCAGAGGGCGACGAGGGCGCCGCTGCTGAGTCCGACGCCGGGGAGAGCAAAGACGCATCGTGAGAGTAGTAGTGGGCCTCGGAAATCCCGGGGCAGAGTACACGAACACTCGACACAATGTGGGATTTCGCGTGGTCGCCGCGCTGGCCGAGGGGCTCGGAACGGAGCTTGTCGCCGGCCGCGGCGACTTCGTGACTGGAAGAGGTGCGTTCGCGGGGGAGGAAGTGCGGTTCGTTCTCCCGCTGACGTACATGAACGCGAGCGGTCGGGCAGTGCGCCAGGCACTCGACGCGATGGACGCGGATCTCGCGGACCTGCTGGTCATTTGCGACGACGTCCACCTGCCGCTTGGACATCTGCGGCTCAGACGTTCGGGCGGTGACGGCGGACACAACGGACTGGCATCGATCATAGAGTCCCTCGGCGAGAACTCCTTCGCACGGCTTCGGGTCGGTGTCGACGCATCGCCCGAGTCGCAGGACCAGGCGGACTACGTGCTCGAGCCTTTCGGTGAGGACGAGCTCGGGACCGCCGAAGAGATGATCAAGGACGCGGCGTCCGCGGTGGTGCTGGTGGTCCGTGAGGGGCTGGACGCGGCAATGAATCAGATCAACAGGAAGTCTTCGGACGACAGGGAGGATGCATGACAGCGATAGGTGTTCCACTCGTAACAGGCAGTGTGGGACTTCTTTTCGTGCTTCTGCTCGTGCGTGAGGTTCTCAGGAGCGACCCGGGCAACAAGGTGATGGTTCAGATATCCGAGGCCATCCAGCAGGGCGCGCGTGCGTTCCTCAAGCGCGAGTACACGTACGTCTCGATCCTCGTGGTCGTCGTGGCGCTCTTGATAGCACTGGCGCCAATGCTTTCGGGCAATCCGGACCTTCCGCTCGGTTGGAGGACGTCGGTGACGTTCATCATCGGAGCGATCGTCTCGGCCCTCGCCGGATACATCGGCATGAGCATCGCGACGCGCGCGAACGCTCGCACCACGCAGGCCGCGGTCAACGGCGGTGTCAAGGGTGCGCTCGGCGTCGCCGTCTCGGCGGGCTCCGTGATGGGCATGAGCGTCGCCAGCATGGCGCTGCTCGGACTCGCGATCGTCTACTGGATCTTCAAGGAACCGGTCATCGTCAACGGATACGCCATGGGCGCCAGTCTGGTCGCGCTGTTCGCGCGCTCGGGCGGCGGGCTCTTCACGAAGGGCGCCGATATGGCGGCGGATCTCGTCGGCAAGGTCGAAGCGGGGATTCCCGAGGACGACCCGCGCAATCCGGCCGTGATCGCTGACAATGTCGGTGACAACGTCGGCGACGTCGCCGGTCTCGGCGCGGATCTTCTCGAGTCGTACGTCGAGTCGATCATCGCCAGTATGGCGCTCGCCGCCGCGCTCGTTGCGGGCGCAGCGGTGAAGGACCAGCTGATGACGCTCCCGTTCTATATCGCGGGCGCGGGCATCATCGCCTCGATCCTCGGCATTCTCTTCGTCAAGGCGGTCGGCAGGAAGAACCCGCAGGCGGCGCTGATGGGCGGGACCTACGTCGCCGCCGGTCTGACCGCGGTGGCGAGTTTCTTCATCATCCGTATGATGGGCTCGGACTTCACGATCGCCGGGAAGACCTACGGCGTGATGGGCCCGTTCTACGCCACACTCGCGGGTATCGCGAGCGGCGTGATCATCGGGTTCGTGAGCGAGTACTTCACATCGGGCAAGTACCATCCCGTCAAGAAGCTGGCTGAGTCGTCGCAGATGGGTCCGGCGATCACCGTGACGACGGGAACGGCGGTCGGGATGGAGAGCACGGCGGTGCCGGTGCTCGTGCTCGGCGTCTCGATCATCATCGCTCACCACTTCGCAGGGATGTACGGCATCGCGATGGCCGCCTTCGGCATGCTCGCGACGACGGGCATGGTGGTCGCGGTTGATTCGTACGGCCCCGTGGCGGACAACGCCGGCGGTATCGCGGAGATGGCGGGTCTCGACCCGCACGTCCGCGAGATCACGGACAACCTCGACGCGGTCGGGAACACGACCGCCGCCATCGGCAAGGGCTTCGCGATCGGCTCCGCGGCGTTCGCCGCCATCGGCCTGCTCGCGGCCTACATGGCGTCCGCGAACATTCAGGTCGCCGACATGTCCGACCCGAAGGTCATGGCCGGGCTCCTTGTGGGCGGCATGCTGCCGTTCCTCTTCTCGTCGATGCTCTTCCAGGCGGTCTCGGATGTCGCCTTCAAGATGATCGACGAGGTTCGTCGGCAGTTCCGTGAGATCCCGGGGCTGCTCAAGGGTGAGGCGCTGCCTGATTCCGCCACGTGCGTCGACATCAGCACGCGCGGGGCGATCAGGGGCATGATCAGACCTGGTGTCATGGCGCTCGTCGTCCCGGTTGTCGTCGGTCTCTACGACGAGAAGGCGCTCGCCGGGCTGCTCATCGGTGCGGTCGTGACGGGCGTCGTGCTCGGTATCCAGACGGCGAACTCGGGCGGCGCGATGGACAACGCCAAGAAGTACATCGAAGAAGGCCACTTCGGCGGGAAGGGCTCGGACGCCCACAAGGCCGCCGTGGTGGGGGATACGGTCGGGGACCCGCTCAAGGACACGGTGGGGCCGTCGATCAACATCCTGATCAAGCTGATGTCGGTCATCTCTCTGGTACTGGCCCCGCTCTTCATGCGGGGTTAGGGCCCCGTCTTCATACGGGGTAGGGCCCCGCTCTTCATGCGGGGGCGCGCTCAGAGAGCGCGAAGCGGAGGAGCGCTCGGATGTCGCTCGAGCTCGGGATCATCGGACTCCCGAACGTCGGAAAATCGACGCTCTTCAACGCGCTGGCGCAGACGGAAGCGGCGTGCAGCAACTACCCGTTCTGCACGATCGACGCGAATATCGGAGTCGTGCCCGTCGCCGATGAGCGGCTCGAGCATCTCGGGAAGATCCTCGAGCCCGAGAAGCTGACACCGACCACGATCCGGTTCGTCGATATCGCCGGACTCGTTCGGGGAGCCAGTCACGGCGAGGGGCTCGGGAACCGCTTCCTCGCGAACATTCGCGAGGTCGACGCCGTAGCGCACGTTGTCCGCTGCTTTGACGATCCTTCCGTGAGTCACGTGGAGGGCAACGTCGACCCGGAACGTGACATCGGCATCGTCAACGCGGAGCTCGTGCTCGCCGACATGGACACGGCGTCCCGCAATCTTGAGAAGCGGACCAGAGATGCCGGTCGCGGCGACAAGGAGGCGGGGAAGCTCGTCCCGCTTCTGACACGTGTCCACGACGGCCTCTCTCGAGGCGTCGCGGTCAGAGAGCAGGAGCTGTCGGAGCACGATCGCGAGAGGCTTGAGGAGTATCGGTTCCTCACGGCTCTCGACGTCCTCTACGTCGCCAACATCAGCGAGAGCGATGTGGGGGAGCGGGAGTCGGAGTGGATCGAGCGGATCGCCAGCGTGACCGGAGAGCCGCCCTGGAAGGTCGTGGCGCTCGCCGGCGCTCTGGAGAGCGAACTCGCGGCGCTCGAGGAGAGCGACCGGGACGAGTTCCTCGAAGGCTGGGGACTCTCGGAACCGGGGCTTGCGAGGCTGGTCCGCGCCGGATACAGGCTGCTGGATCTTGTGACGTTCTTCACGATCAAGGGCGTCGAGGTGCGGGCCTGGACGGTCCCGGCGGGGACGGGAGCTGCCGCCGCCGCGGGACGGATCCACACGGACATGGAACAGGGGTTCATCAAGGCTGAGGTTGTGACGTACGAGCATCTCGTGGAGGCGGGCTCGATGCATGCGGCCCGGGACGCGGGGCACGTACGTACGGAAGGCCGGGACTCGATCATCCTCGACGGTGACGTGGTCCTCGTGCACTTCCACTAGCAGGAGCAGGGCTGCACGCTTCACGCGCGCAGGGAGTACGAGTGTTTGTGGAGGAAGTTCCCCGGCCGGTGCGCCGGGACTCCTCACCCCGTCTTCGTGACGGGGTCGAAGTCCGACCGAGAGGAGGTTGGAGCAATGGCAAGGTCGTACGAGACCGCCTTCATCTTCAGTCCGACGCTTGACGACGCGGCCATCGAGCAGCTGACGGCCAAGATCGAAGAGCTCGTGAAGAGAGAAGGTGGAACCGTGGAGAAGTGGGATCGCTGGACGAAGCGCAGGCTTGCGTTCCCGATCAAGAAGCAGACGGATGGCCACTATGCGTTCCTGGCTTTCCAGGGCGAGCCGTCGTCGATCGAGACGCTCGGCGCCGCCTACCGGCTCGACGAGTCGATCCTGAGGCACATGACCATCAACTTGGAGGAGTAGGCGGCCGCCCCCGTCGGGGGCGTCGCTCTCTCGAGCAGTACGGAGGAAAGAATGCCGAGACGAGAGGGGCACGGAAAGGTCTGCCGCTTCTGCCAGGACAAGGTGGTGCGGATAGACTACAAGGATGAGAAGAGGCTGTCGCGTTACGTCAGCGAGCACGGGAAGATCATCCCGCGTCGCGTGACCGGAACGTGCGGCCGGCATCAGAGGCAGCTTGCGGAGGCCATCAAGCGCGCGCGGCACATCGCGCTGCTTCCGTACATCGGTCGCCATCACAAGCACAGCTAGAGTCCCTGGACGACTCAGTCTCAAGGAGGACTGAAGCATGAAGGTCATTCTGATGGAGGATGTCCAGAGACTCGGATCGCAGGGTGACGTTGTCACCGTGAAGGACGGCTATGGGCGGAACTATCTGATTCCCCAGGGGAAGGCCCTTCCGGCCAACGCAGGGAATCTGGAGAGGCTCAAGGCCACGGTCCGTGTCAAGGACGCGCAGGTCAAGAAGGACATCCGGGCGGCGGAGATGATGGCGGAGAAGCTCTCCGGCGTGTCATGCACCGTTCGGGTTCAGGCCGACGAGAACGACAAGCTGTACGGTTCGGTCGGTCCGCGTGAGATCGTGACGGCTCTCGAGGAGCAGGGCGTTCAGCTCGATGCCGCGAGTCTCGTCATGGATGAGCACATCAAGATGCTCGGTGTCTTCCCGGTGCCCGTCAAGCTGTTCAAGGGCGTCGAGGCCGAGATCAAGGTCTGGGTGATCAGGGAGTAGCACAACCTAGCCGCCGGGGGACTCAGGTTCCCCGGCGGTGACGCACAGGAGTCCGTATGCAGAGGAAGACCACAGGAGTGTGCGCGGCCGTCATCCTCGCCCTGACGCTTCTGGCGACCGGATGCGGCGACAGCGGCGGTGGACGGACCGTCGCGCGTGTCGGCGGCAAGAACATCACGGAGACCGAGCTCTCCGCGAAGCTTGCGGAGCTCCCGCCGTTCACGAGACAGCAGTTCGCCGGACCCGAGGGGATGCGCGAGTTCCTCGACCGGGTCATCGAAGAAGAGGTGCTGTTCCAGGCGGCGCAGCGTGCCGGGTACGAGAACAGCGACGAAGTTCAGACCATGGTCGAGGCCGTAACGCGGCGCGCCATGATCCAGGCGTACTACCGGGACGAGATCGAGGGTGGCACGGTCGTGCCCGAAGCCGATATCGTCGCGTACTACGACGAGCACCCCGAGCAGTTCCAGCAGCGTGCGCAGATCAAGTTCCGCCACATCATGAGATCCACACGCGATGGCGCCAATGCCGCGCGTGACAGGATCCTCGGGGGCGAGGACTTCGCGAGCGTCGCGCGTGAGCTGTCCGAGGATGCCGGCACGAGCGAGGCCGGCGGGCTTGTGAGAACGCTCTACAAGGGTGACGACCTTCTGTCATCGGGGATGTCGGAGATCTTCGTCGAGAGTCTCTTCGACGGCGCGGTTGGCGAGGTCTCGGTCCCGCTGCGTTCCGACCGAGGCTGGCACATCGTCCGGATCGAGGAACTCTCCCCGGAGGGCGTGAAGCCCCTGGAGGACGTTCGCGATATCATCGAGCAGAGTCTGATGCCGGCTGCGACGCGCGAGTTCTACACCGGACGGCTCGAGATTCTCAAGAGCGAGCTCAACACAACGATCAACGAAGAGGTTCTCACTCCTCGTACCCGTTCGGAGGAGGAGCTCTTCTCGCTCGCGCAGGAGACGGATGATCCGCTCCAGCGCATGGGCTACTACTCGGAGCTGGTGTACAGTTACCCCGAGGGCGAGCACGCAGACGAAGCGCAGTTCATGATCGGGTTCATCCAGGCGGAGGAACTCAACAACTACGACGCCGCGAAGAACGCGCTCAATCGAATGCTGGAGCGCTACCCGGACTCCGAGCTTGCGGAGTCGGCGCAGTGGATGCTCGAGAACATGGGCAGCGAGGCCCCGCCTTTTGAAGAGAGCGATATTCTCACGGGCGAATAGGGGCCGAAGCGCGGTCTGAGGGAACTGATCATGTACGCGGTCACTGCGGTGGCGACCATCTTCGTGGTCACCTACTATTTCATCGTCACCGAGCGCATCAATCGAACGACCATCGCCCTGGCAGGAGCTCTCGCCGTACTGCTCCTGCCGGGGCTTGATATTTCGCAGGCGCAGGCCGTAGGGTTCATCGACTTCAACACCCTCGGTCTTCTCGTGGGTATGATGCTGATCGTGGCGGTCCTCAAGCGGACCGGCGTCTTCCGCTTCCTCGCCCTCAAGGTGGCCCACCAGGGGCGCGGGCGCATCTTCCTCATCTTCGCCGGGTTCGGCGCCATCACAGCCGTCGCCTCGGCGTTCATCGACAACGTCACCACCGTCCTGATGATCGTGCCGGTGATCTACCTGATCTCGGATCTGCTCGGCAAGAGCGCCGTGCCGTTCCTCGTGATGGAGATCATGATGGCCAACATCGGCGGCATGGCCACGATGATCGGTGATCCCCCGAACATCCTCATCGGCAGCCGAGCCGTGCTCCCGGCGACGGGCGGCCACATCTCGTTCGTCGACTTCATGGTCAATCTCGGTCCGCTCGCGATCGTCTGTCTCGTCGCCGCCCTGATCTACCTGCGTCTGTGGGGCGGGCGCGAGTTCTTCGCGGCTCCTGACGAACAGAAGATGAAGACGATGAACGCGGTCGACGCGGCGCAGGCGATCAAGGACCGACCGCTCATGACACGCTCGCTCGGCGTGCTTGGTCTGGTGCTGGTCGGGTTCCTGTTCCACCACCAGCTTGGGCTCCAGCCCGCGACGATCGCCATGGCCGGAGCCGCGCTGTTGTTGATCGTCACACGCATCGATCCTGAGACCGTGCTGGTGGATGTCGAGTGGCCGGTGCTCTTCTTCTTCATCGGACTGTTTGTTCTGGTCGGCGCGTTGGACCAGGTCGGTATCGTCGGCTTCATGGCGGAGCGGTTCATCGGTCTGTCACCCGACCCGAGAGTCCTGATGATCATTCTTCTCTGGGTGACCGCAGTCATCGGAGCGTTTCTCTCGGCCGTGCCGACCGTGACGGTGCTCATCCCGCTGGTCCAGGTCGTCGTGAACCATCTCGCGGCCAACGGCGCGCCGGAACTGGCGTTCGGGTTCTGGTGGGCGCTGGCGGCGGGAGCCTGTCTCGGCGGCAACGCCACCGTGGTCGGTGCCGCTGCGAACATCGCCGTGCTCGGCATGTCACAGAAGGAGCGCGAGCCGCTCAAGTTCGCGGAGTTTGCGAAGGTGGGTGTTCCCGTCACGGCCATCTGCCTGGTGATCGCGAGCGGATACGTTCTGCTCCGGTACGCGTAGGGGAGCGCCGGACGAAAGGGGACCACGCGACCGGTCACGGGGCGCGTACCGAATCCGAGCCAAGCAAAGAGGGCAGCGGCTGTCGCCGCTCCCCTCCTGTCTTCCGATGACCGGCCGTCCGGCCGGATGCTGCTTCGCGACTAGCGGTACATCGCCTTGAGCTTGCCCCAGGTCGTGGCTTCGACCGGTGAACCGGTCCAGTCCTCAAGCCAGATGTCGTCGAGCATGATACCGGCTCCGCCGGCCACGCCCGGACCACAACCATTGTCGGTCGAGAAGAAGGTCAGGCGGAACTGGAAGGACGTGCCCGGCAGGTACGGCGTCAGATCGACGCCGGCGATCCCGGACGTGCCCCATCCATCACACTGCTCGAAGTCGCCCCAGTACGCGCCGGTGAGGTACCAGTTGGTACCGCCGTCGGTCGTGATCTCCTCGGTCCAGTAGTCGTTGTCGACGGTCGGGACCTCGGCGTGGAGCAGGAAGGCAAGCGTACAGACGGCGCTGCCCGCGATGTTAACCTGAGGAGAGAGCAGCGAGTTGTCGAGACCCGGCGGAGTGACCGTGGTATCGGCGTCGTCGCCACACCACCAGGAGGTCGGATCGCTGTAGGCGGGGCAGGCGCGAGTGATCTGATGCCAGTAGTCGCCGGCCGATGCCGGAACCGTCGCCGTGCAGAGCGCGCCACCCTCGGCGTCATCGTAGAAGTAGACGGCGCCGCCGTAGAAGTCGAAGATCTTGATGTTGTCGACGTGGAAGGCTCCGCCGTCGGAGTTGTACAGACCATCCTCATCCGAGTACGCGCCGTCGGCGATGAAGCGGAAGCGCGCCTGGATCGGATTGTCGTAGCTCGCCATGATGAAGCCGTAGTCGCCGTAGTCCTGCCACCCGCCGCTGGAACCGTCGTAGCCGGCGTTGAGGTTCACGTACGTGCCGAGGCTCTCTGCCTGGACGAACGTGAAGTCGTAGGCGGCCTCGGAGTCAAAGCGGTACGCGAACGTCAGGACCGGGTAGGTCGCGCCGGTCACGTCGGTCGCCGGAATGACCAGCATCTGGTCCCAACCGTTGCCGTAGCCGTCACCGCCGGCGAACGCGGCGTTCATCTCACCGCACCAGTACGAGTAGGTGCCCTGGTATGCATAGTAGCTGTCGAGGTGGAACTTCGGCGTGGCCGAGGTCGTGTTGTCGACCGAGGTCCAGCCGTTGGTGCCACCCTCCATGTCGTCGAAGAACAGGATGATCGGGCTGCGCGCCCCGTGCTGCGGGACGTACGTCGTGTAATCGGCCTCCTGGAGCCTGGCGCCGGCGACGGCGGCGAAGCTGAGGACGATCAGGGTCAGCGTGATCATAGCAGTCGTACGCTTGAACATCGTTCGCTCCTGGTTGAGTCGTAAACACAGAATCCGGAGACCCTGGAGTCACTTTCGGGAGTCCTGCTGGTTTCCGGGTTGTACCACCTGTTCCGGCCGAAACCGGAGCCCGACGGGGAGTCGGGCGTCGCCCTTAGCTGTCTTCCCTGCACCTCCTTGTCCACGGGTCTGCATTGTGATTGTTGCTTCAGATGGCGCTCCATGCCTATCTCATGCAATCCACGTGCCAACGAAAGAGGACAGAACGTGCTCCCTCCGGAGCCGGCGGAGGAGGGGCGCGGGAGCGTCCTGCGCGGGAGGCCGGGCGGGGCGAAATCACTTGACCCGTGGGGAGATACGGGGATAAGCTGACCCGTCTCGGGGTCATCGTGAGTCCCCGGGGCGATGCCAATCACGCCACAACTGACCGGGACACACTATGTCGTCAGGAAACACGCGAGAGGACGCGCTCCGCTCGATTCCGTCCGTGGACCTCGCAATGCGCCACATCGAGGATCGGGGGCTTGCGGGCACCGCGCCGCGGCCGCTGGTCGTGCGGGCGGTCCGCCGTGCGCTTGACACCGCGCGCGACGACATCACGCAGAGCCGTCCGGAGGCTCCCGATTCGCGTGAAGCGATCCTCGAACAGGTGGAGCGGTCCGTGCGGCGGCTGAGGCTGGCAAGTCTGAGGCCCGTCATCAACGCGACCGGCATTCTCATTCATACGAATCTCGGACGGTCGCCGTTGGCGCCCGAGGCTGTCGAGGCAGCGCGCAGCGTCTCCGGCGCGAGTTCGAATCTCGAGTTCGACCTCGTCACGGGTGAGCGGGGGCATCGGGACCTTCTTGTGCGCGATTCGCTCTGTGAACTCACGGGCGCGGAGGACGCGCTCGTCGTCAACAACAACGCAGCGGCGGTTCTACTGGCGCTCAACACGCTCGCCGCAGGTCGTGAGGTCGTCGTCTCGCGCGGCGAGCTCATCGAGATCGGCGGTTCGTTCCGTCTGCCTGAGGTGTTCGGTCGGGCCGGGGCACGGATGGTCGAGGTCGGAACGACCAACAGGACAACGCTCGCGGACTTCGAACGCGCGTACTGCTCGCGGACCGGCGCCTTCATGAAAGCCCACTGGAGCAACTACTCGATCGAAGGATTCGTCGAACGGGTGACGGTGCAAGAACTGGCGTCGCTTGCGGGCAGATACGGAATCCCCGTCATCAATGATCTCGGGAGCGGAGCGCTGATGGACTCCGTGGAACTCGGGATTCCGCACGAGGAGACCGTGGCGGAGAGCGTAGCGGCCGGCGCGGCGATCTCGACATTCAGCGGTGACAAGCTCATCGGCGGGCCGCAGTGTGGAATCGTCGTCGGCGGCGCAGAGCAGATAGCGAGCATGCGGGGCAACCCCCTGATGCGCGCGCTGCGGCCGGGGAAGCAGACGCTCGCGGCGCTTCAGGCCACCCTGGAGCTGTTTCTCGACGGCTCTGCCCTCGATCGGGTACCGGTGCTCGCGATGGCGGCGGCATCCGCGGACGACGTCCGCATCCGCGCGGAGCGCTTTCTCGAGCACGCTGGTGACCGGCTGCTCGACCACGGAGTCGCGGACGTTGTCGAGACCAGCGCTCTCATGGGCGGCGGCACCGCGCCCGAAGCCGGTATCACCAGCTTCGCGGTTCGCTTCCGACCCAGGGACCTCTCGGTCGACAGACTGGCCGCCCGCCTGAGAACCGGTATGCATCCCGTGGTGGCGCGAACCGCCGATGACGCGCTCATGCTCGACATGCGGACGGTCCCTGTCGAAGACGAAGAGGCGCTGCTGAGCGCGCTGACGCAGGCTCTCCGGGAGAGGAACGACGATGACGGCATCTGATGTCCCGCGCGGAGGAACCGACCCGCAGCGAGACGCGATCCAGGGACTTGCCGAGATCGTGTCGCGGGGGCACGCGGCGGTGACCGTGCTCATCAACGAGATCCATGGCGGGGTTGGCGTGCCGATCGATGTTCGCCCCCAGGCGGACGAGTCAACGGTCGCGTGGGCGGAGCAGATAGCGGACGCGCTGGGTGAGGCGCGCGGACGGGTCGTGGGCCTGACGGCCGAGCGGCCGGGACTCGCAGCGCGACTCGCGCTCGGGCTCGCGGGACGGCTTGTCGATATGGGTGCGCCGGTGACGGTCGTGGACGGCTCGATCGAGGAGCCGGTCTTCTCGAAGGGGCTTCCTGAAGACGGGGACGAAGGCCTGGTCGACGCCGTGCTCTTCGGCGTGTCGAGTTCGACCGTGGCGAGGCGGACGCTGATGCACGGCGTGCGCCTCGTGACGGCCGGTTCGTATCCGATCTCAGTGCCCGCGGTCCTTGGCGCCGAGGCGTATCGAACGACGCTCCAGAAGCTCGCGCGCGAGGACGCGACGGTACTGCTGGTTCTCCCGTCGTCCTATGCGTCCGTCGCCGCCGGTGCTGCCTCGCAGCTGATCATCGTTGAACGCGACCTTCCGGCTCTCGAGAGAGTGGCACGCAACCTGCGGTCCGCGGAGGACCTTCGGGACGTCAGATTCGTCGCGGTTCTGTCGGCGTCCGAACCGGTCCCCGTGGTTGAGGGCCCTGCAGAGGATGTCCCCGAGCCGGAAGTCGCGGAGCAGGATGTCCCTGCGGAAGAGACTCCGCCGTCACCGGGAGAGACCGTCGTCGAGGAGACAGCGACAGCGGATGAAACGATCGTCGCCGGCGAAGAGGTCACGCCCGATGCGATGACAGGCGCGACGGACGACGAGATCCCGGCAGACGGGGCGCCGGACGACTCCGCGTTCGTGATCGACGCGACGTCGGACGGTGGCGTGACGCGTGAGCCTGCCGTTGTCACCGCGAGCACGGCGTCCGTTCCCCCTTCCCGGCTCGCGACGGACGACGAGTCCCGGCGGGAGGGTGAGAGACCAGCCGGTCGACGATGGGGAGGGCTGATCACGGTCATCGTGATCCTCCTGCTTGCCGGCGTCGCCTGGCGGACGGGTGTTCTCGACAGGGTGTTCGGCAGCGATGACGGGGAGTCCGTCACGGCCGACCTCACTGAGGACACCGGCCTCACCGAGGGCACCGGCCTCACTGGAGACGCTGAGCCCTCCGAGACCACGGATGTGGCGCTTGGGGACACGACCGCGCTGTCGACGGAAGGCATCGAGGAGTCGGTCGCCCCGGATGATCTGGTCGGGAGTGCCGACGCCGGTGACCACGAAGAGCCGCTCGACACCGAGGCACGGCCGCGCGACTGGCGCGAGCTGGCGATCTCGGAGGCGGTCCCGGGACGCTACGTCGTCTTCACGAGTTCGCACCGACTCACGAGCGCGGCGGACCGGGATGCCCGGACGCTGGAGAGGAACGGGTTCCCGGCGAGAGTTGTGGCGGTCGACATCCCGGAGCGCGGCACGTGGCATCGCGTCGCGGTCGATGCCGGGTTCAGAACACTTGACGACACGCGAGAACTGCTTGACATCATGAAGGAAGTCGGTTACGAAGGGGCGTGGATAGAGCGTCTCCGGGTTCCGGCGCCTCCGGCGGTGGAGCCACCGGCCGTCGCGCCTCCGGACACGACCGACCGTTGGATCGACGAAGGCAGCGCACCGCAGTAGCAGCAACCTACTGACAGAGCCAGGGGGAGCAGTGTACCTCGACAAGCTCGAGATCTACGGTTTCAAATCGTTCGCGCACAAGCTGACGCTCGAGTTCGGCCCCGGAATCACGGGTGTCGTCGGACCCAACGGCTGTGGGAAGACGAACGTCGCGGACGCCATCCGGTGGGTGCTCGGCGAGCAGAGCGCCTCTGAACTCAGAGGCTCGAGCATGGCCGATGTCGTCTTCAACGGCACCAAGAAGCGCCGCCGTCTGGGACGCGCTGAGGTCAACCTGACTATCGACAACTCGGGCGGATATCTGCCGACGGACTACTCGAGCGTTGTGATCGGGCGGAAGGTCTACCGCTCCGGCGAGAGCGAGTATCTGATCAACAAGACGACGTGCCGGCTGCGGGACATCAACGACCTCTTCCTCGACACCGGCATCGGGACCCGGACCTACTCGCTCATCGAGCGCAAGATGGTCGATTCCGTCCTCTCTGACTCCGCGGGTCATCGTCGTTTCATGTTCGAGGAAGCCGCCGGGATCATGAAGTATAAGGTCCGGAAGCGCTCGACCCTCAACAAGCTCGCTGCGACCGAAGCCGACATGCAGCGTGTCGCCGATATCATCAGCGAGGTCGAGAAACAGGTGCGTTCGCTCAAGCGGCAGCTCGCTCAGGCGCGACGTCACCGACGATACACCGACGAACTCACGCGTCTTGAGGTCGGGCTTGCCAGGCGCGACTACGGTGAGTGGGATGGAGAGCGGACCGAGGCTCTTCAGCGAGCTGCGGAACTGCGATCACGCATCGCTGCGTTCGGCGAGCTCCTGGAACGGGACGACAGCGCAACGCAGGAGGCGCGCGCTGCGCTCACGTCACACGAGGAAACACTCGCGAGTCTTGACGAAGAGGTCGCGGCGATCGACGGTGAGGCGCGCAGTCTTGCCGACGGACTCCTGGTCGCGCGTGAACGGAGCCGCGCCGCGGAACGCCGGGTGGAGGAACTGGTCCCGGAGATCACGGCGCTTCGCGAGGAGCTCGAACGCGCCAGAGGACAGATCCAGCGGCTCGACGAGTCGCTCGCCGGCGCCGGAACCGCCGCCGTGGAGCGGGACGCGGGGCTGTCGGAGAAGCGGAGCGCACTGAAGCGCATCGACCACGAGTACTGGGACGTCAAGAAGTCACTGGCCGGCCACAAGCAGACGCGTCTCGAGGGTCTCGAGAGTTCGGCAGGTCTGAAGGGCGAACTCGAGAGCTACCGCGCCAGGCTGGATGACCTGATCGAGGAACACGCGGAGATCGAGTCATCTCTGGCGGAAGCCCGCGCCGAGCTGTCCGGCAAGGAGTCCCGTATCGTCGACGCGCTCGAGGAGGAGAAGCGCTTCACAGCGGCCGCACAGGACTCGCGTGCCGCGGAGAAGTCGACAGAGAGCGACCTCGACATCGCGCGCGAGGCCCTGCTCACATCGCGAGAGGGCAAGACGCGGGCCGAAGGCGAACTGGAGGCAGCGCAACACAAGCTCGTACTTCTCAAGGAGATGCGCGACGGCTACGGCGGCTTTGCCGCCGGCGTCCGCGCGCTCCTGACCGACCGGTCGCACGATCTCCCTGGACTTCGGGGGACGGTGGCGGATGTCATCGAGGTCGATCCGATGGCCGCAGCCGCGGTCGAGTCGGCGCTTGCCGGCGCGGCCCAGTACGTCGTCGCGGACAGCAGAAGCGATGCTCGCCGGGCGCTTGAGCATCTGGGGGCGAACGAGCGTGGACGCGCGACGTTCGTGCCTCTCGATGAGATAGCGATGGTGCCCGTCCGGGATATCCCCGAGGCCATCCTTGCGGCTCCCAACGTTCTGGGCAGCGCTGCATCCTTCGTACAGAGCGAGCAGGCTTTGCGCCCGATGGTGGATCTGCTCCTGGAGGGCGCGGTGGTCGTCCGCGATCTGGACACGGCCATGGACATGGTCGCGCGACACCACGACCGCGGTGTGACCTTCGTGACGAACACGGGTGAGGCCGTCAGCGCGGAGGGGCTCATTACGGGTGGCGGCGGCGGGAACGCCGAGGCCGGTCTCCTTCGTCGCAAAGAGCGTGTTGCCGAGGCAGAACGCGAGGTCGAGAGGCTCCAGCAGCTCCTCATCGATACGACTCGGCTCGAGGGGGAGGCCAAGGAGGCGCTCGCGCGCCTCACCTCGCAGTCACGCGAGTGCGGCGAACGCACGGAGCAGGCCGAAGCGGACCTCTGGGAAGCGAAGCGCAAGCTCACCGAGCTCGAGCTCGCGAAGACGAGCGCGGCGGAACGCGTCGATGAGCTTGGCGGGCGCCGTGATGCCCTCGGCGGCCGGATGCGCGACGCTCGCACCGAGATCGAGACGCTCGCGACCAGGCTTGCCCAGCTCTCAAAGGGCGAGGACGAGATCGGCGAGCAGCTCGAGGATCTCCAGCGCAGATACACCGAGCTCGAGACCGCACGCGAGACGGCCATCGAGGCGCAGCGAGTGGCTGAACTCGAGGCCGCGTCAGCGGGCGCCACGCTCAAGCAGGTTCAGGCGGAGCACGCGCAGCTCACCGAGCGCGCTGCGGCCGCCGAGGCGGCGATCGAGCGCAAGACGACTGAGAACACCGACCACGGAGAGGCGATCGCGGAGCTCAAGGCCAAGCTCGAAGAGGACGGCCGCAGGCTCGATGACGTCACGACGCGGATGGGCGAACTCAAGACCAGGCGAGACTCCGTTCGTGAGGAGACACGAAGGCTGCGAACGCAGCTCGATGAGGTCGAGGGGACGAGTCGGACAGTGCGCGAGGAGCGTGACGGCATCCAGCGCGAACTACACGAGATCGAGCTCCGCGACACCGAGCTCAAGGGACGCACCGAGGCGTTGCGCGACCGGATCCTCGAGGACTACTCGGTTGACGTCGCCGTGGAGTCCCCGCCCGTTCCCCCTCGTGACACGGAACCCGCCGAGGACGCGGCACCGTCCGCCGATGGCGAGACGCCGCCCTCGGACGAGCAGACCGCGACGCCCGACGCTGAGGATGGCGGGAGCGGAGAGGCCGATGCCGGGCGCCATCATGTCGCTCTGATGATGGACGAGAGCGAGGAGCCGATCGATTGGGACCACACGCGGCAGGAGGTGGAACGTCTCAAGGCGCGGCTCCGCTCGATGGGGCCGGTGAACCTCCTGGCGCTCGACGAATACGACGAGGAGAGCAAGCGGCTCGAGTTCCTCCAGGCGCAGTTCGAGGACCTGGAACGCTCCAAGGCGTCGCTCATCGAGGCGATCGATCAGATCAACAAGGCCGCGCGGCAGATGTTCGTCGAGACCTTTGAGCTGGTTCGCGAGAACTTCGTGAGCATGTTCCAGCGCCTCTTCGAGGGTGGCGAGGCGGACCTGAGGCTGCTCGAGCCGGATGACCCGCTCGAGTCGCCCATCGAGATCGTCGCGAGTCCGCGCGAGAAGAAGCTCGGGCGGCTGAGTCTGCTGTCGGGCGGTGAGCGCGCGCTGACGGCCATCGCGCTTCTGTTCGCTATCTACCTCGTGAAGCCGTCGCCGTTCTGCATCCTCGATGAGGTCGACGCGCCGCTGGATGACGCAAACGTGCGTCGGTTCATCAAGATGCTCAAGGAATTCTCGAAGCGCACGCAGTTCATCATCATCACACACAACAAGGTCACGATGGCGGCCACCGACCGGCTCTACGGCGTCACGATGGAAGAGTCCGGCGTCTCGAAGGTCGTGTCCGTCCGTCTGGACGCCATGGGGAACGAGGTAGATCGTGAGGAGATCGCTTACGAAGCTGTTTAGCGGTCTGTCCAGGACACGGGAAGCCATCGTCGACGGGATTCAGCGCGCGCTCCATGGTGGGCGCGCGCTCGACGATGAGGCCCTGGCCGGGATCGAGGAGACGCTGATCGCGGCGGACGTCGGGGTCGAGACGTCGCTCTACCTGGTAGAGCGACTGCGCGACGCCGCTCGTGAAATGGAGACGGCCGACACCGACGCGATCGTCGGCTTCCTGGCCGGCGAGATTGGCAGCATGTTCACTGCCGGATCTGACGCCGAACCGGAGAGGACTCGCTCCGATGTCGATCCCGGCGTGAGCGAGAGACCGCGGGTGACCATGATCGTCGGGGTCAACGGCACCGGGAAGACGACGACCATCGGCAAGCTGGCGGGTCTTCTCCAGCGCGAGGGTGAGACGGTCCTTCTCGCGGCGGCCGATACGTTCCGCGCGGCCGCCGGAGAGCAGCTCCAGATCTGGGCGGAGCGGACGGGCGCGGGGTTCGTCTTCGGTCAGCAGGGCGGCGACCCGGCATCGGTGGCATTCGACGCGGCGGAGGCGGCCGTCTCGCGGGGCGTGGATCATCTCCTGATCGACACCGCCGGCCGCCTGCACACGCAGAAGAACCTCATAGCGGAGCTCGCCAAGATCCGCCGAGTGGTCGAGAAGCGGCTGCCGGGAGCTCCGGACGATGTGCTGCTCGTGGTCGATGCGAATACCGGACAGAACGCGCTCTCTCAGGCCAGGCTCTTCGATGAGGCGGTCGGGCTGACAGGGATCGTGCTCACCAAGCTCGACGGAACGGCGCGCGGAGGCATCGTCATCGCGATCGCCAGGGAGCTCTCGATACCGGTCCGGTATGTGGGAGTGGGCGAGGGACTCGAGGATATCGCCCGTTTCGACGCTTCGGAGTTCGCCAGGGGACTCTTTCCGACGGAGAGCGAGGCATCCTGAACCACCATTCATCACGGGTTGACACACCGCCCGTGGCGTGGTAGATTCGTTGTCAGACAGTCGTTCCTTCGGGGCGGGGTGCAATTCCCCACCGGCGGTCATAGCCCGCGAGCGGGTCCTCCCGCAGAGCCTGTGAAATCCAGGCGCCGACAGTCAAAGTCTGGATGGAAGAAGGAACCGCGAACGGGGCCACCGACGCCTCGTTCCCGTACGCCCCGAAGTCCCGGGGCGTTTTCTTTTGGTGGTCAGCGGTCCATGGAGGACGGCGTGACGCAGGACGCACGGTTCATGCTCGAGGCGATCGCACTCGCAGAGCGCGGACGCGGATACACCAGCCCGAACCCTCGGGTCGGCGCCGTACTCGTGCGTGACGGAGAGGTCGTGGGGCGAGGCTATCACGAGTCCTACGGAGGGCCGCACGCGGAGGTCAACGCCATCGCCGATGCGGGCGAGCTCGCCCGTGGCGCCGATCTCTACGTGACGCTCGAGCCCTGCTGTGTGTGGGGGAACACGCCGCCGTGCACGGACGCCATCCTGCGAGCCGGGATTCGGCGCGTCGTCATGCCGATCAACGACCCGAATCCGGATGTCGCCGGCCGCGGCGTCGACATCCTCCGCGAGGAGGGTGTCGTCGTCGATGTCGGAAGTCTGGAGGATGAGGCGGTGCGCCTCAACGCGCCGTACATCCGATTCCGCGAAACGGGCCTCCCTCTGGTAACGCTCAAACTGGCGGTCACGCTTGATGGTCGGATCACCACCGGAAGCTCGACCGCCGAAGGCTCGACGTCACGAGACTCGGCCTCGGGAAGCCCGGAGGACCGGTGGATCAGCGGTGAGGACTCCCGCCGGCGCGTGCACGCGATGCGCGGCGCGAGCGACGCCGTCCTCGTCGGTATCGGAACGGTGATGGCGGACGACCCGGAGCTGACCGACAGACGGGCGGACCGCCCGGGACGCCAGCCGGTTCGCATCGTCGCGGACTCCCGTCTTCGGACTCCGCTCGAGGGTCGTCTGGTCGCCACGGCTTCCTCCGAACGCACGATCGTCGCCGGCCTCCAGGACCCGGCGTTCGCAGCGAAGGCGGCCGCGCTCGAGAGCAGGGGGGTGACGGTCTGGCGGTTCCCTGCAGGCGGCGACGGCCATCTGGATGCGCACCCGCTGCTGCGCCGCATTGCGTCCGAAGGCATGACGGACATCCTCTGTGAAGGCGGGTCGACGTTCGGGACCGCGCTCCTCGACCAGGGCCTGGCCACGCGACTGGCGGTCTTCGTCGCACCCAAGCTCTCCGGTTCAGGCGGCGTCCCGGCACTCGGCGAGTTGAGGAGGCACGTGCAGCTTGAGACGGCCACCTGGGAGCGGGTCGGTGACGACATGCTCCTCACGGCATCGGCACACGGCGTCGCGGCGAGCATCCCGGGGCCGGACGGAACCGACGATGAGGCCGGGAGCGGGAGTGCTCCCACGAATGAGGACGCGAAGACGTGTTCACGGGGCTGATAGAAGCGACAGGACGACTGCGGGCTCTGGTCCGCACCGGCGACGGGGCAAGGCTGTCCATCGAGACCGGGATCGGGCGTGAGCTCACGATCGGTGAGAGCATCAGCGTCAACGGCGTCTGCCTGACGGTGACGTCGAGCGACGAAGACGGTTTCGAGGCCGATGTGGTCGCGGAAACACTCCGCGCGTCGACGCTCGGGACGCTCTCGTGCGGTGACCGCGTCAACCTCGAGCGCGCGCTCCGTCTTGGAGACCGGCTCGGAGGCCACATCGTCACGGGTCACGTGGACGCGGTGGCGACCGTCGCAGAGAGACGCGAACGGAGCCGCGGCGTGGAGGTGGTCTTCGATCTCCCCACGAGTGTCACCGCGGAGGTCGTCGCAAAGGGGTCGATAGCCGTCGACGGGACGAGTCTGACGGTGGCGGCCGTGGACGGGCGCCGAGTGATGGTGGCGTTCATCCCGGAGACGCTCGCGGCGACG
The DNA here is from genome assembly GCA_029990205.1 of bacterium. Classification (GTDB taxonomy): domain Bacteria; phylum Joyebacterota; class Joyebacteria; order Joyebacterales; family Joyebacteraceae; genus JAPEKQ01. The sequence goes on from JAPEKQ010000003.1 coordinate 63,458, forward strand.
CGAGCCGCTGAGTACCGGCGCGGAACGCGTGTCAATATCGAGACTGACGTACTGGCCAAGCACATGAGGAAGCTCCTCGACGAGCGCGGGGCCGACGGCTCCCGTTCCGAGGGACACGGCAGCTCCAGCGATGAGGCACCCGAGACCGGACTGACGCTCGAGCGGCTGCGCGAACTGGGATTCTGACACGGAGCGAGACATCATGACGGGAAAGAACGTCGAGCGGGCGATCCAGGACATCCGTGATGGACGGATGGTGATCGTCGTCGACGACGAAACGCGGGAGAACGAGGGCGACCTCATCATGGCCGCGGAGAAGATCACTCCGGAAGCCGTCAATTTCATCGCCAAGGAAGGACGCGGCCTCATCTGCGTGCCCATGACCGGCGAGGATCTTGACGCGCTCGATCTCCACCCGATGGTCGCGGACAACACGTCGCGCATGAGCACGGCCTTCGCGGTTTCGGTCGACGCGGTCGAGGGGACGACGACGGGTATCTCGGCGCACGACCGTTCGACAACGATCCGAGCGTTGGTGGACCCCGCCACGAAGCCGCGTGACCTGGCGAGACCCGGTCATATCTTCCCGCTCCGGGCCGCCAACGGAGGCGTGCTCCGGCGCGCGGGGCACACCGAGGCGGCCGTCGACCTCTCGCGGCTCGCGGGGCTGCAGCCGGCGGGCGTCCTCTGCGAGATCATGAGCGACGACGGAAGTATGGCGCGTCTGCCGGAGCTCAGAGAGCTTGCGGAGCATCACGGCCTGACGCTCGTCAGCATCAAGGACCTCATCGCGTACCGTCAGCACACCGAGCGGCTCGTCAGACGAGCCGCTGAGACGCGGCTGCCGACACGCTGGGGTGAGTTCCGGCTCTACCTGTACGAGAACGACGTGGACGACCACGAGCACCTGGCCCTCGTCAAGGGCGAGCCGAAGCCTGACGAGGACGTGCTCGTACGCGTCCACTCGGAGTGTCTCACCGGCGACGTCTTCGGGTCCCGCCGATGTGACTGCGGGACACAGCTGGCCCACGCGCTGTCGATGATCGACCGCGAGGGCACCGGTGTCTTCCTCTACATGCGTCAGGAAGGTCGCGGCATCGGTCTTGGGAACAAGCTCAAGGCGTACGCGCTCCAGGACGGCGGACGTGACACGGTGGAGGCGAACGAGGATCTCGGATTCGAGGCCGATCTGCGCGACTACGGTCTCGGGGCGCAGATGCTGGCCGATCTGGGCGTCCGCAGGATCCGGCTTCTGACCAACAATCCGAGGAAGATCGTGGGGCTCGAGGGACACGGTCTGGAGATCGTTGAGCGCGTGCCGATCCAGATCGCTCCGAACGAGCGCAACAGACACTATCTGGCAACCAAGCGAGACAAGCTGGGACACTATCTCGATCTGGAACCGTGCGACGTCGGCTCCGACGAGGGCGGGGAGACACACGAGAGGCCGCCGAAGGATGAGGTCACCAACACACAGGGAGGTCAGCGATGAGCAAGGTGTACGAGGGTCACATCACCGGTGAGGGACGGTCCTTCGGGATCGTCGTTTCCCGTTTCAACGAGTTCATCTCACTCAAGCTGCTCGAGGGCGCGATGGACTGCCTCAGACGCCACGGCGTGGAAGATTCCGACATCTCGATCGTGTGGGTCCCGGGCGCCTTTGACGTGCCCCTTCTGGCCAAGAGAATGGGTGACTCCGGCTCGTATGATGCGGTACTATGCCTCGGTGCGGTCATCCGTGGTGGAACGCCGCACTTCGACTATGTGGCGGCGGAAGTCGCGAAGGGTGTTGCACATGCGGGTATGGAGACCGGCGTTCCGACGGTCTTCGGCGTCCTGACGTCCGACAGCATCGAACAGGCCGTCGAGCGGGCCGGCACGAAGGCCGGGAACCGGGGCTGGGATGCCGCCATGGCCGCCATGGAGCTCGCCGACCTCTACGCAAGGATGGGGTAGCTTGCCGCAAGACAGGAAGGGCGGGACCGGCACACGGCGGGAAGGCAGGGAGCTTGCGCTCAAGCTGCTCTACCGCGAAGAGGTGACCGGCGTCACGGATGGCCCGATCCCCGAGATCGAAGAGGCCCGCACGGAGGCTCTCGCGTTCGCGGACGAGATCGTCAAGGGGGTGCGAGAGCATCACGACGAGATCGACCGTCTGATCGTCGCGGCCAGCGAGCACTGGGAGATCCCCCGGATGGGCGCGGTCGATCGTACGGTGCTGCGCATCGGCGCGTACGAACTCCTCTGTGTCCCGGACAACCCTGTCGGGGTCGTGATCAATGAGGCGGTGGAGATCGCCAGGAAGTACTCATCGAACGAGGGCGCGCGGTTCGTCAACGGCGTACTCGACCACGTCGCGCGCGACGCGCGCGATGCCGCTGAGGATGATGAACCGGCGGCCGAGGGTGTGGGAACCGACTGAGCACCGGAATCGCCAGGAGGCGTCGTGCGCTGTCTCATCGCGACTGACATCCACAGCAACATCGAAGCTCTCGAGGCGGTCCTTGAGGACGCCTCGGGGCTCGGCTGCGACATGTACCTCTGCCTGGGCGACATCGTCGGATACGGCGCGAGCCCCCGTGAAGCGCTGGCTCTGGTCCGCGACCGATTCGATGAGGTCGTCAGGGGAAACCACGACGCGGCGGTCATCGACGCAGCGGAGAGCTTCCGCTTCAACGAGAACGCGCGCGCGGCCATCGAGTGGACGCGCCGGGAGCTTGGTCCGGACGAGCGCGACTACATCGAATCGCTCCCTCTCACATGTCACATCGACGGTGTGCGACTGGTGCACGGCAGTCCCGAGGACCCGGCGGGGTGGCACTACGTCAAGGACACGATGGGCGCATCGTATCAGTTCGAGGCGTTCGAGGAGCAGTTCTGCCTCATCGGCCACACCCATCTTCCGCTCGTCGTCTCACTCGCCGGCGGGACACTCCGCTCCGAGACGGACACGATCGTCCGGCTCCGTCCGAACATCCGTTATCTTGTCAATGTGGGGAGCGTCGGACAGCCGCGCGACGGCGATCCAGACGCGGCCTACGGCATTCTCGATCTCGACGCGGGGAGGCTCGAGTTGAGACGCGTCGGGTACGATGTCGAGCGAGCGCGACGCAAGATCGTCGACGCCGGGCTCCCGGAGTCTCTCGGGGAGAGACTCCTGACCGGGGCGTGATCCTCACCCGCGGGCGATGATGGAGCTGTTCTGCCTCGAACGGCGACGGGCGCCGTTCCTACGGAGGTCCAATGATCCGAGTGAGCGCCGGGGTGATGGCGTACAACGAGGAGAAGAACATCGAGCGGTTGCTCGAGGCTCTCTCCACACAGAATCTCAAGACCGTTGAGATCTGCGAGATCATTGTTGTCTCGAGCGGCTCCACCGACGGGACCGATGCGATCGTGCGGCGTTGGTCGTCCCGCGACCACCGGGTGCGTTTGATCCGCCAGGAAGAGCGTCGCGGCAAGTCGTCCGCGATCAACCTCTTTCTCGCGGAGGCCCGCAAGGGCACGGATGTCTTCGTGCTCGAGAGCGGGGACACCGTACCCCACCCGGACTGCGTCGAGAACATGGTTGCGCCGTTCGCCGATGAGACCGTCGGGATGACGGGAGGCCGACCGACACCGGTCGACGATGCGAACACGTTCATGGGGTTCGTGGTGCACATGCTCTGGCGTCTTCACCATCGGCTCGCTCTGAAGACACCGAAGCTCGGTGAGATGGTCGCGTTCCGCGCCTTCGTCACGAAGATCCCGCCCGAGAGCGCCGTCGACGAGGCCTCGATCGAGGCGATCGTGGCCGAGCACGGCAAGCGCCTGCTCTACGCTCCCGATGCCATCGTGTACAACAAGGGCGCCGACACGGTGGGGGACTTCCTCAAGCAGCGTCGCAGGATCTACGCGGGCCACCTCTGGCTCGAGCGCGAGCAGTCGTATGAGGTCTCGACCAAGAAGGTCGGAGGCATCCTCTCGGTGCTCCTGGCCGATTTCGAGTTCACGCCGAGGAATCTCGTGTGGACGGCGGGCGGCGTCTGGCTCGAGTTCGTCGGCCGACTCCTGGGCTTGATCGATTTCCACATCCTCGGACGGAACCCGTTTACGTGGGACGTCTCCGAGAGCACCAAGGACCTGAGCGAGGTGCCGCCTGAGCACGCTCGAGACCGTTCGTCGGGAGAATCATGATGCTGGGTGTCGTCGCGCGCATTCCTCTCTACGGGGCGATGCGAACCTTTGGCCGACCGCGGATGCTGCCGCTGAACCTCACCGTCAGTGTGACGTACCGGTGCAACTCGCGTTGCCGCACCTGCAACGTATACGAGCGCGAGGCAGACGAGTTCACCGCAGAGGAGTTCGCCAGGGTCTTCCGTTCGCTGGGACGTGCGCCGTACTGGTACACGATGAGCGGCGGGGAGCCGTTCATCCGACGCGACCTGCCGGAGATCTGCGCGAGCGCCTGCGCCGCGGGTTCACCGGGCATCATCAACATACCGACGAACGGCATCCTGAGCGACCGGATTCCGGAGATGGTCCGGGCCATATCGAAGGCGTGCCCCGATACACAGATCATCATCAATCTCTCGATCGACGAGATCGGCGAGCGGCACGATGACATCCGCGGCGTGCCCGGGAACTTCGAGCGGGCGATGCGCACCTACGAGGGGCTTCGCGCGATCGACGCGCGCAACCTCACCGTCGGCGTGCACACGGTCATCTCGGTTCACAACGTCAGCCGCATCCCGGACATCTACCGTCACGTGATGCGCGAACTCGCGCCGGACTCGTTTATCACGGAGATCGCTGAGGAGCGAGTCGAACTCGGAACGATGGACGGAGGTGTGACACCGGCGCCAGGCGACTACGCCGCCGCCGTGGACTTCCTCACGGCTCGCCTCAAGGAGGAGGAGTTCCGGGGGATCAGCCGCATCACGCAGTCGTTCCGTATCAGGTACTACGACATGGTGAAGCGGTATCTCAAGGAGCGTCGCCAGATCATCCCGTGCTACGCGGGCGTGGCTTCGGCGCAGATCGCACCGGACGGTGACGTCTGGTTCTGCTGCATCGAGGCGAAGCCCGTCGGCAACCTCAGGCAGAGTGGGTACGACTTCGGGAGCATCTGGTTCGGCGAGACCGCGGGCGAACTCAGAAAGCGGGTTCGCAACGGCCTCTGCTCGTGTCCGCTGGCCAACGCCGGATACACGAACATGCTCATGCACCCGCCGACGCTCGCGTCGGTCGCCGCGCGTCTGGCGGTGCCGCATCGCGCGTCGGGCGGGGGAGACCAGCGATGAAGGTTGCCCTGTCGGAAGTGCGGTCGTATGACGTATCCGCCATCAGGAGCACACTCGAGCGCTCACTGGTGGATCTCGACCTGTCGTTCGCCGGCGCCCGGACCGCCGTCGTGAAGCCGAACATCGTCACGGGCCGGCCCCCGAACTCCGGTGTCGTGACACACCCGGCGGTGATCGAAGCGCTCGTGCAGCTCCTCCGGGACGCGGGCGTCTCGCGCATCACGCTGGCCGACGGACCGGGAGTCGGACTCGATTGCGACTGGGTGTTCGAGAAGTCAGGGTATCGTGCTCTGGCGGATCGGCTCGGCGTCCAGTTGCTGACCTTCAACGGTGTGGCAAGACGCCAGCGCGAGTGGAAGTACGGGAAGGTCGGCGTTCCCGAGATGCTCGAGGACGCTGATCTCTACATCAACGTGCCGAAGATGAAGACGCACGGCTACACGACCGTGACGCTCTCGATGAAGAATCACAAGGGCATGCTGTCGCAGGCTGACAAGAAGCTGGATCATCATCTCGGACTCCACGAGCCGCTGGCGGAGCAGGCGCGTCTCCGTCCGCCGGACCTCATCGTGCTGGACGGCATCGTCGGGCTCGAAGGGGATGGCCCTCTCAACGGCAAGCGTGTCCGTTCGAACCTCCTGGCGGTCGGAACGAACATGCTCGCCCTCGACGCGACCGTGGCCCGGCACATGGGGATCGAGCCGGGCGAGGTGAAGCACCTGGTGTTCGCGGCGGAGAAGGGGCTCGGGACGCTCGACCCCGAGGTGATCGGCCAGGCGCCCGTGCGTCGGTTCGCGAGGGCGAACGAGGAGTACGGCCGCGTCGGGAATATCTACTCGTGGCGCGACTGCACGGCGTGCTCTATGTGCATCGACTCCTTCAGCGGCGCGGTCGCATTGGCCGTCAAGGAACCCAGGTACTGGTTCACGCTCGTGCCGAAGCTCGCATGGTGGGGACTCATCGGCGGTCTTCACATCGTCCAGGGTCGCGAAGGCCGTCTGCCGAACCGCCCGGGCAAGGTGATATGCTTCGGCAAGTGCACGGGCGAACTCGCTGCGCGCGAGGGGCTGACACACATCGCAGGGTGTCCGCCGACGGCGCGAGAGGTCGCTGAGACACTCAGGAAAGGACTCTGACGGATGCACGCAGTCGATCGTGACACCGGTCTCGGGACCACCTACGAGCGCATTGCGGTCGCCATGATGCTCGAGCGGTTCGCGTCGCGGCACGACGTATCGCGAGTGCTCGAGGGTCCCGTCGACGGGATCACGGGTATCGCCGGGCTCAACAGCATCCCGCTCGCCCAACGGGGGGCGCACGTCGACCTTCTCCTCGGTGACGCCGGGCAGCGCGAGCTGGCCGGGCGGATCTGGGAGGAACTCGGCCTCACCGACCGTTCGTCGATCCGCGTCAGTGAGAACGGAACGCTGGCGGCCGACGACAGGTCGTACGACCTCGTCTGGAACTTCAATGCGCTCCCGCAGTCGGCGGACCCGGCGAGGCTGGTCGCCGAGATGTGCGAGGCGAGCAGCCGCTACGTGATGATCTTCGTCTCGAACACGTGGAACTACGGCTTCCCTGTCCACCGGCTGCACCATCGCGCCGCCGGCGAGGACTGGAGCCACGGCGAGATCGCGTCGATGAACATCCCCAAGATCGACCGAATGCTCCGGGTCAGCGGGTTCGAGCCCCGGGAGCGCATGGTGGTCGATACACCGTGGTGGCCGGACATCGATTCTCCGATCGAGGAGGTGATCGCCACCTTCCTGCCGTTCCTCAAGCGGCGTGTCTCGGGCTCCAAGCGTCTTGAGCACTACACGTGGACCTGGGACGACCTTCCGTACTTCGACATCGAGAAGCGGAAGCGGCTCATGGGGGAGATCGGGAGACACTTCATCATCGAACGCTCGGCTCCGGGCGCGCTGAAGCTCCTGTTCGCGCACCATCGGGGCATACTGGCTGAGAGGAAGAGCGCGTGAGCCGACGAACCCGCATAGTGCTGGCTCTCATAGCGGGATGTGTCCTGCTGGCGGTCGCTCTGCGCGGTCTCGACCTCGGGAGCATCGGCGCACGCATCGGAAGCGCCGACCCGCGCTGGCTGGCGCTCGCCGCCGCGGTCTACCTGACCGCGTACTTCGTCCGAAGCCTCAGGTGGCGACTCATTCTCAGGCCGATCGCCAGAGTCACGGTTCGCGAGAGCTTCGTCATGCTCATGGCCGGGTACTTCCTCAACTACCTCATTCCGATCCGCGCGGGGGAAGTTGCGAAGTCGTTCTTCCTCAAGCGCATGAAGGGCGTACCGATCGCGGCCAGTCTGCCGACCGTCTTCGTCGACAAGCTCCTCGAGCTCTTCTCGATCCTCCTCGTGATCGTCATGGTGCCGGTCCTGTCGGTCCGGCTCTCGGGGTCGCTCGCTTCGCTGATCGTCGCGGTCCTCGTCATATTCGTGATGGCTGTCGGGCTGCTGCTCCTGGCGATCCGGAACCGAGATGTGACGGTACGCCTCGTCTGCCGCCTGTTCTCATGGCTTCCGCGCCGGGCGTACGACCGGATCTCGTCATGGATGGGGCTGTTCATCAACGGACTGTCGATGTCGGCCTCGACGGTGCGAGGACTCTGGGGACTCCTCGCGCTTACCGGCTGCGCCGTCGTGCTCGACGCCGTCTACTTCCGTCTGATGTTCCTGGCCTTTGACATTCCGGTGAGCTTCCCGATCGTGCTGTTCGGCTATACACTGATATCCCTGTCGTATATTCTCCCGACACCGCCCGCGCAGATCGGCTACAACGAGATGATCATGGAGCTCATCTTCGCGGCTGGTCTCGGGATGTCGCGGCCCGACGTCATGGCAGTGATGCTCCTCGCGCACCCGATGACGGGGATACTCATCACGGTGGTCGGACTCTGGTCGTTCTCATCGATGAGCATCCGCCTGACGGAGAGCTTCCAGCAGATCGAGAGAGAGGGAGCGCTTGCGGAGGCGTCGCCGGCCGCATGTCCCGCGCCGGAGCCACCGCAGGGTGAATCTCAGGGGAGGAACGAGTGAAGCGCTATCTCGTGACCGGAGCGGCGGGCTTCATCGGCTCGCATGTTTCCGAGCGGCTGATCGACGCAGGTTCGGAGGTCGTCGGAGTCGACTGCTTCACCGACTACTACCCGAGGGAGATCAAGGAGTCGAACCTGGAGCGGTTGAGGTCGTCGGACCGGTTTCAGCTGAGCGACGCGGATCTGGCGAGCGCCGAACTCGACCCGCTGCTCGACGGGGTCGACGCCGTGATCCACCTGGCGGCACAGGCCGGCGTGCGCGCGAGCTGGGGCAGGAGCTTCCAGACCTATCTCGACTGCAACGTCCGTTCGACCCAGCGTCTCCTCGAGGCCGTCAAGGGGCGTGATCTCGACCGCTTCGTGTACGCGTCGTCCTCATCCGTCTACGGCCAGACGGATGATCTCCCCATGCGCGAACGAGGGCTGACCTGTCCGGTCTCACCGTACGGGGTCACGAAGCTGGCGGCGGAACACCTGGCCGTGCTCTACCACCGGAACTACGGCGTGCCGACCGTCTCACTCCGGTTCTTCACGGTCTACGGCCCGCGCCAGCGTCCGGACATGGCGTTCCACCGTTTCCTCAAAGCCGGTCTGCTCGGGCAGCCTCTGGAGGTCTACGGCGACGGGAGCCAGACCAGGGACTTCACGTTCATCGACGACACCGTCACCGGCATCGTCGCGGCCCTTCACGAGGGCACGCCCGGCGAAGTGTTCAATCTCGGTGGCGGCGGCAGCGTTACGCTCAATCATGCGCTTGACGTCATCGAGCGCCTGGTCGGCCGAACTCTCGACAGACGGTACGGCGACCAGCAGATGGGTGATGTCAGTGATACGCGCGCCGACAACTCGAAGGCGCGTCGGATCCTCGGATTCACTCCCGAGACAACGCTCGAGGACGGGCTCGCGAGGGAGTTCTCGTGGGTTGCCGAACTCTATGGGCACCAGTCGACCTGACGAAGGAGCGAGACACATGACGGTGACAATACTCATCCCGCTGTACAACGAGGAGGAGAGTCTCCGCGAGCTCATCGACGCCATCTCGGCGGCGATGTCGCCGACCGGCTGGGCCTGGGAGGTCCTGTTCATCAATGACGGAAGCACCGACGGGTCGCTCGACATCCTGCACGAGCTCCATGGCGCGTGGGACAACGTCGAGGTCATCTCCTTCGGCAGGAACAGCGGGAAGGCCGCCGGGCTGGCGGTCGGTTTCGCCGAGGCGCGCGGGGATGTCGTCGTCACGATGGACGCCGACCTCCAGGACGATCCCGCGGAGATCCCGGGGATGATCAGGAAGCTCGACGAAGGGTACGACCTTGTCTCCGGTTGGAAGAAGGAGCGACACGACCCGCTCTCGAAGCGGATCCCGTCGAAGCTCTTCAACGGTGTGACGCGAATGGTCAGCGGGCTGACGCTCCATGACATGAACTGCGGTCTGAAGGTCTACCGGAAAGAGGTCGTCAAGACCATCAGGGTCTACGGGGAGCTCCACCGCTACACGCCGGTGCTCGCGCACTTCGCAGGGTTCCGTGTGACGGAGACAGTCGTGCGCCACCACGCCAGGAAGTTCGGCCAGTCGAAGTACGGCATAGAGCGCTTCGCGCGCGGCGGCTTCGACCTCCTCACGGTGCTCTTCCTTCGGCGCTACCTGACGCGGCCGCTGCACCTCTTCGGGATGATGGGGTCCGTTCTCTTCCTTGGTGGATTCGGTATCGGCATCTACCTGACGATCGTCAAGATCATGGGCGGCGCCATCGGGAGACGGCCTCTTCTGACACTTGGGATTCTCTTGATCGTCGTGGGCGTGCAATTCGTGTCGCTCGGGCTCCTCGGTGAGATGATAGCCAATCTCAGGAGCACGGGGGTGACCTATCCGATCCTCGAGCACCTCAAGCCGCGCGGAGGGAACCGTGGCTGACGCACCTGCGCCGGAGACCAGGGCTCTGAACGACGAGGCCGCCCGCATCGCGATCGTCGGGCCGGCCTACCCGCTGCGCGGTGGGAATGCGCTGTTCGTCGCGCACCTCCTCGACGCGCTCCGGCAGGATCACGACGTCTACGTCGTCTCGTACAGCCGCCTCTATCCGAAGCTGCTGTTCCCGGGCAAGACCCAGATGAACGTCAGCCACGACCCGGTCAAGACGACGCCCTCGCGGCAGCTGGTTGACTCGATCAACCCGCTCAGCTGGTTTCGGACCGCCTCGTGGGTGTGCGAGCCGAAACGCTGCCCCGATCTCGTCGTGTTCACGTGGTGGAACCCGTTCTTCGGTCCGGCGCTCGGCGCGATCGCGCGGCTCGTGAAGCGCCGATGCGGCGCGGGGATCGTCTTCGTCGCCGAGAACGTCGTCTCGCATGAGAACCGTTTCGTCGATCGGTTCCTCACGCGCTTCGCGCTGGCGGCCGCCGACTACTTCCTTGTGCTCTCGGGTGTCGTAGCGCGCCGGATCCAGTCGCTCTTCCCCGGGGTCCCGATGCGTCAGGCCGCGCTTCCCATCTACGACTGCTATCGACCGGAGGGGATCGACCGGGATGCCGTGCGGTCGAGACTCCGGCTCACCAGACCAACGATCCTCTTCTTCGGATACGTCCGCGCCTACAAGGGGCTCAGGTATCTCCTTGAGGCCATGCCGGACGTGCTGAAGAAGCACGACGTCCAGCTTCTGGTCGTCGGTGAGTTCTACGATGAGCGACAGCGGTACGAACGCTTGATCAACAAGCTCGGGATCCGGGAGGCGGTCACCGTGGTGGCAGAGCACGTCCCCGACGAGGCGGTCGGCGAGTATTTCATGGCGTCGGACGTAGTCGTGCTGCCGTATCTCTCCGCTACACAGAGCGGCATCACGCAGATAGCGTACGCATTCGGCCTCCCCGTCATCAGCACCGATGTCGGGGGGCTCCCCGAGGTGGTCAAGAACGGCGAGACAGGCTATATTGTAGAGTCGGGGAGTGCTGAAGCGCTCTCGAGCGCAATCGTACGGTTCTTCGAGGGAAACGAGCGGGCGACGCTCGAACAGGGGGTCGCCCGGGAGGCTCGGGCCGACCATGCTGGAGCCCTCATGCGCCGGGCGATCGCCGACTTCCTCGAACTCGGGGGGGAATAGCGTGTCGCTCCCGACCGTGACGGCGGTGGTCATCAACTGGAACGGGACTCCCGTGATCGGACCCTGCCTCGACTCGCTCCTCGCGTCGACGTATGAGCGGCTCACGGTCATGGTCGTCGACAACGCCTCCGAGGATGACTCGGTGCGGGTCATCCGCGACCGGTACCCGTCTGTCCGCATCGAAGAGACAGGGAGGAATCTCGGTTACGCCGGTGGCGCGAACCACGGTCTGAGAGCCGCACGAGCCGCCGGGACCGACTTCATCCTCCTGATGAACAACGACGTCGAGATCGCGCCGGACGCGGTGCGCGAACTCGTGAGCGCGGCGCGCGACCACTCGGACGCCCTGCTGCTCGGACCGAAGATCTACTATTTCGACGAGCCGGACGTCATCTGGTCGGCGGGCGGCGCCGTCTCGTTCTGGACCGGCCACATCCGGCATCTTGGTATCCGCGAGCGCGACCGGGGTCAGTTCGATGACGTGCGCGAGGTCGACTATCTGACCGGGTGCGCCGTCCTGCTGCCGACACGAATGCTCGAGACGGTCGGTGAACTGGACGAGACCTACTACATGTACAATGAGGACACCGACTGGTCGACTCGCGCCACACGGTCCGGCGGGAAGGTCCTCTATGTACCGACCGCGCGGCTCTGGCACAAGGTGTCATCGAGCTCGGGCGGGGGACTGACGAGCTACAAGATCTACCACCGGATACGCAGCACGCTGTCGTACTTCAAGCGGTACGCGGCCTGGTATCACTGGCTGGGCATACTTCCAGCGACGGGTGTGCGGACGGTCGTGTTCGCGCTCACGCAGATCGCTGGCGGCGACGGCGGTCGGGTCACGGCGCTCGTTCGCGGGTTTGCAGACGGCGCCATGGGGAGGCGGAGGGGCTATACCAATGACTAAGCGAATGCACTTGCTCACAGGTTCACTTCTGGTGGTCGCGGCCATCATCGCGAGCGCGGTCCTTCTGTCCGGGTGTGCGTCGGATGCCACCGGGGACGGCCGGCCACGCGTGATCATCTTCGGCATCGACGCGGCGAACTGGAACGTGCTGACTCCGATGCTCGAGGCCGGCGAACTACCCAACATCGAGCGGCTCGTGCGCGACGGTTCGTTCGGCGTGCTCAAGAGCGGAGAGCCCATCCAGTCACCGCAGATGTGGACGTCGATCGCCACGGGCGTCGTGCCCGAGCGGCACGGCATCACGGGGTTCACGGCGGAGGTTCCCGGGAGCGACAACGAGCTCCCCGTGACCAATAACATGCGCCGGGTGAAGGCGTTCTGGAACGTTCTGAGCGAAGAGGATGTGACGGTGGGGATCGTCGGGTGGTGGCCGAGCTGGCCCGTCGACGAGGTGAACGGTTTCATGATCGCGCAGCGCGCGTGGCCGATGAACTGGTCGCTCCACGGGATACCCTTCGGGGCGGCGCGGGACCGGAACGGCCGGCTCATCGTCCAGGACTTCCCGGGACGGACGTATCCGGAGAGCCTGTATGAGGACTTCGAGCAGTTCGTGATGACCGAGGAGGATGTGACGCTGCAGGAGCTCAACAGCTTCTTCGCGGACTCCCGTTTCACCGATCCCCGGAAGCAGTTCCATGCGCGGTGGGTCTACGCCAAGGACAGGACGTTCGCGGACGCTGGTCTCCACTACTTCAAGCAGGAGACGCCCGAGGTCTTCGCGATCTACCTGCAGGGGACCGACGTGGTCTCGCACTACTACTGGGGCTATCAGACGGATGAGGGATACACGGTATCGCCGGAGGACGAGCGACTCTACGGCCGCGTGGTGCGCGCCTACTACGCCTTCGTCGACGGCGTCATTGGCGATTTCCTCGACGCGGCGCCGGAGGGAACGGCGGCGCTTCTCATATCGGACCACGGATTCGAGACGAAGCGAGACCTGAAGGTCCGCTGGGAGCGTGGAGAGGCCATCCGCACGCTGGAGGGGAACAAGGACGTCCCGTGGGACCATGGCACCGACGGCGCCATCATCTTCGCCGGACCCGGCATCAAGAGCGGTGAGCGCGCGGACGACCTCTCGGTCGTCGACGTCATGCCGACGCTGATGGCCTACCTCGGCCAGCCGGTGGCGGAGGACCTCGACGGACGCCCCGCCGTCGCGCTCTTCGAAGACGACTATCTCAGCGCCCACCCGATCGAGTGGGTCGCGACATACGAAACGGGGGAGGCCCGGGGTGATGACACCCCGATGGCCTCACCGATGGACGAGGGCATCAAGGAGAAGCTGCGGTCGCTCGGCTACATCGAGTAACCGTCTCCGAACCCGGGAGAGACATGGACACGAGCGCACGATCGGACTGCAGGCACTATGTCGGCGACCGGCCCTGCGAGTGGGGCGGGCCCTGTGATGGATGCTCGCACTACAGCGCGATGGGAAGACGCATTCTCATCGTGAAGCTCGCCGCGGCCGGGGATGTCCTGCGGACGACGGCGGTGCTGCCGCCTCTGAAACGCAAGTACCCGGAATCGTATATCGTGTGGGTGACCGACGCGATCTCGGCCGCGTTCCTCGAGCACAACCCGTATGTGGACCGCGTCATGCCGTTCGGCTTCGCGTCGCACGTCGAACTCGCGGCGCAGCGGTTCGACGAGGTCATCTGTCTCGACAAGGAGCAGCGGGCAGCGGCGTTCGCGGCCTCAGTGACGGCCGACCATCGCCTGGGCTACGGGCTCACCGAGTGGGGCACCGTCTTGCCGATCAGCGAGGGAGCCCGATATGACTTCGAGCTGGGACTGTCGAACCAGAGGAAGTTCCACGAGAACGTGCGGAGCGCACCGGACATCTATTGTGAAGTGGCCGATCTCACATACGAAGCCGACCCGTACATGCTGGTGCTTCCCGAGCAGTCGCTCGAGTACGCCCGCGAGTTCCTCGGCGGGTTCGCCCCCGAGGAGCCACTGATCGGCCTCAATGTCGGCGCCGGCGGAGTCTTCGCGAACAAGGCATGGACCGCCGAGGGGTACGCCGAACTCGCCCGACGCGTCGTGTCGGACCTTGGAGGCACCTGCATCGTGCTGGGCGGTCCCGACGATCGCGACCGAATGGCCCGCGTGGTCGAGCTCTCCGGCGGAGCCGCACTCGACGGAGGGACACACTCCCTTCTGGACTTCTCAGCGATCGTCGCGCATATGGACGCGGTGGTCACGGGAGACACGATGGCGCTGCACATCGCGGTCGCCGTCGGCGTGCCGGTGCTGGCCATGTTCGGGCCCACGGTACCACAGGAGATAGAGCTCTACGGTCGGGGGCGGAAGCTGGTCTCGCCGGCCGAGTGCGCGCCGTGCTATCTGCGCGCCTGCGACCGGAGTCCGAGCTGCATGGACCGGATCGAGGTAGACACTGTCATGGACGCGCTGCGCGGGGTACTCGCCGACGACGCGTAGGAGCAGGACCGCTCAGCAGAGTTTCGGCCGGGAGAACCGATGAGCCACGTCACACAGACATCAGACGCTTCCGCGAGAAACGCCGCCTCCGAGGTGGCCGTCTTCGCTGCGGCGTTCGCGCTGCTCGTGGCCGCTGTGCTCGGGGCGCTCGGTCTGCGTACGAGCGGCTTCACGTTCTCGCTCGCGATCCGTCAGCTGCTCCCGCTCGTCCTCTTGAGCTTCGTGGCGTATCTCGTGCTCGGCTTCATCGTGCTGATCCCGGGATTCAGGCGTCGCCGCGCGCGCACCGGCGTCCAGACACAGAGCCGACTCGCCTTCGCGATGACGACGGTGACACTGTGGGCGTTCCTCACAGTGAGCTTCCTTCCCGTGAAGGGATCGGAGACATTCGTGCGCGCCGGGACGCTGACGACGTTCCAGCTCAACATGCTCGGGCTCGCGGGCGTCTTCGTCATCGGCCTCCTCGCCGGATGGCTCGTCTCGTTCCTCCTGCTCAGACTCCTGCGCGCGCTTCACGGGACCATGACGGCGAAGACCCTGCGTCTGCTCGGGTTCGGTCTTGCCGGACTCGCCGTCATCGCGCTCTTCGTCGGCCCGACGCTCCGCGCGCGGGGCTACTCCCACCTGCCGTTGCCCGACCACGGGACGTGGGACGAACGCCCCAGACTGGCGCTCGTCGGTGTCGACGGTTGCGACTGGGAGATGCTCGGACCGCTCGTCGAGGCGGGGGAGCTCCCGAACTTCGCGCGCCTGATGGAGCGCGGTTCGTACGGCCCGCTGCTCTCCATGGACCCGATGGTCTCGCCGAGGATATGGACGACGATCGCGACTGGAGAGATGCCTGAGGAACACGGCATCGTCGGCTTCACGAACGCCGCCGGCGTTCCGGTCAACGCGCGGATGCGACGGTCGCCCGCGCTCTGGGAGATCGTCTCGGCGTACGGGGGCGTCGCCGCGGTGAACGGGTGGTACGTGACCTGGCCCACCGACGACGTCCGTGGCTACATGGTATCCGACCGTGTTCACAGCCTGCTCCGCGGCGCAACCCAGATCTGGCATTCGATAGAAGGTGAGCCCACGAACGAGCGGCTTGCGCGATTCGGCGAGTTCACCTTCGACAGCGGGTACAAGCGATTCCCGAAGAGCGAGACAGCCTACCAGCAGAACCGGATCGTGGACGAACCGCTGCGCTGGGGATACCTGCGTGACACGATCTACGGACGACTCTCGCACGAGCTTCTGCCGAGATACGAGCCGGACCTGGCGCTGGTGTACTTCCGCGGCGTGGACTTCGTGCAGCACTTCTTCTGGCAGTACACCGACCGCGCCGAGTTTCCCGGAGTCACGGACGAGCAGGCAGTCGAGTACGGGGAGGTCATCGCCAACTACTACCGCTACCAGGACGGACTCCTCGGACGTCTGCTTGATGACCTCGGCGACGAGGTGAACATCCTCCTGGTGTCGGACCACGGGTTCACGGCGCGTATCCATCTCGATCCGAACATGCCGGAACTGACGGGAACGCACGACCGCCGTGGTGTGATCATCGCCGCCGGGCCGGACCTCCGGAGCCTGGGTTTCGTGGAAGGGGCGACCATACTCGATGTGGCTCCCACGTCGCTGGCCGTGCTCGGCCTTCCCGTGACGGGAACGATGGACGGACGTGTGTTGTCCGAGCTTCTCGAGCCGGAACATCTTGAACGCCACCCGACGCAGATCGTCGAGGGCTATGGCGCCGCTCTGGGCCGCTCGGTCGAGACCGAGTCGGGTTCCAGCATGGACGAGTCCATCAAGGAACAGCTGAGGTCGCTCGGATACATCCAGTGACAGACCTGACGCGAACCGCCATCCCCCTGGAGGGAGATTGACGCCACGCGGCATACTGCCCGGATCGGGAGCGCATACGCGCGTCGGCAATGTGTTTGCCGTCATCGTGGCCGGGGCGCTGCTTCAGGTCCTCACACAGACGGTTCTCGCTCGCGGTCTCCCGAAGCCCGAGGTCGGGCTGATATCCCTGATCATCGGAGCGCTTCCGCTCGTCTCGACGCTGAGTCTGCTCGGACAGGACTCCTCGATCGTCCGCCACCTGTCGCGAGACGACGCGTCCGCATACCTTCTCTCCTCACATGCCCGCCGCGTCATCATCATCGTCGCGTCACTCGGCGCGCTGCTCGCGCTCCTCGGCGGCTTCTACTACGCGCTCGCCGGCGTCGCGCTCGCCGCGATGGTCGTCCTCGTGGCCTCGCTGAACACGGTGACCATCGTCACGGCCTTCCAGCGCGCGGCACATCGCTACGAATCCGCCATTCTCGGCACGCGACTTCCCGTCATCGGCACCGCCGTCGCGCTCACGGTCGCGTACGGCACCGGCAGGCTGACTCAGGGAATCGCGCTCTGGATACTCCTCGCGGCCTACGCGGCAAGCGCGCTCGTGCTGCTTGCACGGCGTCCGTTCCCCGGAGGCGTCGGATCCCTGGGGACCGAGCCCGTTCCCGCGCGCGTGTTCCGCGAGGGATTCCTCTTCCTCGGACTCAGCGTTTCGCTGTCGGTCATGGTGAGCATGGACCGGCTCGTCATCACGAAGCTGATGACGCTCGCCGATGTCGCCGTCTATTCGACCGTCTTCTCCATCACAAAGGGCTTCGATTTCCTGTTCTACGCGATCGGGTACGTGCTGATGCCGGTGCTCAGCCGCGCCGATAAGGTCGATCTCAGGCGCCCGGCCCTCGCCATCACCGGTCTCGCCGTCCTCGCGGCCGCCGGCTACCTGGTCCTCGGCGACGATGTGGTCCACCTGCTCTTCAAGGGCCGCTACGACGCGGGCACCTATCTCATCCCGGCTTTCGTCTTGTCGGGTGTGTTGAAGCTGTTCTACTCTATTCCGTCCAGTTTCATAGGCGGGAGGGCACCGACACGAGCCGTCAGGCAGTTCATGCTCGTCAATCTCGGCACGATGTTCCTGAATGTCGCGCTCGATATCGTTCTTATCCTCAGAATGGGACTTCTGGGAGCAGCCATCGCGACAGCGATCGCCTGGGGGCTTCGTCTGATCGGCGGCCTCACCATCATGCATATCCACAAAGGACGGGGTAGATGAGACCACGCGCAGGGAAGAAGAGCACCGAGAAGGGACAGAAGCAGCCGACGTCCCGACGCGGAGTCAGGTCGGGCACGTCCGCGACTCCGTGCGGTGAAGACTCACGGATCCTTGGTCGCCACGCCACACTCATCTGCGTCTCGGTGATCGTCGGCGTGGCGCTGCTGATGTTCCAGCGCGTCATCTTCGCGGGAGAGATCCTCACAGGCGGCGACGTTCTGGCCGGCGCCGCGATCTTCGAGGACTACGCGCAGAGTCGTGTCGCCGCGGGACACCTCCCGTTCTGGAACCCGTACATCTTCTCCGGGATGCCCTTCTTCGAGAGCATGACGTGGAACGGCATCGTCTACCCGAGCTACTGGATCCGTCGTGTCATCGAAGCGATCCCCGGCGTCGAGCTTCCACGCCTGACCTTCATCGTCCTGCACTACATACTCGCCGGGATCGGGACGTTCGCCTATCTGAGATCTCGCCGCGTCGGACACGCGGGCGCCCTCGCGGGCGGACTGGCGTACATGCTCACGCCGCACCTCGTCGGTCTGGCCGGTATCGGCCACGGCGGGAAGGTGCTCACCGGAGCGTACATCCCGCTCGTCCTGATGGCGGCCCACCAGCTGCTCGACACCGGTGAGCGCCGGTGGCTGGGTCTGCTGGGTCTCTTCGGAGGCCTTCAGTTCCTGGCGCGCCACGTCCAGGTCAGCTACTACACCTGGATCGCGGTCGGGATACTCATCGTCTACTTCGCGTTCTCGGCATTCCGCGACAAGCGGGGGTGGGGCTTCATCGGAAGCAGGACCGCGATGGTCATCGGCGGCGGCGTCCTCGCCGCGGCGATCGCCGGGATCCTGCTCATCCCGCTCCAGAGCTACTCGCTGCTCTCGACGAGAGTCGCGGAGTCCGGCGGCATGGGGTTCGATCAGGCCACGATGTGGTCCTTCCATCCGAAGGAGCTCCTGACCTTCCTGGTTCCTTCGGCGTTCGGTCTGGCCAACGAGACGTACTGGGGGCCGATGCCGTTCAACCAGGTCTCGCACTACGCGGGATACGTGGCGCTGGCGCTGGCAGCGCTCGCGCTCGGCACCAGTCGAACGAGGAGCGTTCGCTATCTCGGTATTCTCACCGCCGTCTGTCTGGTTCTGAGCTTCGGGAAGTACGTCACACCGCTCTACCGCGTGCTCTATACAGTGCTCCCGGGCTTCAGCCGCTTCCGTGTGCCCGCTCTCTTCCTGCTGTTCGCGCAGTTCGCCATCGCGGCGCTCGCAGGACACGGCGTCTCGGTCGTCCTGGGTGAGACCCGGGCGAGAGTCGGGAGCTGGAAGGCCTGGGCTGCGGTCCTCGCAGGCGCCGGGATACTCGTCGGCGTCATCGTCGCGGCCGGACGGACCGGCATGGAGCAGACCGCGACCGCTGCTCTGCTCTCGAAGCATGCCGGTGCCGCGCCCGCAGCGCTCAGACCCATCGCCGCGCAGGCGGCGCGGATCGGCGTTCGCGACGCGGGCATCCTCATCGCGTTCGCAGCGGCCACGGGCGTGGCAGTCTTCGTCGCATCGATGAGGAAGCTCGCGGGATGGATCGGCGCGCTGTTGCTCATCGGGGTCCTGGTCTGGGATGTCTGGCTTGTGGACGCGCGCTTCATGAACCCGGAACGGATGCGTCCGCTCGACAGCTACTACCCGCAGACGACCGCTGTTCGCTACCTCAAGCAGCAGGAGGGGCAGTTCCGTATCGCCCCTCTCGGAGCTGAGTTCGGTTCGAACGCATGGATGTACCATCGCATTCAGTCGATGGGCGGGTACCACCCGGCCAAGCTCGCGTCGTACAACAAGCTTCTCGAGGTTCTCACACTGGCCGACCTGAGGTTCATGGCGCTCGCGAACGTCCGGTACGTCGTGGGACCCGACCAGGAGCTTGGACACCCGGCGTTCCGGATGGTGGCTCCCGGCGTTCACGAGTTCCTCGGGGTGCTCCCACGGACCTTCCTGATCGGTGACGCCCGCGAGGTCATGGGGGAAGGGCTTGTGCTCGGAGAGATGCGCACCGACGGGTTCAACCCGGGCGCCTACGCCATCGTCCAGGGCAATCTGCCGGGGCCCGTGGAGTCGGCCGAGGGAGGAGCGGCCAGGATCGTCACGTACGAGCCGGAACGCATTGTGATCGAGGCGACGGCCCCGCGACCTTGTCTTCTGTTTCTCTCGGAGGTATACTATCCGAACGGCTGGAAGGCCTACGTAGATGGCGAGGAGACCACCATTTACCGCACCAACTTCGCCTTCCGATCCGTCTATCTCGAGTCCGGCGAGCACACGGTGGAGTTCGTCTATGAGCCGCCCTCGGTCCGTACGGGCCTCATGGTCACTCTCATCGGTCTCGCCGCTGTCATTCTGTTGATCGTCCTCCCGAGGCGCGCGCGGAGAGACCCCCAAGGAGCCGCTGCATGAAGGTGATGGTCGTCGTCCCGACCTACAACGAACGTGAGAACATCTCGAATCTCGTTCCGAAGCTTCTTGCCCATGGTGAGCACATCAACCTGCTCGTGGTGGACGACGGGTCGCCGGACGGCACAGGCGAGTACATCGATGAACTCGCGGCGGAGAATCCCCGCATACGCGCGCTCCACAGACCGTCCAAGATGGGACTCGGCTCCGCCTACGTCGCCGGCTTCAAGCACGCGCTGACGACCGACGTCGACCGCATCGTCCAGATGGACGCCGACTTCTCGCACGACCCCGAGGAGGTCCCGAACCTCCTCCGTGAGTCGGAGAAGTACGATGTCGTCCTCGGCTCTCGCTACATCACGGGAGCGAACGTCGTCAACTGGCCGCTCCAGCGGCTGTTTCTGAGCTACTTCGCGAACGTCTATACCCATCTGATCACGGGGCTGCCGCTCCGGGACTCCACGGGCGGGTTCAAGTGTTTCCGGCGCGAAGTGCTGGAAGCGATCGACCTCGACACAATACGGTCCGACGGCTACTCGTTCCAGATCGAGGTCAACTTCAGGTGCTGGAGGAAGGGGTTCTCGATTCGCGAGATCCCGATCGTGTTCGTCGACCGCCACTCCGGCACATCCAAGATGTCCCGCCGAATCGTCTGGGAGGCGACGTGGCTGGTGTGGCGCCTGAGGCTCGAGCGCATCCTCAGAAGGAAGTAGCGGGGGGCGGAACGGAGCTCGATCTCTCGATCATCATCGTCGGGTACAACAGCGCCGAGCCGCTGGCGGCGTGTCTGCGATCGCTCGCGGAGTGCCCGGACACCGTGTCGCGCGAAGTGCTTGTCGTCGACAACGCCTCGAGCGATGACACGTCCCTGATGGTGAAGCGCGAGTTCCCGTGGGTCGAGCTGTATCAGAACGCCGCGAACGTCGGGCTGTCGCGAGCGGTCAATCGCGGGATCCGGGCGTCGCGCGGTCGGCACATCCTGGTGCTGAATCCTGACATCGAAGCGCGTTCCGGCTCGCTCGACGCGCTGGTGGCGTTCATGGACGCCACACCCGAGGCCGGACTGGTCGGCGCGAAGCTCATCAACACCGACGGTACGCTTCAGCTCTCGTGCAGGGGTTTCTACACGTTCTGGACACTCCTGCTTCGACGCACGTTCCTCGGGAAGCTGTTCCGGAACAGTGGCGCGATCCGCCGCCACCTGATGCTCGACTACGACCACGAGACCGCCCGGAAGGTCGACTGGGTCCTCGGTGCCTGCATGCTCGTCCGGCGGGCGGCGATGGCGGATGTCGGAGCGATGGACGAGCGGTACTTCCTGTACTTCGAGGATGTCGACTGGTGCTACCGGATGTGGCGCGGGGGCTGGACGGTCTGGTACGTCCCGGACTCCGTCATGGACCATCGACACGCCCGGGGAAGCGCACGGCCGGGGCTTAACAAGCTCCTCATCGCGCACCTCATCTCGCTCCTCCACTTCTACGAGAAGTGGGGAGGGGTCATCTACCGGATGAAGAAGCATCGACGCATACTTCTGACCACCCTGAGCCTTCTGGCGGACCTCGTTGCCGTCAACGCCGGGTTCATACTCGCGTACGCGCTGCGGTCGAGTCTGCGCGGGTTCCTGACGAAGCCGCTCTTCGGCCTCGGGGTCTATGACACGTTCATCATCTTCGCGAACATCGTGTTCGTTCTGGTGTTCGCGTTCTTCGGGCTGTACAGCGGGCGACGCGACCGTGAGAGCGGCGCCGACATCGCGGTTCGGGTGGGACGTGCGGCCGTCGTGGCGGGTGTCGTGCTGATGGCAAGCACGTTCCTGACATCGACCACCGTGTACTCGCGTCTGCTCGTGGGCGCCTTCTGCGTGATCGTCGTGGTGCTCGACGTCGCGCTGCGCGGGATCATCAGATGGATCCAGAATCAGGCCCGTGCGGGACGGTTCGACCTGACGCGGGTGGCCGTCGTCGGGACGGGCTCGACGGCGACACTGCTTGCCGAGCGCATCGCGGCCGCGCCCGAACTCGGGTACGATCTCGCCGGGCTCGTCTCCGAACGCCCGCGTGACTCGGAGACGAGCGAACGACTCGCGGTACCGGTCATCGGACACCTCGAGGAGCTCCCGGCCCTGATCGAGCGGCAGAGACTCGAGGAGGTCATCTTCGCGGAGCCGGAGCTCTCGAGCACCGAGATCGCGGACTTCCTCATCCGCGCCCGTCGAAGCACCGTCGACGTGAAGATGGTCTCCGACCTCACGAACCTGCTGACGCAGCGCGCGCGTGTGGAGGAGTTCCTGGACGTCCCCATCGTCGCCTTCGAGCGTGAAGCGCTTCTCGGGGCTCAGGCGGGTGTGAAGCGGGCCGTCGACCTCGTGGGGGCGGGCGCCCTGTTGATCATCTCGAGTCCGGTCCTTGCCGTCGCGGCGCTCGTGGCGGCAGCGTCCACGCCGCGCGGTCTCTTCTCGCGCGGAGAGCGGGTCGGGCTCGCGGAACACTCCTTCGGCAAGTGGAGCCTCCGAGAGCACGAGCCTCCGAGCGCGCTCCGCCGGTACGTCGAGCGGCACGGCCTCTCACGCGTACCCGAGTTGCTGAACGTCGTCGCCGGCGACATGAGCCTTGTCGGTCCTGCGCCTCTCACAACGGCGGAGGCCGCGGGCTGCTCTGCGCGTGAACGGGTTCGGTTCGACGCGCGTCCCGGCATCACGGGACTGGCCCAGGTCGCGTCCGCCGCTCACGCGGTGCGCGACGGAGGAAGAGCGCTCGACGCCTACTACGTCCAGAACTGGTCGCTGGGCGGCGACCTGCGGATCATCATGCGCTGGTGGCTCCTGTGTGTCGGCGGTCGCTGCGCTCCACGACACCGGGATGTGTAAGTCCGACAGGAGGAACTGACATGCACAGAGGCACTCTCACGCTCGTCATCATCATCCTGTGCTTCGCGAGCGTCGCGTCCGCGGAGGACTGGACGTCCGTAAGCTTCCCGGACGATGCCAAGATCTGGGACATGGGGATCGATGGAAGCGTTCTCTGGTTCTCGACGCAGGGGCAGGGGCTGGTCGGGTACGACGACGGGAGCTGGGTGACACACACGCAGAGCGACGGTGGTATACGGAACAACAACTGGAACTACGGGCTGCTCGTCAGCGACTTCGGGTACATCTGGGTCACCCGCGACGGGGCCTCGACGCTCGACCGGCTTGACGACAACGGCACGTTCTCCTACAAGGACGACGATCTCTGGAGCTACTACGACTATCCGGAGGATCTCGCAAACAAGCGTGTCTTCTCATCCGCCGAGGACTCCGAGGGGCGCTCGTGGTTCGGCATGCGCGACGAGAACCTGAGCCGCACCGGCATTCTCGAGCTCTTCATCGACAACTCCGACACGACGACGGCCGACGACGAGTGGTTCCACTACGACAACGTGTGGACCCCCGACTCCACGAGCTTCGGCGGTGACGACGTGCGCGCCCTGTTGGTGGACGATCAGGACCGGCTCTGGATCGGCTACTACGGTTCCGGGATCGACCTCTGGGAGTACGGCAACCCGCGCGTCTTCGCAGACGATGTCTGGACGCATTTCGCCGAGGAGGACGGTCTCCCCGAGGACGACGTCCACACCTTCTGGCAGGGGAGCGACGGAACCATCTGGGCCGGAACGCTCGGCGGACTGGCCGCGTATGACGAGCAGAGCGGTACGTGGTCAACGATACCCGGCCTTCCGGGGACTCAGGCGCGCAGCATCTCGGAGGACGCGCAGGGCCACATCTGGGTCGGCACGAGCGCAGGCATTGCGATGCTCTATGCGAACCGGACGGTCGCGTTCACGTACACGACCGATGACGGTCTCGCGGACGAGCAGGTCGATCATGTGGCTGTGGATGTCGCCTCCGGCGACGTCTGGGCCGTGACCAAGGACAACGTGGCCGACGAAACGACGCTGAACGTCTTCCGTTCGGGGATCGTCGAGGGAACCGGAACGCTCTTCGTCTATCCGAACCCGTGGCGTGAGGGCGTCTCTGAGGGTCAGATCCAGCTCTACGGCGCGCCGGAGGGATCGCTTGTTGAGATCTTCGATGTGACCGGTGAGAAGCTGGTCGAACTCCCGCCCTCTGAGCCGTACATCTGGGATTCGCTGGACGACTCGCTCAACGAGGTCCCCAGCGGCGTCTATCTGGTGCGGGTCGAGGTCCCCGGGGGAGAGGTCGAGATCGTCAAGCTGGCCATCATCAGATAGCTGCAACGTGAAGGAACGCCCGACTGAGCGTTGGCACCCCGATCGACAACACAAGGATGATCCATGAGCGACGAGGCTGGCAAGACACGGACACTGATCGTTGGGGCGGGCGCGGCCGGAGGGATGGTCGCGGAGGAGATGCGCCTCAGGCCTGAGCAGGGCTACGCCGTGGTCGGGTTCCTGGACGACGACGAGGGGAAGATCGGGACGGAGGTGGCCGGGCTTCCCGTGCTCGGGAGGATCACCGATCTCATCGCGATCGCGCGAGATGAACGAATCGACCAGGTCGTCATCGCCATCCCGTCCGCGTCCGGCGCATCCATCCGCGGTGTCGTGGCGCTCTGCGACGAAGCCGAGACGCCGGCGAAGATCGTCCCGGGTGTCTGGGAGATCATCCTCGGCGACGTCACCATCAGCCAGCTCCGCCAGGTCCTCCCCGAGGATCTCCTCGGACGCGAAACGGTGGTCCTGGACAGTCAGGAGATGACAGGATACCTCAGTGATCGCACGGTGCTCATTACGGGTGCGGGAGGTTCCATCGGGTCCGAGCTGGCGCGTCAGGTCGCATCCTTCGGTCCCGCCAGGCTCATCATGATGGGCCGCGGTGAGAACAGCATCTACGAGATCGACCAGGAGATCGGACAGGACTATCCGGACGTCGAGCGCCACCTCGTCATCAGCAGCATCTCAGACCCGATGGCCGTCGAGGTCCTCTTCCGCGACGAACGCCCGGAGATCGTTCTTCACGCGGCGGCGCACAAGCACGTTCACCTGATGGAGGCGTACCCGGACGAGGCCGTGAAGAACAACGTGATGGGAACACGCATCCTCATTGACGCTGCCGTTCGCTACGGTGCGGACCGCGTCGTGATGCTCTCGACCGACAAGGCGGTGAGGCCGCGAGGCGTCATGGGCGCCTCGAAGCGTGTCGCGGAGTCGATCATGATCGAGCGCGCCTCGCGCGGGAGCGACACGAAGCTCATCGCCGTCCGCTTCGGGAATGTCCTGGGAAGCCGCGGGAGCGTGGTCCCGCTCTTCCGCCAGCAGATCAGTCACGGAGGACCGGTGACCGTGACTCATCCGGATGTAACGCGCTACTTCATGACGATTCGCGAGGCCGCGATGCTGGTTCTGGAAGCGGGTCTGACCGGTCATGGCGGAGAGATCTTCGTGCTCGATATGGGTGAGCCCATGCGGATCGCCGACCTCGCCACGCACCTGATACGTCTCTCCGGGTTCGAGCCCGGCAGGGATATTGCTATTGAGTTCTCGGGTCTGCGTCCGGGGGAGAAGCTCCACGAGGAGCTCTGGTACTCGGACGAGACTCTCCTTGAGACAGGCAGAAAGAAGGTGATGGTCGTCCAGTCTCCGACGGACGCCGTCGTCCCGGACCTCTGGGACCGCGTCAAGCGGCTTGAGGAACTCGCGGAACACTGCGACAGGGACGGTGTCATCCGAGAGCTTGCCGACATCTTCCCCGACATGAAGGTAAGGACGGACAATGACGACGAAGACACCGGCTGCTGAGGGTGGCGCTCCGGTCAGGAGTGATTTCCTCCCGTTCGCGCGCCCGTGCATCGAGGCGGCGGACATCGATCTCGTGGTGGAGACACTGCGCTCGGGATGGCTCACCGTCGGGCCGAAGACGCACGACTTCCAGCGTCGGGTCGCCGAGTACGTCGGTGTCGAATCCGCGGCCGCGCTGAACTCCTGCACGGCCGGGCTCCACCTGGCCATGGTCGCGCTGGGCATCGGGCCGGGTGACGAGGTCATCCTGCCGACGATCGACTTCACCTCGGGCGCGAACACCGTCTGCCATCTCGGCGCGACGCCGGTGCTCGTCGATGTCGACCCCGACACCATCTGTGCGACACGGGACCTCCTCGAGGCCGCCATCACGGATCGTACCCGGCTGCTCATGCCGGTTCACTTCGCGGGACGGCCGTGCGACATGGACGGCATCATGGATATGGCCCGGGCACGCGGTCTCAAGGTGCTTGGAGACGCCGCGCACGCCATCGGCGCGGACATCGGCGGTCGCAGGATCGGAAGCATGGCCGACGTCACGTCGTTCAGCTTCTACGTCACCAAGGGGATCACGACCGGCGAGGGCGGCGCCGTCACATCGACCGATCCGGATCTCACTGCACGCATCGCGCTGTTGGGGCTCCACGGAATGAGCAGTGACGCGTGGAAGCGCTACAGCGATCGTGGTCCGTGGTACTATGAGGTGCTCGACGCCGGGTACAAGTACAACATGAGCGACATGCAGGCGGCCCTCGGCCTCTCGCAGATCGACCGCGTGGATACGTTCCGCGACCGCCGCCGCGAGATCGCCGACGCCTTCACCGAGGCGTTCACACCGAATCCGTGTGTCACGCCACCGCCGGCGTACACCGGCGGCCATCACGCCTGGCACCTCTACCCGATCCAGATCGACGTGGACGCGCTCTCGATCGACCGCGACCAGTTCATCAAGCATCTGCTCGAGGAGGGCGTCGGGGTGAGCGTGCACTTCATCCCGCTCCACTACCACCCGTACTACCGCAAGCTGCTCGGCCACGCGCCCGGGAGCTTCCCCGTCGCGGAACGCTATTTCGACCGCGCCATATCGCTTCCCATCTACCCGTCGATGACTTCGAACGATGTGAGCGACGTCATCGAGGCGGTGGACAAGCTGACCTCGCACTACAGGAGGTAGCCGTCGTGGAGTACACGGTCACCTCCGACATCGCCGCGAACTCATGGGATGACCTCGTCGCCGGGGACCGGTCCGCGAGTTTCTTCCAGACGCGCGTCTGGTCGGACGTTCTCGCGACCGCGCTGCCGGAACATGAGTCGCTCTTCGCCGCGTGCCATGTCGGTGACGATCTCGTCGCGGGGCTGCCGGTCATCCGTCGCAGTCGTGGGCCTCTGACCGTCGTCGAGTCGATGCCGTTCGGAACCTACGGTGGCGTGCTCGCCTGCGACCGAGCTCCCGCGGACGCGCCGGACCAGCTCGTGCGCGCACTCGTCGACGCCGTTGCGGGACCCACGCTCGGGCAGCTTCGCATCGTGGACTTCACGGGACGGATGGGACCGGCATGCGAGGGCTTCACGGCGGTCTCGAGCGAGGCCCAGGTCCTGGATCTTGACCGGTCGTATGAGGATGTCTGGGCGGGATTCCGGCCTTCGGTCCGGAACAAGGTCCGCAAGGCCAGGAAGGCGGCGGTGACGGTTCGGGAGGCGGAGGGGACAGACGACTTCCTGGCGTATCACGGTCTGCTCGAGGAGTGTTCGGAACGCTGGGGGGCGCCGAACCCGTTCGGCGAGGATTTCTTCACGGCGCTCGCCGCGACCGGAAGCGAGACGGTCCAGATGTGGCTCGCCGTCCACGAGGGGAACGTCATCGGCGGGGACCTCAACTTCATCTCCGCGACCTCGGTGTTCAACTGGGGCAACGTCTCGCACCGCGAGTCCGTCAGCCTGGGCACGGTCCCGCTGATGCACGCCCGCGCAATTGAGGACGGCTGCCGGCGAGGGCTTGCAACCTACAACCTCGGAGGCAGCGGCGGAATCGACGCGGTTGCGCGTTTCAAGTCGGCCTTCGGAACCAGACCCGTCCCGTACACCGAGTACGTGCTCGAGAAGGGCTGGATGCGATTCGGGAAGCGACTCAGAGGACGCCGGGAAGGAGACGCATCGTGAGCAACCGAGCCAGAGCGCTCCTTGTCGGCGCGATCGTCATCCACGTGGTCATGATGTTCTCGCTCGTCCACCCGGGCCACTTCCTCAACCCGCTGTTCCCGGAGGCCGTCCATACCATCGCGACGGTCTACGAAGGAGGAGAGGCGGTCGACACGCTCGAGGGCGGCGGTCTCGGCGCGGACTTCTTCGCGTTCTACCAGGCCGGCAGATACGTTCTCGACGGCGACGACATCTACCGTCGTCCGATGGACGACCCCGACCGCGTCGTCCCGTACGGGTACTTCTATCGCTATCTGCCCTTCGTTGCCTACACGCTCGGCATCGCCTCGAACGCGGTCTCGCCGTGGACCGCGTACTGGCTGTGGATCCTGATCGTCGAACTCGTGCTCCTCTGGTGCATTCTCCTGACATACCGCGCGGTACGGGACGGCTGGCTGTTCGCGATGCTCGCCACCATGTGGCTCGTCTTTACGCCGTTCTACATGGAGCAGTATATGGGGCAGCTCTCGTTCGTCATGGGAGCCCTCATATTCGCGATGGTCCTTGCGCACGGGCGCGGTCGGACGGCCCGCTTCGACTGGCTCTGGATCGCGAGCGTCATCATCAAGCACATGACCGTGCTCTTCATCCCGATCATGCTCCGGCTCAAGCGCTTCAGGACCGTGGTGCTCGCCGGGCTTCTGCTCGGTGTGACGGCGATCCCGTATCTGATGCTCCGGGAGAGCGGCGTCGGGGACTTCACACACGACAACTTCAATCTGACGCTCTACCCGTATTCGGGGAACATGGGCGCGCTCGCGCTCGTGATGGTGCTCAAGGCACGTCTCTTCCCGATGGCGTCGGAGATCGGGTTCCAGCTCGGACCGATCCGCATGACCATCACGCGGATGCTCATTCTCGGCACGATGGCCGTCCCGACGCTCGCGGCGCTCTGGGCGACCTTCCGGAGACGACCCTTCGATCTCGTGGAGTCCGTGAGCCTCTGGACGATGGTCTACTTCTTCGTGTTCCGGGAGATCTGGGAGTATCACTATGTGCTCCTCATGCCGGTCTTCGTGCTTCTCTACATGAAGACTCGCGCACGGGTCCTCTGGTGGATCTATGCGCTGGCGGCTCTGCCGACGCTGTTCGTGTTCTACGACGTCCCGACGGCCAGGAGCCCCGAGGTTCACTGGAGCGCGTTCGAACATATCCTCAATCACGGTATCAAGGTCGTGCCCCTGGTCTGGCTGTTCGTCTGGGTCGCGTGGGGCTTCTACCGCCGGCACGTCACGCGGGCGGAACGCGGGTCGACCAACGACCTGGCGGTCATTCTCTAGCGGATCGTCGCGCGGGGGCCGCAGCCGCGCGCGGCAGCCGGAGGCACGCGCAACGCTGCAGTGGCGCACCGAGTGGGAACACATGAAGCGGATTGGAGTCGTGTGATGCGGATCGCCTATCTCTCCATCGGGGGACACATCCACACCGAGAGGTGGTTGACACACTTCGTCCGGGCGGGCCACGACGTTCACCTGCTGACGGTCCAGCCCGCACCGATCGACGGGGTAACGGTGCACGACATCCGGACAGGGATCCCCTTCAAGCCGCTCCACTACGCCGTGGCGCTGACGAGGGTCAAGCGGATACTCCGATCGATCAGGCCCGACCTGCTCCACACACACTTCCTGACGGGATACGGGTACTGGGGAGCCTTCTCGGGCTTCCATCCGTTCATCATGACCGTCTGGGGCGACGACGTGTACGTCACGCCGCACGAGACGAAGCTCAAGGGGTCGCTCGCGCGGACCGTGCTCGACCGCGCCGACCTGATCACAGGGGACTCCGAGGATATCCTGACCCACGTCGTGGGGATGGGGGCGAACCCGGACATCTGCCACGTCGTTCAGTGGGGAGTCGATCTCGACCGCTTCCGTCCCGACGCGGACGGAGGTGTGAGAGGGAAGCTCGGCATCCCGGAGGACGCCCCGGTCGTCATCAGCATCAGGAGCTTCACGCAGGCGTACTACAACATCGACACGATCGTCCGTACCGCGCCGCGCGTTCTCGAAGCGCGGCCCGACACGCACTACATCATCGCTGGGAACGAAGGCGACGACAGCGAACTCCGCTCGCTCGCCGGCTCGCTTGGACTCGACGCACGCGTCCACTTCGTGGGACGCATCCCTCACGCGGAGCTTCCCGGGTACCTGGCGACATCGGATGTCTTCCTGACGGTCCCGTCCGTCGACGCCACTCCGGTGTCGCTTCTCGAGGCGATGGCGTGCGGTGTCCCGGTGATCATCTCCAATCTCGAGTCGGCCATGGAGTGGGTCACCGACGGTGAGAACGGGCTCGTCGTCCGGCCCGCCGAGCAGGAGGAACTCGAGGAGGCGATACTCGAGCTCATCGGCGACCCGGGCGCGCGCGAACGGTACGCCGCGATCGGTGTACGCAAGGTGCGGGAGGGCGCCGACCATGCGAAGCACATGCGGCGGATGGAGCGGCTGTGCGAGGAACTCGTCGCGGGCCGCGTTCCACGGGCGGGAGGGACGCCGTGACGACCGTGAGCGTGGTCATCCCCACGTACGGCAAGCGTCCGGTCCTCGCGCGCACGCTGGAGTCGCTCCGTGTGCAGACCTACCCGGCCGATCACACCGAGATCGTCGTTGTCGACGACCATTCGACCGACGACACCCAGGACTACTTGCGCGAACTCACGCTCCCGCAGCGTCTGGTGGCGGTCCGCCACGACGAGAACCGCGGACGCGCGGCGGCACGGAACACGGGCATCCGTTCGGCCACCGGCGAGCTCATCGTCTTCGTGGATGACGACATGCTCTGCGAACCCGATCTGATCGAACAGCACGTGCTCTTCCATCGATCGCACCCGCGATCGATCGTGATAGGTGACGCGGTGCAGGCGCCGGAACTCGGTCACTCGACCGCGCTGACCTATCTCGACGAGATGGGCGTTCACAAGCACTCGCCGGGGTCGCTTGTGCCCGCCCGATACTTCGTCACGAACAACAGCTCGGTCGAACGCCAGGCGATGCTCGATGTGGGGCTCTTCGATGAGAGCTTCCGGAACTACGGGTTCGAGGACACGGAGATCGCGTTCCGTCTGGAGGATGACGCGGGTCTCTCGACGTGGTACTGCGGAGAGGCGCGAGCGCTCCATGTCCACAGACAGTCGTTCGACGACATCCTCGACAAGCGCATCGAGAACGCCCCGCCGCTGCGACACCTCCTCTCGAGACATCCGAACCGAGCGGGGGAGATGATGGTCGACGTGCTGCTCCCGCCGGCGGCCACCGACTCCGGAGAGCTCCGGACCCGCAAGCTCCTGGTCGCCCTGGCGACGAACCGGCTCTTCTACCGGGCGGTCCGGGCGATTGCCAGAGCCATCTGGCTCCGCGGGTTCTCGCTCAGAGTGATGACCTACCTGATCGCCTGCCAGTACCGCGCGGGGCTCGCGCGGACCACGGACCCGCAGTAACCCCCTTGGGAACGGCCTTTTCTCCACCACTGCCGAACGCACGCCCGCGCAGATGCGGGCGATGCCGGTTTGTAACATCCTCAATGGCACGCTTCATGCTTCATACAGGGAACTGCACGGCAGACAACCAGTATACGTTCCCTGCAGTGTGCGTGAGCAGTCGCCAGGTCGTGGGCTGATCCCCAATACCCAGGTCATGAGTCGTACGCCACCTGTTGCACGCCTCAGCGGGGGACGCTTTTGAGCCGAGCCCCGGCTCCCGGAAGGGAGTCGGGGCTCGGCCGTTTCCATTGACAGTCCTCGCAACCCTCTGATAGACTGCCCGAGTTCGCGGCAGATGCCCATGCCGGCGGTGTTTACGCGTATCCTGGCGGGGTGGATCTGGCGCCACGGAGGCATGCTCTTGAGCGACGTCACGAGGATCGCGGATGAGGTGCTGAGACGGCTTCAGCGTGAAGCGGGCAACCCGCCTCGCGCGCGGGAACGTCTCGGAGAGGCGGGGGTCTCTATCCCCGTGGCCGTCAGCGCCCGCCACGCCCACGTTTCGCGAACCGTCCTGGACAGGCTGTACGGCGAAGGGTACGCCCTCTCCAAGAAGAGCGACCTCAGGCAGCCCGGGCAGTTCGCCGCCGAGGAGACGGTCACTATCGTCGGCCGTTCGCTCCGCGCGATCGAGGGGGTCCGTATCCTGGGCCCTGTGCGGACGTATACGCAGGTCGAGATGTCCCGCGCGGACGCGGTCCGTCTGGGCATCGACCCGCCGATCCGGCGCTCCGGTGATCTTGCCGGGAGCGCCCCGCTGACGCTGGTCGGGCCCCACGGCGCCGTCACCCTCAAGGAGGGCGGCATCAGGGCAACTCGACACCTGCACATGACGCCGCGGGACGCCGAGGTCCACCACGTGGCCAACGGCGAGCTGGTCCGCGTCCGGTTCAGCGGTCCGGCCGCGCTCGTTCTCGAGAACGTGATGGTCAATATCTCCGAGGACGGAGCGCTCGAGCTCCATCTTGACACGGACAATGCGGGCGCGGCGGATGTTCGCGGCCCGATGATGGTGAGCATTCTGAAGTGATGAAGGTGAACACTTCGAGGACCCAGAGGCCCGCAACCGGGCCGGACGAGGGGGTGCACAATTGCCGGGTACGGCACTTGGAATGGTCGAGACCCGAGGCGTGATCGGGCTCATCGAAGCTGCCGACGCGATGGTGAAGACCGCCAACGTGACCCTCACGCGCTATGAGCGAACGGGTGGCGGGTACGTCTGCATCTTCGTCCGTGGTGATGTGGGCGCCGTGAAGGCGGCGGTCGCCGCCGGCGTAGCCGCGGCGAGCAAGGTCGGGGAGCTGGTGTCGCAGCACATCATCCCGGCGCCGCACGAATCGCTCGAGGACATTCTGCTGTAGCCTGACGGGAAGCGACATCACTTTCGACGCATGTCGCCGCCGGGCCCGCAACGGGACCCGAGGTGACGGAACGCGATACGCGGGAGGAGCACATGGGCGAGGCCCTCGGAATGATCGAGACCAGAGGTTTCGTCGGAATGGTCGAAGCATCCGACGCCATGGTCAAGGCAGCCAAGGTCAAGCTGGTCGGGTACGAGAAGGTCGGAGGCGGCTACGTGACCACCGTCGTGCGCGGTGATGTGGCCGCGGTGCGGGCGGCGGTCGACGCGGGAACCGCGGCGGCCAGCAAGGTCGGGGAACTCATTTCCACGCACGTCATCCCCAGTCCGCACACGAGTCTCGAGGACGTCCTGCCGATCGGGAAGTCCGGAAAGTCGAAGTAGCATGAACATCGGCCGCGTTGTCGGGACCGTGGTCTCGACGCAGAAGGACGACAAGCTGGTCGGGACGAAGCTCCAGATCGTGAAGCAACTGGGGCTCGACTGTGCAGAGACCGGCTCATTCGTCGTCGCGATCGACGCCGTGGGCGCCGGACAGGGAGAGGTGGTGCTCTACGCCAGCGGAAGCTCCGCCCGGCAGACGCCCATCACGAAGGACCGGCCCGCCGACGCCGTGATCATGGCCATCGTGGATTCGATCGAGGTCGACGGCGCCACCACGTACGAGAAGAACTAGCGCGCGACGCATTCGAAAACCACCCGTGCCTCCTTTGGGAGTTCTTCGCTCATGCCCATCGACAGGATAGGGATCGAATCGATCGTCGAACGTGTCCTCGGAGAACTCGAGGGCGAACGCGCGGCGACGCCCCCGCCGAAGGCCTTTGACGGGCGGGGCATCCTGCCGGATATCGACGCGGCCACCCAGGCCGCCCTGAGCGCGTTCCGCGAGCTTGCGGAGATCCCGCTCGAGGAGCGGCGGGATTTCATCTCAGCGATGCGCGCGACGATCCTCGAGCACATCGACGAGCTCTCTCAGCTCGCCGTCCAGGAGACCGGGCTCGGGCGTGTCGACGACAAGGTCAGGAAGAACAGGCTGGCCGCCCGCTCGACACCGGGCGTCGAGGACCTCAAGCCACACGCGTTCTCGGGTGACCACGGCCTGACGCTCGTCGAGCGCGCGCCGTACGGCGTCATCGGCTCGATCACTCCGTCCACCAATCCGTCAGAGACCATCGTCAACAACGCCATCGGCATGGTGGCGGCCGGCAACACGGTCGTCTTCAATCCGCACCCGAGCGCGCGCGAGGTGTCGCTGACCACGATCGACCTGTTGAATCGAGCCATCGCGAGCGCCGGCGGTCCGCGCGCCCTTCTCTTCGCGCCGGTCGACCCGTCGGTAGCGTCCGCCCAGGCGCTCATGGGACACCCGGACATCCGCCTGCTCGTCGTGACGGGCGGCCCCGGCGTCGTCCGGGCCGCAATGCAGTCGGGAAAGCGCGTCGTCGCCGCCGGGCCGGGCAACCCGCCGGTGGTCGTCGACTCGACGGCCGACATCGAGAAGGCGGGACGTGACATCGTCGCGGGAGCCACGCTCGACAACAACATCGTCTGCATCGCGGAGAAGGAGATCATCGCCGAGCGCGACATCGTAGCTCTTCTCAAGCAGTCGCTCGCGAACGCGGGCGCTGTTGAGATCAAGGGGCAGTCGCTCGCGCGGCTCATGGACGTTCTGATCGCGGAGGAGCATGGACCGCGTCAGCCCGCCTCGATGAACCGCGCGTTCATCGGGAAGAACATCGAGATCATCCTCGACGCGGCCGGGCTCTCGTGTCCGCACGGCGCGAGGATGGCCTTCTTTGAGGCCGACGAGGACCACCCGCTGGTCTGGTCCGAGCAGATGATGCCGGTCCTTCCGCTCGTCACCGCGCAGAACGCGAAGTCGGCCATCGAGATGGCCGGGCGCTTCGAGCGCGGGTGCCGCCACACGGCGATCATGCACTCGAAGAACGTCGAACACATGTCCATCATGGCGCGGGCCATGGACTGCTCGATCTTCGTGAAGAACGGTCCCTCGTACGCGGGTCTCGGATTCGGCGGTGAGGGTTTCACTACGTTCACCATCGCAAGCCCGACGGGCGAGGGTCTGACGTCGGCCCGGACCTTCACGCGCGAGCGTCGGTGCACACTCGTTGACTACTTCCGAATCGTCTGAGGGACACGTGACCGTGAGCGCCAATCTCAGTGATGCGATACGAGCGGCGGGCGTCGTGGGCGCGGGAGGCGGCGGCTTCCCGACCCACGCCAAGGTCGAGGGCGAGGCGGACACCCTGCTCGCCAACGGTGCCGAGTGCGAACCCCTTCTGAGGTCCGACAGCGCGATCATGAGGGCGGAGCCCGAACGCGTCATCGGCGGGCTCGCGCTCATGCGGGATGCCGTCGGCGCTGAGCGCGCGGTGCTTGCGGTGAAGCGCAAGAACCTCGACGGCCTGCCCGAGCTCCGGGAGGCGGCCGAGGCCGCGGAGGGCATTGAGCTCTTCGTGCTGGACAACGTCTATCCGGCGGGCGATGAGTTCCTGCTCGTCTACGAAGCGACAGGACGCGTCGTTCCCGAAGGCGGGCTCCCGGTCGACGTCGGGGTCGTGGTCAACAACGTCACGACGCTCGCGCAGGTTGCGGACGCGCGCGAGGGGCGCCCCGTGACGCACCGCTTCGTCACCGTCCAGGGCGAGGTGAAGAGGCCGGTCACCGTGTGGGCACCGGTTGGGACGCAGCTGTCCGTGCTGCTCGACGCGGCCGGTGGTCCGACGCTCGACGAGTACTCCGTCATCGCGGGCGGGCCGATGATGGGTCGGCTTGCCGACATCACCGAGCCGACCGACAAGACGCTGGCGGGGATCATCGTGCTTCCGAACTCGCACCACCTCGTGTCGGTCCGGAAGGAGACCGCCGGGCATGCCCTGAAGATCGCGCGAGCCGCCTGCTGCCAGTGCATGGCGTGCACCGAACTCTGTCCGAGGGCGCTTCTCGGGCACGACCTCCAGCCCCACCGGACGGTACGAGCCATACAGCACTCGATGGAGGCCTCGGAACACGCGCACGTGACGTCAGCCTATCTCTGCTGCGAGTGCGGCATGTGCGAACTCTTCGCCTGCCCGCTCGAGATCAGGCCGCGCCGGATCCTCTCGGAGCTCAAGGCGGAGCTCAAGCGGCGAGGCGTCGAGAACCCGCACCGGAAGACCGGACTCGATCCGGACGCGGTTCGGCAGTACCGACAGATCCCCTCGGCACGTCTGCTCCAGCGTCTCGGCCTGTCGCGATACGACGCACCCGCCGAGGCAGCCGCGGACGCCCTCAGCGCGGGGCGCGTGCGTCTGCTGATGCGCCAGCACATCGGCGCGGCGGCGGTCCCGGCCGTTGAAGAGGGCGACAGCGTGCTGGAGGGTGATGTCGTGGGAGAGATCCCGGCGGGGGCGCTGGGCGCTCGCGTCCACGCAAGTGTCAGCGGAGATGTGACACGGGTGAGCGCATCCGAGGTGGTTGTCGAGCGCCGCTAGGTCGTCGGGCGCCGCCGGCGTGCACGACCATGTAGCGAACGGGGTTCTGAGAGGAAAGACACGTGGCGAAGAAGAGCAGAGGCGCGGACACACCGGTCCAGGGACGACTCGAGGCGATCGCGATCATCGAGACGATCAGTATCGCGGTCGGGATCGAGATCACGGACGCGATGGCGAAAATGGCCAGCGTCGAGATCCTCGAGTCGACGGCGATCTGTCCTGGCAAGTACATGGTGCTCGTCGCGGGCGGCGTCTCGGATGTGGAATCCTCGCTCAAGCGCGGTGTCGAGGTCGGGGGAGACGTCGTGGCCGACACGCTGCTGATACCACACGTTCATGCGGACATCTTCCCGGCGATACTCGGAGCCGTGGACGTCGGGGAACTGGAGGCTCTTGGGATCGTCGAGACCTTCACGGTCGCCTCATCGATCCTCGCTGCCGACGCGGCGGCCAAAGCCGCGCACGTCCGCATTCTCGAGGTTCGCCTCGCGAAGGGGCTCGGCGGCAAGGGGTTCTTCACGATGACGGGCGAGGTCCACGAGGTCGAAGCCGCAATGGAAGCGGCCCTTGAGGTCACGAGACAGTCCGGAACGCTCGTACGCAGCGTCGTCATCCCGCGGCCGCATCCGGATCTCGGAGCAACCGTCCTCTAGCATCGCCGCAACCGCGGCACGGGGGGAGAAGTGCACTTCGGCAGGGTCATCGGCACGGTCTGGTCGACACAGAAGGTCCCGACGCTCGAGGGCGTCCGGATGCTCATTGTCCAGCCTCTGACGCACGCGCTCGAGGAGAAGGGACGCCCGCTCGTGGCCGTCGACACCGTCGACGCCGCCCCGGGACAGATCATCTACTTCGTCATGTCGCGCGAGGCGTGCAAGGCCATGGAGGAGTCCTTCAATCCTGTCGATGCGGCGATCGTCGGCATCGTCGACGAGATATCTCTCGCCGGCGCTGAAGCCGCCGGGGAAGAGGTCTGACATGTTTCTCGCGCGCGTCATAGGAGAGCTCGTCTCGACCATCAAGCACGAGTCGCTCCGCGCACAGAAGCTCCTCATCATCAACCGTCTCGATCTTGAGGACCGCGAGACCGGAGCCACCCTGATCGCGGTCGACTCGGCCTCCGCCGGGGTGGGGGACACCGTGCTCGTCGTCGATGAGGGAGGCTCCGCCTCGATCGTCACGGGGCTCGCCAATCCGCCGATCAGAACCGTCATCGTCGGCGTCGTCGATCACTTCGACGTGGAGGTGTGACGCCGTGATGAGCGAGTTCGAATCCCGCCGCGACATCGTGGAGATCGGCCGACGGCTCTGGCAGCGCGGCTACGTCGCCTCGAATGACGGCAACATCAGCGTGCGGCTGGATGCCGACAGGATCCTCGTCACACCATCGGGCCTCTCGAAGGGGTTCCTTGCTCCGACCGACCTTGTCGTGGTCTCGCCGGACGGACGGAAGCTCTCCGGGGAGCGAGAGGCGACATCGGAACTTCCGCTCCATCTCTCGGTCTACTCAAGGCGTCGCGACGTCGGCGGCATCGTGCATGCCCACCCGCCTGTGGCCACCGGATACGCCGTCGCGCGCGTGCCGCTCGCACAGTGCATTCTTCCCGAGGTCGTTCTCACACTCGGGTCGGTCCCGACCGCGGACTACGCGACGCCATCGACATCGGCGGTCGCGGAGAGCATCGCCAGGTACGTCGATGACTACAGCGCCATCCTGCTGGCGAACCACGGGGCGCTCGCGCTCGGCCGAACGCTCGACGAGGCGTATTTCCGGATGGAGACGATCGAGCACTTCGCCACGATCGCGCTCACCGCTCGTCAGCTCGGCGGGGCGTCGCCGCTGACGCCGGCCGAGATCGAGGACCTTGCGGCGATCCGGGAGAAGCTCGGAGTGCGCGTGCCCGAGGACAGCTGTCTGAGCTGCGGCGCGTGTGCCGGAAGTGATTCGTGTGATGCCACGGCGCCGACGGCTGCGGCCACGAGCTCCGATGGCTCCGACGGTCACGTTCTTGACGAATCCCTGGTCCAGGAGGTCCTGGCGGAGATCGCCAGACGCCGCTCAGGCTGAACGACCGCCCGGCTGAACCGGGTCTTGGAGGACTACACATGACGAAGCGCGGATGTCTCTGGGGTTGGCTGGCGGGAGCGGCGGCGCTGCTCCTGCTGTTCCTCGTCACGATGATCATGATCGAGTCGCTTCTGGGCGGCAGCGGAATGAGGTTCCCGTCGTACGGAGCGCACGTCGGTCTCGTCCGGGTCGAAGGTGTCATCGCCGACTCGCAGACCGTCATCGACGACCTCCGCTTCTTCGAAGAGACCGGTGGCGTCGAGGCGCTCGTGATCCGGATCGACAGCCCTGGGGGAGGGGTGGCCCCAACCCAGGAGATCGTCGCTGAGATCGACCGCATCCGTCAGAGCGGACTGCCGGTGGTCGCATCGATGGGGTCCATGGCTGCATCCGGCGGGTACTACATCGCGTGTTCCGCGGACAGCGTGTTCGCCAACGCCGGGACGCTGACGGGGAGCATCGGCGTCATCATGAGCTTCACGAACCTCGAGGACCTCTTCGCGAAGCTGGGGATGTCCTTCGACGTCATCAAGAGCGGGGAGTACAAGGACATCGGCTCGTGGAGCCGCGAGATGACGCCCGGGGAGCGTGAGCTCCTCCAGGCTACGGTCGATGACATACACGAGCAGTTCGTCGAGGCCGTCTCGCTGGGCCGGGGACTCTCGGTCGACGAGGTCACGGATTTCGCCGATGGCCGCATCTTCTCCGGCCGCCAGGCCCTCTCGTGGGGGCTGGTCGATGGCCTGGGAACGCTGGATGACGCCGTCCTGGCGGCCGGGAGGATGGGCGGAATCGAAGGTGAGCCGCGCATCATGGAACCGGTCAAGCGCGAACGATTGACGCTGGTGGACCTGCTGACCGGAAGCATTCAGAGGATACTTCCGGAGACCGCGGTCCCGAGCGGAGCCCTGTACCTGTACAGACCCTCCAAGTGACCTTCAGAAAAGCATTTGACAGCCTTGGGACGTCTTGTTAGGATGTGTCTTGAGGTTGTCGGCCTCGCGCTGGCAATGTAGTTCCCGTAGCGACGCTCCATCAGCCGCCGTATCCCGTAAGGTGCGCGCGGCAACCGACTTCGGCCGATGCACGACTCGATCGGCACCGAGGGAGACGTGCGCACGGAATGACGAGGCGAGATTCTGCAATCCGACAGCTCTCCAGGAGCGAAGAGCCGGGGAAACCTGAGCGGCCCCCCGCATGCAGGCGAGGAGGCTCCGTACGGAGAGCAACCGATGACGCGAAGCACCGCGACGACGCACGACGGCGCGTGGTAGAATGCCGGAGCGCGATCGGGCGTGGGCTCCACGACGGAGGTTGTGGGCTATGACGAAAGCGGACCTTGTCGATCGCGTTGCCAGCAGGACCGGGCTGACGAAGCGAGATGTTGCCGTCGTCGTCGAGGCACTCCTGGAGGCCATCAAGGAGGCACTCGCCGAACACCGGCACATCGAGATTCGGGAGTTCGGAACGTTCAAGGTGAAGCAGCGCAAGGCCAGCATGAAGTACAACCCGAGAGACCGCTCGCAGAAGGTCGTCGTACCCGCGAAGATGGTCCCGGTGTTCAAACCGAGCAAGTTCTTGAAGGAGAAGGTCAACTGGCCTGATCAGAGGGGGACTCGTCCCCCCGAGGGGGGAGCTGAATCCCCGGAACCTGCCGTCGATAGCAATCCGACGGCTTGAGGAGGAGTATGCCGAGTCTGAAGAAGAAGCGCCGCAAGAAGATGGCGAAGCACAAGCTCAAGAAGAGGCGCCGCAAGGACCGTCACAAGAAGCGTGTGCGCTAGTTCCGCCGGCGGTAGACACCGTCTGGAGGTTCCATGACTGACAAGAAGGAAGGCAGCTGGGAGGGGCGGGAACGCAGACAGTCGGCGCGCGTCAGTGCCCAGGTCGCACTGCAGCTCGGCGGTCTCGATGATTCGATCCCGGGTGAGTCTCTGACGACCGAGAGCATCAACGTCGGCGCCGAAGGTGTATACTGTCACGTCGGTCACTTCATCGCACCGTTGACGAAGCTCCAGCTGACGATGGTCCTCCCGATCAGAGACAAGAAGGGACAGTCGCGAAACGAGGTCCTCAAGACGGATGCCGTTGTCGTCCGCTGCCAGCCTGCTGGGAGCGAGAGCAGCGGGTACCGCATCGCGTGCTTCTTCACGGGTCTCGAGCCCGCTGCACGCGAGGTTCTGCAGGACTACGTGCGCCAGCACGTGGCCCCCGAATAGGGGCTGCGCCCCCGGTCGCACAGCGGACCTCTTGCACCTGATCGCAAAGAGAAAGCCCGGCAGTCATCTGCCGGGCTTCTTCTATGCTATGCCCGCCTCCGGTGGGCCGCCCGCGTCCGGTGGGCCGCCCGCCGCACGCCGGTCGCCGGTCGCCGCTAGAATCGGTAGGCCGCCTCGATGACAAGCGCCGTCTCGTCGACCGCTTCGGTGTACGCGTAGTCTTCCGCCGAACGCTCGTAGGCCGCTGAGAGCCAGGCGACGTCGATGGCGAGGACCGTGTCGATGAGAATGCCCGCGCCGACCGTCCAGTAGGCCCGGTCCTCGTCGACCGTCAGTCCGCGGTACGAGACCGGCCGCGTCATGTATCCGCCGCGGACACGAACCGGCATCTCGGGAACCGTTACCTCAATGCCGACGTTGAGATCGTGCGTCGCCTCATAGGCGTCGCGGCGTTCCGCCTGATCGCCCAGATAGACGCGCCCCTCGTACTCCATCTCCGACCAGTTCGTGTAGCTGTAATCGCAACCCACGATCACCAGATCGAGAGGGGACCAGCTGGCGCCCACACCGAACGTGAACGGCAGCGTCAACCTGTCCTCGAAGTTCGTCACGAACGTCTCATCGTACTCCTCTTCGCCCGTCGTCGCCTGCCGTTCCGTCTCGGTCCCCGAGAACGTCAGGGTCGTCGGGAGCGCGACCGTCGCGCCGGCCGCGAGCTGATCGGTCAGATAGAAGAGCGCGCCAAGCTTGAACCCCACTCCCGCAACATCGGCTTCGCTGTCGATCTCGAGCTGATAGGTCTCGTAGTCGGGGGAGACGTCGAACTCATCGCGCGCCGTGTAGAGGAAGGTCCGTTCGTACGTTCCTCCGACGATGGAGACCGCCGCGCCGATCGAGACGTTCTCCGATGCGTCGAATGCCGCGGCAAGCGTCCCGGCGTACATGTCACCGTTCGAGAGCAGATCCTCGGTCTGACGCCATGTGTCCGTCATATCCTCATCGGCGGACGGCTCGTACCAGGTCAGTGAATCGTCGTACGTCGCAAGGAAGTCGGCATCGAGTCCGTACACGCGTTCGAACCCGATTCCCACGACAAGCGAGCCGCGGAACGTGGGGAAGGGATAGGCAAAGCGGAGCGCGGAGAGACTCGTGCTCGTGATGTCGGTCTCGTACTCGCTCCCGAGGGCCTCACCGCTGGACCCCACTCCGTCGAACGCGAAGCCGCCGGAGAGTTCAACGCGGCGGAGTCGCGCCAGGGCCGCGGGGTTCGTGAGCATCGCTGAGCCATCGTCTGCCGTCGCCATCGCCACACCACCCATCCCGAGCGATCGGGCTCCGGTCATCGTCGTGTTCGCGAACGGGATCTCCGTCAGCGGAGCCACGTATCCGTCGTAGGCAAGCGCGTGCGGGGCTCCCGTTCCAAGAGCGGCCATGACGATGAGAGCGGTCAGGGCCGTGCGCATCGTGCGGTCCATGAGAGTCATCATCAGAATCCCTTCTTCCGCTCTTTCCAGAGCCCGCTGTCATCGCTGCCACTGTCTTCGTCGTCGTCCGTATCAGGCTTCTTCGGCTGTTCCTGCTTGTTGCTGGTCGAGGGCTGAGAGGACTGCGTCTGGGGAGGCGGAGGCGTTCGCGGTCCGCTGTCCGGCGCGTCCGACGCGCCGAATCCCCATCCCTTGGTCGGCCAGCCGCCGGCTCCCCAGAGGTGCCGAACGCCGGTCTCGGGACCGGGCTCCGGCTCGCCGGGATCCTCGTGGTGGTAGTCATCGTCATGCCACCACCAGTCGTTGTCGTACCACCATGGCGAACCGTAGTAGTCGTTCCACCGGTAGTGGCTCGACCCGTAGCGGTAGTACGGATGGTAGTAC
The DNA here is from genome assembly GCA_029990205.1 of bacterium. Classification (GTDB taxonomy): domain Bacteria; phylum Joyebacterota; class Joyebacteria; order Joyebacterales; family Joyebacteraceae; genus JAPEKQ01. The sequence goes on from JAPEKQ010000003.1 coordinate 106,276, forward strand.
GCCGCGTCCGCATGGCAGTCGGCGCAGGTCCGGTAGCCGCGGGAGTCGTACCCCACACCGTCATGCGTGTAGCCGGTCCCCGCCATCAGGTCATTCCCGGTCGGGTGTCTGAGCACCGTGTAGCACCCGGCCAGAGATACCAGGAGCGCGGCTGCCACCGCGATGAGTATCACTCGTGTTCGGATCATGATCGTCGCTCCTCCGGGACGCCAGCGTCCCGACCGGACACACCCCACCATGTACGAGCGCGTCGCGGTCGCGGACAATCGTTGAGAGCATCGAACGATTCGACGCTCTGTTCGTCCTGTCATTCAAGGTAGCACAGGAGCACGCATCGGGCAATCGGGGTTCACGACGCGCGGGTTCCACGCGTCACCGCTCTGCCCGGGTCGCTTGTGAAGGCCACAGCTGCGTGCTAGACTGCTCGTGGACCTTTCCCTGGAGCCCCAATGATGCACATTCACGGACGCACAGCTGTCCTGACCGTGGCACTCGCAGCGCTTCTCATTGGCCCTGCATCCGCCTTCGCCCCGACAACGGTCCGCGAGATCGACGCGGCGGCGGAGGGATATCTGCACTATAGCCTGGGACGTCTGATGGAACTGGAGGGCCTCTACGCCGAGGCGCTGGTCCAGTACCGGCGTGCCCATTCGCTCAATCCCGGCGACTGCGAACTCCCGACCGCGACCGCCCGAGTTCTCTTCGAGATGGGAAGACTCGATGAGGCGCTCGAGGGCACCAGGCTCGCTCGCGAAGGTTGCCCGGACGCGGTGGAGCCGCTCGCCCTGGAGGCCGACGCGCTGCTTCTCCTCGAACGACCCGAGGAGGCGGAGGAGATTCTCAAGCGCGCATTCGAAGATGCCGGTGTCGAGCTCGACCGCGCAGTCGGTCTGCCGTCGCGCCTCGTCGTTCTCCTCGGGCAGTCGCTCGAGGCGCAGAGCAGGATGGCTGAGGCGCGCACGCTCTACGCGGGCGCGGCCGCCGCGGACACCCTCGACCCGGAGATGGCGTTCCTTCACGCGCGCGCGAACCTCGTGCTCGGCGATACGGATGCGGCTCTGCGCGAGCTCTGGCGCTCTCATACGCTCCAGCCTGAGAACAGGACGGCGGCGGCGACTCTCGTGCGACTTCTCGACTCGCTCGACCGGCACGAGGAGGCCCTGCCGGTCCTCGAAAGACTCGTGCGGCGCGGTGACGCCACGACCGCCGAGTATCTCGCGCTCGCGCGCTCGCACGCGCTCACCGGCAATCTTGATCTGTCGCACGCCGCCCTCGACGACGCGTCCCGCATCTGGGGTGAGACGCCACCGCTCCTGAGAGCGCGCGCATCCATCTACTTCGCCGCGGGGCGGACCGACAGCGCCGCCGCCGTCCACCGGAGACTCATCGAGCATGACCCCGAGGCGGTGACGTCACTCAACTTCCTCGCGTATGAGCTCGCGGACAAGGGCGAGAACCTCGAGGAGGCTCTTGACCTGGCTACCCGAGCGCGCGAACTCGCGCCCGAAAGCCCGCTTGTCCGCGACACGCTGGGGTGGACCTACTACCGGCTTGGACGGTACGAAGAGGCCATCCTGGAACTCGAGCTGGCTGTGTCGCTCGGTGCTCAGAGCCCTGTCGTCCTCGAGCATCTCGGGGATGCCTACGACGCGCTCGGACGCGTGGATGACGCCAGAGACGCGTGGAGACGTGCTCTCGAACTCGATCCGGAGCGGAACACGACGCTGCAGAGACTCAGTGGCGGGATGTCGAATGATGGACACTAGAACATCACGAGTCGCTCTCCGTCTCACCGTCGCGCTCGTCGCGATGTTGCTCGCCGGCGGATGTGGGGGACCTCGTGTCGCAACCGAACCACTGACCCCGTCCGAGCTCGACCGGGTCGCGACCGCCGTGGACGCGACGGCGCAGAGCCTGACAGCGCTTCGTGCAGGCGGTACCGGTACGCTCTCGACTTCGGACCAGAGGAGTCCTTTCGACTTCACCGTCGTCTACGATCAGCCCGGCTGGCTTCGCGGCGATCTTCGCCCGTCGTCACCGGCCGTCCCGAGCGGATTCGCGGCGTACCTCCGCGTAGCGGATGAATGCGCGGATCTGCTGTTCCCTGCGAGTCTCGTGATGGTCACCGGCTGTCTCGAGGAGGCGCCCTTCGCCGATCCTGCGCTTCTGCTCTTCGGTGTCATCAGCGGCGACGACATCCGCGCGCTCGAGACCGCCATGATAGCCGAGGACGACGACGCTGTCAGACTCACGGGACGCAGGGACGAGATGCAGATCGACATCGGGCTCGACCGCGAGACGATGCTGCTCACGAACATCGAGATCCGGGCCGACGATGAGGCATGGCTGACGATCGAATACGAAGGCAACGGATGGAAGAGATCGATGCCGCTTCCGCAGACGACGATCGTCAAGTTCGGTCGGATGGGGCGGACGCAGGCGAGGCTCAAGTTTGACTTCGAGCGGCTGCGCGCGATCGACGCCGTTGACCGGAACGCGCTCGATCTTGTCGTTCCCCCCGGCACAGTGGTCTCCACCTGGGGAGACCTCGCACTCTGGAGGTAGCTGATGCGAACGGCACTCTGTACGCTCATCGTGGTCGCGGCGCTCGCAACGGGTTGCACGGGCCCGACGATGCCGGCCTTCGGCGAGACCGATGACCTGGTGATCATCATCGACGCGCCCCCGGGCAGCGAGCTCCGAGCCGAACTCTCGGACGTCTTCGAAGCGGTGGACACCTGGCTCGTCCGCGAACCCGCATTCGACGTCTCTTTCGCGACTCCGGGCCGGCTCGGCGACTACACGAGCTGGCGCAACATCCTCTTCTGCGGCGTATGGGACGAAGGCGAGGTCGGCGAGGTCGTCCGGAGCAGGGTTCCGGGAGTACCACTGACCGACGAGGCGTCCTTCACGACGGCCACAGACATCTGGGCCGGCCGACAGGTCGTTGCGGCGCTGATGGCGGGCTCAGAGGAGGAGCTGGTCGCCTATCTCCAGGCGGAGGGAGCGAACATCAGGTCGGAACTGATGTTCGATGTCCGCGAGCGACTCGTCACGGCACTGTGTCAGGACTCCCGCAGCTCGGGGCGAGGCGGAGCGCTCGAGGAGCGCTTCGGCTGGACCATCTGTGTCCCGGAGGACTACGAGCTCGACACCGGCGCGGAGCGCGACGGGTTCATCCGGTTCGACCGGCGACAGCCCGACCGCTACCTGTTCGTCTCATGGCGCTCAGGCGCCGCTCGGGACGTCACACGCGACTACGCGACCACGGAACGCGACCGTCTCTGTTCGCTCTACCACAACGGGGACACCGTCCAGGACCGCAGGCCCGTACTCGCCGACACGGTCCAGCTCGCCGGCATGCCGGCGCTGAGACTGCGCGGCTGGTGGGGGAACAGGGAGCTTAAGGGCGGCGGCCCGTTCGTTTCATACTGCCTGCACGTCCCGGAGGAGGATCGCGTCTACTTCCTCGACGCCAGTCTGTTCGCTCCGGGACAGGACAAGACGCCGCTGATGCGCCATCTCGACGGCGTGCTGATGACGTTCCGTCCGTAGCGCTTCGGCGCCCGCCGGTCCGACACCCGCCGGTCCGACACCCCGGTGGGGTTGACAGACCGGAGGTGCTCTGGTAGCTTCCCCCGAGACGAACCATCTGACCGATACGGACTCGGCAGGACGTTCTCAGGCGGCAGATGAGGTTTCCATCATGAGAGAGCTACGACCCCTCGAGGACGCGATATCCCGACTCGAGCGCGTGTTCGCCACGCGGCGAAGCGTCCGGATCGTTGCGCCGCTTGCCGAGGCCTATCGGCTGGAGCGCCGTCTTGGCGAGGCCGAGGCAACAGCCCGCGACGGAGTACGCGACTACCCGAACAGCATATCGATCCGTGTCGTACTTGCCCGGTCGCTCCGTGACCAGGGCCGCGACGCCGACGCGCGTGAGGCCTTCCGCGAGGTCATGCGTCTGGACCCCGAGAACATGGAGGCTCTGGTCTTCGTGGAGTCCACCCCGGACCCGAGGTGGGAGAGTCCACTCGAACCCGCGCCCGCGGATCCACAGGCGCCCGAGACGGACACAACGCAGCCGGCCGAGGCGGCGTGGGACACCCCGGTGGACGCACCCCCGGTGGCCATCGAGGCGCCATCGGAACCGGTCTCGCTGACAACCGAACTGGCCCATCTCTCGGATCTCTTCGGTCCGTCAGCCGGAGACCCGGCGGACCGCGACGGAGCGGGAGAACTGACCGGGATCGCGACGCTGACCCTCGCCGAGATCTACGCAAGGCAGGGACTGCCTGACAAGGCGGTCGAGGTGTGTCAGCAGATCCTCGCAAGGGATCCTGAGGACGCCGACGCGCTCAAGCGTCTCGAGGAATACGAGCGCGCGCTGGCCGAGTCGCGCTGAGCGGCGGCACACATCCATCGTGACGAGTACCACGCATCCCGGCGACGAACTCGCCGGGACACGCGCAACTGGCCTGCAGAAGCGGAGTTGCGGCCGGGAACATACCGGTTGACGGGTGATGGTGGCGGTTGTATTCTGCATGGGTTCCATCGGAGCCGGCGCATAAGAGCCGACTGGCAACACGATTAACTCTCTCACAGGTGAAGCGATGGCAACGACAAGCAATGATTTCCGCAACGGAATGGTCATCCGGAAGGACGGCAAGCTCTACACGATCGTCGAGTTCCTGCACGTCAAGCCCGGCAAGGGCGGCGCATTCGTGCGCAGCAAGCTCAAAGACGTCAAGTCCGGCAAGGTCCTCGACATCACGTGGCGCGCGGGGGAGAAGGTCGAGAGCGTCAGGCTCGATCGCACCAAGGCGCAGTTCCTCTACAAGGATGACCAGCTCAACTTCATGAAGATGGACACCTACGACCAGGTCGCGCTATCGACAGCGGCTGTGGGGGAGGGCAACTCGCTTCTTCTGAAGGATGGCACGGAGGTCGAGATCCTGTTCGATGGGGATGAAGCCGTCTCTGTCGTGCTTCCGACGTTCGTCGAACTTGAGATCACACAGACAGACCCCGGTGTCAAGGGCGACACGGTCTCCGGCGGCACCAAGCCCGCCACGCTCGAGACCGGCGCCGTCGTGCAGGTACCTCTCTTCCTGTCGGAAGGCGACGTCGTGAAGGTTGACACCCGGACCGGACAGTACGTTTCCCGCGTCTGACGTCTGCGCGGCGACGCGCAACGCACTGTGGAGGAGACGAGATGGACAGAAAGGAACTCGAAGAGCTCATCAGACTCGTTGAGGACAGCGATGTCCAGGAGCTCCACATCCGCAACCTGCTGACCTCGGTCAGGATCGTGAAGGCTCAGCCTCACGTGCTGGCGACGCACCCCGTCGTGACCGAGGCGCAGCATGCTGCTCCGACCGCCGCAGCACCCGCTTCGGCGCCGGTCGCGGAGACCGCCGAGACGGCACCGGCCGCGCAGGCGGACGCCGATGCCGGTCTCGTTCCGATCACGTCACCGATGGTCGGAACGTACTACGCGGCGTCTTCCCCGGAGTCGCCGCCCTACGTGCAGCAGGGCGACCACGTCAACAAGGGGCAGGTCGTCTGTATCGTCGAGGCCATGAAGCTGATGAATGAGATCGAGTCCGAGGTCGCCGGCACGGTCGTACGCGTCGTTGCCGAGAACGGGAAGCCGGTCGAGTTCGGATCGCCGCTGTTCATGGTGCAGCCCGACTGATCCACCATCCATCCGGGAGGAGCTCCTCCGTGTTCAGCAAGATCCTGGTCGCCAACCGCGGTGAGATCGCGCTCCGCGTCATGCGGGCCTGCAAGGAACTCGGGATCCCCACGGTCGCGGTCCACTCCGAGGCCGATGAGGATGCGCTCCACGTCAAGTTCGCGGACGAGAGTGTGTGCATCGGTCCGGCAGCGGGCGCGGAGAGCTATCTCAACGTTCGCGCCATCCTCAGCGCGGCCGACCTCACGGGAGCCGACGCGCTCCATCCGGGCTACGGATTCCTCGCCGAGAACGCTGAGTTCGCGGAGATCTGCGCGGTCCACGACATCACCTTCATCGGCCCGACGGGCGAGATGATGCGCCTGATGGGGAACAAGGCGACCGCCCGGACCATGATGCAGAAGGCCGGGGTGCCCGTGGTGCCCGGCACCGACGGCGCGGTCCAGGACGTGGAGGAAGCGAAGCGCGAGGCCGAGCGGATCGGCTACCCGGTCATGATCAAGGCGTCTGCCGGGGGAGGCGGGAAGGGCATGCGGATCGCCGTCGACCCCGAGAATCTCGTCACGAACTTCGCGGTCGCCAGCGGTGAGGCGGAGGCGGCATTCGGCGACGGGGAGATCTACCTCGAGAAGCTCCTGATCGAGCCGCGGCACATCGAGTTCCAGATCCTTGGAGACAGCCACGGGAACGTCGTGCATCTCGGCGAGCGTGACTGTTCCATCCAGCGGCGCCATCAGAAGCTTATTGAGGAGTCGCCGTCACCGGCGGTGACGGACGATCTCCGCGAACGCATGGGCAAGGCCGCCGTCGACGGCGCGCGCGGCATCGGCTACGCCAGCGCCGGGACGGTCGAGTTCCTCCTCGACGCTCGTGGCGGATTCTACTTCATGGAGATGAACACGCGCATCCAGGTCGAGCATCCCGTGACCGAGCTCGTAACGGGCATCGATCTGGTCAAGGAGCAGATCCGCGTAGCCGCGGGCGAGAAGCTGGACCTCACCCAAGAGAAGCTCCACCTCCGCGGCCATGCCATCGAGTGCCGCATCAATGCCGAGGATCCGGCGCACGGCTTCGCGCCGCGTCCGGGCACCGTCACCGAGCTCTACGTTCCCGGCGGTCCCGGAGTGCGCGTCGACACGCACGTCTTCAGCGGGTACGCGATCCCGCCGTACTACGATTCGATGATCGCGAAGCTGCTCACGCACGGCACGACGCGCGAGGAGGCGCTGGCGCGGATGCGCAGAGCGCTGAGCGAGTTCGTCATCGAGGGCGTCGCCACGACGATCCCGTTCCACATCGAGATGATGGACGACCCCGACTTCGTTTCCGGCAACTTCGACACGGGGACGCTCGAGCGCCGGATGGAGGCGGCGAAGGAGCAGGCTGAATCCGAGAAGAACGCCGAGAGCTGAGAGACACGCTGCCACGCACCGCGACGAAGACATCTCAGAGGGCAGGTAACACCATGGAGCTGAGCCTCTACGCCACACCGCGCGACTTCACCGAAGCGCTCGCCAAGGGGACGCACGTCATCGTCATCGACGTGCTCCGCGCATCGAGCACGATCGTGCAGTCCTGTGAGAACGGCGTCGAGCGGATCATCCCCGTAGCCGATGTCGAGGACGCCACGAAGCTCATCCCGACGCTCGATCGCGCCGAGGCGCTTCTCGGCGGCGAGCAGGATGGTCACACGATCGATGGTTTCGACCTCGGCAACTCGCCGATCGAGTACACCAGGCGCGTCGTCGAGGGCAAGACGATCATCTTCTGCACGACCAACGGGACGGTAGCCATCACCGGGAGCGCAGCCGCGGCCGACATCTCCGTGGGCTGTTTCCTCAATCTCTCGGCAGTTGTCGCGCGTCTCGTCAAGGCAGCACCCGAGCGGGCGGTGATCCTCTGCTCCGGCAACTCCGGCGTGCTGTCGCTCGAGGACTTCGTCTGCGGCGGACACATGGCGGCCCGGATACACGCTGAGCTCGGGACGCGCGTGACCATGAACGACGGCGCCGAGGCCGCGCGCGTACTCGCCGGCTGTATGCCGGATCCCGAGACCGTTCTCCGCTCGTCGGTGCACGGCCGTCGGCTCGCAGAACTCGGATTCGAGCGGGACCTCGAGTTCTGCGCACGAATGGACAGATATTCCGGCGTTCCCGTCGTCGTTGACGGCAGGATCTCCGGTCACGATCCCGACTCTCGCTGACCCCGGGCTCTCCGGCCGCGCGAGACCACGCACACACGACACGATTGCGGGAGGACACGGAATGGGGCTCTTTGATCACATGGACGATGACAGGCGCCGCCAGTTCATCGGCGTGCTCCTTCTGTTCCTCGGATTGCTGCTGACGGCAAGCCTCGGTACGCACCTGTACCTTGCGCTCACCGACAATATCGGTCCGGACGTTCCGAACGCAAGTCGCGCCGTTTCGATGTACCTGTTCGAGACGCTCGGCGTCATGGCCTGGGTACTCCCGGTGCTTCTCGTCGCCTGGGGATGGAATCGCCTCGTCGACGGCGAAGTGGAGACACTCGCGCTGCGGAGCGTCTTCCTCTCCGCGGCAGGGATCCTCGTCGTCACACTCGTCCGTGTGGTCGGCGGACCGCCGATGGTCAGGATATCCGGTCTGGTGGGAGAGAAGCTCGCCGTGCTCGGAGGCGAGAGCATCGGACGGGTCTGGACGTTTATCGCCGGTCTCGGCGGCATCGTGCTCATCGCTCTGTTGACCACCGAATTCGATATCGATGCGCTGACCTACCCGTTCGTGTGGCTCGGTGAGACGCTGGCCGAGTGGGGAACCTCGTTCGCGGAGTGGTCGCGCTCGTTCATCGAGAACCTCTTCGACCGGGAGGAGCGCGTCCCGAAGAAGCCCAAGCGCCGACGGTCGAGCAAGCCGGCGCGGAACAAGGAGAAGACGCCCCGTCCTGCGAAGGCCCGTCGCAAGCGCGACGCCTTCGACGAGGAAGAGGAAGAGGAGGATGTCGCGGTCGCCGCGGCGCCGGTCCGCGAGCGGACGGCTCCCCGCAGGAAGCCCAAGGCCCCGACCATCGTCCAGCACGCGCGGACGCGGAAGGCGGCGCCGGCTCCCAAGGTCCGCAAGACCGCGAGCTACAAGCTCCCCTCGATCTCGCTGCTCGACGAACCGCCCGCGGACGCGCACAACGAGGTCTCGCGCGACGAACTCCTGATGCGCTCGAAGCTCCTCGAGGAGAAGCTCTCGGACTTCGGTGTGGCAGCGACGGTCGCCCAGGTCCAGCCCGGCCCGATCATCACGCGGTTCGAGGTCGAGCCGGCGCGCGGCGTCAAGGTCAGCCAGATCGCGAATCTCCAGGACGACCTGGCGCTGGCGATGCGAGCCACGGCGATCCGGATCATCGCGCCGATCCCGGGCAAAGGAGCCGTCGGCATCGAGATCCCGAACGCGAATCCCGCCGTCGTCTATCTGAAAGACACGCTCGCGTCCGACGTGTTCCAGAACCTCACGACCGAGATCCCGCTCGCGCTCGGGAAGGACACGACGGGAAAGGTCTACTGCTCCGACATCGCCAAGATGCCGCACCTCCTCGTGGCGGGAGCGACAGGCTCCGGCAAGAGCGTCTGTCTCAATACGCTGATCGGCGGCATCCTCTTCCGCTCGACGCCGGATGAGGTCCGCTTCCTGATGATCGACCCGAAACGGCTCGAGCTGACGCGCTACGCCGACATCCCGCATCTGCTCGCGCCCGTTGTCACCGAGGCCAAGTCCGCGGCCATGGCGCTCCAGTGGCTCGTCGGTGAGATGGACCGCCGCTACGACACGCTGTCGCTGCTCGGCGTCCGCGACATCTACGGTTTCAACAAGCGGATCGCCGACCACGACGACATCGAGGCGCTCAAGGACAGCGATCGCCACCGCCTGCCGCATGTCATCGTGATCGTCGACGAGTTCGCCGACCTGATGGTCCGCGCGCCGCGCGAGGTGGAAGCCCCGGTCCAGCGACTGGCCCAGATGGCGCGAGCGGTCGGCATCCATCTCGTCTTCGCCACGCAGCGACCTTCGGTCGACGTCATCACCGGCGTCATCAAGGCGAACTTCGCGTCCAGGATCTCGTTCCGTGTGATCTCGATGACGGACTCGAGAACCGTGCTCGACCGGAACGGTGCGCAGTCCCTGCTGGGGAACGGTGACATGCTCTTCCTCCCGACGGGGAAGCCTGAACCGATCCGCCTGCACGGAGCCTTCATGTCAACGGCCGAGACGGCGCGCATCGTCTCGTACTGGCGGACCCAGGGCAAGCCCGACTACCTCTTCGACTTCGAGGATGCGAAGAGCGTCGCACGGATGTCCGCTGTGAAGTCCGATGAGTACTACGAGAAGGCGCTCCAGGTCGTCGTCGGTACCCAGATGGGGTCGACGTCGCTCCTCCAGCGCCGGCTCTCGGTCGGGTACGCTCGCGCCGGGCGCCTGATGGACCTCCTCGAGGCCAACGGGATCGTCGGACCGTTCCAGGGCAGCAAGGCCCGTGACGTCCTGGTGGGACCGGAGTACCTCGAACACGGTCCGGGCGCGGCGGTTGCGACCGCCGAGGCGCCGCTCGAAGAGGTCGTCTATGACGAGCCCGAGTACGAACCCGTTGATGAGTCGGAGGACGAGTACGAGGACGATGACGGTGAATTCGAAGACGTCGAGGACGACGAAGTGGAGGAGGGCGACGAGGAAGAGGAAGAGGTAGAGGACGACGGAGACGAGGAGTACGAGGAGGAAGAAGAGTACGAGGAAGAGGAGGACGACGGGGACGAGGAGGAAGAGGAGTACGAGGACGACGAAGAAGAGCCGGATGACGAGGAAGAAGAGGGCGAGGATGACGAGGAGTACGAGGAAGAAGAGGAAGAGTAGCAGCGGAGCAACCGCGCGCGCGTTCACGACATGCGCTCTTCTGCTGGCTCTCACACTCTCTCTCGCTGCGACGAGCGCGTCGGCGGACGAGCCGACGGTCGCTGAGATCGAACGAGAGATCGAACAGGCGGCAGCCGCCTATCTCGAGCAGAGCAGCTACCGGCTCACGTTCTCCCAAGAGAACTACTGGGCGCTCGCGGACTCGAGCTTCGTCACACACGCCGTCCTGACGGCGCGGCCTCCTCATACGCTTTCCATCAGCTATGACGACGGCGGACGCATCGTCGCATCCGGCGGAACGCTCCGCGTGTTCATCCCTCAGACGAACCAGTTCTTCGTCTCGCTCATCGACTCGACCGGACTCACCGTCGACCCGGCGGCCATCCTCAAGAGCTACCGTCTTCATCCATCCGAGCCGCTCATCTCGAGCGATGACACGCATCTGTGCGTCCATCTGGTCCCCGAGAACAGGTACATGGACCCATCGAGAGTCGACGTGACCATCGACCGTGTCCGTCATCTGGTCGTCAGGCTGGCCGCAGTGGCGTCCTCCGGCGACCGGTCGACCTACGTCATCGAGCGCACCGAACTCGGAGCCGTCATCCCCGACAGCGAGTTCCAGCTCGCGCCCCCGCCGGGCGCCAGCATCCAGAGCGGATCGCCCTACGATCACGGCGATCTCGGCTCGTGACCGCCGCGCACCGTTCCCGCATGAAGATAGCCCTCATAACGCTCGGTTGCCCCAAGAACCTCGTCGATGCCGAGGTCATGCTCGGTCTGCTCGACGAGGCCGGACACACGCTCGTCGCCAGTCCGGAAGGCGCCGACCTCGCCATCGTGAACACGTGCTCCTTCATCGCGTCGGCCGTGGCCGAGTCGACCGAGGTGGTGGCCGGATGCCTCGAACTCAAGCGGAGCGGCCGGCTCGGCGGCGTGCTCGTCGCGGGCTGTCTGCCGCAGCGCTACGGTGAAGATGTCTTCGCCATGCTCCCCGGTGTTGACGGAGTTGTCGGATGCTCCGACGTCGCCGAGATCGCCGAGGCGGTCGAGGCGCTCGGCTCCGGCGCGTCTGTCACCGCCGTCCACGAACCGCTTTTCCTCTACGACCACACGACACCACGCGTCCTCGGCACGCCTGACCATATCGCGTACGTGAAGATCTCCGAGGGATGTGACAACCGATGTGCCTACTGCATGATCCCGTCGATCCGGGGTCGACTGAGGAGCCGGGAGGTGGCGTCTGTCCGCGCTGAGGTGGAGGACCTCATCGACGCAGGCGTTCGCGAGGTCAATCTCATCGCGCAGGATACAACCGCCTACGGCACGGACATTGCTCCTCAGGGTTCCGTTGTGGAGCTCCTCGCGGAGCTCGATCGCACGGACATCGACTGGATCCGGATCCTCTACACGCACCCGGCCCACCTGTCGGACGACGTCATCGGCGCGGTGGCTGCGCTCGACTCGGTCGTTCCGTATCTGGACATCCCGATCCAGCACGTGGCCGACCACATCCTCGACACGATGGGGCGGGGGACCGATGGCGCACACATCAAGGCTCTGCTCAGCCGCGTTCGCGACCGGGTTCCGGACATCTGGATCCGAAGCTCCGTGATCGTCGGGTTCCCCGGCGAGACCGAGGAGGACTTCCGCGAACTCAGGGATCTTGTCGGGTCCGGTGTCATCGAACACCTCGGTGTCTTCGAGTTCTCTCCTGAGGACGGGACACGCGCGGCGCTGCTACCCGACCAGGTACCTCGGGAGGTCGCGTCCGAGCGCGCCAGGGACCTCATCGCGCTCACAGAATCACTCGCGAAGGCCCGCGGCAAAGCGCTCGCCGGGCGCAGACTGACCGCGCTCATCGATGACGTCGCTCCCGAGGGGATCACGGGGCGCCACGCGGGGCAGGCCTGGGAACTCGACGGGGTCATCCATATCCCGCTCGCGTCCGGCGTGGAACGAGGGGATATGGTCGACGTCGAGGTCACGGGACCGCGAGATTTCGATCTGGAGGGACGCATCGCGCTCTCCGGGAGAAACCGCTTGTAGATGAAACGACCGCTGTGCTAGCGTATCCGGGAACCGGGGTGGAGGTGTGGTGGTGAGGAACGAGATGTCCGGCGCGATACCGCCGGTGCAGCCCACGGACGCCGAGCTGCTGACGCTACTTGCGTCGGGAGCCACGGGTCCGGTGCCCGCCGAGGTGGTATCGGACAGCCTGCTGGCGGAGTTCGGATCGTTGTCGGCCGTGCTCAGAGAGTCCTCCTCGAGTCTGGCGAAAGTCCGGGGAGTCGGGCGATCGCTCGCCGCGAGGATTCGCGCAGTCCGCGAGATCGGACAGCGCTTCTCGAGGAACGAACGGACCGCGCCGCGGCTGCACGTCTCAGGTCCGGAAGACGTTGCGGACCTTCTTCTTGACGAGATGCGCTCGCTCGACCGGGAGCACTTCCGGGCGATCCTCCTCAACACGAAGAACCGGATCCTCGGCGTTCGGACGATCTCGATCGGTTCGCTCAATGCGTCGGTCGTTCACGCTCGCGAGGTCTTCAAGGCGGCCGTCACCGAGAGCGCTCAGGCGATCGTGCTGGTGCACAACCACCCATCCGGGCAGCCCGAACCGAGCCCGGAGGATCTCGCGGTGACGGATCGTCTCGTCCATGCGGGACGCATCCTCGGCATCGAGATACTCGACCACGTCATACTCGGCAGTCACGACTACGTAAGTCTCAAGGAACTCGGACACATCTGACACACGACGGGAAGACGCCATGTTCTTGGACTCCATTCTCGGAATCGTCAACGACGTCGCCATCGACCTCGGGACCGCGAACACCCTCGTCTATGTGAAGGGCCGGGGGGTCGTTCTCAACGAGCCGTCCGTCATCGCGGTCGAGAAGGCCACTGGCAACGTCGTCGCGGTCGGCACCAAGGCCAAGGAGATGCTCGGTCGCACACCCGACGGGATCAAGGCTCTGCGTCCCCTGAAGGACGGTGTGATCGCCGACTTCGAGGGAACCGAGGACCTGCTTCGTGAGTTCATCCTCCAGGTGCAGCGACGTCGCCTCCTGGTAAGACCCCGCATGGTCATCTGCGTGCCCTCCGGCATCACTGAGGTCGAACGACGGGCCGTACAGGACTCCGCGGAGCACGCGGGCGCCCGTGAGGTGTTCCTCGTGGCCGAACCGGTCGCCGCGGCTATCGGCGTCGGGCTTCCGGTCGAGAAGCCGGCCGGCAACATGGTTGTGGATATCGGCGGCGGCACGACGGAGATCGCCGTTATCGCGCTCTCGGGCATCGTCAATCACACGTCGGTGCGTGTCGGCGGGGACGAGATGGACGAAGCGATCATGAATCACCTCCGGCGCAGTTACAATCTGCTCATCGGCGAGCAGACGGCCGAACAGATCAAGATCGAGATCGGATCGGCCTATCCGCTCGAGGAGGAGATGGAGGCCGAGGTGAAGGGACGCGACCTCGTTGGCGGCGTCCCGCGCACGCTTCGGATCACATCGGAAGAGATTCGCGAGGCGCTTCAGGAACCGATCTCCGCGATCGTTGAGGGTCTCAAGCTGTCCCTCGAGGAGACGCCCCCCGAACTGGCGGCCGATCTGGTCGACCGGGGAATCGTGATGACCGGCGGCGGATCGCTTCTCAGAGGTCTGGACGTGCTTCTCCGCGAGGAGACGAAGCTGCCGATCAACGTCGTCGAGAACCCGCTGATCTGCGTCGTGCTCGGCACCGGCAAGATCCTCGAGAACATATCGCACTACGAACCCGTCCTCATGCGCTCCGCCAAGAGGTAGGAGAGCGGATGGTCTCGCTGCTTGCGCGGTTCCTTCGTGAGAACCGCGAATTGTCCACGCTCATCATCTGTGCCCTCATCTCGCTGACGCTTCTGGCGCTGCCCCCGGCCGTCAAGAACGCGGTGTCGTTCGTCGTGTCGACACCTACACTCGGCCCGGTGAAGCGGGTCACCAGCGGCGCCACCGAACTCCTCCGCGTGCGTCAGGAGAACACCCAGCTCCGCCGTCTCACGATCGAACTCATGGAGGAGCGCTCCGGCCTGCTGGCCTGCCGCCACGAGAACGACAGGCTCAGAGAGCTCACGAGTTTTCTCATCGCCTTCGAAGAGGAAGAACGCTTCGAGATGATCCCGGCGAGCGTCATCGGGATGCCGGGCGGGCGCGTCCTCGAGGGCATCGAGATCGACCGCGGTCTCGAGCACGGGATCACGGCCGGGATGCCCGTCATAGTCTCGGAAGGACTGGTCGGGAAGATCTCACGCGCGTTCCCGGGACGCTCGCTGATCGAACCTCTGACGAGCGCATCGTCGGCCGTTGCCGTGACCGTCGAGCGGAGCCGTGTCCGCGGCATCGTCCGACCACGGTATCGCTCGGCCGCCGAGCTGCTCAGCTGGGAGATGGACTACGTGCCCGCCCGTTCGGACATCCAGAAGGGCGACCGCGTTGTGACCTCGGGACTCGGGGGCGTCTACCCGCCGGGTCTCGTCGTGGGCGAGGTGACACTGGCCACCGAGGGCCCGCTGACGATGTCGGTGGCCGTGAAGCTCGCGGTGGAGTTCGCGACGACCGAGCAGGTGTTCATCGTGACGGGACGAGCCGAACGTGACCCCGGTCACGACGACCGGCTCGACGAGCTGGCGCGAACGCTCGGGATCACGCCCGGCGTGACACCGGGCGACACGGAGGACGCGGCGGACGGCGAACTCGATGCTCCCGGCGGGAACCCCACCGCGGGCGTGGGGGAGGCGGACCGATGAGGATGGGACCCTACGTTGTCGCCTGTATCGTCGCCGTCGTTCTCGACGCCACGCTCGCCCCCGAGATCGAGATCCTCGGAGCGCGTCCGGACTTCGCAGTGCTCGTGCTCGTCTACGGCGCGCTGCTCATGGGAGGACGGACTCCGATCATCTCAGGCTTCTTCATGGGGCTCGTCGCGGACTCCGAGATGCCCGAGTATCTCGGCCTCAACGCGCTGGCCCTCGCGATCACAGGGTATCTGGCATCGAGGCTTCTCGATCACCTCGTCAAGGCGAACATCTTCGTTCAGTGCACCGTCATCGCAGGTGCGACGCTCCTGCACGACCTGATCTACTACGTCGTCTACTATCGCAATCATCTCGACCTATTCGGGCGGTTCTTCGTCCACGAGGCGCTTCTCGGAGCCGTCTACACGGCCGTCCTCGGAGCCGTCATCTATGCGGTGGCTCGAGCTGCCAACTGGAGGGGTGTGACCAGTGCCTCTCACTGGTAGAGACACCGCGACCATCGATGAGCGAAGACTGCGCTCCCGCGTGCTCCGGCTCGCCGCGGTCGTTGTCTGCGTCATCATCGTGGGACGCCTCGGCTGGCTCCAGCTCATCCGCGGTGAGTTCTACCGCAACCTCTCCGAAGACAACTACGTTCAGGGATTCGAGGTCCGCGCGCCGCGCGGGCTCATTCTCGACCGTCACGGAGAGATTCTCGCCGACAACCGCGCTTCGCTCTCCGTAACACTGTCGCGCCTCAAGCGACGGGACGACCTCTCGGTCTCCGTCCTGCTCTCGGAGCTCCTCGAGCTGGACCAGGCGCTCGTCGCGGAGAAGCTCGAAGAGGCCGCCGGACGCTTCTACGGAAACGTGGTACTTGTCCCCGACGCCACCTTCGAGCAGATCGCGAAGATAGAGGAACACCGTTCCGAGCTGCCGGGCGTCAAGGTCGAGGTCACGGCGGTCCGTCGCTACCTCTACGATTCGCTGGCCACGCACGGCATCGGATACGTCGGCGAGGTCAACGACGCGGAACTCGCGTCCATGGGCCCGCTCGGCTATGCGGCGCGCGACGTCGTCGGGAAGACGGGCGCCGAGCAGCGCTACGAACTGGTGCTCAGGGGCAGGGACGGAGCCGAGTACTGGGTCTGCGACGCCGTCGGCCGCGAACTCTACCCGTTCGAGGGAGGCCCGTCACGCGAGGTCCGGCCCGGACACAGCCTTGTGCTGACGCTCGATCTCAACGCGCAGCGCGCGGCCGAGGAGGCGCTGTCGCGACACGACGGGGGATCGGTCGTGGCCATCGAGCCCTCCACCGGCGAGATCCTGGTGCTGGCCTCAATGCCCGCGCCGAACCCCAACGAGATCGTTGATGGGATCACGACCGAGGAGTGGGACGCCCTGACCGGTTCGGAGGGGCATCCGCTCCTCAACCGCTCGATCCAGGCGACCTACCCGCCGGGGAGCCCGTTCAAGCTCATCACGGTCGGAGCAGGACTCGAGACCGGCCTCGCCAACCACTACGAGAAGGTCACCTGCACGGGCGCGCACAAGTACGGCATCCGGACCTTCCGCTGCTGGAAACGGGAGGGGCACGGGGTCGTCGACATCATGAAGGGCGTGGTCGAATCGTGCGACGTCTACTTCTACCAACTCGGCGCGCGGCTCGGTGTGGCGCAGCTCATGGACTGGGCGGAGCGCGCGGGCATCGGACGTCGAATGGGTATCGACATCGCCGGCGAGGCTCGGGGCAACGTCCCGACGCCATCGTGGTATGACAGGATCTACGGCGCCAGACGCTGGAGCCGCGGCGTCGTTCTCAACCTCGCTATCGGTCAGGGAGAGCTTCTGGTCACACCGCTCCAGGCGGCCTGCATCGTCTGCGGGATCGTCAACGATGGACCGGTCCACGCTCCGCACATTCTCAAGCGCGTCGAGACCTATTCCGGCCGCGTCATCGGGACCGCGCGAACCACGACCACATACGAGATCCCCTTCTCGCGCAACACGTTCTCCTTCATCAAGGAAGCGATGGTCAACGTCGTCGAGGCGTCGAACGGAACGGGCAAGCTGGCTCGTGTCCCCGGGATCGAGGTCGCCGGCAAGACGGGAACGGCGCAGAACCCGCACGGTGAGGACCACGCGTGGTTCGTCTCATACGCCCCGGCGGACGATCCACAGATCGTCGTCGCCGTCCTGGTCGAACACGGAGGCGGGGGCGGAGCCATCGCTGCGCCCATTGCGGGGGAGGTCATCCGCGCGTATCTCGGGATCGAGCTGCCTGAGCCCGTGGCGGTCGTTCACGAAGAGCCGGCGGAAGAGAGCGAGACCGGAGACTCGCCGGACGAGTTCGGGGTCGTGACGGACGAGAGCGCTGAACCGGAAGACGGGGGGGCCGACGAATGATAGACCGCCGCCAGCTCCGCGATTTCGATGTCGGACTCTTCGTCACCATGCTCATCATCGTGATCATCGGCGTCGTGATGATCCACAGTGCGACCCACGCAGCCGACGGCGGCGCGTCCTCGCTGGTGAAGCGACAGTTCCTCTGGGCCGGTCTGGGGATCATCGTCCTGACCGTCGTCATGTTCATCTCGCAGGACACGATCGACGCGCTCGCGCCGTTCTTCTACGCCGTCGCGCTGCTGCTGTTGATCGCCGTGCTGTTCGTCGGGGTCGGCAAGACCGGAGAGAGACGGTGGTTCGACCTCGGTCCGATGCGGCTCCAGCCGAGCGAGCTGGCCAAGTACGCCACGATCTTCATTCTCGCGAAGTACCTCGCCAGAAAGAAGACGCGGCTGGACCGCCCGATCCACCTGGCGATCCCGCTCGCGATCGTGCTCGTCCCGACGCTGCTGGTGCTCCGCGAACCGGATCTCGGGACGTCCATCATCTTCCTGCTCATGCTTCCGCCGATGCTCTACTGGGCGGGGATGCGCCCGGTGCTGTTGCTCATCATGCTCGCGCCCGTCGTCAGCATGATCATCGCGTTCAACTGGGTCGCGTGGCTCGTCTTCGTCGCGGTCCTTGCGTGGCTCCTCTACGTGTCACGTCTCTTCGTCGCGGACAAGCTGCTCGTGTTCGTCACGACCGTCGTCATGGGACGACTGAGTCCGTTCCTCTGGAACCACCTCAAGGACTACCAGCGCCACAGAGTCCTTGCCTTCCTCAATCCCGAGAAGTACCGTTTCAGTACCGGCTACCAGCTGATCCAGTCGAAGATCGCGATCGGGTCCGGATCGGTGTTCGGGAAGGGGTTCCTTCAGGGGACGCAGAAGAACTTCGCGTTCCTGCCCGAGCAGCACACGGACTTCATCTTCTCGGTGCTGGCCGAGGAGTTCGGGTTCGCAGGGTGCGCCATCGTCATCGGGCTCTACCTCTATCTGGTCATCCGCATGCTCCGACTGGCGTCGCAGGTCCGCAACCGGTTCGCGGCGCTGACGATCGTCGGGATCGCGGGCGCGCTCTTCGTTCAGTCCGCCATCAACATCGGCGTGACGCTGGGGCTATCGCCTGTGACGGGCATGACACTGCCGCTACTGAGCTACGGAGGATCCTCACTCCTCGTCACGATGACCTCGATCGGCATCGTGCTCGGGATGGGGCTCCGGAGAATGGAGTACTAGAGTGCATCCGATCCTCTTCCATATCGGCTCGCTGCCCATCCGCAGCTACGGCCTGATGGTCGCCCTCGCATTCGCAGGAGCCATCTGGCTGGCCCGCCGGCGCGCTCCCGCGCGGAACGTCGAGCCCGACGCCATCATCGATCTGGCGTTCTTCGTCATCATCGCGTCGATCGTCGGGGCGCGGCTGACGTATGTCATCGTCCACTGGGAGCACTACATCGGAGACCCGCTCCGCGCGCTCAAGATATGGGACGGCGGCCTCGCTCTCTACGGCGGCATGATCCTCGGTATCCTTGTCGGTCTCTGGTTCTTCAAGCGGCGCGGGATCAACCCGTGGGTCGGCGCCGACATCACCGCGCCGGCGCTGTCGCTCGGCATCGCGATCGGCAGGATCGGGTGTTTCTTCAACGGATGCTGCTTCGGGAAGCACTGCGAGCTTCCCTGGGCGGTGACCTTCCCTGCGGTCTCGGGGGCGGGGACGTGGTTCCCCGGTGTGCCGCTCCATCCGACACAGCTGTACGAGTCCGCGTCGTCCATCGCGGTCATGGCCGTCCTGCTTCTGCTCGACCGGAAGCGACGGTTCCCCGGCTTCCTGCTCTGGACCTTCATGCTCCTGCTGTCGGTCTATCGCTTCCTGATCGATCCTCTCCGCTACTACGAGTCGACATCGATGGTGGTCGAGAGCGCGACATTCAGCCTCACGAGCAATCAGCTCATCGGAATCATCCTCGCCTCGATCTCGATCGTCTTTCTGATCGTCCTGTCACGGCGTTCGAAGCAGGACCACCCCCTCTGACAGCGGTTGCCCCCGAGGGAGCCCGCAACGGATGTCGAAACTCGAGCACCCGGTGAGGATCCGGGAGCTCTTCACGAGCGTTCGGCGCGCGCTGCTGGACTTCGCGCTCCCGGACTCCTGTCTCCACTGCCACGCGCCGCTCGCCGGAGGTGAACAGGGTCTCTGTTCCGTGTGCCGGAGCGCGCTCCGTCTGGAACCGGGACTGCTCCGGCTCACGAACCCGAGCGGAAGACGCTTCGAAGCCGTGTTCGCCACACCCTATGCGGGCGTCACGGCAACGCTCGTTCGAGCCATCAAGTTCGGTGACCGCCCCGACGTCGCCGTGCATCTCGGGCGACTGATCTCCGCGCTGCTCGAGACCCGCCTGACGCCGGCGGAGCGCGAACGGGCTCTCCTCGTCCCGCTCCCTCTCCACCGCGCACGCCGGCGGGAGAGGGGGTACGACCAGACCCGGCTCCTGGCCGAGGCGGTCGCCGCTTGCGGCGGGTACCCGGTGGCCCGGGGGGTTCTCCTCCGCGTCCGGGCGACCCGCCCCCAGACGCTTCTCGACCGTCCGGGGCGCATGGCCAACGTTCGCGGAGTGTTCCGGGTGGTCGAGCCGCCGCCCGACGACAGGCCCCTCATCCTGCTCGATGACGTGGTGACGACGGGCGCCACAGTGGGTGCCGCACGCGCGGCCCTCGAGCACTCGGGCAGCGTTGTGCGGCTCGTCGCGGCCGCCGCAGGGCCCGCTCGAGCACGTGACCGCCGGAGAGAGCGGAAGAGCCCATTGCTAGGGCGTTTCTAACCTGAATCGAGTTGACACTGGCACTACCCGGGCGTAGTATGTTGAGTTCGGAAAAGAAGATGCAGCGAACTCGGTGACAATTCCTGTGGAGGCATTCATGAAAGTCGGTATCCTCACCGGCGGGGGCGACTGTCCCGGACTCAACGCGGTCATCCGCGCCGTGGTCCGCCGCACGATCGGCAAGTACGGTGGCGAGGTCATTGGATTCAAGTACGGATGGGCCGGAATCCTCGAAGGGAACTACCAGACGCTCGGCATCAACGAGGTCTCGGGGATCCTGCCGCGCGGAGGAACGATCCTCGGAACATCGCGGACCAACGTCGGGCGTGAGGAGCGCGGAGTTGAGCGGGTCAAGGAGACCTTCGAGAGGCTCGAGCTCGACGGTCTCGTCGCCATCGGCGGCGAGGACACGCTGGGGGTCGGGGCACAGCTCTACTCGGAGGGTCTCCGGGTCGTGGGCGTCCCGAAGACGATCGATAACGACATCAACGGCACCGACTTCACCTTCGGGTTCGACACAGCCGTCCACATCGCGACCGAGGCCATCGACCGCCTTCACACGACGGCGGAGTCTCACAACCGAGTCGTGGTCGTCGAGGTCATGGGAAGACACACGGGCTGGATCGCGGTCAAGTCCGGCATCGCCGGTGGCGCGGATCTCATTCTGATCCCCGAGGTCCCCTTCTCGATCGATGAGGTCTGCGATGTCATTCGCAAGCGACACTCCCGCGGCAAGAACTTCAGTATCGTCGTGGTCGCCGAGGGCGCCGAGTACCCGATGGAGCAGGAAGCCGACTCGGGCGAACTGGTTCTCGTGGAGCAGGAGACCGACGCGTTCGGTCACGTCAGACTCGGCGGGATCGCCAACAAGCTCGCGCATGCCATCGAACACGGCACCGGCTTCGAGACTCGCGTCACGGTACTTGGCTATACACAGCGCGGAGGGACGCCGACGGCGTTCGATCGCGTTCTCGGAACCCGGTTCGGCGTGATGGCCGCGGACCTCGTCCACGCCGAGCAGTTCGGCAAGATGGTCAGTCTCCAGGGTGACAGGATCGTCCCCGTGGAGATGTCGCACGCGACTGAATGCCTCAAGCGCGTCGACTCGGAACTCTATGAGGTCGCACGGACCTTCTTCGGCTAGGGAGAGAACATGGCACTGGTCAACAACAACGATCTGATGG
Organism: bacterium; assembly: GCA_029990205.1. Taxonomy (GTDB): domain Bacteria; phylum Joyebacterota; class Joyebacteria; order Joyebacterales; family Joyebacteraceae; genus JAPEKQ01. Next base: position 128,006 of record JAPEKQ010000003.1, read on the forward strand.
TCCCGGCGCGCCGCGACGGCTACGCGGTCGGGGGCTTCAACACGAGCAATCTCGAGATCACGGCCGCCATCTTCCAGGCGGCCGCCGAGAAGCGTTCGCCCGTTATCGTGGCGACGTCACAGTCGGCGATCAAGTACGCGGGCTATGACAACATCCGCGCCATGGTGGACAACATGTCGCGCGAGGCGGACATCCCCGCGTCGCTGCACCTGGACCACGGCACCGACATGGAGATCATCAAGGGCTGCATCGAGCACGGCTGGACCTCTCTGATGATCGATGGTTCGCACTTCCCGTTCGACGAGAACATCGCCGCGACCAAGGCGGTCGTCGATCTCGCGCATCCGCACGGCATCAGCGTCGAGGCCGAACTGGGGCGTCTCGAGGGGGTCGAGGACGAGATCTCCGTCGACTCGAAGGACGCCTCGATGACCGATCCCGAGGAGGCCGCGCAGTTCGTCGAGCGCACGGGCGTCGACTCGCTGGCGGTCGCCATCGGCACGTCACACGGCGCGTACAAGTTCAAGGGTGAGCCGAGACTGGATATCGAGCGTCTGGAGAAGATCGCCGCGCTCGTGAGCATCCCGCTCGTGCTCCACGGCGCCTCCGCGGTGCCCCCCGAGGTCCTGGAGCTGGCTCAGCGCTACGGCGCGGACCTTCCGGGCGCGAAGGGCGTCCCGGCCGAGAGCATTCGCGCGTCGCTGAAGCACGGCGTCGCCAAGGTGAATATCGATACGGATCTCAGGCTCGCGTTCACCGGGCACGTCAGGCAGATCCTGACCGAGAGCCCGAAGGTGTTCGACCCCAGGAAGATCCTTGCAGCTGCTCGCGATGGAATGGCCGAAGTCATCAAGGCGAAGATGGACCTGTTCGGGTCCGCCGGCAGAGTCTAGGAGGAACACATGGCCCTCAAGTACGCGATCAACGGTTTCGGACGCATCGGCAGGCTGGTACTCAGGTTCGCCCGTCTCGACCCGGACTTCGAGATCGTCGCGATTAACGATCTCACCGATGCCGCCACCCTGGCGCATCTGTTCAAGTACGACTCGGTCCACGGTCGGTTCGACGGCGAGGTCACGCACGACGAGAACTCGATCACCGTCGACGGCAAGAAGATCAGGATCTTCTCAGAGCGCGACCCCGAGGGTCTCCCGTGGGGCGAGCTGGGCGTCGATGTGGTCATCGAGGCCACCGGCGCGTTCCGCACGCGCGAGGGTGCGTCCAAGCATCTCAAGGCCGGCGCGCGCAAGGTCATGATCTCGGCGCCGGGCAAGAATGTCGACATCTCGATCGTCATGGGGGTCAACGACGGCGACTACGTCCAGGCGGACCACCACATCATCTCGACGGCGTCCTGCACGACCAACTGCGCCGCCCCGATGATCAAGGTCATCGAGGACAACTTCGGCATCGTCAACGGCGTGATGACGACCGTCCACGCCTACACGAACGACCAGAAGATCCTCGACCTGCCGCACAAGGACCTGCGGCGCGCTCGTGCCGCGGCTGTCAGCATGATTCCGACCACCACGGGCGCCGCCAAGGCGATCACAGGCGTCATGCCCCAGCTGAAGGGCAAGCTCGACGGTATGGCCGTGCGCGTCCCGACACCCGATGGCTCGCTGGTCGACTTCGTTCTGAACGTCAAGAAGGAGACGACGGCCGAGGAGGTCAACGCTGCCATGCTCAAGGCCGCGACCGAGGGACCGCTGAGCCCGTACCTCGAGTACTCGGATGAGCCACTCGTCTCGATCGACATCGTGGGCAACCGCCACAGCTGCATCTTTGACAGCGAACTGACGAAGGTCATGAACGGCACGTTCGTGAAGATCCTCGGCTGGTACGACAATGAGGCCGGGTACGCGTCACGGATGGTAGACATGATGGACCTCGTCGCGAACAAGTAGTTGGCTGCCGGGGGAGCACGGCTCCTCCGGCAGCTCGGCAGTTGGCGTCCGCCTTGCGGGCGCCAACTGCGACCACAGTCTGAACCAACACGGAGGAGCCCAGTATGGGCAAGATGAGCTTGAGGGATATCGATGTTGCCGGGAAGCGCGTTCTCATCCGCGTCGACTTCAACGTCCCGCTCTCGGAGGACGGGCGCGTCGGGGATGACACAAGGATCCGCAGAGCGCTCCCGACGATCGAGTACGTCGTCGAGCGTGGAGGCAAGGCGGTTCTCATGTCGCATCTCGGGCGTCCGAAGGGCAAGGTCGTCCCCTCGATGACGCTGCGACCCGCCGCCGAGCGCCTCTCGCAGCTGCTCGGACGCGGTGTCACGATGGCCCCGGACTCCGTCGGTGACTCCACCGAGGGCGTCGTTGCGCGGATGCGCGACGGGGACATCGTTCTCCTCGAGAATCTCCGCTTCCACGAGGGGGAGACGAAGAACGAACCCGATTTCGCCAGACGCCTCGCCAGGATGGGAGACGTCTACGTGAACGACGCGTTCGGCACGGCGCATCGCGCGCACGCATCGACGGCCGGCGTCACCGAGTCGATCGAGCCCTGCGCGATGGGATTCCTCATCGAGAACGAGCTCGCGAACCTGAGTCGCGCGACCGACTCACCCGAATCGCCGTACGTGGCGATCCTCGGCGGCGCGAAGGTCTCCGACAAGATCGGCGTCATCCAGAACCTCATGCCGACGGTCGACGTCTTCCTCATCGGAGGAGGGATGGCCTTCACGTTCCTGAAGGCGCAGGGCGCTGCCATCGGAGACTCTCTGGTCGAGGACGACCGGGTGGAGACGGCTCTCTCCATACTCAACTCGGCGGCCGAGACATCGACGTCGCTGGTCCTGCCGACCGACGTCGTTGTTACCGAGGAGATCGCGGCCGGCGCGCCCAGTCATACGGTCGATGCGCACGCGATCGAGCCCGGGTGGAAGGGCGTTGACATCGGTCCGGCGACCGTGAAGGCGTTCTCCGAGCAGATCGCGAATGCGCGAACCATCGTCTGGAACGGACCGCTCGGAGTCTTCGAGACCAAGCCGTTCGACAAGGGGACCGTGGCAGTCGCTCACGCCGTCGCAGAAGCGACCGACGCGGGCGCCGTGAGTATCGTCGGAGGCGGCGACTCGGCGGCAGCGCTCGTCCAGTCAGGGCTTGGAGGACGCGTGACGCATATCTCGACGGGGGGCGGAGCATCGCTCGCGTTCCTCGAGGGCAAGCCGCTGCCGGCCGTAGAGGCCCTGACCGACGCTCCCGTCGGAGAGGAGACCGCGTGACACGCAAACCGATCGTGGCTGGAAACTGGAAGCTCAACAAGACGCCGGCCGAGGCGCGGCAGTTCATCATCGCGCTGAAGAACAAGGTTGCCGGCATCGACACGCGCGCTGAGATACTGGTCTGCCCGCCGCACGTCGCGCTGGACGCAGTGGTCGACGCGGCGCGTGATACGAAGATCGCCGTCGGATCCCAGAACACCTTCTGGGAGGAGAGCGGCGCGTTCACGGGAGAGACCTCGACGGGGATGCTCGAGTCGCTCGGCGTGACTCACACGCTGATCGGTCACTCGGAGCGGCGGGCGCTGTTCGGAGAGACCGACGACATGGTCGCGAGAAAGCTCCGGAAGGTGCTGGAAAGCAACCTCACGCCGCTGGTCTGCGTGGGGGAGACGCTGGAAGAGCGCGAGGGCGAACTGACCGAGCAGGTCATCACCCGTCAGGTGACGGCGGCGCTCGAGGGAACGGCCCACGAGCACGCGGGACGCCTCGTGCTTGCGTACGAACCCGTCTGGGCCATCGGTACGGGACGCACGGCGTCTCCTGAGATGGCGAACGACGTTCATACCTTGATTCGACGTATTCTGCGTGGTATATTCGGAGACTCTGCCGCCGAAGGGATCAGGATCCTGTACGGCGGCAGCGTCAAGCCAGACAACGCTTCTACGCTCATGGCGGAGAGCGACATCGACGGTGTGCTCGTCGGCGGGGCCAGCCTGGACCCGGGGAGCTTCGCCGAGATCATCCGCGCAGCGCCGTGAGCGCGTCAGCGGAGCAGCTTTGGGAGGATCCATGTACGGAGCGATACTCGCAATCCACATTCTTGTCTCGCTGGGGCTGATCGTCACCGTGCTCCTGCAGTCCGGTAAGGGCGGCGGCCTGGCGGGAGCGTTCGGTGGTGGCGGTGGCGCCGGAGCGGTGTTCGGCGGTCAGACTGCGGCTACCATGCTCACCAAGGCGACCCGCTACCTCGCGGTCGTCTTCATGGTGACCTGTCTCACGCTGGCTTTCGTGGTCCGGGACCGGAACACGAGCGCCGTGCTCGAGGGGCTTCAGGGTCAGCAGGCGGCGCCGGCGAGCGCGGCTGGCGAGGTTCTCCCGGGCGAAGGACTGCCCGAGGGCGTCCCGCAGCCGGTGACATCTGACGGCGGCGCTGAGAGTGCCGCGCCTGCGGACGACGCGACAGAGAATCCGGTTGCGACGGACGGTACCGGCGAGTAGAATGTTGTCTGCGGAGCGCAGGACGGGCTCCGCGACGAGCATATGAAGTGCCCGGATGGTGGAACTGGTAGACACGCCATCTTGAGGGGGTGGTGGGCGCACGCCTGTGCGAGTTCGAGTCTCGCTCCGGGCACCAGAGCAACAGCGAAGGCAGGACCATCAAGGTCCTGCCTTCCTTGTTTCTGACAGAGCTAAGCATCACACTCACATATGGTTACAGCCCCTCCCGAGGAACGTGGTCCGCGTGTTCCGCCTCCGCTGGCCTCTTGACAGCTCGCCCGTCGGAGTCCATGCTGGAGTGTGTGAACGTTGCCCACACGAGGAGTCCGCTCTGATGAACACCGCCGGAAGGCTCCGCCTCGCCGCGATCGTCCCCGTGCTGCTGCTGTGCGCCGCGGCACAGGCGGCAACGCTCGAGCACACGCTGACATTCACCGAGCAGAACCTCGCGGTCGAGTCTCGTGGTGGATACGATCACGTCCGGCTCGGCGCGCACCTTCTCACCGACGAGGTCGGCGCGCCGCAGCTCCCCGTCGTCCCGGTACAGCTGGCGCTTCCGCCCGGCGCGGTGGTCACCGGCGTCTCGGTCACGCACACTGAGAGCGCCGAGATCATCGGAACATTCCGCCCCTATCCGGCTCAGGCGCCCCGCCTTCTGCCGATTCCGGGGATCGAGTTCCCGGCGAAGCCCTTCGCGAGACCCAGCGCAGCCCGCTATCAGACGACCGAGCCGTATCCCGCGGAACTCGTCCGTCTGAACTCGCGGGCGCTGTCCTCCGCGAACACCGTCGTCGGCCTGCTGGTGCACCCGGTCCAGTATCTGCCCGAGCGGGAGCGGCTACGCTTCTTCCGCACCATCACGTTCAGCATCGAGTACGAGACAGACGAACCGCCTCCTCTGCGCGAGGTCGGCACCTCGCGGGTGGCTTCCGCGCTCTCGTCGGTGCTCTCGAATCCGGAAGCCGCCGGCTCCGGGCGGCGCGCCGTCGCGCAGATGACGACGCGGCTCGACGCCGACGACATTGAATACGTCGTCGTGACGTCGGCGGCTCTCGAGCCCGAGTTCCTGCCCCTGGTCGACTGGAAGACCCAGAAGGGCGTACCGGCGACGATCGTGACGACGGAGTGGATCGACGCGAACTACACCGGCGATGATGCGCCGGCTCGTCTGCGAAGCTTCATCATGGACGCGCACGACACCTGGGGAACATCCTGGGTGCTCCTCGGCGGCGATACCGGCGTGGTACCGGTCAGATACTGCTTCGCAATGGACTGTGAGGCGAACTACCAGCCGGACGACAACGACATCCCGTGCGATCTCTACTACGCGGATCTCGACGGCGACTGGAACGCCGACGGGGACGACGTCTACGGCGAGATCGCGGACGCCATCGATCTCATTCCCGACGTTCTCGTCGGGCGCGCGTCCGTGCAGTACGCGGGAGACGTGCAGGCGTTCGTCGCGAAGACGCTCGCGTGGGAGCGCGGCCTGACCACGGACTACCAGCTCGACATGCTCATGGCGGGCGAGATCCTCTGGTCGGATCCCTATACGGACTCCGGTCTCGGCCTGGACATGATCGACTACGAATCGGTCCCTCCGCGCTACGACCCGATCGCGAAGCAGTACCAGGCACAGGGCAACGAGTCCCGCGAGAGCGTCATCGCCTCGCTCAACGACGGCGAGTGCCACTTCCTCCACGACGGTCACGCGTGGTTCACGGTCCTCGGGTGCGGTGACGGCTATCTTGACCGCGCCGACGCCTCCGGACTCACGAATCTGGACCGTCAACCCGTCGTCTACTCGATCGGGTGCTGGCCCGCGTCGTTCGACAAGGACTGCATCGCGGAGCGCCTCGTCGAGAACCCGACGGGCGGTGCCGTCGCGTTCATCGGCAACAGCAGGTACGGCTGGGGGTCGCCGGGGAATCCGGGATACGGATACTCCGACCGGTTCATGGCCGCGTTCTACCGACAGCTCTTCATCGAGGGCCGTCGGCACGCGGGGAGCGCGCTCGCGGCCGCCAAGGCCGAGTTCGCGCCGCTCTCGCAGTCGGAGAACGTCTACCGCTGGCACCAGTACGAGCTGAATCTGCTCGGTGACCCGGAGCTTCCCCTCTGGAGCGATGAGCCCGCGGTTCTGAGCGTCTCACATCCGGACTCGATCCCGGCGTCCGGCGCTCCGGTGAGTGTTGTGGTCTGGACGACGCAGGGGACGAGTTCCGGAGCTCTCGTCTGCATCACCAACGGCTCGGACGTCTACGAGCGTGCTCTGACCAACGACGACGGGACCGCGCTATTCGACATCTCGACGACCGAACCGCATGACCTCTCGGTCACGGTCACCGCAGCCGACTGTCTCCCGTACGAATCTCTGATCACAGTCCGGATGGCCGGAGCCTATCTTGGAACGGGCGGCATCACCTTCGACGACACCTCAGGCGGCAACGGGGACGGCCTCCCCAGACCGGGAGAGACCCTCGACTTCGAGTTCACTGTCAGCAATCTCGGTGGTGACGCCGCGCTCGGCGTGACCGTTCAGCTGAGCACGACCGACCCGTGGATCACCTTGGTGGCAGACGAAGGGGACTACGGCGATGTGCCCGGCGGGGTACAGGCCGTGGCCGCGACTCCGTTCGCGCTCGAGGTCGTCGGCGGATGCCCGGACGGTCACGTCGCGCTGATCGAGGCAACGATCAGCGAGGTCGGGACCGGCCAGACCTGGACCGCCGCCATTCCGATCACCATCGCGGCTCCCGTGCTCGGCATCACGTCGTACTCGATCGATGATACGGCCGGCGGCAACGGAAACGGCATTCCCGAGCCGGGCGAGCACTTCAGCCTGATGATCTCCCTCACCAACAGCGGCACGGCGGCCGCGGGTGCGCCCGACGCGATCCTCTGGACCGCGGACACCTGGGCCGGCGTCACGGAGGGAGCCGCCTCTCTCCACACCCTCCCGGCGGGGGAGACGACGCACGCCGTCTTTGAGGTCGCTCTGGCGAGCGGATGTCCGATACCCCACTTCCCCGAACTCACGCTCGAGACGGTGACCCAGGACGGGCTGGTCGACGCGGACGCGCTGGTCATCTCGGTCGGGACCACGGGATTCGCAACCGACTTCGAGGGACCCGCCATCGGCTGGTCCCACGGCGGAGCGAACAGCATGTGGAAGGCCACGGACCACCGGTCACACTCGGGAAGCACGAGCTGGTACTGCGGGCAGGAGGTGAGCTGGGTCTACGGGAACGACATGCAGGCCTACCTCGACTCACCCGAGTTCGTTCTCGGCGCGGAGTCCGAGCTCTCGTTCTGGTGCTGGTACGACGTGACGATCTACGGCGTGGACGGACTCTACATCCAGCTGATGTCCGACGGATCCGCCGTCGACACGCTCGATTTCATAGGAAGCGGCGGCGCTCTCGAGACGCTCGGGTCGATCGGAAACGACTGGCTCGAGTACACCTACGCTCTGAGCGGAGAGCCCGGCGACACGGTGAATGTCAGGTTCCTCTTCGTCAGCGACTCGGCCGATGCCGCCGAGGGAGTCTACATCGACGATGTCGAGGTCTCGTCGCTGATCGAGTCCAGCGGCACGGACGTCTCCGACGACACGGAGCTGCCATCGCTCATCCAGCTTCATCAGAACAGTCCGAATCCTTTCACTCCGTCCACGACCATCCGGTTCGCTCTGTCGGTCCCCCTGCGGGTCAATCTGTCCATCTACGGCATTCAGGGACGTCTCATCCGGACCCTCGTCGACGACGTGAGGTCGCCGGGCGATCACATCGTCGAGTGGGATGGACGCGATGCGGCCGGCGCCGATGTGGCCGCCGGCGTCTATCTCTACCGCCTGTCCACGGGCGAACTCGAAGAGACCAGGAAGATGATCCTCGTCAGGTAGTGTGGGGGAGGCGCGGCGGTGAGCATCCTGAAGAGGACCCCACATGCCGAGGTGCGGCTGTCGCAGGAGCAGCGGCGACACGCTCAGATCTCAACGGCCACCCTCCAGTACATGCTCGAATACGGCATATCACATGAAACATGGCTTCGCTGGCAGCGCGGCTTTCTCCTCGGTATCGCGGAGGAGGAGGCCGACCTGTATGAAGCCATGCGCCTCTCCGAGCGTCTCAACAAAGTAGACCGGAACGTCAGAAGGACCTCCTCGGAGAATGAGCGACTCCGCTCGGAGCTCGTTGCCAGAGCTCTGGAGGATGGCTGACGTTCGCAAAGGCGCGTAGGATTTCGCTTTACAAGCAGGAGGGAGCGTGCTAGAAGTGAATCGAATGGACTCGGACGCGCTCCCCGGACAGTCGACCGGCGGGCAAGTCGGATTCGTCTATCCGCATGGGAGGGACATGCTCCGCAATGTGATTCCGGCACTCGCGATTCTGGTGATCGCGCTTCTCCTCATCGTGCCGGCTGATGAGACGTACGCTGCGGACAAGTACGCCGGCGAGTTTCTCACACATGGCGTCGGTGCGCGCGCGCTTGGCATGGGCAGCGCATATGTCGCGGTCGCCGATGGCGTAACGGCCGGGTACTGGAATCCGGCGGGCGTCGCCGAGGTCGAGTCGCGGGCAGTCCAGTTCATGCACTCCGAGACCTTCGGAGACGTCGTCAACTACGACACGGGTGCGTACGTGCATCCGCTCAACGAGGGCGCCAGCGTCGCGCTGACGTACGTGCGGCTGGCCGTCGATGACATCCCGTTCACGGACTTCGAAGAGGACGAGGATCGCATCTACTACGACCTGGCCCGGATCTCATGGGAGAGCGACTCCGAGTCGGCGCTTTTCATGACGTATGGCAGAACGGTCTCAACCGACCTCCGACTCGGCGCGAGCCTCAAGCTGATCCGCAAGAGCATCGGCGAGTACTCGTGCTACGGTCTCGGGTTCGATCTCGGCGCGAAGTACGACGTCGGCGCGGGGGTCACCTTCGGCGCCAACATCCAGGACGCCACGACGACCTATCTGGCCTGGGACACGAAGGAGAAGGAGCGCATCTGGCCGACCGCGAAGCTCGGTGTCGCCTGGACGCGCGATATCGCATCGCTTGGAGGCCGTGTCATTGCGGCGGCGGACGCCGATGTCCGCTTCGAGAAGCGATGGATGGCTGACGAGTATCACATCGGCGATGTCACAGCCGATACGCACTACGGGCTCGAGTTCGTCTACCGCGACGCGGTCGCGGTGCGGGCGGGGCTCGCGATGGGACAGCTGACGGCCGGCGCTGGCATCGGCTTCGGCGGTTTCGTCGTAGACTACGCATACGGAAGACATGAGTATCTGGACTCGAGTCACAGGGTCTCCGCGTCCTATTCATTCTAGCGGCGCGAGACATCCTGGACCGGGACGATAAGCCGCCGGCTGGCGTGCCGGACCGATCACGCGGCGGCCGATCGAGGAAGCCCCTCGGAAAGGAGAAGCGACAGATGCTGAGAACGGGCAGACGGGCCTGGCCCATTGCTCTGACGGCTCTCGCACTGCTGACTCTCGGACTTGGAACAGGTTGTGAAAGCGTCGAGACCATGGGACCGGACGAGACTCCACCCACGGGCACGACCGTATCGAACCCCGAAGACGGTTCGGCCGTGAACAGCGATGTGATCAATGTCCGAGGTCGCGCGGAGGTCGGCGCAGAGGTCAAGGTCTACGTCAACGATGTGCTGTCGGGAAGCGCGGTAGCCGCCCCCGCGATTCCGTACGACGGACTGCAGGGACGCTACACGGTCGAGGACGTGGATCTCGGTGTTGAAGGTGACAAGGCGATCCGCGTCGTGACGACCGATCTCTATGGCAACGTGGCTGACCAGCCGGTCCTCTTGTCCATTGAACTGGACATGACGGCCCCGCCGGTGGCCTTCGAGACGATCAACCCGCCCGAGGACGTCACGTACAACCCGTTTGACATGCGGTGGGAGACGGGGGTGCCTGCGGTGCGCCTCGTGGGTCGGACCGACACGCTGGCGGCCGGACAGCACGTTCGATACAACGGTATCAATACGTTCGAGCCGGACTCCACGTTCGCGTTCCCGGCCGGCGCCGGGCTTCCGGACTCGCTTCGTTTCTGGATCCCGATGACGGCTCCGGCACTGACGTCCGCGAATCCGGACAGTCAGATCACCTACTTCGTCGAGTCCTACGATCACGCCGGCAACACGTCATCGGTCCCGGTGGAGCTCTATTGGAACGCCGAGGGCAAGGACACGGTGTTGACCCATGTCGTGATCGACGAGCCGATCTCGTTCGATGATTACGTTACTGGGCAGGCAGGCATGGAACTCGCGGCCGGGTACCAGGCTCCGGTCTGGGCGAACTACGTCATCGGCATCCGATACTACATCGGAAACGACAATGAGACGGACCCGCAGAACCCGCAGACTCCGACGACGAAGCCGTTCACGGCGTGGGTCTGGCGTCCGAACAGCGACGCCACACCGCAGCCGGGAGTCAAGGCCAACGATGGCATGAACTCGGGCTCGCAGTACCCCGAGGCGGAGTGGCTCGAACTGATGCTCCCGAACGCGGTGGACATCAGCAACAACGAGCACTTCCCGAACAAGGTGTTCTTCGTCGGTTTGGAGTGGGAGAACAGGAACAACCCGTACATCGGTCTTGACACGACCGAGGGCCAGGTCGACTACAACTCCTGGAGGCTCCCGTGGTACCCGCCGTGGGAGATCCTCGACCTGGCGGACGTGATGATCGAGGCGATCGTTTCGGACATCCCGGCCGTCACGGAGGGCGCTCGCACGCTGGCCATCCGCGTGGGTGAGACCACGGTCAGCTCCCGCTAGCGCGACCCGGTACACAAGCGACAACGAAGTAGCCCCCCGGTCCTGTCGGATCGGGGGGCTTCTCATTGCGTTGGAGTCTTGAGTGCTCGAGCCATGAGCCTCGAGCCTTGAGGTCCTGCGCTGAACGATATCCGAGGCGCCGGTCCGAACGGGGCCGCCACGCGATCTCGGGAGAGAGACTACATCGGGATCTTGATCGTGTCGCCGGGGTAGATGCGGGAGCGCCATCCGAGACCGTTGGCTCGCAGTACCGACCTGGTACTCCTGCCGTGCCGACGCGCGATCGAAGAGACCGTGTCTCCGCGCCGCACCTTGTAGTATGTGAAGTTCTCGGAGGAGGAACGGTCGCCGATGGCATCCTCGGGACCGATGGGGATGATGACGTAGTCCCCGGGGTAGATGCGATGAACGTTCGTGATGTCATTGACGCCCATGACGGCCCTGACGCTTGTCCCGTAGGCACGAGCGATCCCGGAGAGCGTCTCGCCGCGCGTCACCTTGTGGCGAGTCCACGTCACGCGCTCGTCGGGAGGGATGCTCTCGATAGCCGCGACACATACCGAGGCCGTTCCCACGGGGACGCGCACCGTCGTCGGGTCGGCCGAGGGAGGAGTGCACCAGCGGCGAATGGCCGGGTTCATCTCCCGGATCGTCTCCGTGCTTACGCCGGCGGCATCCGCGATAACGCCGAGGTCCGTCGCGTCCGTCACTTCGATGCTGTCGTACGCCAGCGGCTCGCCGCTGCAGCGCTCGAATCCATATGCCTGTGGATCGCGAACGATGAGCACGGCGGCCATGAACTTGGGGACGAAGTTCTCAGTCTCCCGAGGGAGATCGAGACACCAGTAGTCGGGACAGGAAGGACTCTTGCGCTGCGCCCTGGAGACGCGTCCCTCGCCGGAGTTGTATCCCGCGAGAGCAAGTTCCCACGACCCGAACATCTCGTAGAGCGTGGTGAGATACTTCGCGGCCGCGTACGTGGCCTTCTCCGGGTCACGCCGTTCATCGACCCACCAGTCGACACGAAGATCGTGCATCCTCGCACTGCTCGAGATGAACTGCCACATCCCGACGGCGTGCGCGTGTGAGTACGCCTTCGGGCTGAGACCGCTCTCGATCATGGCGAGACAGAAGAGCTCGCTTGGGAGGTCGTGCTCGGCCAGAATACGCTCCACCATGGGCCGGTACTTCGGCTCGCGAGAGAGCCAGCGCGCCATCACCGGGCGTCCGCGGCCCTGGAAGTAGTCGAGCCACTTCTGAACGCGGCTGTTGATCTCGACCGGCACCTCGCTGACGACCGTCTTCTCACGCGACTCGCTGATCGTCCTCCTGACGACCATCGTGTCGCGGTGCGCGTTCGATGTGGGTGAGGGTGGCGCGGCCGCCGCAACCGGCTCCGACACGTACCCGCCCCGGCTCAGTATCCCGAGGAAGTGGTCGGCACGGGATGCAAGTGAAGAGCGCCAGGATTCCACCTCGTCCGACTCGGCTCTGGTGCCGTTGCCAAGCACGGCTGCGGTGCGATCGAGCAACGCGCCGGCCTCGTCCCACTCGTCTTCAACGTAGTGAGAGAGCGCTTCACGATAGAGCCGCTCGGCGACTGCGAGCGAGTCAGCGGAGAAGGGTTCGGTGGAAGAGCCGGACCGCCGCGGGTCCGTCTCGACGTCCGGCGTGGCGAATCCGCAGCCGGACGCGATCAGAAGGAGACCTGTGAGGAGCAGCGCGAGTCGTCTCATGGTCGGACAGGATATCCTCAGTGCCCTGATTCACGCAAGCGGAAACCGACCCGGCACTTGTTTTTGCGGTCTCCGTCTGTCTTGACTGTTACTTGACTATAGTTTACAATTTTGATGTTCGGGACCCACCTGCACAGACTCCGGGACGGCGATCGTGCGACGGGAAAAGCTATCCTATGACGAACTCGTGCATCGTCTGATACCCGTGAGGTATCTTGACGAGACGGGACTCGCGCTCTACCGGCAGCTTGCCGCGAGTCGGGGCGGCGAGGAACGGCGCAGGGCGGCAGCGGCGCTGCTGGACCGTCTGTGCGAACTCGGGTACATGAAGTTGACGCGTCGAGAAGAGGTCGCCGGCGAAATCCGCTCCACATACCGAAATCTCGTGTCACTCGACACACTCATCCTCTCCAGTCCTGCAATTGCCGGGCCGAACGACACAGACTCTGCAACGGTCGAGCGCATTCCACCGTCACATGAGGCGGGAGCCACCGACACCTCCGAGGAGAACGGTTCCGCGGTACCGTGGTCGATGCTCAACGCCATCTCCGCATCGAGCCGCCGGGTCGACCTTGCCGGTCCGCTCGGCTACCTGCACGAGTTCCTCGACGAGACGCTCCACTGCGACCACGTCAGACTGCGTCTCTCGGACAATCTGCTGGCGTCGCAGGCGAACAGCCTGGTGGACATCGAGGACATCATGGCATCGTCCGACGACGAACTGGTCTGTCCTCCTCAGCTGCGGGCGCAGGTGGAGAACGACGCCACCGCAATCTCGGTCGGGGACATCGCGATCGACGAACGCTTCGTGAGGAGGCGGGGCGTACCCTCGTCCGGGTCCATCATCGTCGCGCCGCTGGCGGCGGAAGCGTACGTCTACGGAACGCTCGAGGTCTGGAGCGGCCGGAAGAACACATTCTCGTCAGACGACGTCTCAACGGTCTCGTTCGTCTCGGAGTTCGCCGGCGGGCTGATACGGCGGCGTCTCGAGATCGAGGAACTGATCTTCGTGGACCAGACGACCCAGATCCACAACAGGCGCTACTTCGATGAGCAGCTGACGCGCGAACTCGAGCGGAGCAAGCGTACCGCGCACCCGATGGCGCTCCTCATGATCGACCTCGATGACTTCAAGCAGATCAACGACACGTACGGGCACGCCGCGGGAGACAGCGTCCTCCGCCAGGTGGCTCACATCCTTCTCGAGAATGCCCGCACGGTCGACATCGTGGCCCGGTACGGAGGCGAGGAGTTCGCCGTGATCCTCCCGAGGATCACGCGGGAGAGCGCGCTGACGGTCGCCGAGCGCATGCGCGAGAGTGTCGCCAGACACGAGTTCATCACGGGCGTCTCATCGGAGCCGCTGAGCGGCCTGACGATCAGCGTCGGCGGCGCGCTCTACCCGCTGGACGCCAGCACGAAGAACGAACTGATGGACCGAGCGGATCGCATCAGTCTTTACGAAGCCAAGCGCGGCGGCAAGGACCGCGTCATCTTCTGGCAGGACACCCACCTCACATGATCAGGACAGAGAGCCTCGTCGATGCGCTCGGAGCGTCAGCCGTCCGGATGGTGACGTTCGTCGGCGCCGGCGGGAAGACCAGCGCGATCGAACGCGCGACGCGCGAGATGTCGTTGCTCGGACGAACCGTGGTCGCGACGACGACAACGCTCGTTGGGGAACGACTGGCCGCGTGCGGCGCGCCGGTTCTCGCCGACGACGGGGTCGACGCCGTCCGCGCGGCGCTCTCCGCGTCGGGAACGGCCTTTCTCCACGCCGGCCGTCGGAGCGATGGCAAGTATGCAGGCGTCCCCACGGAGCTTCTCGACACCCTGGCCGCGCTCGAGACCGCCGACTGCATCCTCGTCGAAGGAGACGGCGCCCGCGGCCTCCCGATCAAGATGCCGGCCTCGCACGAACCCGTGATCCCGAGCGCAACGGGTCTCGTCGTGCCGGTCGTCGGCATGGATGCCCTCGAGCGTCCGATAGCCGAAGGCTCCGTGCACAGGGCCGACCTCTTCGATTCGCTCAACGCCGGTCCCGTCGTGGTCCCGGGGACGATCGTCTCGCTCCTCAGCTCCACGAGCGGCGGCATGAAGTCGGTTCCCGCCTCGGCATCCGTACGGCCGCTGCTCAACAAGACCGGTCTCCCGGGAGGGGAGCGGGCGGACCTCATCGCGCGATCGCTCCTGAACTCGGCGCCGGACGCGCTCGACCGCGTCGTCTGTGGCGATGTACACCGGGGAGGGTTCCGCGTCTTCCACAGGGCCGGCGCGCCGTCGGCCGGTCAACGCTCCGCCAAGCCCGTCCGGAGTTGACAACAGGCTCCGTATCCGTCATTCTACTCGTGAAAGATGTACGCACGAGGCGAGGCTCCCATGGTAGCCTCGCCTGCAGGCACGAACCCCATCAAGGAGGGCTCATCGTGGCTAGAGCCTACGTCAAGATCAACGCCGCCGCGGGAAAGGAGCGCGCCGTCAGAGACGCGCTCATGGAGCGGCCCGAGGTCCACTCGGCGGACCTGACAAGCGGTGACCAGGACATCATCGCTCTGGTCTGCTCGGAGAGCTTCGATGAGCTTCTTGACCTCACGCTCAACCAGCTGCGCACCATCGACGGTGTGACCGGTACCGTGACGAACCTCATCATCGACAAGGACGACGAGTAACCGCGTCGTTCGGCGACGTGTGTCGCCGGCGTGGAGACGCCCCGGAAGACGGGGGAGTGTGTCGGGAGGAGGGAGTGTGGCATGGCGGTCGTTGAGGTATCGATCGTTCCCGTCGGGCCGGCGGGGGCGAGTATCAGCAAGCACGTCGCGCACTGCCTGGACATCCTCGAACAGAGTGGACTCACCTACGAGCTCTGTCCGATGGGCACCGTGATCGAGGGCGATCTCGTCAGCATCCTCGACGCCATCCGATCCATGCACGAGGGGACCTTCGGCGGCGACGTCGTGCGCGTCCTGACCACGATCAAGGTCGACGACCGGCGCGACAAGAAGCTGACGATGGACGGCAAGCTGGCCGCCGTCCGGCGGCATCGCGAGAGGTAGAGAACGTTCCGGGATATGCAGAGCCCCCGTCGGTCGCTCCGAGGGGGGCTTCTTTGGGCAGGTTCTGTGTGCGGGTGCCTAGACGGCCTTCACGATGTGGGGCGTGGGGATGGCTCGCGCAGCACGAGCCCTCCGGCGCTCCGAGAAGAAGAGGAACAGCGTGGCCGTCAGCACCGCGGCGTCCGCGATGAGGAGGATGAAGGGAACCGAGAGACAGAATGCGCTGCTCACGAAGACTGGGATGATGATCCCGAGCAGCCTGGTGATGGGACTCACGTGAACTCCTTCGCAGTCGTCCGCTGGACTCTCCTCGTGCGACCGGCCCCCCGAAACAGGGCAGCGGGCAAAGAGTGGGTCACGGGCGGCTCCTTCGTCCCAACCGCCGCCCTTCTCTCAACTACTCTCAGACTATCACAATAGTCATTACGGTGTCAAGAGTATGAACGACGAAATGAATACGGTCCCCAAGGGCCGGACTGAGGATGATTCACCCTGTATCGACCAGGGACTCCTGCTCGAGCACCGCGCGGTCGTCGAGGCGCTCAGAACCATTGCGTCCACGCTCAGTGTCGAAACGGTGCTCAAGCGCCTGCTGTACCTGACGAATCAGATGCTCGGGTTCGAGTACTGCACGATCCTCCTCATTGACGATGACGGCGAGCGGATGAACATCGCCGCCCGATACGGGTACGCCGAGAGCAACGTGCAGCAGGTCGAGCTCGGCGTCGGTCGGGGCGTCACGGGTCGCGTGGCGCAAACGGGTGTTCCGTTCAACGTCCCGGACGTCGCTCAGGAGGAGCGATATCTGGCGGGTCTCAAGGGAGCGCGCTCGGAGCTCGTCGTGCCGCTCAAGGCCGAGGGCCGCGTCATCGGTGTGTTCGACGTCCAGAGCCAGAAGCTCAACGTGTTCAACGAGCGCGACACGGAGCTTCTCCAGGTCCTCGCCGACATCGCCGGCGTCGCCATCTCGAACGCGCGCGCGCACAAGGCGGCGTTGCGCGCCCGCGACGAGGAGCTCATGCGGCGTGCGCTCGAGCGGGAGATCAAGCTCGGTCGCACGTTCCAGGAGCGCCTCCTGCCGGAGTCCGACCCGATCGTTGACGGCTACGACATCGCGGGGACGAATCTCCCCGGACAGAAGCTGAGCGGTGACTACTTCGATTACATCGAGCTCCCGAACGGACACCTCGGAGTCGCCGTTGCCGACGTCTCCGGAAAGGGGGTCCCGGCTGCGCTTCTCGCCGCCTCGCTCCAGGCCACGCTCCGCTCTCACGTCGAGAACCTCTACTCGATCGCGACGATCATGGAACGCGCCAACAACTCCTTCTGTCGGACCACGGCCCCCGAGAGCTTCGCGACGCTCTTCTACGGCGTCCTTGACCCGGCCGGCGAGCTGACGTATGTCAACGCCGGTCACAACCCTCCGCTGATCGTGCGAGCCTCCGGCGCGGTCGAGTCACTGGATGAGGGCGGCACGGTCCTCGGGATGTTCCCCGACGTTCGCTACACGGAGGGACGCGCCAACCTCCAGCTCGGCGACTCTCTGGTCATCTACACCGATGGACTCTCCGAGTCGGAACGTGACGGCGAGCTCTTCGGCGAAGGGCGTATCGTCGACGTTGTGCGCGGTGTGGCAGACGCGCTGGCTCGTGTCATGGCCTCTGCGCTCATCACGGAAGCGGACTCGTTCTCCGGGACCGGCGCGGCGCCGGATGACATGACGGTCGTCGTGGTCAAGAGGTCCGGCTCCGGCCGCTGACCGCGGCACGGCTCCTGCATCACACCCGGGTGCGGCACCCCCACGATCACGCACCCCCACAAGCATCCCCAGCGGTGACAGACGATTCCAGCACCGACACACAGTGGCGGGGGACGCATGCCCGCCAGCTTCGCCGCGGTGGCGTCCGCCCTCGGGATCTGGACCGCATCCCTCGTACCGCTCCCGCCGAAGGCAGTGGCGCTGGCGGCACCGGGACTCGCTCTGATCCTGCTGGTCGGCACGGCGCTCACTAGCCGACCACGACGGGTGCGAGCCAGACGGGTGCGACCGCGCTGGCCGGCGGCCCTTCACGACGGCCTCGTGTTGGCGGCGCTCGCGCTCGCGAGCGGTGGGCTTCTGGCCTCAGGCCGCCTGCTCGTGGAACCGGACTCCGTTCACCTCATGCCGGTCACTCGCGCGACCATCGTGGGAACCGTGACGCGAGCGAAGCACGAGGGCTGCCGCTCCACGTTCGAGGTCACGACTCGCGACCCGGCGGGCACGATCTGGATGACCGCCCGAACCGGCGCCGGCGCCCGGCGGGGCGACCTCGTTCGCGTTGAGGGCGACATCCGGATCCCCCGCGGCCGCAGAAATCCCGGCGCGTTCGACTTCGCCGGCTACCTCCGGTGGCGCGGCACCCGCCGGACGATGCGCGCATCCTCCGTGACGGTGCTCCACCGTGAAGTCGGACCGGAGACGGCGGCGGCCCGCATCGAGGGCGCCATCTCCGCCCATCTGGGAGGTCGGAGCGGAGCACTGATGCGCGCGCTGCTGCTCGGGAGAACGGACGACCTCGCGCCGGGTCTTCTCGAGGACTTCCGCTCGACCGGAACGGTTCACGTACTCGCGGTCTCCGGACTGCACGTCGGATTCATCGTTCTCATCGCGATAGGTCTCGCCCGGGCGGCCGGGGCGCCACCGCGTGGCGCGATACTGCTCGCTCTCGCCGCCGCGCTCGCGTTCGCTGTGGTCGTGGGTCCGCGCCCTTCGGTCATCCGCGCGGTGACCATGGCCGCGGTGCTCTCCGGCGCGCGTCTGCTCCAGCGTCGCACGGCTGCCGCGAACGCCCTCGGTCTTGCGGCCACCGCGCTTCTGCTCGCGCGCCCCGGTGCGCTCTTCGATGTCGGGTTTCAGCTCTCCTTCGGGGCCGTCACCGGCATCCTTCTCATCGGACAGCCTCTGGTCGCCCGGTTGCATGGCGGCGCGGTCGGATCGGAACGCCGCCGGCGAACCGCAACATGCGCTCGCGCGCTCGGCTCGACGATCGCGGTCAGTCTCGGGGCACAGCTGGGCACGCTCCCC
Organism: bacterium; assembly: GCA_029990205.1. GTDB lineage: Bacteria > Joyebacterota > Joyebacteria > Joyebacterales > Joyebacteraceae > JAPEKQ01. Next base: position 147,108 of record JAPEKQ010000003.1, read on the forward strand.
GTGCTCGTATCGATGGGAACCTCGATCGCTCCTCTGGCAACGGTCACGAACGTCCTCGTGGTCCCGCTCGCGGCCTTCTCGGTGTCGGCCGGCGCGGCGCTCTGCGCGCTCCATCCGGTCCTGCCGGTCGGGGCGCATCTGATGGCGGCGGCGATCGCGGGAGCGCTTCGTCTGATGATCCTGTGCATCGAGACCGCGGCCCGCTGGACCGGCGGCGGGACACAGGTCCCGAGCGATTGCTGGCCCGCGTGCCTGCTGGGTGTCGCCGGGATCGCCACGCTTCTCAGGATACCGTTCAGTCGCTCCCGCGCGTCCGCGGCGCTCCTCTCGATCGGGTCACTGCTTGTCGCCGGGTCGCTTCTCGCCGGGCTTCTCGCGTTCGGAACTGGCCCGGGCCGGTCCTTCTCTCGCGTCACGCTGTTCGATGTCGGACAGGGTGACGCGATGCTCTTCGAGATCGCGGGAGGAAGGACGGTCCTCATCGACACGGGTCCGTCTTCGGAAACCTGGGACGCGGGTTCCGGCGTCGTGCTCCCGCACACGCGGCGGACGGGCAGCGCAAGGCTCGACCTTGTTGTTCTGACGCATGGACATGCGGACCACATCGGAGGCGCTGCGTCTCTGCTGGCGGAGCGTGCGGTCGGAACGCTCGTCGTGCCGGTGCCGTCCTCGCGTGGGGCTCCGGTCTCGGACCTCGTCCGAACGGCCCGGTCAGCCGGCGTGGTGGTCCGTGAGGTAGTGGCCGGGGAAACGCTCCTCGCGGAGCCCGCCTGCACGCTGTTCGTGCTCTGGCCGCCGGCCGCGGTCCCGGCGGACGCGGACGACGAGAACGGGCGTTCCGTCGTCATCGAGGCACGGCTTGACGGTGTGCGCATCCTTGCCGGGGGCGACATCGAGGCCCCGACAGAGCGACTGCTCTGCGCCCGCGGCGCGGTCGGTCGAGTCGACATCCTGAAGGTCGCGCACCACGGATCCTCGACATCGAGCACAGAAGGGTTCCTCGCGGCCGCGCGCCCGACGCTCGCGATGGTCCCGGTCGGGGAGGCCAACAGATTCGGTCATCCGGCGCCGGATGTGATCGCGCGGCTTGAGGGAACCGCGGAGCACGTCATGAGGACCGATCGTGACGGGGCGATCGTGGTGGATATCGCGCCGCGTCCGGCCTCGACGTGGCCGCGCGACAGCGGACGCGCCGCCGGTGAGGCCGATGGACGCCGGGGTGGAACGTGGAACCCGCGCTTCACGGTACGCTCGATCGTCAGGGGTGAGTCATGGAGAGTCTACGCGCGGGGGCCGACCACGACGACCGTGAGGTCGTCCGGTCTGATGATCTCCGCGGCGGCCCGACGGACGTCGGCGGCCTCGATCGAAGAGATGATGTCGGCGTACTTCGAGTCGTAGTCCAGCCCGAGACCGTAGCGCTCGATGGCGGTCAGACGCATGGCGTGCGCTTCGACCGACTCGCGGTCGAGGAGGTGGCGACCCAGAAGGAACGAGACCGCGGTGTCCCGCTCCTCGTCCGTGGGCGGTACGGTCCGGATCCGTTCGATCTCGTCAATGATGACACTCACGACCCGGTCGACCTGCCCGGGCGCTGTGGCCACGTACGACCAGAAGAGCCCCTGGTCCAGACCCGCCGTCGAAGACGAGTCGCACTCGACGATGTAGGCCAATCCCTCCGACTCGCGGAGCCGCGTCGGTAGGCGCGATGCGAACCCGGCGCCGTCTCCGAGAATGACATCGAGCGCTCTCAGGGCGTAGAGCCTCGGATCCGACCGTGAGACGCTGAGATGTCCGAGCGCGACGTGCGACTGTTCACGGTCCATCGTGATGCGGCGCCGGGCGGGCTTGATCACGGAGACCGGCCCGGGAGTGACGGGAGCCCGTGAGGCGTCGCCCGTCCAGTCCAGAAAGAGCCCGCGCGCGAGACGCGTCACCTCGTCGGGCTCGCAGTCGCCGGCGACCGCGAGCACGGCCCGCTCCGGGCGGTACGCGGCGGAGTGGAAACGCAGCAGGTCGTCACGGACGACCGCACGAAGACTCTCCGGTATGCCGTTCGATGGCCGATGGCGCGGGTGCCCCTGGTAGAGGGCGTCGAAGAGCTCGCGCCGGCAGACCAGACCGGGGTCATCCTCGTCCTCGGCGAGCTCCGCGAGCTGCGCGCGTCGCGACTCCTCGAACTCGTCGGGGTCGAACAGCGGGGCGCTGACGATCTCTCTGAGCAGCGCGAGCGACTCCTCCAGGGTCTCCGAGAGACCTGTCACAGTGAACGCGACGGTCTCGTACCCCGCCGAGACATCAAGGACTGCTCCCATCGAATCCACGGCGCGGGCCAGTTCGGCTCCGGCGCGCGCCGTGGAGCCCTCGATCACCGTCGCCGCGGTCAGCGCGGCGAGACCGGCCTCGGCATCCGACTCGAATCTCGACCCGGCTTCGATCGAGAGCGCCACGGAGACCAGCGGCCCCTGCCCGTGCCTCGTGGAGAGCACACGCATTCCGTTCGCGAGCACCTCGCGTCTTGGCGGTCCTCCCGGATAGTCGATGCGGTTCACGCGCGGTCCTCCGGCCGGGGATGCCCCTGGTTCGCTCTGGGGTGAAGCGTCACCGATGTCACGGCCTCGCTGTCAAGATAGGTCGCCGCGACGCGACGGAGGTCCTCTGCCCGGACCTGCTCGAGCAACTCCTCGAACCGGAGACCTTCACGCCACGTATCGATGGCCTCCCAGAGTCCAAGCGTCGCCGCCGCGCCCAGTGCCGTGTCATGCGCGGCCGCCAGATCCGCGCGCGCCAGGCGCCGGGCCTTCTCGAACTCCTCGTCGTCCGGCGTGTGCGTCGCGACGTCCGAGAGCACGTCAAGCATGGCCTCCTTCGCCGACTCCGGCGAACTCCCGGGATGCAGCGCGGTCGCGAGCGTGAAGATACCGGGTTCCCGCTGCAGCAGACGCGAGCAGGAGACCTCGGTGGCGAACCGCCCCCGTCTGACAAGACTGTCGTACAGTCTGGAACTCCGCCCCGACGCGAGAAGCGAGACAAGCAGCTCGAGCGCGGGGCTGTCAGCATGCGTGGCCTCCGGCGTGGCGAATCCGAGCGCGACACGCGGCGTGCTCCGGTCGACAGCCAGGCGCTCGCTTCCGCCGTCGCGACGGGGGAGAGCTCGCGCGGAGACGGGCATCTCCTCTGGACCGCGGGCGATGGACTCGAAGAGCTCGCCGCACATGTCGAAGACCTCGCTCGCGGCAACACCCCCGACCACGATGATCGACGCGTTTCCCGGAACATAGCGGTCGCGATAGAAGGCTCGCAGATCGTCGGCGGTCAGCCGCGCGATGGTCTCCATCACTCCCATCACCGGACGACCGTACGCGTGGTCGCCGAACATGAATGTATCGAGCGCCTCGTCCAGCATCGATTCCGGGTCGTCGGCCGCCATGCGACGCTCCTCGAGAGCGACCTTGCGTTCGATCTCCAGGACGTCACGGTCGATACGACAGTGTTCCATGCGGTCGGCCTCGATCTCGAGCGCCGTCCGCCACCCGGGTCCGGGAAGCGCGAAGTAGTACGCGGCGTAGTCGGTCGTCGTCACAGCGTTGTTGATCCCACCGAGTCGAGCGGTCAGCTCGTCGATGGCCCCGCCGGGGAAGCGTTCGGTCCCGCGGAACATCATGTGCTCCATCAGATGCGCGATGCCGGCGCAGCCCTCCGGCTCGTGAAGCGAGCCCGCGCGATAGCTCACGAGCGTGGCCGCCACGGGCCAGTCGCGGAAGGGGAGCACGACGACCCTCAGCCCGTTGGCAAGAGTGGCCTCCTCGGCGGCCGCCATCGCATTCGTGTTCCACGATCCTCGCATATCTAGACTCCACGCGGTCCGGCACGGTGCGCAGCGGCGCCGGCCCCATCCTGAGGCGCCCGCGGAACCTCTCCCGCGGGCGTGCTTGACTCGTCACAGTCAACGAGACTATGCTCCCCGGGAGTCGCCCGTCAAGACGCCTCTGTGAATCGCTGTCGATCCGCCGTGCCGCGGGATCACTGAGAGGCGCGAACGGGGGCTCTCACGGAGCACCGCGGAGGCTCGAGAGAAGCACCACCAAGGCTGATCCGCCGCACGACCGTGAGGTCGGGAGGGCCACGTGAGCAGACTCAAGGTCGGCGTACTGGTATCCGGACGCGGCTCCAATCTCGGCGCCATCCTGGACAGATCGCTCGCCGGAGACATCGATGTCGAGGTCGCCGTCGTCCTCAGCGACGTCGAGGACGCCGCCGCGCTCGACCGGGCGCGCTCCGCGGGAGTCCCGGCGCTGCACATACCCCCCGGACGCTTCCGGACGAAGCTCGAGCCGGACGCCGAGCGTCGCTACGTCGAAACGCTCAGGGAGCACGGAGTCGAGGTCGTCGCGCTCGCCGGCTTCATGAGGATCCTCCACGACGAGTTCCTCGAAGCCTTCCCGCGCGCGGTCGTCAACATCCATCCGTCACTGCTGCCGTCCTTCCCCGGTCTCGATGTTCAGCGAAAGGCCATCGCACACGGCGTCAAGTGGTCGGGAGCAACGGTCCACTTCGTCGACACCGGTGTCGATTCGGGACCCATCATCCTTCAGGCGGCGGTCCCCGTCCTCGACGAGGACACACCCGAGACGCTGGCCGCGCGCATCCTCATCGAAGAGCATCGTATCTACCCGGAGGCGCTCCAGCTGCTCGCGGCGCGGAGGCTCAGGGTGGACGGACGCCGCGTCCTGGTCGATGCGGACACCGAGAGCGACTCGTGAGAGTCCTCGTCCTCGCTCTGGCGTTCGCGTTGTCGTGGAGCGCGCCGGCGACGTGCTCTGACTCGCCCGACGACGAAACGACACTTGTGCGTCCTCCGTTCGGCCACTGCCTCGGCATCAACCGGGCCACGCCGGTCCACGTGTTCCTCTACCTCGGGACGCAAACCAGCTTCGAGGACCCCGCCGGGCTCGCGGCCGTCAAGCTGCGCTCCGAGGACGACCCCGACACCGGCCACGATGACGACGAGCTGACGGTCTTCGGGCTGAACTCCGGCAGGAGCGAGATCCTCTACAATACGTCTCTGACGAACGTCGAGATCTTCGGAGGACCGGGGAGCGGTGAGGGTCGGTTCGACCACCCGCTCGGGATCGCTGCCGATGAGTGGGGCGGGGTCGTGGTCGCGGACACCGGCAACGACCGCATCGTCCGGCTCCGGTACGTCGACGACGCGCTGCGCCACATCGGAACGATCCGATCGATCCCCGCGGAACCACCTCACTTCTCATCACCATCTCAGGTCGCGCTCGGCGCGTCCGGTACCGTCTACGTGACGGACACGGGACACGACCGCGTCATTGCGCTCGACACGTCCGGCTCGGTCACCCTGACGCTCACGGGTGATGCATCGTCCGGAGTCCACTTCGACTCGCCCGTCGGACTGGCCGTCGTTGAGGACGACGACCCGTGGCTCAACCGGCGAGCCGGCCGGATCGTCGTCGCGGACCGCGGCGGCTCCAGGCTGCTGAGCTTCGACACCGGGGGCACGCTCCGCAACGCAACCGAGGCGGGCGAGGGGACGCTCGAGACCGCGCGCTTCGACTACATCGCCATCGACTACCACGGAAGCGTCTACGCAACGGACACGCGGGCTTGCGTCATCCACAAGTTCGACCGCCACCTCAGACACGTCACCAGCTTCGGTCGCCGCGGCACCGGTCACGGCGAGTTCGACGAGCCGCGCGGGATCACGATCTGGCGCCGTTTCGGCCAGGTCTTCGTCGCTGAGCGGCAGGGGGCGCAGTACTTCTGGATGGGGACCGAGATCCAGGACCTCGGGATCGAGACCGGCGGTCTCGCCGGGATGCCGGAGCCGTTCGCTCCCGGCCGTGCCCCGCTCCGGGTCACGTACACGCTCACCGAGGTCTCCCGGGTCAGCATCCTCATCCGGGACGCGTCGGGCGCCACGGTCCACACGCTGGCAGACGAACGACGCCGCGCCATCGGGCCGAACGTCGAGCGCTGGGACGGACTCCTCGATGACGGTCGGGCGCTCCCTCCAGGCGACTACACGCTGGTCGTAACGGCCAGGCCGGTCTACTCGTCAAGGGCCTACTTCCAAGATATCGCAGAACTTCCCCTGAAGGCGGCGCGTTGAGGCGTCGACGGCGCGCTCTTGCGTCGCTCGGAGCGGTCTGCTAAGTTGTCTGTTCGACCAGTTCGCCCGAACGAGCGTCGCTTCAGCATCGGAGACATCACGTGTTCTCTAAGCTCATCACACGGTTCATCGGCACCAGACAGGAGCGGGACGTCAAGCGTCTCCTCCCCGAGGTCGCTCGTATCAATGAGATCTACGAGGGGCTCAGCGGCCTCTCGGATGAGGAACTGACCGGGAGAACGGTCGAGTTCAGACAGCGGCTCGCGGCCGGTGAGACCGTCGACGACATCATGCACGAGGCCTTCGCGACCGTGAAGGAGGCCTGCCGGCGCCTGGTCGGGAAGAGCTGGCCGCTCGTCGGGCACGAGACGACGTGGGAGATGGTGCCATTCGACACCCAGCTGATGGGCGCCATCGAACTCCACCGCGGCGGGATCGCGGAGATGGCGACCGGTGAGGGCAAGACCCTCGTCGCCACACTGCCGCTCTATCTCAACGCGCTTCCGGGCAAGGGCGCACACCTCGTCACCGTCAACGACTACCTCGCGCTCCGCGACGCTCAGTGGATGGGCAAGGTCTACGAGACGCTCGGACTCTCGATCGGCTGCATCCAGACCGGGATGACTCCTGCGGAGCGCCGCGAGCAGTACGCGGCCGACATCACATACGGAACCAACAACGAATTCGGTTTCGACTACCTTCGCGACAACATGGCCGTCCGGATCGAGGACCGCGTCCAGCGCGACCATCACTACGCCATCGTCGATGAGGTCGACAGCGTGCTCGTCGACGAGGCCCGGACGCCGCTGATCATCTCCGGCCAGGTCGAGCACTCGACGCACATGTTCGATACGCTCAAGGCGCCGGTCGAGCGTCTTGTCAGGAAGCAGTCCAAGCTGCTCAACGAGATCCTCGACGATGTCGAGCGTCTGCTCGGTGACGACCAGACGCACTACGAGGGCGTCGTCAAGCTGATCCAGGCGACCCGCGGAGCACCGAAGCACCGGCGCGTCATGAAGCTCTTCGAGGACCCGTCGCTCAAGGCCGAAATACAGAGAGTCGAGGGCGAGCTCTCACGCGACAAGATGCTCCCCGAGCTCGATGAGGACCTGCTCTACGCGATGGACGAGCGCGGCCGCAGCATCTCGCTCACGGAGCGGGGACGTGATGCACTCCTGCCGGAGGAGCGAAACCTGCTCGTCCTGCCGGACCTGTCCGAACTCCTCGCCGGGGTTGATGCGGACGAGAACCTCGCTGATACGGCAAAAGCAGAACAGAAGAATGCGCTCCATCTCGACTACGCGAAGACGAGCGAACGGATCCACAACGTCCACGCGCTCCTGAAGGCGTACGCGCTCTTCGAGAAGAACGTCGATTACGTCGTCCAGGACGGCAAGGTCGTCATCGTCGATGAGTTCACGGGACGACTGATGGCGGGCCGCCGCTGGTCCGACGGACTCCACCAGGCGGTCGAGGCGAAGGAGGGCGTGGAGATCGAGCGTGAGACCCAGACGCTCGCCACGATCACGCTCCAGAACTACTTCAGGATGTACACGAAGCTCGCGGGCATGACAGGCACGGCCGAGACCGAGGAGGACGAGTTCGAGGAGATCTACAAGCTCCACGTCCACGTCATGCCGACGAACGAGCCGATCCAGCGGCAGGACTACGACGACCGCATCTACAAGACGCGGCGTGAGAAGTTCAACGCGGTCATCGCCGAGATCGAGCGCCTCCACGCGAGGAAGCAGCCGGTGCTCGTCGGTACGGTCACCGTCGAGGTCTCCGAGGTCATCTCGCGACTGCTCAAGGCGCGCAAGATCCCTCACAACGTGCTCAACGCCAAGCACCACCAGAGCGAAGCGGAGATCGTCCGCGGAGCCGGACAGCTCGGCGCAGTCACGATCGCGACGAACATGGCGGGACGAGGCACCGACATCAAGCTCGGCGAGGGTGTCCTTCGCTGCAAGAAATGCTGCCTCAAGTGCAAGGACAAGGACTGCGGCGCCTGCGAGAACGACCATGACATGACCGAGGAGTGCCTGGCGGACGTCCCGTGCGGACTCCGCATCGTCGGAACCGAGCGTCACGAGTCGCGCCGCATCGACCGGCAGCTCCGCGGTCGGAGCGGTCGGCAGGGCGACCCGGGCGCCTCCGAGTTCTTCATCTCGCTCGAGGACGATCTGATGCGGCTCTTCGCGCCCGAGCGGATCGCCAAGGTCATGACCACACTCGGCGTCCCGGAGGGCGAGGTCATCCAGCACCCGCTCGTCACGAGAGCGATCGGGCGCGCGCAGACGCGGGTCGAAGGACACAACTTCGACATCCGGAAGCATCTGCTCGACTACGACGACGTGATGAACCAGCAGCGCGAGGTCATCTACGCGCAGCGTCTCAACATCCTCGAGGGCGGCGATCTTCGCGATGAGATGACGGAGATCTTCGCGGACATCGTCGAGCGACTCGTGGACCGGCACATCGACCCGGGCGACATCCAGGAGAAGTGGGATCTCGGCGGCCTCAGGCAGACGATGCTCCGCATATTCCTCGTAGACGTCGACTTCTCGAAGACCGACGTCGCCGGTCTCACGCGCGAGGGGCTCATCGAGAACCTCAGCCGCGCGGCGTGGAGTTCGTACGAACGCCGCGAGGAGCAGCTCACGCCGGAGGTCATGAGGAAGATCGAGCGGCTCGTGTTCCTCCAGGTCCTCGACAAGGGATGGCGCGACCATCTCTATGAGCTGGACCGCCTGCGCGAGGGTATCGGTCTGCGCGCCTACGGACAGAAGGAGCCGCTTCTCGAGTACAAGCGCGAAGCGTTCGACCTGTTCATGGGAGCGATCGAGACGATCCAGGAGGAGTCGGTTCAGCTTCTGTTCAGGGCTCACATTCAGGCTCCGCCGCAGCCGGCGCAGCGCGTCAGCGGGGAGCAGGCCACGCACGCTCAGGCACCGGGAGCCGCGCAGACGGCTCCGAGACCGGCGCCCGGCGGGGAGTCGTCCTCGTCCACTCCGGTGCCCGAGTTTGGCGCCCCGGTGTCACCGGGCGGCGGGCGCGCAGGAGCCACGCCCGGACTCGCCGGCAGAAAGCGCGCGGCCGAGCCGGGTGAGCGTCAGAGACGGGAACCGGTGAAGCGTGAGGAGAAGGTCGGACGCAACGACCCGTGTCCCTGTGGCAGCGGGAAGAAGTACAAGAAGTGCTGCGGGAAGGACCAGTAATGGGCAAGTCACTCGTCATCGTCGAGTCGAAGGCCAAAGCCGAGACCATCAACAAGTACCTGGGCCGAGGCTACACGGTCAAGGCGTCCATGGGACACGTCCGCGATCTTCCGAAGACGGGCGACCCCATCGACGTCGAGAACGGGTTCGCGCCGACCTACGTCACCATCCGCGGGAAGAGCAAGGTCCTCAAGGACCTCCGCGCGGCGGCGAAGACGGCCGACACGGTCTACCTCGCGTCCGACCTCGACCGTGAGGGAGAGGCGATCGCGTGGCACATCGCCGAGCTCCTGAAGCTCTCACCCGAGAAGAGGAAGCGCGTCGTCTTCAACGAGATCACGAAGAACGCCATCCTCGAGGCGATGGAGCACCCGCGCGAGATCGACATGCGGAAGGTCAACGCGCAGCAGGCCCGCCGCATCCTCGACCGGCTCGTCGGGTACGGTGTGAGCCCTGTTCTCTGGAAGACCATCTACTACGGCCTGTCGGCCGGACGGGTCCAGAGCGTCGCGCTCCGCCTGATCTGCGAGCGAGAGGACGATATCGACGCGTTCGACCCGGTCGAGTTCTGGACGATCGACGGCGTCTTCGAGACCGACGACGGCAACACCGTTGAGGCCCGGCTCGAGCGCATCGACGGGCAGAAGGTCGAGATGACGATAGGTGAGGGCAACGCCGCCAGAGCGATCACCGAGTCGCTCGAGGGTGAGTCCTTCAAGGTCAGCGATCTGACGAAGCGCGAGAAGCGGCTCCAACCGAATGCGCCGTTCATCACGAGCACGCTCCAGCGCGAGGCGTCGAACCGCCTCCGCTTCTCATCAAAGAAGACGATGGTTCTCGCGCAGCAGCTCTACGAGGGACTGCCGATCGAGGGCGAGAACGTCGGTCTGATCACGTACATGCGTACCGATTCGACCCGGATGTCCGATGAGGCCGTCGCGGCGTCGCGCTCGTACATCTTCGAGCACTTCGGCGAAGAGTACCTCGAGCCCAAGGAGCGCCGCTTCAAGACGAAGAAGGGCGCGCAGGACGCGCACGAGGCGATCCGACCCACGGCCATCGACCGGACACCCGAGTCCCTCAAGGACCAGCTCTCCGCGGACCAGTTCAGGCTCTACCAGCTGATCTGGCGCCGGTTCGTCGCGACCCAGATGCAGCGCGCCCTCTACGAGAACACGTCCGTGACCATCTCCACCGGCGCGTACGACTTCCGCGCCTCAGGCTCGGTCGTCCGTTTCGCCGGCTGGACCGCCGTCTATCCCCACGTCCGCAAGGACGTCAAGGAGCTTCCGGCGCTCGAGGTCGACGACCCGATGAAGGCCGTCTCGGTCACGCCGAACCAGCGGTTCACGAAGCCGCCGCCGCGCTACTCGGAAGCGACGCTCATCAAGGAGCTGGAGGCGCAGGGGATTGGCCGCCCGAGCACCTATGCGAGCATCGTTGACACGCTCAAGAAACGCCGGTACGTGCTCCTCGAGAAGCGTTCCTTCATGCCGACCGAACTCGGCCGGACCGTCTGGCGCCTGCTCGCGAAGGCCTTCCCGCACATCTTCGAGGTCGAGTTCACGGCGACGATGGAGTCCGAACTCGACCGGATCGAGTCCGGCGACGACGACTGGGTCGCCGTCCTGGACGACTTCTATCGCCCGTTCCAGAAGCGGCTCGACGAGGTTGAGGGGCAGATCAAGGAACTCAAGGGCGGGCTGATCAAGGAGACCGAGGAAGTGTGCGAGAAGTGCGGCTCGATGATGGTCGAGAAGTGGGGCCGCAACGGCAGGTTCCTCGCGTGCTCGACCTATCCGAAGTGCAAGTTCACCAAGCCCGTCGAAGGGGAGGAACTCCCGGAGTTCGACATCACGTGCGAGAAGTGCGGCGGGAAGATGAAGGTCAAGCACGGGAGGTTCGGCGAGTTCCTGGGCTGCTCGAACTACCCGGAGTGCAAGCACACGATGGCGATCCCGACGGGCGTGAGCTGCCCTGAGGAGAACTGCAGCGGCGTCCTGGTGAAGCGGCGCAGCAAGAAGGGCCGAACCTTCTACGGCTGCAGCGAGTACCCGAAGTGCGGGTTCGCCATTTGGGACAAGCCGGTCCCGAAGGCCTGCCCGTCCTGCGAGGCCTCGTTCATGGTCGAGAAGAAGCCGAAGGGTGGAGACAAGGAGCTCGTCTGCCTCGAATGCGGGGAACGAGTCACCCCCGAGACGGAGACCAGCGCCGATGAGCCGCAGTAGCGTCGCGAAGTCAAGACCACTCGCACCGCTCGTCAGAAGATTCCTCGAATCGATCGAGGGCCGGGGATACTCACCACACACGACCAACGCCTATCGCCGGGATCTCGACCAGTTCGTCGGATTCGTCGCCGACTTCGCCCACCACGAGTCGCCCGATGAGGTCACGACGGCCGATCTCACGACGAGGGTCATCAGACGGTTCGTCTCGTCGCTCACGGCGTCGCGCTTCGCGCGCCGTTCCATCCAGAGGAAGCTCGCCGCGGTGAAGTCGCTCGGTACGTGGCTGGAGGAACAGTCCGTCGTGCCGGTCAATCCGGCCGCCGGAGTGTCCGCTCCCAAGGTGGAGAAACGACTCCCGACGTTCCTGACGGAGCGTGAGGTCTCGCTTCTGTTCATCGTCCCGCCGGAGCCGAGCGTGCGCGAACTCAGGAATCGCGCGATCCTCGAGCTCTTCTACAGCACGGGTATCCGTCTCTCGGAACTCGTCGAGCTGAAGCGGACGTCTCTCGACCGGCTCGGTCAGACGGTCCGCGTGCTCGGAAAGGGACGGAAGGAGCGCATCGTCCCGGTCGGGCGCGCGGCGCTCGACGCCCTCTCGGCGTACCAGTCGGTTCAGACCGACGCCGAGGCCGCCGGAGGGTCGCTCTTCACGAACGGCCGCGGGGGCGCGCTGTCGCAGCGTACCGTCCAGCGCATCGTACGGAAGAAGCTCGCGGAGGTCTCGGAGGCACGGAAGCTGAGCCCGCACGTGCTCCGGCACACGTTCGCCACGCACATGCTCAACGCCGGGGCGGATCTCAGAGCCGTCCAGGAGCTCCTTGGACACGCGAGTCTGTCGACGACCCAGATCTACACGCACGTGACCACCGAGCGACTCAAGCAGGTCTACGAGAAGGCACACCCGCGCGCGTAGCGGCGCACAACCAGGACGTTGTTGCGGGCGCGCGACCATATCGAGAGGAAGTACCACCCAACGACCGCATGAGACACCACTGACGGGCCATGCGAACAAGGACGGAGGCGCGAATGCAGGACTTCATCTCTATCGCCGACATCGACCGCGCGAAGATGGAGGAGCTGTTCCAGCTGGCGGCAGACCTCAAGAAGGACCGGAACGCCCGGCAGCCGCTCGCCGGCAAGACCGTGGCGATGATCTTCCACAAGCCCTCGCTGCGAACCCGAGTCAGCTTCGAAGTGGGCATCCACGAACTCGGCGCGCACCCGATGTACGTCACGGACGCCGAGATCAAGATGGGGCAGCGGGAGTCGATCTACGACATCGGCAAGGTGCTCTCCCGATACGTCCACGGCATCATGATCAGAACGTTCGCGCACTCCAACTGCACGGAGCTTGCCGACGCCGCGGACGTGCCCATCATCAACGGGCTGACCGATCTCAACCACCCGTGTCAGATCATGGGCGACATCCTCACGTGCATCGAGCATGGCAAGGACCCGTCCGGCATGGTCGTCGCCTTCATCGGTGACGGCAACAACGTCGCCAACTCGTGGGTCAACGCCGCCGGCAACCTCGGGTTCGAGCTCAGGATCGGCGGACCGTCTGGCTACGAGCCGAACGCAGCGCTCCTCGAGGCGGCCCGCGCCAAGGGCGCCACGGTCAACATCATCAACGACCCCTCCGAAGCCGTCGCCGGCGCCGACGTCGTGTACACCGACGTCTGGGCCAGCATGGGGCAGGAGGACGAGGCGAGCGAGCGCCGGAAGCTCTTCATGCCGTATCAGCTCAACACCGACCTCGTCTCGCGCGCGAAGCACGACGCGATCGTGCTTCATTGCCTCCCGGCTCACCGGGGTGACGAGATCACGGACGACGTCATGGACGGACGGCACTCGGTCGTGTTCGATCAGGCGGAGAACCGCCTGCACGCTCAGAAGGCCGTCATGGTCGACCTGATGGGGGCTTAGGGATGCTCCGTTGTTCAGTCTTCCTCGCGCTGGGGGCGCTCATCGCGCTCTCCGGGTGCGCGAAGACCGGATCGCCACCGGGCGGACCGGTCGACGAGGACCCGCCGTGGGTCGTCTCAACGGACCCGGTGGACGGCGCGGTCGACGTGCCGGTCGATTCGGGCATGTTCGTGCTCTTCAGCGAAGAGATGGACAGGGCGTCCGTCGAGCGGGCGATCGACATCACTCCGGAGACGACGCTCAAGACCGCAGGGTGGCGTGGTCCGCGTCTTGAGATCCGAACGGCCGAAGACCTGTCCGATTCGACGACGTACGTCGTCCGTCTCGGTGACGGCATCCGCGACTATCACAGCGTCGCTGCCGACACGGCGGTGATGTTCGCGTTCTCGACGGGCAGCGCCATCGATGACTGCGCTGTCACGGGCACGGTCACCACGGACGGAGAACCAGCGGTCGGCGCAACGGTCTGGGCTTGTGCCGCCTCTCCGCAGCCGGACTCGCTCGGCGTCGTCAGCCGATGCGGAGCGTCCGCGATCACCGCCTCCGGCGGTTACTTCGCCATCGGGTATCTGAACCCGGTGCGCTCGCCCTACTCGCTCGTCGCTTTCCTCGATTCGGACGCCGACGGCGCCTATTCGCCGAGGGAGGAGGCGGGCACGATCGTGTTCGACGCCGCCACATTCGCGGCGCCGGGAGATACGGTGCGCGGACTCGACCTGGCACTCGAGCCGCCCGCGGACGCATCGGCACAGCCACGCGGAGAGCCGACGCTCGGCGGACCGACGGCCGGCGGCACCACGACACCTCAGTCCGGGGACGTCCCGGACCATCACCCGCCATCGGCGGAGCCGGAGGAGCAGGAGTGAAGCTTGAATTCGCAAAGATGAGCGGCGCGGGGAACGACTTCATCGTCGTCGATGACCGCAAGGGCTTTGTCGCCGAGGACGCCGGCGAGCTCGCGAAGCAGCTGTGCAGGCGCCGTGTCTCCGTCGGCGCGGACGGTCTCATCCTGGTCGTGCCGAGTACATCGCACGACTTCAGGATGCGCTATTTCAACGCGGACGGGAGCGAAGCGGACATGTGCGGCAACGGCGGGCGCTGCGTCGCGCGCTTCGCGCACGAGCGCGGCATCGCGGGGAAGACCATGCGCTTCCAGAGCCAGTCAGGCACACACAGCGCTGAGATCCTCGACGAGAATCACGTCAAGCTCATGATGACGGAGCCGAGGGCCATGCTCCTCGGGACCTCGCTTCACATGGGCGGAGAGGTCTACGAGGTTCACCGGATCAACACGGGCGTTCCTCATGCCATCATCGAGGTCGAGGACATCGAGAACTACCCGGTCGTTGAGACGGGACGCGCGGTGCGCGGACACAACAGCTACGCGCCCGAGGGGACGAACGTCGACTTCGCCGCCGTGGAGGATGAACACAACGTCCGTCTCCGCACGTACGAACGCGGTGTCGAGGACGAGACGCTGGCGTGTGGAACGGGAGCGGTTGCCACCGCCATCACCCTGGCCTCGCTCGGTAAGGTCAAGCCTCCGGTCACCGTCAAGACCAGAGGCGGGGAGCCGCTCGAGATCGGGTTCTTCATGAGTGACAACGGGTACTGCGACGTGTCGCTCTCCGGCGACGCGCGTGTCGTCTACTGGGCGGAGCTGGACCTGAGCGAGGAGTAGCCGCGTCTGCCGGGTGGAGTAGAACCTTCGTGAGGAGCAGCCGATGGACAAGACCATGTTCCGAGGCTCGATCGTCGCCATCGTCACACCCATGCTCGACGGGAAGCTCGACGAGGACTCGCTCAGGCGACTCCTCAGGATGCACAAGGCCGCCGGGACGAACGCTGTCGTGCCGGCGGGATGCACCGGAGAAGCGGCTACCTTGACGGGCGAGGAGCGCCGCCGCCTCATTGAGATCTGTCTGGAGGAGGTCGGTGACGCCATGCCGGTCATCCCGGGCACCGGTTCGAACTCGACCGTCGAGACGATACGGCTCACCACCGAAGCGAAGGCCGCGGGCGCTCACGGCGCTCTGATCATCACTCCGTACTACAACAAACCCACGCCGGAGGGGCAGTACCTTCACTACAGGGCCGTCGCCCATGCGGTCGACATTCCGATCATGCTCTACAACGTGCCGGGAAGGACCGGAACGAACATGCTTCCGTCCACGATCGCACGCCTTTCGAAGATCCCGAACATCGTCGCGCTCAAGGAGGCCGCCGGGTCCGTCGATCAGGTCAGCGAGATCGTCGAGCTCTGCGATATCACGGTGCTGTCGGGAGACGACCCGCAGACGTTGCCGATGATGTCGGTGGGCGCGCAGGGCGTCGTGTCCGTTGCCGCGAACGTCGTCGCGGGAGCCGTCGCGGACATGATGCGGGCGTGGCCCGATGATCCCCGCCGCGCCGCGGAGCTCCATCACGTTCTTCGGCGCATCTCGAAGTCGCTCTTCATCGAGAGCAATCCCGGCCCCGTCAAGTTCGCCATGAAAGAGCTCGGACTCATCGCAAGTGATGAGCTCCGCGCGCCGCTCGTACCGCTGACCGACGAGAGCCGCGCACGAATGACCAAGCCGATCGCGCTCATGCGCGAGACACGCGAGAGATTCGGAGACGCCTGACCGATCCGGACGAGACCGGCCGATGGGAAGAACGCGCCGAAAGGAGTCACGCAATGCCTCACGTTGAGATATCCCTGTTCCCGGGGCGGGACGATGACACGAAGGAGAGCATCATCCGCGAGGTGAGCGACGCGGTCGCCCGCACGTCGGGCGCCCCGCTCGAAGCTGTTACGGTCGTCATCCGCGAAGTGCCGAAGACCCACTGGGCGCAGGGGGGAGTACCGTACTCGAAGAAGTAGCGCGACGGAGCGAGGAGAAGCGCCGCAACCAACATCCTTGCCAGTTACAACAACTTAGGACTAGACACTCAGGGCGCGGTCGCATATTGTGACCGTGCCCTCTTGTAGATGACGGCTACCGCGAACGCTTTCCGGGAGACCCCCGGAACGTGTCGCGGTTTATTTTTGGGAAGACCGGTGGCTCTGACACCACGAGAAGACCCCGAGCATCCCCGAGCAACTCTGGAGGACAGATGGACCACCGTGAGCAATGGCAGCTCGACTACGAGCGACTCATCACGACACGTGCTGAGCTCGACCGGATTCTCAAGCTGACCGACGGGGAGAAGAAGGCGAGCGATGCGCTTCGCTCAGCGTACCCGCTCAAGATCTCCCGGCACTATCTGGACCTGATCGACCCGGGCGACCCGGACGATCCGATCCGGAAGATCGTCGTGCCGTCGATGGCCGAGCTCTCGACCAGACCCGGCGAGAGCGACGACGACGTCCACGAGGACGAGGCGAAGTACCAGCCGGTCCCCGGCATCATCCACAGGTACCCGGGCAAGCTGCTCTTCATCCCGGCGCTCGGCTGCCCGTCCCATTGTCGCTTCTGCTTCCGCAAGGGACGCAAGGTCAAGCACCTCAGCGAGGACGAGGGCAAGGCGGCGCTCGACTACATACGTGAGCACAAGGAGATCCGCGACGTCATCGTGACAGGCGGCGAGCCGCTCTACCTCGGCGACGACGAACTCGAGCACTGGATCTCGTCGATCCACGCCATTGAACACGTGGAGATCATCCGGGTCACGAGCCGGGCGGCCATCTACGTTCCGTCGCGCATCACCGAGAAGCTCGTCGCGATGCTGCGCCAGTACCGACCGCTCTACATGACGTTCTCGTTCGTCCACCCGCGCGAGATCACACCGGACCTCGAGCGGGGCATCCGGATGATGGCTGACGCCGGCATCGTCATGCTCCAGCAGGGACCGCTTCTCCGCGGCGTCAACGACGACCCGGGAGTCCTCAAGGAGCTCTACGAGAAGCTCGTCACGCTCCAGGTCCTGCCGTACTACGCCATCTGGGGTATCCATTCGCCCGGGGCCGAGCACTTCATCGTCGATGGCCAGACGGCGAGCGCCGTTGTCGGGGCGCTTGAGAATCAGACGTCCGGATTCTGCGTACCGCACCTGATCACGATCGCCCGCGGGGACAAGGTGAGAATGATGGGCTGGTCGCCGGAGCAGGCGGCGGCGCATCTGAAGAACCGTCCGCGTGAGGAGAGCAGTACTCCCTCGAGCATCGGTCTCATGCACGGTGCTCCCCACAAGTAGCGGGTCCACCTTCGGCGAGATAGACCCCTACGCACGAACGGCGGCACGCGCCCGACCAGGCGCCATGGCCGCCGTTCCGTGTTTCCACCCCATGTTCACTGTCTGAACACCAAATCCCCGCTGACACGAGATTCAGTTGCAGCTTGCCACTGTTGCAGGCTGCCTGGTGCGCTCTGCCATACGCTCCTCCTCGTTTGTTCACCCTCTGAACGATTTCGGCCCGATTCGCCCGTTCTCGTACGCCGGAAACCACGATTCCGGCGCTCCCGCTGGTACGGGACTTGCTGAATTCAGGTGTGTCGGATGCGCATTCCGGGTGTTTGAGGCTTCTCGAATGCTCTCCACAGGGACCACTTCTACGGACTCAACGAGGGCGCGACCGGGGAATCCCGGCGCCGAACTCTGTACCGTCGGCCATGAGCGCCGGCAAGGAGGAGAAGATGAGGACAGTGAAGTCGGGAGTCGGGTACTCCGACACGACAGACTCTGTTGCGGCTGGTCGTCAGGCCGCCGAGAAGGCGATGACGTATGCTTCCGCCGCATCGAGTGATTTCACGATGGCGTTCTGCGGCGGCAACCACGACCCGTTCGCCTTCCTGCGCTCGGTCAGAGAGGTCGTCGGTGACGGCACCCTGATCGGTGGCATGACCGTTGGCGTCATCACGAACGAGATGGCCGGGTACGGCGGCTATGAGGCCGGCGTCGCGGTGGTCTCCTCGAACAGCATCAGCTTCGAACCGATCGCCGTCGGGCGTCTCGATGACGGCGAGATGAACGCGGGCGTCGAGTTCGGTCAGATGATGGCCGAGCAGAGCGACGAGCAGACCAAGGGTGCGCTCTTCTTCTACGACTCGATCAAGAGCGAGGACCCGTTCGCGGTCAACCTCGGCAGCCAGCTGATCAAGGGCGTCGAGCGCGCGTTCGACGGACCGCACGTTCCGATCCTGGGCGGCGGCGTCATGAAGGACTACCACTGGCGCGAGTCTCCTGTCTTCGCGGGCAGCGAGGCGCTAACGCAGCACGCCTCTGGCGTTCTGATCAAGGGCGACTGCAAGGTCCACCACGCGATCAGCCACGGCTGTGAGCCGGCCAGCGACTATCACACCATCACGAACATCGATGGCCCGGTCGTGCGTGAGCTCGATGGTCGACGTGCGCTCGATGTGATCGAGGAGATCATCGGTGCCGGCGCGGGCCAGGACTGGCAGCAGTATTCGCTTCTCGTAACGCTTGGAGCCAACTACGGGACCGACCCGTACGGCGACTTCAACGAGAAGGAGTACCTCAACCGACTGATCGCCGGTGTCAACCCCGAGGACGGCTCGCTGATCCTGTTCGAGTCCGATTTCGGTCCCGGCGAGCAGATCCAGGTCATGCGCAGGAGCAACGAGCAGATGCTCAACTCCGCGAGGGACGTCTCGCAGGGCCTGATCCAGGAAGTCAAGAACGAGGATCCGTTCCTCGGTATCTACATCGACTGCGCCGGCAGGACCAGCGGGTTCTGCGGAGCGGGAGCCGAGGAAGGCGCCATCGTCCAGGAGACCATCGGCACGCAGATGCCGCTACTGGGCTTCTACTCGGGCGTCGAGATCGCACCGTTCATGGGTGGTTCGCGTGCTCTGGACTGGACGGGGGTACTGGTCGTCCTGTCCGAGTAGCGATTCGCAGGCAGTCAGCATCACGGTGGGAGAAGCACAGTGTCCGAAGACCTGACCAACGACAAGCGGTCGGAATCCTCGTCCGAGACAACCAGCGCGAGTGCGTCGGGTGGGGCGGAAGCCTCACCCGACGCGGGCGCGTCACAGGACGCGCGCGTCTCCGCGGCGCCGGGAACGAACACCCCGGTGTCCGGCAAGGACGGTCGGATCGAGGAACTCGAACGTCATGTTGCGGGCCTCCGCAAGCGCGTGGAGAAGCTCGGCGGCGAATCGATGCGCGCCGAGTACAAGGTTCTCCACCTCACGCAGGAGGTCCGGCGGTCGCGCGAGGCCTTCGGATTCCTCACCGGTTTCCAGCGCAAGATCGGAGCGGCCGGCTCGATCGGCGCGCTCTACGACGTGGCACTCAAGTCGATCATCGCGGAACTCTGGATGAAGCGGGCCGTCGTTCTCGAGTACGTCGAGGAGGAACGGGTGCTTCGCCCTGTGGCGGCGCTCGGCTATCAGAACGACCAGCGTCCTGACGCCATACCGGTGGCCGACGTCGACCGAGAGCTGTGGACAACGGCGTCGATCGTCAACGGGGCCACCGAACAGACGCCGTGGATCGAGGCCGTCACATCGGCGCTCTCGATGCCGTTCTTCACGTGGGTCCCGAGTGTGGCCAACGAAGGCCACGAGACGATCCTCGTCGCGGGGACGCTCGC
Organism: bacterium; assembly: GCA_029990205.1. Lineage (GTDB taxonomy): Bacteria > Joyebacterota > Joyebacteria > Joyebacterales > Joyebacteraceae > JAPEKQ01. The sequence continues at coordinate 167,160 of JAPEKQ010000003.1, forward strand.
GGAGGACAGCGCGCAGGAGCCGCGTCTGACCGATCACGATCTCGGACTGCTCGTCTCGGTCGGCGCCATTCTCTGGGTGGGCCGGATGAACCTGCTCGCCCGCGACCGGCTCAGGCTCCAGGTCCGCTACGAGGCGCTGCTCCACCGGATCTCCGAGGTCCTGCTCAAGGACTACGACGCGCCAGCGAGTCACTTCGACGATGTGATCCGGCGTGTCGGGAGAGCGTGGTCGTTCGACCGGGTCCGTCTCATCGACCGTGGGACCGGCGAGAACCTGAGTTCGGTCCGGCACGAGTGGACCACCCGCGGGACCGAGGCGGTCGGCGAGGGTTCACCGCACCCGCTGGAGTTCACCTCCGAGTGGCGTGACGCGATGGCCTCGGGACAGCCCATCAGGCTCGACGACACGCACGAGCTGCCACCCGATGATTCCGCCGCGCTCCGCGAGCAGGGCATCCGGTCGCTGCTGGTCCTGCCGGTCACGGTCAATGCGTCCGTCGTCGCCTGGATGAGCTTCGAGCAGTGTTCCCGACGCGGCGTGTGGGGCGACGAGGACATCAAGATCCTTGAGGTCATCGCGTCACTCATCGCGCGCGCCATCGGACGCCAGACCGATCTCGAGGAGCGTGCGCACCTCGAGGCCGAGTACAACCATGCGAAGAAGATGGAGGCGGTCGGCCAGCTTGCCGGCGGTGTCGCGCACGACTTCAACAATCTTCTGACGACGATCCAGGGCTACGCGCAGCTTCTGATGTCCCGTCTGCCGGAGGAGTATCGTGAGTCGGGCGGGCTCAAAGAGATCATCATGGCGAGCGAGCGGGCCGCCGGTCTGACACGTCAGCTGCTGACCTTCAGCCGGAAGGACACGGCTCAGACCTCCGCGGTCAACCTCAACGAGAGTATCGAGGAGATGATGAAGCTCCTCCGACGCATGCTCGGCGACGGCGTGAACGTCGAACTCGATCTCGCCAAGGAGCTCAGCATCACCACGGGAGACAAGCAGCAGCTCTCGCAGATCGTGATGAACCTCGCCATCAACGCGCGTGACGCGATGTCCGGCGAGGGCGACCTGAAGATCGCGACACGCGAGTACGAGAACATCGGACCGCTCGCGCAGCGGTTCACGATCCCCGGTGTCGAGCGCTGTCAGGTCATCGAGGTCTCGGATACCGGTACCGGCATGGACGAGGAGACGCAGGAACGGATCTTCGAGCCGTTCTTCACGACCAAGGAGGCGGGCAAGGGGACCGGCCTCGGGCTGTCGATCGTCTTCAGCGTCATCCGCCGGCACGGCGGGTTCGTGGACATCGAGAGCGAGCTTGGAAAGGGAACGACGTTCAGTGTCTATCTGCCCGTGAAGCCGCCCGAGGTCGAGGAGAAGAAGGGCGACGATACGGCGGAGAGCATGAGCGGCCACGAGACCATCCTCCTGGTCGAAGATGACGACAACGTCCGCGGCCTCATCGTCAGCGTTCTGTCCGCGAGCGGCTACAACGTCATCACGGCCACGAACGGCAGAGAGGCACTCGAACGCATGGAGGAGTCCGGCGACGACGTGGCGCTCCTCATGACCGACGTCGTCATGCCCGAGATGAACGGACGCGAGCTCTGGGACTCGTTCTCCGACCTGGGGTACGACGTCCCCCTCATCGTCATGAGCGGATATCCCAAGGGCGAGGAGGAGGGCGGCTTCCTCGACGAGGCATCGACCTATCTCCAGAAGCCGTTCGGTCCCAAGGAGATCGCTGAGGCCGTACGTCACACGCTCGATGCTGACCACTCCGGCGGATCCCTGCCTGATCGTCCGGGCGTCAACTGACCGGGACCCGACCACACCGACATCCCGAGCTGGAACCAGCGGCCGTTGCCCCCGGCAACGGCTTCGTGCTATCGTATGGTCTTGTTCTCGTGAAAACGTGTGGAACGGGGGCCGATTCGGCCCCGATTCGGGGGTTCGTCCATGATCCGAGTCGTCGTCAGCGGGATCTGTGGCCGCATGGGAGGCATGGTCGCCCGCACCGTCGAGGAGACCGATGACCTCAAGCTCGTCGGCGGCCTCGAGATGCCGGGACACCCGGGCGTCGGACGCCGGCTCTGTGACCACTGGGGCGAGGGCGCCGTCGAACTGGTCGTGTCCGAGCGGCTGGGAGACCTCACGCACGGGAGCTACGACGTCATCGTGGACTTCTCCACGCCGCCACAGGCCGTCGCGTGCGCCGAGCGCGCCAGCCGCGACGCGGCCGGACTTGTCATCGGTACGACCGGGCTTTCGGAGCTCGAACTCGCGACCGTTCAGGAGGCATCGAAACGCTCCGCGGTCGTCGTGGCTCCGAACACGAGCCTTGGCGTGAACCTGCTCTTCGGACTGGTCCGTCAGGCGGCCGAGCGTCTCGACGAGGACTTCGACATCGAGATCGTTGAGGAGCATCATCGCGGCAAGCGCGATGCGCCAAGCGGCACGGCGCTCCGCCTTCTTGAGGTCGTCGCCGATTCCCGCAGCGTGAGAAGCGCCGAGGTTGCCCGACTCGGCAGAGCAGGACCCGACGAGACCCGCGCGCGCGGCGAGATCGGCGTCCACTCGATTCGGGCCGGGAGCATCGTCGGCCGGCACTCCGTCAGGCTCACATCGGACGCCGAGGAGATCGTGCTCGCGCACGAGGCCTTCGACCGGTCCGCGTTCGCACGCGGTGCCGCCCACGCCATCCGGTTCGTACACGGACGCGCACCGGGCCTCTACGACATGCAGGACGTACTGGGTCTCTGACACGTACATCGACGGTAGTACGTGTGCCGCGAGCGGCACTCGCGCCGCATAACAGCGTCCGCGCTGCACCAGACCAGGATTGGAGCCTCGCGATGGCGGGCAACAGGACTCTTCTCGACATCATACTCAGGGCCAACGAGCTCAAGAACATCCCGCGCATGGGGTGGCGCGTGCGCGGCGTCCGCGACGGAGAGAGCGTAGCCGAGCACTCCTACGCGGTGGCGCTCATCGTGACGCTGCTTGGGCCGCGTCTCTCCGGGAAGATCGACGTCAGCCGCGCCGTGAGGATCGCGCTCGTCCACGACCTCTCGGAGCACATGCTGGGCGACATCCACGCACCCGCGTCACAGCTGCTCGGCGAGGACGTCAAGGAGGCGGCCGAGCTGAGGGTCATGCTCGACCTCTTCGGAGACGACGAATCCGCAGAGGAAGCGGTCGAACTCTGGAAGGAGTTCGCTGAACGCTCATCGGTCGAGGGCCGCTTCGTCCGAGCGATCGACAAGCTCGAGATGTTCACGCAGGCCTATCTGTACGAGCAGGAAGGCAACAGGATGCTCGCGGACTTCTGGGACTGGCCGCACAACGTGCGGGACTTCGAGTTCCCGGAAGTACGAGCGCTCTACGAGGAACTCAAGGCACTCAGGAAGGAACGCCCGATCGGCTGGGCCGGACGGTCCGGGAACGACGAGGCGTAGACCACTCAAAGGAGACGGGGAACAGGATGCGCTGGAGCAAGGCTCTCATACCCACTCATAAGGAAGACCCGTCGCACGCTGAGACGACGAGTCACAAGCTGATGCTCAGGGCCGGTCTCATCCGGAAACTCACGTCGGGAGTCTACAGCTACCTCCCGCTCGGATGGCGCGTTCTCAAGAGGATCGAGAACATCGTCCGCGAGGAACTGGATGCCGTGGGATGCCAGGAGATCCTCATGCCCGTCATCAGCCCGGCGGAGCTCTGGGAGGAAACGGGGAGGTGGGGCGTCTACGGGAAGGAGCTCTGGCGGGTCAAGGACCGCAACGGGCGGGAGTTCGCGCTCGGCCCGACCCACGAAGAGGTCGTGACCGACATCGCCCGGAACGAGATCAACTCGTACAAGCAGCTCCCGTTCACGGTCTATCAGATCCAGACGAAGTTCCGCGACGAGATCCGTCCGCGGTTCGGTGTCGTGCGCGCGCGTGAGTTCACGATGAAGGACGCGTACAGCTTCCACCGCGACGAGGAGTCGCTCGACGAGACCTATCGCGCCATCTACGACGTCTACAGCAGGATCTTTGACCGCTGCGACCTCGTCTACCGACCCGTCGAAGCGGCCACGGGCGCCATCGGCGGAAGCAGCTCGCACGAGTTCATGGTGCTCTCCGACACCGGCGAATCCGAGGTCATCGTCTGCGAGTGCGGCTACGCCGCGACCAGCGAGCAGGCCGAGGGCGTCATCGCGGACGTCATGCCGGTCGAGGAGCCGGGAGCGATGGAAGAAGTGGCCACGCCCGGGATGAAGACCATCGAAGAGGTTGCGGGATTCCTCAAGATCGACCCCTGGCGTCTCGTCAAGACGATCGTCTACGTGGCCGACGAGGAACCCGTGCTCGCCGTCATCCGCGGCGACCGCGAGGTCAACGAGGAGAAGCTGGCCGGCGTGCTGGGAGCCGATATCATCGAAGCCGCGCCTCCGGCCGTGATCGAGAAGGTCAGCGGAGCCCCGGTCGGGTTCGCCGGACCGGTGGGACTCGCGAACGTCCGGCAGGTCATCGACCGCTCGGTCGAGCCGCTCAGGAACATCGTGGTCGGCGGCAACAAGGCGGACACGCATATCCGGAACGTCAATCACGGTCGGGACTTCACGGTCGCGTCGTTCGAGGACATCGCGCAGATCGGCAAGGGCGACGCCTGCGCCAACTGCGGCAAGGCGATGGACTCGTTCCGCGGCATCGAGGTCAGCCAGGTGTTCAAGCTCGGAACGAAGTACTCCGACAGCATGAACGCCACGTTCCTCGACGAGAACGGAAAGGCGAAGCCGTTCGTGATGGGATGCTACGGACTCGGCGTCTCGAGAACGGTGGCCGCCGTGATCGAGCAACACTCCGACGACGACGGCATCGCGTGGCCCATGAGCGTTGCGCCCTTCGAGGCTCTCATCGTCGCGCTGAACAACCTCAAGAGCGACGCGGTCCGCGAGGCAGCCGAGAAGCTCTACGAGGAGCTGAAGGGCCTCGGTGTGGATACGCTTCTCGACGACCGCCCTGACTCCGCCGGGGTCAAGTTCAAGGACGCCGACCTCATCGGCATCCCGGTCCGCGTCACCATCGGTGACCGGGGGCTCGACAAGGGCATCATGGAGGTCAGACTTCGGAAGTCGGGAGAGAAGTCGGAAGTGCCGAAGGAGAATGCCGGCGCCGAAGTGCTCGCGATCGTCAATGGACTCCGCGGGTAGGCGAGTGAGAGATGCACAAACGAAAGCCCCTCCAGGCAAGCCTGGGGGGCTTCTTCGTCTCATTGAGCGATCGAACGCCTCTTCGGCATCGACCTGCGCGCAGCTACTCGTCGCGGCTCTTCATGATGCGCGACTTGCGGCGTGAGGCCGTGTTCTTCTTGATGACGTTCGACTTCACGGCCTTGTCGATGACCGAGGTGGCCTCGCGAACACGGGCCTCGCGCTCCTCGGGCGGCGCCGTCTCGGCGTTCTTGATCGCCGTGGCGACCTTCGACTTCACGGCGCGATTGCGCTCGTTCAGCTTCTTCGACTGCCTGAGTCGCTTGATCGTAGACTTCTTGTGCGGCAAGTGGAATCCTCCGGTCTAGCCCCAGGTCCGCCCGGGGCGGACACCGTTCCTCTGTAACCACACGAATATACCAATCAGAGCCCCCGCAGTCAAGCGACCGTTCGGAAGGGCCGGTTGACGAGGGCCCCGCGGGGGATTAGGCTCTCGGCAGGAGGCCTGAGTGACCAAGAGTCCAAGAAAGCACCCGCCAGTGCCCGAAAGCCCCGGTGTCTACCTTCTCAAGGACGCCTCGGGGAAGATCTTCTATGTCGGGAAGGCCCTGAATCTCAGGAACCGTCTGAGAGCCTACACGGCCTCCGGAAGCACCCCGGACCCCAAGCTGACCATCATCCGTTCAAAGCTGGCGTCGTTCGACACGATCGTGACCGAGTCGGAGACCGAGGCTCTGGTTCTGGAGTCGAACCTCATCAAGGAGCACAGGCCGCGGTACAACGTCAAGCTCCGCGACGACAAGCGCTATCCGTTCATCAAGGTCACGACAGCGGAGACGTTCCCGCGGGCGCACGTCACACGGGTCGTCCGGCAGGACGGCTCGCGCTACTTCGGTCCCTACACGGACGCCAAGGCGATGCGCCGGACGCTCCGCCTCGTCCAGCAGAGCTTCCCGATGAGAACGTGCAAGACCTTCAGGAAGCGGCCGCGTCCCTGCCTCAACTATCAGATCGGCCAGTGTCTGGGGCCGTGCATCGGCGCGGTCTCCGCCGAGGAGTACGGAGAGGTCGTCTCCGAACTCATGCTCTTCCTCAGCGGTCGCGGTGACGAGCTCTCGAAGCGCCTCGCGGCCCGGATGAACCAGGCGTCCGCCGACAAGCAGTTCGAAGAGGCTGCGGCGCTCCGTGACCGGCTTCGGGACATCGAGAAGGTCACCCAGCGACAGCGGGTTCTGTCGGCCAGGCTCGTCGACCGGGACGTTGTCGCGACCGCCCGTCACGCCGGCTACGGCATCGCATCGATTGTCAGGATCCGCCGGGGCAAGCTGGTTGGCTGCGAGAACGTCCCGCTGGAGTTCTCGCCCGAAACGACCGACGGGGAGATCCGTGAGGCGGTTCTCAAGCAGTTCTACTCGGTCGCGACCGATGTCCCGCCCGAGGTCCTCGTCCACGGAGAGACACCCGGCTTGGACGAGGTGGCCGTCTGGCTCACGGCGTCGCAGGGTCACAAGGTCGCCGTCGCGACGCCCGTGCGAGGAGAGAAGCGGCAGCTCGGCGAGTTCGCGGAGCAGAACGCGCGGACGGCGCTCCGCCGGGCGTTCGAGTCCCGAAGGGCGCCTTGCTCCGTGATCGAACTCGGGGAGTACCTCAGGATGAGCCGCCCGCCACGTCTGCTCTCGGCCGTCGACATCTCGAACGTACAGGGGACCAACGCGGTCGGCACGGTCATCTCGTTCCGCGACGGCCGCCCGGACAAGTCGCTCTACCGCAGATACCGCATCCGGACGGTGAAAGGCGCGGACGACTATGCTATGATTCGTGAGGTCGTCCGACGCCACCTCGCATCTCTCATCAGAAAGGACGCTGAGCTCCCGGACCTCTTCCTCGTGGACGGAGGGAAGGGACAGCTCGCATCGGCCGTTGAGGCCGGTCGTGATGAGGGTGTCCGCGGCGTCACGTTCGCCTCGCTGGCGAAGCAGAACGAGGAGGTCTTCGTCCCCGGCCGCCAGAGTCCACTCCCGGACCCCGGCATGACGGCGGCGAAGCGCATCCTCATCAAGGCTCGCGACGAGGTGCATCGCTTCAGCGTCACGTATCACCGGAGCCTCCGGGAGAAGGAGGCCCGCCGGTCGGTTCTCGACGGCATTCCGGGGGTGGGCGACACCCGCAAGGCGGCCCTTCTCGAGGAGTTCGGTTCCGTCTCGGAGATTCGCAGGAGTTCCCCGGAGCGTATCGCGGAGGTACCCGGCATTGGCATCGCAACAGCCCAAAGGATCATCGAAGCGGTCACGCAAGCCGAAGCTCGTGATCCTCAAGCAGGATAACGAGCCCAGGGCCGGGATGACGGTCCTCAAGTACGCGACCTTCGAGGCCGACATCGGCCGGTTCCTCGTGGTCCGCGGCGACCACGGTCTGCGGGCGGTGCGGTTCTCCGAAGAGCTCGACGTCGAGCGGGAGCTGTCGCTCCTGACGCGCGGCGGCCGGGTGCTCGCGGTCGAGGACCGGATCACGCTCAGGCGCGTCGTCGACGACATCCGCGACTACCTCAAGGGACGCCAGCCCAACTTCGATCACGAACTCGAGATCGACGACCTCACGGACTTCTCAAGACGCGTCCTCGAGACCGTCAACGACATCCCGTACGGCACGCTCCGTTCGTACAAGTGGGTGGCAAGGCAGGTCGGCTCGCCGCGCGCCACGCGTCCGGTCGGACAGACGCTCGCGCGGAATCCGCTCCCCATCGTCATCCCGTGCCACCGCGTGGTCAACAGCGACGGGACGCTCGGCGGCTATTCGGGCGGTGGGACGGACATGAAGCGCCGTCTCATCGAGATCGAGAACGGGCAGATCGGTCTCGCCTTCGAGCACGGCGGTGACGAGGCGAAGAGACGCGTGCTCTTCCAGCTCGAGGGAGACGCGCCGGGCAACGACGATGGCGAGTGACCCCTCCACACTGCTTGACGACGCGGTCGAGGACTATCTCGACCACCTCACGACCGAACGCGGTCTCTCAGAGAACACCGTTGCCTCGTACCGCTCCGACCTTTCCGACTACGCTCGCTACCTCGAGAAGTCAGGCGTCAGCTCACCCCGGCAGGTGACCTCGAAGCACGTGGAGCGCTATCTCGGGGATGCCGTCATCACCGGTCTCTCGGCCCGAAGCGCGAACAGACGGCTCTCGTGTCTCCGCGGCTTCCACACGTATCTCCTGAATTCATCTGATGACCGGAGCGTCCGGGAGAACCCGACGCTTCACCAGCACGCGCGCGAGCACGTGCGGCGGCTTCCCGATGTGCTCGCCGTTCACGAGGTCGAACGCCTCCTCGAGGCGGTCGACTCGACCACGCCGCTCGGCATCAGAGACAGAGCCATGTTCGAGACCGCCTACGGCGCGGGGCTCCGCGTCAGCGAGATCATCACGCTCGAGGTGACGAACATCTTCGCGGAAGACCGCTTCATCCGCGTACTGGGAAAGGGCTCGAAGGAGCGTGTCGTCCCGATCGGCAGGTACGCGCTCGAGTGGATCGGCAAGTACCGTGAGAGCGTTCGACCGACGCTTGCGGCGAAAGCTGCGCCGACCGGAGTTCTGTTCCTGAACGCCCGGGGGCGTCCGCTGACACGAATGGGGTACTGGAAGATCCTCCAGAAGACGGTCACGCGCTCCGGCATCCGCGACCGCGTCAAACCGCACTCGCTTCGCCACTCGTTCGCGACGCACCTGCTCGAGGCGGGGGCCGACCTTCGAACCGTTCAGGAGATGCTCGGTCACGCCGACATCGCCACGACCCAGATCTACACGAGCGTCGACCGCGAGTACCTCAAGGAGATCCACAGAACCTGTCACCCGCGCGCCTAGCGCTTTGGAGATCATCGTGACCACGGAACCGGCGACCATCCTGTCCATGTCCGGCCTCGCGCCCGAGGACGTCAGGCTGCTCCGCAAGCTCGGCGAGACCGCGCGCGCGCGGGAGGTCGGCGCGTACGTCGTCGGGGGAGTCGTGCGGGACCTGCTGCTCGGCGGTGACGTCGGGGACCTCGACGTCGTGGTCGAGGAACGCGCGCAGGACTTCGTGGAGGCGGCCACGCGCGAGATCGGTGGGACGTACAAGCTCTACGCGAGGTTCGGTACCGCGCTGCTGCTCCCCGGCGGGGGAGTCAAGGTCGATGTCGCAACGGCGCGCTCCGAGACCTACGCCGCGCCCGGAGCGCTCCCCGATGTCGAGCCCGGAACGATCTCCGAGGACCTCGTCCGCCGCGACTTCACACTCAACGCGATGGCGGCGAGCATCCTGCCCGACGACTTCGGGCGTCTGGTCGATCTGCATCACGGTCGCGAGGATCTCCGCGACGGCGTGCTCCGAGTGCTCCACGAGGGCAGCTTCACCGATGACCCGACCCGCGTCCTCCGCGCCGTGCGGTTCCACGCTCGATTCGGGTTCTCGATCGAGCCGACCACCGAGGCCCTCCTTCACCAGTCGGCCGGCAGCGGCGCGCTCGATACCGTCAGCGGCGAACGGATCATGAACGAGCTTGTCCTCATGCTGGCGGAGACCGACCCGCGCCCGGCGCTCCTGAAGCTCCTCACATGGAACCTGACGACGGCCGTCCGCCCGTGCTGGACGCCCGGGCACGCCGAGGTCGAACGGCTGCTCGCCGGACTCGGGCCACGCACCGACGGAACGCGCATGACCCCGCTTCTCGCGCTTCTCGTCCCCGTGGAGCCCGCGTGCCGGGAGAGCGTGATGGACCGCCTCAAGGCGGGGAGACATCTGCGCGACGCGGTCCGGGACCTCGGATGCTACGAATCGCGCACGGCGGCGGCTCTCGCGACGGAGCGCGAGCTCAGTCGGAGCGAGATCCACGGCCTGCTCCGCCACCACTCGCTCGAGGTGCTCGAACTGGCCACCGCCGACAACCCCGGCGGTCGGGCCGCGGAGCGGATACGGCTCTACACCGACGAACTCTCCAAGGTGAGCACGCTGCTCACCGGGGCGGACCTCCTCACGATCGGCTTCACCGAGGGGCTTGAAGTGGGAAGCATGCTCGACGAACTCCGCCGGGCCCGGCTCGACGGCCTCGTGGCGTCCCGGGATGACGAGATGGCGCTGGCAAGGGAGCGACTCGGGCGGTCCGGCGGCGGCGAAGCCGGTACTTGACGAGGGCAGAAAGAGTTGATAGCGTCCTGTGATGCTCATCGGGAAGTGCCACCTTGCAGAAGGCGATGCGTGAACGAGCGAACAGAACTCGAGAAGATGGAAAGCACCGATACACAGACCGCCCCGGAGGAGGGAATGCCGCTCGTCCGTCGCCCGGTCTATGAAGTGCGCCTCGACGCCTTCGAGGGCCCCCTCGACCTCCTGCTCCATCTCATCCGCGAGCATGAGATCGATATCTACGACATTCCGATCGCGACCATCACATCGCAGTACCTCGAGTACATCGACTTCATGGAGTCTCTGGACCTCTCGCTGGCCGGCGAGTTCCTCGAGATGGCGGCGACGCTCATCCGTATCAAGGTTCAGATGCTGCTGCCGCCGGCGATCGACGAGACCGAGGACGATGAGGATCCGCGCGAGCAGCTGGTCCGCAAGCTCGTCGAGTACAAGCAGTTCAAGGAGGCTGCGGGCGTCCTCTCGACGCACGAGGAGGAGCGCAAGGGCTTCATCCGGCATTCGGTCGACACCAGACCGTTCCGGGCCGTCGATGAGGAAGAGATCGACACCGAGGAGTTCCTCCGCGATGTGACGCTCTTCGATCTCGTCGACTGCCTGCGTGAGGTGCTGGAACGTGTGCCGAACCGCATCGACGAGCACGCGGTCGACATGGAGATCGTGTCGGTCGAGGACCGCATGGAACACATCCGCTCCGAGATCACTCGCGGGGCCACAACGTTTCGAAGACTCTTCGCCAGCGCCGTCACCAAGGTGGAGGTCGTCACCACATTCATCGCGCTTCTCGAACTGGTCCGCCTTGGCGCGATCATGGCGGTGCAGGATTCGAGTTTCGGAGAGATCGCGATCCAGGCACGGACGGAGGTGTGAGCGTGGCTGAGCTGGAGCTGAAACGCATCATCGAAGCGGTGCTCTTCGCATCGGACGTTCCCGTGTCGACGGAGCGCATCGTCGAGATCACCGGAGGCCCGGACGGGCCCCTCAAGGCCGGCCGCGGCAAGGTGAGCGAGGCCCTGGAAGAGCTCTCCGCAGAGTATGAGCAGACCGAGCGAGCCATCACGATCTCGAAGCTCGCCGGCGGCTGGCAGCTCTACTGCCGGCCGGAGTACATGAAGTACGCACGCGACCTCCACAAGGGCCGCATCCCACCGCGCCTGAGCCAGGCCGCGCTCGAGACGCTCGCCATCGTCGCCTACAAGCAACCGCTCGTTCGCGCCGAGATCGAGGGGATTCGTGGCGTCGACTCAAGCGGCGTGCTGGCGACGCTTCTCAAGCGGAATCTCGTGACGATCGCCGGACGCGCTCCCGGTATGGGCCGCGCGCTGATGTACCGCACCACGAAGGAGTTCCTCCGCTACTTCGGTCTGAACACGATCACCGATCTTCCGCGGCTCGAGGAGTTCGCGGAGGTGCTCGGACTTGCGCCGGGCGAACTCCAGATGACGGTCGAGGGCGCCGAACACATGGCCAACCTGATGTCCGAGACGCAGGACGCCACCGAAGCGCAGGATGCTGCCGAGACGCAGGGCGCGCCGGAGACCGGGGCGATCGCGGAGGCCGAGGCCATCCTCGAGGCCGGAGCGCCGCTCGCCGGCGTCGCGACGGAAGTGGAGACAGGACCGAGCCCCGACTCGCCGGCTCCCGAACCCGTGACGCCGGGGGAGGAGTCGCCCGCGACTCCGGAACCCGCACCCGAGCCGACACCGGAGAACCCGGGCGACGAATCGGAGACGACCACCGTGGTCGACGAGACCGAAGGGGCGCACGCCCTCGGCGACGCCGCCATCATCCAACCTATCGATGAGGCTTAACCGGTTCATCGCGCGCTGCGGGGCCGCCTCCAGACGCGGCGCTGATCGCCTGATCGCGGACGGCAAGATCCGTGTCAACGGTGTGGTCGTCGATGAGACCGGAGTCCGTGTCGAACCCGACGTGGACGTCGTCGAGTTCGACGGAGCCGTCCTCCGCCTTCCCGAGCAGCTCACCTGTATCGCTCTGAACAAACCCGCAGGATACGTCGTGACGATGAGCGACCCGCAGGGTCGCAAGACCGTCGCGGACCTCATCAAGGACGCTCCGAGGGCCGTTGTCCCCGTGGGGCGCCTCGACGCGCCGACCGAGGGACTGCTGCTGCTGACCGACGACGGCGCGCTCGCTCACCGAATCGCCCATCCGTCCTTCGAGATCGACAAGGTGTACCGCGTGATCGCGCGCGGCGTTCTCAAGGACGAGGATGTGGACGCTCTCGAGGAGGGCATCCTCCTCGACGACCAGCGCACGGCTCCCGCGATCGTCGAGGTCCTGGGAACCGACCGGAACGAGACGCACGCGCTCATCACGATCCACGAGGGCCGCAAGCGGCAGATCCGGAGGATGTTCGAGGCGGTCGGCCACCCGGTCAAGCGCCTCAGCCGGACCCGTGTCGGCCCCATCGTACTGGGCAACATCCGCCTGGGCCGCTGGCGACACTTGACACCCGAGGAACTCGCGGCACTTCGCAGCGCCGTGGGGCTCTCCAATGAGGACAAAGACGGTCAGGGATAGGTGAGAGGCCGTCTCAAAGGGCCTTGCAGCGGCGTCCGGTCTGGTTTATACTTTCACGTTTCGAGTGATAGGCAGGGGATACTCCCGAACTGGCCTCTAACCTCCATTCTATTTCCATGAGGGTACACGGCTGATCATCGCCATTGATGGCCCTGCTGCCTCGGGCAAGAGTACCACTGCGCGGCTCGTAGCCGAGCGGCTTGGCTACGTCTACATAGACAGCGGCGCGATGTATCGTGCCGGCGCTCTTGCGGCGATCCGCAGGGGTGTGTCCATGGATGACGACGAGGCACTGACGAACGTCGCGGAATCGATCGAGATCGAACTGACCGGTCCCGGCCCCGTTCTTCTGGACGGCGAGGATGTCAGCGAGGCGATCCGCGCGCCGGAGGTTACGCGGGGAGCATCAGTGATGTCGACCGTCTCGGGAGTCCGCCGCGCCATGGTCGAGCAGCAGCGACGCGTCGGCCACAGCGTGGACTGCGTCATGGAAGGACGCGACATCGGCACCGTCGTGTTCCCGGACGCTGAACTCAAGATCTTTCTCATTGCGACACTCGAAGAACGGACGCGCAGAAGGCTGGCGGATCTGAAGGCCCTCGGCCGCTGCGCTGACGCAAGAGCCGTGCGAGACGAGATAGCCGAGCGCGACCGGCGCGACTCCACGCGCGAAGACAGTCCGCTCAAGCGCGCCGACGACGCCATCGAACTCGACACGACCGGACTCTCCATCGATGACCAGGTCTCCGAGGTCATCCGGCTCGCGACCGACCGCGGAGCCGTCCTGCCGGACGACTGCGAGACGGAGTGATGCGGATGAAGCTCCACTACCGGCTTGGTTGGCTCCTCGCCACGGGAGTGCTGAAGCTCCTCTGGGGCTTCCGCGTGACGGGGCGCGAACACATTCCGGAGAACGGACCGGTCGTCATCGCGTCGAATCACATCTCGAACTGGGACCCGTTGCTCGTTGGGCTCGGATGTCCGCGCGAGATGTTCTTCATGGCGAAGCGCGAGCTCTTTGAGAACAAGGCCTTCGCGTGGCTCATCAGGGCGTACAACGCCATTCCGCTCGATCGCGGCGGTGGTGACCGGAAGGCGCTGAGAACGGCGCGTCGAGTCCTCGGGAACGGCGGGGCGCTCCTGATGTTCCCGGAGGGGACGAGGAGCCGCACTGGTGAACTCGGGAAGGGTCGACCCGGCGTGGCGTTCATCGCCGCGAGCGCGAAGTCCGCGGTCGTCCCGGCGCATATCGCCGGTTCGAACGACCCGCGAGGGGCGTTCCGGAGTCGCGGTTCGATACGGGTCTCGTTCGCTGAGCCGATCACGCACGACGGTCCGGCGTCGACCGAGGCGTACGCGGAGACCACGGACCGCATCATGACGTCGATCGCCGCGCTCAAGAAGGAGGCCGCGTCGCGATGAACGTGACGGTAGCCCCGTGCGCAGGATTCTGTTTCGGCGTGAAGCGTGCGCTCAAGCTCGCGTTTGATGCCGCGCACGAAGGCGACGGTCCCATGGTGACACTGGGACCGATCATCCACAACCCGCAGGTCGTCGCCAAGCTTTCGGACGAAGGACTGCGGGTCGTGGACGACCTGTCGGACATCGAGTCCGGCACCCTGGTCGTCCGCTCACACGGGCTTCCGCGTACGGTACTCAACGCCGCCCGTGAACGCGGCGTCGAGATCGTCGATGCGACCTGTCCGTTCGTCAAGATGGCGCAGGACCGCGCGGCGCAGCTTGAAGCGGACGGATACGCGGTCGTCGTGGTCGGGGAGCAGGACCATCCGGAGGTGCTCTCCATCACCGGGAGTCTCTCGTCGGGCGCCACGGTCGTGACGGGCCCGGACGACCTCTCGGGGCCGCTGGCGGACCGCGTCGGCATCGTCTGCCAGACGACACAGCCGATCGAACGGCTCAAGACCGTCGTGACGAGACTGCTCGAAACGACGCAGGAAGTGAAGGTCTTCAACACGATCTGCAATGCGACGTCCGAGCGACAGGTCAACGCGCTCGAACTCGCGGCGGCCGTCGACGTGATGCTGATCGTGGGAGGCAGGAACAGCGCGAACACCAGGCGTCTGTGGGAACTCTGCCGCGAGGCGGGGAGCGACGCCTACCACATAGAGACAGCGGACGAACTCGAACCGGGATGGTTCGAGGGGAAGAAGGAAGTAGGTGTCACAGGAGGCGCTTCGACGCCGCAGTGGATCATCGACGAGGTGGTCCGGGCCGTCGACGCCATGTGAAGGCTCCCGAAAGGGAGAGGAAAGCCGCCCTCAGCCGGCATGGTAGTAGCAGCAGGTCCAGAGAGGAGAAAGAGAGACGGATGTTCGAAGACAAGACAGTGAACCCGAACTCCGACCCTTCGAACGAGATGGAGGGAACGGACGCAGTCGTGAGTGAGGACGCAACGCCGTCCACCGACACACCGATGACGCCCGAGTCCGAGACCGTCCAGCAGGACGAGACCCCCGACACGCCGGCCGACGAGCCGGTGGTCGAGGCGAGCGCGGGTGCGTCAGACGAGACCACCGAGACCGCAACCGCGGTCGCGACGGAAGAGGTCCAGCCGTCACGTGATGACGAGCCGACCGGCCGCAAGCAGGTGGCCCTCCCGATCCCGAGCGAAGAGGATCTCGAGGAACTCGGCTACACGCTCGAGCAGTACACCGAGATGGCCGAGATGTACGACTCGACCCTCAAGTCGATCGATGAAGGAGAGCTGGTCAAGGGTACGATCCTCTCCATCAGCGATACCGACGTCATGGTCGACATCGGTTTCAAGTCAGAAGGACGGATCGCGATAGATGAGTTCCCCGAGCCCGAGACGCTGTCCGTTGGTGACGAGATCAGCGTGCTCCTTGAGGCGACGGAGGACGCAGACGGCGAGGTCAAGGTCTCGAAGCGCAAGGCCGACTTCCTCCAGGTCTGGGACAAGATCAAGGAAGCCCATGACGACCAGCAGGTCGTTGAAGGTATCCCGAAGCGTCGGATCAAGGGCGGCCTCAAGGTCGACCTGTTCGGCGTCGAGGCGTTCCTGCCGGGTTCGCAGGTGGCGCTCAGGCGCATACCGAACCTCGAGGAGCTGCTCGGGCAGAAGCTCGAGTTCCGCATCCTTAAGGTCAACAAGCGCCGGAGGAACATCGTCATCTCGAGACGTGTCGTGCTCGAGGAGGAGAGGCAGCTCAAGAAGGAAGTTCTTCTCAAGGAGCTCGAGGTCGGTCAGATCAGACAGGGCGGAGTCAAGAACATCACGGACTTCGGCGCCTTCGTCGACCTCGGCGGTATCGACGGTCTTCTGCACATCACCGACATGAGCTGGGGTCGCATCCGCCATCCCTCAGAGCTCGTGGCGATCGGTGACGAACTGACGGTCAAGGTCCTCAACTTCGACCCGGAGAGAGAGCGTATCTCGCTCGGCCTCAAGCAGCTCGCCGAGTACCCGTGGGAGAACGTGGAGGAAGAGTTCGCCGTCGGCTCGCGCGTGCGCGGCAAGGTCGTGTCGATCACGGACTACGGCGCGTTCATCGAACTCAAGGAAGGTGTTGAGGGACTCATTCACATCTCCGAGATGTCGTGGACGCAGCACATCCGTCACCCCTCAAAGATCCTGGGGATCGGTGACATCGTCGATGTGAAGGTCCTCAACGTGAACAAGGCGGAGGAGAAGATCTCTCTCTCGCTGAAGCGCACCGAGAGCGACCCATGGCAGGATCTGGACACGAAGTACCCGGTCGGCACCAAGATCGAGGGACGCGTCCGGAACCTGACCGACTTCGGCGCATTCGTCCAGCTGGAAGAGGGAATGGACGGACTCGTCCACATCTCCGACATGTCCTGGACGAAGCGGATCAAGCACCCGAGCGAAGTCCTGCACCGCGGCCAGAAGGTCGAGGTCATGGTGCTCGGCATCGACAAGGACCGTCACCGTATCTCGCTGGGCATCAAGCAGTGCACGGAGAATCCGTGGAACGAGCTGGCCGAGCAGTACGCTGTCGGTACCGAGGTCAGCGGCAGCGTCAGCCGGATTCACAAGTCGGGCATCGTGGTCGATCTGCCCGGCGACGTGGAGGGCTTCGTGCCCATGTCGCATCTCGCCCTCAACGAGATCAACAGGATCGAGGCGAGGTTCGCGGCCGGTGACGTGCTTCCGCTCGAGGTCATCGAGGTCTCTTCGGAGAACCGCAGGATCGTGCTCTCTGTCCGGGCATACATGGAGAAGCAGCCGGCGGACGTGCATCAGGAGTACCTGAACGCGCACGGCATCCGTCCGGAGCTTCTGGTCGAGGAGAAGGAGGAGAAGCCGGAGGCCGAGAAGGCCGAGGCTCCCGCCGAGACCGAGACCCCGGCAGACGATGCGTCGACGGAGACTGACGAAGCTCCTGAGCAGCCGGAAGCCGCCGAGACCGAGACTGAGGTCGAGGCAGAGGCTGATGGCGAGGCTGAGGCAGAGGCCGAGCCTGAGGTCGAGGCCGAGCCCGAGGTCGAGGCCGAGCCTGAGGTCGAGGCTGAGCCCGAGGTCGAGGCCGAGCCTGAGACCGAGGAGCCGAAGGAGTAAGGCGCCGGGATCGATGGACACCGGTGCATGAACGACGTGTGGGGGGGCTCGATTGCGGGTCCCCCCAGGCGCGTCCGGGCCCTGCGAAGCCCGGGGGCGCGGCAACGACCAGGAGAGCACGTGGACCCGCAGCCTATCCCGACGGTCGGACTCATGACGGTCGGCTGCAAGCTCAACCAGTACGAGACGGAGGGGTTGGCTGAGCTGCTCGAGTCGCGCGGATGTCGCATCGTTCCGTTCGATTCGCCGGCGGACGCCTACGTCGTGAACACGTGCACGGTCACGGGCCGCAGCGATTACCGCTGCCGTCAGATGCTCCGGCGTGCTGCACGACGCTCGCCGGAAGCCCTCATCGCGGCGGTCGGCTGCTACGCGCAACGCGACGCCGACGCCCTCGCGGCCATGCCGGAGGTGGCCATCGTTGTCGGGAACAACGACAAACCCCGGATCGTCCGGCTCCTCCTTGACGCGCTCGAGAGAGGCTGGGACCCCCAGGACCCGAAGACAGTGGTCGGTCCGATCGAGGCCGACGACTTCCACGCGCTCGACATCGAGCGGTTCCGCGGCTACACGCGAGCGTTTCTCAAGATCCAGGATGGATGTGATTCCCGCTGCGCGTACTGCGCGGTACCGGACGCGCGCGGTCCGTCGCGGAGCAGACCGTACAACGACGTTCTGACGCAGGCGCGCCGACTCGCGGACGCAGGGTACAGAGAGCTCGTGCTCACGGGCGTCCACATCGGCGCGTACGCAACGGACGCCGGCGTGCGTCTCGCAGGGCTGCTCGACGGCCTCACCGAGGTCAGCGGCATCGAGCGCGTGCGGCTTGGCTCGATCGAGCCGCTCCAGCTGACCGAGGAGCTCGCGGACGTCATCGTCGGCAACCCGGCGGTCTGCCGCCACCTCCACGTGCCGCTCCAGAGCGGGTCGGACCGCGTTCTGGCAAGGATGCGCCGCGGTTACACGGCGGCCGAGTACGCCGCCGCCATCGAGCGCGTCGCGGGGAGGGTCGAGCGACTTGGACTCGGCGCCGATGTGATGGTCGGGTTCCCCGGCGAGACCGAGAGCGACTTCGCGGACACCGCCGCTCTCATCGAGCGTCTCCCGTTCACGTATCTCCACGTCTTCGCCTTCTCGCCACGCAAGGGAACTGAGGCCGCCGACATGCCCGATGGGGTTGACGGCGTCGAGAAGAAGCGGCGAAGCGAGCAGCTGCGCGAAGCGGGGCATGAGAAGTCGCTCGCGTTCCGCGGCTCCCTGACGGGTGAGGAGCTCGAAGTGCTCGTGCTCGACCGCGGCGTGGACGACGGACATCTCAGCGGCCTGGCCTCGGAGTATGTCAGCACCACCTTCGATGGACCGGCCTCGCTTGGAAATCGCTTCGTATCCGTTCGTATCACGCGCGTCGACGGTCCGACGACGCACGCGACGATGATCCCCGGGAGCGAGCGATGAAACCACGCCGCGTCTACATCGAAACCTACGGCTGTCAGATGAACGAGTACGACTCCTCCATGATCGCCTCGATGCTGACGGGAGCCGGGTACGCGCTCGCCACGGACCCCGGGAATGCGGACGTGGTCATCGTCAACACATGCAGTGTACGTGAGCGCGCGGAGATCCGCGTCCTGGGACGGCTCAGGCATCTGCGGGGGCTCGCACCGACCGGCGCGGTACTCGGCGCCATCGGGTGTGTCGCCCAGCGAATGGGCGACGAACTGTTCTCGTCCGTGCGTGGTCTTGACTTCGTCGTCGGAACGGATCGCTACGCCCTGCTGCCTGATGTCATCGACCAAGCCGTGGAGGGAGTCGCGACGGCCGAGACCGGGATCGATCCCGGCGAGAGCTACGCGTCGCGCCCGAAGCCGGCGACCGCGGGCCTTCTCGATTTCGTCAGCGTCATGCGCGGGTGCAACAACTTCTGCAGCTACTGCATCGTCCCCTATGTCCGCGGGCGGGAGAGAAGCCTCCCGGCGGATGTGGTCGTCGACGAGGTTCGCGCGTTCGTTGACCTCGGCATGCGCGACGTGACGCTCCTCGGGCAGAACGTCAACTCGTACGACGATGACGGACTCGACTTCGCCGGGCTCCTCGAGCGGATCGACGGTATCGGGGGACTCGAGCGCATCCGGTTCGCGACCTCGCACCCGAAGGACCTCTCACCGCGTCTCATCCGTGCGGTCGCCGATCTCGAGAAGGTCTGCGAGCATGTGCACCTGCCTGTGCAGTCCGGTTCCGACGCCGTGCTCGAACGGATGAACAGACGCTACACGCGCGCGGACTATCTGAAGCTGATCACCGCGCTTCGCGAGGCCGTTCCCGACTGCGCCATCACGACCGACGTCATCGCCGGCTTCCCCGGCGAGACGCGCGAGGACCTCGAACGGACGCTCGCGCTCATGCGCGAGGTGCGTTTCGACTCGGCCTTCATGTTCCGCTACTCGGTGCGTGCGGGAACACAGGCCGCCGGGTTCGACGATGACGTACCCGAGCATGAGAAGATCGAACGACTCGAGGAGGTCATCGCGCTCCAGCAGGCGATCACGACGGAGATCAACACGGAGCTCGTCGGCAGCACCGTCGAGGTGCTCGTCGAGGGACCGAGTCAGCGAGACCCCGCGAAGCTGTTCGGACGGACGCGGACGGGGAAGGCGGTCGTTCTCTCCCGGGCCGAGGCATCACGCGACGGCTCCGCACCGACCCCCGGCGCATTAGCCCCGGCGGTCGTGACGGAGGCAAGCGCCTGGACGCTCCACGCGACGCTTGCGCCCCGGGAGAAAGACCTTGCCGGACCCTCGGACGGTTGCTAGACTGACCGCTGCTCCCGGGTGGAGCAGAGTGCCGAAAACGCCCGCGCCACAGGCATTTCTCAGAACCCCGACCGGCATCAGGCGCGGTTTGCCCACCAGGAGACGATATCCGCTCGCCCGCGAACGGGAGGATTGAGCCATGTGGGTATTCCGAATGCTGCTGCTTCTCGTGCTCGTCATCATCGTGACGGGCTTCGCCATGCTTAACAGCGCCCAGCGTGCGACCATTACGCTCGGCACCGAGAGCCTGACCTTCCGTGACATCCCCCTCGTCCTTCTGCTGTTCGAAGCCTTCGTCCTGGGCGCAGTGGTCTGGTTCCTCGTCTCGATCGGGCACGAGGTCGTCCTGCGAAGGATCATCAGGAAACAGAAGCGCGAGATCATGGATCTCGGTGGTGAGATCTCCGGGCTCCGGGAGATCTCTCTCGAGGACATCGAAGATGAGGACGAACTCGGGAGCTAGCGCCCCGAGCCATCTCGAGGTGGTCCTGTATGAGTCCAATGGCCGTCATAGCCATTCCTGTCGTCGCGGCATTCCTTCTGTATCTTCTGATACGGCTGTCCAGGCGCCGTGCGCGGCGCGCGGCCGAACGCCCGACTTCCTACGAACTCGGGCTGGACGCGATGGTCGCCGGTGAGCACGAAGCAGCGCTCAAACACCTCAAGGGAGCCGTGCGGCAGGATCCACGCAACCTCGACGCCGTCATCAAGCTCGGAGACCTTCTCCGCCAGCGAGGGAACATCAAGCAGGCCACGCAGCTCCACCGCGAGCTTCTGGTCAAGCGGCGTCTTCCGAAGGAGACGCGCGCGGCGATCCTGCAGTGCCTGGCGCTCGACCTCGCCGCCGCCGAACGGTGGCCCGAGGTCATCGAGACACTCGGCGGACTCTCGAAGCCCGCGAAGATGGCGACCGACATGCTCGTTCTGCTGCGCGATGCCCACGAGGCCACGGGGGCTCTCGACCAGGCTGTCGCGGCGCACACCGAGATCCTCAAGCGGGCGCCCGCGGGTCAGCCGACGATGGCGATCTACCGGGCTCACATGGGTCTCATCGCGTTGAAGCGCGGAGACACCGCGAAGGCCAGAGCGGAGTTCCTCGTTGCGCTCAAGGAAGACCCGGTCGGAACGGCCGTCTCGAACCTCTACCTTGGTGACATGGCCGCCGAGGAAGGCAGCACGGACCGCGCGCTCGTCTTCTGGATGAAGCTGGTTGCGGACGCGCCCGACCAGGCGCACCTTGCGTTCGAACGCCTCGAGAAGGCCTACTTCGAGATGGGCGACTTCGGCAGAATGCTCGGCGTCTATGAGGATGTCGTGGCGCGCGCACCGTCCAGCACGGCGGCGCTCTGCGGACTCTCCAAGATGCACGAGCGGAAGGGCGACATGGAGGATGCCGCGCGTCTGGCGAATGAGGCTATCAAGCACGAGGGCAGCACGGCCGTCGGGCACCGGCGTCTGATCGAGGTCCTCATCGCGGGCGGTCGTTTTGAGGAGGCCGCGCGCACGGCGCTCTCACATCTTGAGACCGTTTCCAAGTCAGCAACCGTAGAGACGTGTCCGTTCTGCGGCGGAGCCCGGGACGCAACGCACTGGCGTTGCTCCGGATGCAAGGCCTGGACGGATGCGCGCTGACCCGCTCACACGACGACGCACCGTCTTGACCGTTGCGGTCTGCGTGACCGCGACGGTTCTTGTCATGGCGACCGCGAGCGCCGACACGGCCGAGGAGATCGGCCGCGCGCGCGCGCTCGAAGCGGACGGAAGGATCGACATCGCTGTCGAGCACCTGCGCGCCGTCCTGGCGAGTGAATCCGGCGGCGCCGATGCCGCGCTGCTCCTGGAACTCGCGCGTCTCACAGACAGTGCCGACGAGGCGCTCGCGCTGGCCGACGAGGCGCTTGCCATCACCAGGGACGCGCAGCTTCGCGCCGGCGCCCACATCATGCGCGGCGACTACCTGTACGCAGCAGGACAGTACGGCCGGGCGGTCGCGGAATACGCCGCCGCCGCCGAACACGGCAGTCCGGCGCATCCGGAACTCCGCCGGGCGGCCTCGCTCCTCGCAATCGGCGACATCGCCGGAGCGATCGATATCTACGACGATGTGGCGTCGCTCGACGACGCGGCACCTGACGACAACGCGGGCTCTCGCGACGCCGCGGACGTCGCCGCCTGGGCATCCATAGGACGGGGCCGTGCCCGCCTCGCCGGGGGCGACGCAGTGGAGGCCGCCCTCGAACTGGAAGAACTGGCCGATGAGCTGGCGGGGAGCCCGACAAGAGCCCACGCGCTGGCGGCCGCCGCCGACGCCCTCGTTGCGCACGGCGACCTTGCCCACGCGCGGGATCTCCTGCTGCTGGTGGTGGGTGAGTTCCCCAACACGTTCGAGTCGACTCTCGCCGAAGACCGTGTGAGGACGATCGACCGGCACCTGGCGGAGCGCGAAGAGACCGCGACACCCACCGACGCCGCTCCCGCAGGGGAAACCGACTAGCGACGACACCGAGACCGCACCGATCCGGACGTGTCTGATGAGCAAACTGACCCCCATGATGCAGCAGTACACTCGGATCAAGGCGGAGCACGATGACGCCATCCTGCTGTTCCGCATGGGTGACTTCTACGAGACGTTCTTCGAGGACGCCAAGGTCGCCTCGCGTGTCCTCGGGCTCGCGCTGACCACGCGCGACAAAGGCAGCGCGAACCCGGTGCCGCTCGCGGGTCTTCCTCACCACGCGCTGGAGTCCTATCTCGGTCGGCTGGTCGCCGCCGGGTACAAGGTCGCCATCTGCGACCAGGTCGAGGACCCGAAGACCGCGAAGGGCATCGTCAAGCGCGCGATCACCGAGATCATCACGCCGGGAACCATTCTCTCAAGCTCCATGCTCGACGAACGGCGATCGAACGTACTGCTCTCGGTCGTGCCCGACCGTGATGTCGTCGGACTCGCGGCCGTCGATCTCTCGACCGGCGAGTTCCTGGCATCCGAGATCGCGCCCGACGAACTCCGCCGCGAAGCCCTCAGGACAGACCCATCCGAGATCGTCATACCGGAGTCGATGGCCGACCGTGAGCCGCTCACGTCGCTGCGTGCGGACCTCGACGGCGTGCCGTTCACGCCGATCGCCGAGTGGGAGTTCGCGCTCGAGTCCGCCCGCGAGTCGCTCACACGACACTTCGGGGTCGCCAACCTCGACGGGTTCGGCCTGTCGGATATGAGCGCCGGCATCCGCGCGGCGGGTGCGGCGCTGTCGTATCTCAAGGACCTCAAGCGGCGCGATCTCAAGCAGCTCACGACGATCCGGACCACGGCGGTCTCCGACCACATGGTCCTTGACGAGACGTCCCAGAAGAACCTCGAGCTCGTCGAGCCGCTCGAGCACGGGCTCGCAGAGGCGACGCTCCTTGCGGTGCTCGACCGGACGGTCACCGCGATGGGCGCGCGGATGCTCCGGCGCTGGATCCTCTACCCGCTGATGGATGTGAAAGCCATCCACGAGCGGCTCGATTCGGTCGCCGCCCTGATCGACGCGCGTCAGCCGGCCGACCGTCTCAGAGACACGCTCGCCGAGGTATGCGACATACCGCGCGTGGCGGGAAGGACCGCGGCAGGCCAGGCGGGACCGCGCGAGCTCATCGCGCTCCGGCGCTCGCTCGAGACGCTTCCACTGGTCGTCGCGGAACTCGAGTCGATCGGCGCTCCCACGCTGCGTGCGCTTCGAGGCGACATCCCGGACCTGGGAACGGTTGCCGCGCGAATCGCCGAGACGCTCGTGGACGACCCGCCGACGAGTCTCAGGAAGGGCGGCGTGATCCGCGCAGGGGTCAGCGCCGAGCTCGATGAGGTGCACAGCATCGCGCGGGAGGGGAAGGGGTGGATCAGCCGGCTCCAGGCGACCGAACGTGAGACGACGGGTATTCCGAACCTCAAGATCGGCTACAACAAGGTCTTCGGGTACTACATCGAGGTCAGCAAGGCGCACACGGCGCAAGTGCCCGAGCACTACACACGCAAGCAGACACTCGTCAACGCCGAGCGCTACATCACACCGGACCTCAAGGAGTACGAGAGCCGCGTGATCACGGCCGAGGAGGACATGGTCCGGCTCGAGACGGAGATCTTCGAGCGCCTGCGGGACGAGATAGCGGGGGAGACGGCGGGACTCCAGGCTGCCGCCGCCGCGCTGGCCCGACTCGACTGTCTGCTCTCGCTCGCCCGCGTCGCCGTCGACAACCGGTACGTCCGGCCCGACGTCGAGGACTCCGGAACGCTCGAGATCGCTGGCGGTCGCCACCCCGTCGTGGAACAGCTGCTCGCCGCGGAGTCCTTCGTCCCGAACGACGCGTCGCTCGACGTCGAGACGCGCCAGGTGCTTCTCATCACGGGTCCCAACATGGCCGGCAAGTCAACCTATCTCCGGCAGATCGCGCTGATCGTCATCATGTCGCAGATGGGTTCGTTCGTTCCCGCGGACAGCGCCCGCGTCGGACTCGTCGACCGCGTGTTCACGCGGGTAGGCGCGACCGACGCCCTGGCCAGAGGCCGGAGCACGTTCCTCGTCGAGATGAGCGAGACCGCCAACATCCTCCACCACGCGACCGAGCGGAGTCTCATCCTGCTCGATGAGATCGGCCGCGGGACGAGCACGTTCGACGGGCTCTCCATTGCCTGGGCGGTCACGGAGTATCTGCACAACACCCCGGACTCGCGGGCCAAGACGCTGTTCGCGACGCACTACCATGAACTCACGGAGCTGGCGGACATCCTCCCGCGCGTCGAGAACGTGCAGTCGCTGGCGCGAGAGACCGGCGACACCGTCGTCTTCCTGCACCGCATCGGGCCCGGGAGCGCCGACCAGAGCTACGGTATCGAGGTCGCGAGGCTGGCCGGGATCCCGAACGAGGTGATCGTCCGCGCGAGAGAGGTGCTTGCCAATCTCGAAGCGGCGCAGTATACATCCGAGGCGGTGCCGCGTCTCGCCGAGGGCGTGCACGGTCCGCTCTCCGCGTCGGAGCAGCAGCTTCCGCTGTTCCCGGCGCCATCGGCCATCGAGAATGAGATCGGCGAACTCGCCGTGAACGACATGACCCCGATCGAGGCGCTCTCCAAACTGGCAGAGCTCAAGGAGCGAGTCCAAGGTGCCAAGCAGGATCCGGATACTGAGTGAAGACCTGGCGAACCGCATCGCTGCCGGTGAGGTTGTCGAAGGTCCGCACTCCGTCGTGAAAGAGCTCGTCGAGAACGCCATCGACGCGGGAGCCGACGCGATCACCGTCGATGTCAAGGGCGCCGGGAGCGACCTTGTGCGCGTGAGCGACAACGGCGTCGGGATGAACCGCGACGACGCTCTCGCGGCCTTCGACAGGTTCGCCACGAGCAAGATCACCGGACCGGACGATCTCGAGGCGATCGACACGCTCGGCTTCCGTGGCGAAGCGCTCCCCAGCATCGCCTCGGTCTCTCGCGTCAGGCTCACGACGTGCGAGCCCGGCACCGAAGAGGGCACGGAGGTCAGCCTGGTCGGCGGTGAGGTTCGAGACGTCCGACCGGCGGGCCGTGCGGGTGGGACGACCGTCGAGGTCTCGTCGCTGTTCTTCAACACGCCGGCGCGCAGGAAGTTCCTCAAGAGCGACCGCGTCGAGCTTCGCAAGATCCTCGAACTCATCGGTGAGTACGCCGTGCTCTATCCGGCCGTGCGGTTCGACGTCACGGTCGAAGGCCGGACGACGATGAGTCTGCCGCCGGCGACAAGCGTGGCCGAACGAGCGTCCGCGATCATCGGGTCCGGTCGAGCGGGCAACACCATGGAGTTCGAGTCCGAGGACGGACCGTACGCGGTACGCGGGCTCATCGGGAGCCCTTCGTCGGCCCGGACACGCGGCGCGCTCCAGATCCTCGCCGTCAATGGCAGACCCGTGCGCAGCAGGCTCGTCACGGCGGCCGTCAGGAACGGGTACGGAGAGCTCCTCCCGAGATCACGCCATCCGGTCTTCGCCATACTCATCGACGCAGACACGCGTCTTGTCGACGCGAACGTCCATCCGACGAAACGCGAGATCCGGTTCAGCGAGGACCGTCGCATCTTCGCACTCGTGGAGAGGGCCGTCCGGGAGACGCTGCTCGCGCACGACATCGCGCCGAGCCTCGCGGGCCCGGCCTCCGAGGCGTGGCGAAACACGACGCGCGAGCCGGGCGCGGGCGGAGGAGCTCAGCTTGAACTCCCCGACGCGCCACCGAACAGCTCGCGTGCGACGGAGCAGGTCAGCGTCTGGGGAAGCGGCGGGGCGCCGTCGGCGACCGCCGCCGAGACGGACACGCTCAGAGAGACCTCCGAGTCGCTGGACGCGCCGGAGACCGGCGAGACAGTCCCGGAGGCCGCGAAGTTCTGGCAGCTCCACGGGATGTACATCTTCATACAGACCCGCGAGGGCGTTCTCGTCGTCGACCAGCACGCGGCGCACGAGCGCATCCTGTACGAGGAGGCGCGCGAGCGGCTCTCGGGTGTCGCCGAGGCGGGGCCGAGCCAGCAGCTGCTGTTCCCGATCGCCGTCGAGCTCTCGCCGGCCGAGTGGGAGACCTTCAGCCACATCGATACGCTCCTGGAGCGACTCGGGTTCTCGGTGCGCCCGATGAGCGGACGCACCGTGATGCTGGAGGCCGTTCCGGGCGCCTTCCAGAAGTGGCCGCAGGAACGGATCCTCCAGGAAGTGCTCGCCGAGATCCCGACAGGGAGCTCCGCGATGCGCGACCTCATCGAGAGCATGGCCACGACGTTCGCCTGCAAGACCGCGATCAAGGCGGGCCAGAAACTCAACGAGGAGGAGATGCGCGGGCTCATCGACCGGCTGTTCGCGACCGAGCTCCCGTTCTCCTGCCCGCACGGTCGCCCCACATTCATGCGCATGACCTTGAGCGAACTCGACCGCAAGTTCGGTCGAACGTAGGGACCCCCATGGACCATCGCATCATCACGATCGTTGGACCGACCGCATCCGGCAAGACATCCGTCGCGCTCGACGTCGCCGAAACCGTCGGGGGCGAGATCGTCTCCGCCGACTCGAGGCAGCTCTACCGTCACATGGACATCGGGACCGCGAAGCCGACGGTCGAGGAGCGCGCTCGCGCGCGGCACCACATCATCGACATTCTCGAGCCGGAGGAACGGTACGACGCGTCGCGCTACGCCGACGACGCTGAGGACATCATCGCCACGCTCATCGAGCAAGGGGTGGAACCGCTCGTCGTGGGTGGGACGGGGCTCTACGTACGGTCGCTGTTCGAGGGACTGTTCAAGGGACCGGGCCGCGACGATGCGATCCGGCGAGAGCTCGAGGACCGAGTCGTTGCCGTCGGCGCTCCGGTCCTCCACGCGGAACTGGTGGAGGTCGATCCGGTGACCGCGGAGCGCATCCACGAGAACGACTCGACGCGGATCGTGCGCGCGCTCGAGGTCTTCACGCTGACGGGAATCCCGCTGTCGGAGTGGCAGCAAGGCCCGTCGAGACAGCCGAGGTATCGTCCGGCCTACTACGCGCTCACGCTCGACCGTGAAGCGCTCCACAACCGCATCTCGACGCGCGTCGACCGGATGATGGAGTCAGGGCTGGTCGAGGAGATCCGCGACCTGCTCGTGTCGAGGCGGCTTCGACCGGGCTTCGCGGCGGCGGACGCCGTCGGGTACCGCGAGATCATTGAGGCTCTCGCCGACGGAGGAAGCCCCGAACGGCTGAGCGCCGCGGCTGAAGACATCAAGACCAACACGCGACGCTACGCGCGCCGGCAGATGACGTGGTTCCGCTCGCTGGACGAGGTCACGTGGCTCGATGTGGGGACGCTGGGGGTTGCCGCGACGGCCGGGACGATCGTGTCGGATTGGCGGACGGCTACCGCCCAAGGGCGGTAGCTTGGCGCATCGACTTCGACGATGCGCAGGCTCACTGCAGGTAGCCGAGGGACTTGAGCTCCTCTATCCTCCGCGCCGACAGTTCCTCCGGCTCGACCTCGAAACGCTCCGTCTGCTCGAGCCAGTCGGACAGCAGCGCCGACATCTCCCGCGCGCGCTCCGGCTCATCCTCCACGAGGTTCCGAAGTTCCCCCGGATCGGCGGCAAGGTCGTAGAGCTCCCTGAGATCGACCTCGGGGGAGTCGATGTACTTCCAGGGATACGAGCGGATGGCATGCGAGAACCAGCCGTAGAACGGCCGTCCTTCCTCGGAGTTGGTCTGGCAGAACGCCGCCGCCCCGTCCGAAAGACCTTCACCCGACAGGAGAAGCGGCGTCAGCACGGCGCCGTCGGGCTCGGGCGCCGCCTGCGCCTCCGGCGATGTCGGAACGTTCGCGAGGGAGAGGAGCGTCGGCGCGATATCGGCCAGCGTCACTTGAGTCGCGATGCGCGACGGTGGGATGCGCCCCGGCCAGCGGACGAGCAGGGGAACGTGGACGAGCGAGTCGTACAGGCGGAACTCGTGGGCGAAGTAGAAGTCGTGCTCGAAGCTCTCGCCGTGGTCGCCGACGACCACCACGATCGTCTCCCCGGCTGCCCCTGACTCGGCCAGCACATCGAGGAGACGGCCGACCTGCTCGTCGATGAAGGCGATCTCGCCCTGATAGCGGCGCCACTCCTGCCGGACGAACGCCTCGGGCATCTCGAACCCGTCCTCGAACCGCTGGCTCTCGTACTCGTAGGGGACCGGGACGCCCTGGATGCCGTCCTGCGCAGCAAGGTCGAACCGTGCCGGCGGATCGTACGGCGCGTGCGGATCGAAGTAGTGGACGAACGCGAAGAAGGGGCGCTCGCGGCGGGCGCGGGAGCTGATCCAGCGTCCGGCGCGGGACGTGACCTCGTCCGCGCGAATCTCGACCCACCAGTTGCCCCACTGCGTCAGCGAGATGTAGAGCCTGCGGATGGCGAAGTCGGAACGCAGATACCACCACGGCTCCGACGGCTCGCTGTAGTGCTCGAAACCCTGTGCCGTACCGTAATACCCGCTCAGAACGCTCGCCGCCGTGAAGGCGGCCGTGCTGTATCCGGCCCGGACGAATGACTCGGCGAGCGTGTCGAAGCCCGGGTCGAGCGACTTGGTGTTGGTGTCGACGCCGTGGCTTCGGGGGTGGAGTCCCGTCAGAAGCGTGCACGCCATCGGACGCGTCAGCGGTTGGAGCGATACGCACTGCTCGAAGAGCGCGGACTCGCGCGCGAGCGCGTCGAACCGCGGAGTCGGACACTCGGTCGACCCGTAGCACCCGAGACAGTCGGCGCGCGCCGTATCGAGCATGACGAGGATGACATTGGGCGAACCTTCGCGCGCCACGGCTTCGGTGAGACGGTCGGTGCCGCGCCGAGTCCGCTCCATCGCCGGATCGGCGGAGAGAGTGTAGAGCGGCAGCCACAGGACCAGGAGCATGAGAAGGCTCGGGACGACGAGTCTCCTCCAGCGACCGCCCCGGACGAGCAGGACGAGACCCACGATCGCGGCAGCCAGCACCGCGCCCGCGCTCAGCGCCAGAGCGACCGGCTCGCGGGAACTTCCCGGATACAGGCGGTTCACCGCGAAGACCCAGTAGAGCGCGAACACGCCCGCCATCACGAGCGCCCACGGCGCGTGTCGGAGCACGTCCCCGCCGCGGGTGCGCGTCAGCAGCGCCACAAGAGCGCCGGCGAGCAGCCCGACGACCGCGCCGATGAGCGCGTAGAGCAGAACGTTCCATACAAGATCGAGAACCAGACCGGGAGAGAGGGCAGGTGGGGCCTTGGTGAACAGGACCGCCCACTCGAGCGCCGCGCAGACGGCGAGGATGAGAGCCCCGGCGACGAGGCCGTGCCGGATATGCTGTCCGTTCTGTCGTGTCATCGTCCCTCCCTTGGGAAGGCCATTCTAGACGGTGTTCGAAGGCCGCGCAATGCCCCATCCGGACCGCCCCACAGGGGGGAATCGCCTTGACACATGGGCCTTTCCTGCCTATGCTCATCTGCGCAGGATAGAGGACAGGAACGCATACGCGAGCGGGCATAACTCAGTTGGTAGAGTATCAGCTTCCCAAGCTGAGAGTCGCGGGTTCGAATCCCGTTGCCCGCTCCATATCTTTTCCGCTCGGTGCTCCTGAGCGGCCCCCGCACGGCATCCACCCGTCAGCCGAGTCACTCCACACCATCGTATGGCACCGGAACGCGGCGGGACACGCCTCTGCGGGCAGGGAACACTCATGAAGGTGCTCAGGATCGACAGCGACTCCGAAGCGGCGCGCGCGGGCCTGAAACCCGGCGACGACCTGGTTGAGATCGATGGGCAGCCGATCGGCGACGGTATCGATGTCGCGCACGCCATCGGCTGGACCGATGACGAGAAGGTCTCCACCGTCTACATGCGTGAGGGTGACCGGCTGGACATTACCCTGCCGTCGGTCCACCCGGAGGAGCTTGGGATCACACTCGAGCCCGACGCGCTGCGGACGTGCGGAAACCGCTGTGTCTTCTGCTTCATCGACCAGCTTCCGCGCGGGCTCCGCTCGTCGCTCTACGTCAAGGACGAGGACTACCGACTCTCCTTCACGTGCGGCAACTACGTCACGCTCACGAACATGAGCGACGGGGACTACGATCGCGTCCTCGCGCAGCGTCTCTCGCCGCTCTACGTATCCGTTCACGTCACCGACGACGACGTTCGACGCCGCATGCTGGGCAACGCAGACGCTCCTTCCATCCTGCCGGCGCTTCGCAGGCTGACTGACGGCGGCGTCAGGGTCCACACACAGATCGTCGTGTGCCCCGGCATCAACGACGGCGATGTACTCGACGCGACGCTCCGCGATCTCACATCGCTCGGTGACGGTCTGGCCTCGGTTGCGGTCGTTCCGGTAGGACTGACGGCGCACCGGGACGGCCTCACCGACCTGAAGCTCGTAACCGGTGAAGTCGCGCGCGAGACCGTTACCATCGTCGAACGATGGCAGGAGCAGATGCTCGACGAACGGCACGAGGCCGTCGTCTACGCGGCGGACGAGTTCTACCTGCTGGCCGGACTGGACCCTCCAGCTCTCGAGGACTACGGTGACTTCCCGCAGCTCGAGAACGGTGTGGGACTCCTCCGCTGGTTCGAGCGCGACGTCGCCGACGGCGCGGCGAGGCTCGGGTCTGCGGATGCCGGAGGCAGGGTGGTCACGATCCTGACCGGCACGCTCGCGGCGCCGTTCATCGAGACGACCGTCCGCTCGGCGTTCAACAACATCACCGGACTCGACCTGCGTGTCGTCCCGGTCGTCAACCGACTCCTGGGTGAGTCGGTGACGGTCGCCGGTCTCCTCGCGGGACACGACATCGTCGATGCCATTCGCGGCTCCGCCGCATCGGGCCTCTTCCTCCTGCCGGGGGAGGCGTTCAACGCCGAGGGGCTCACGCTCGACGGACTCACGCTCGCCGAGATACGCAACCTGGCTGGAGTCGACCACATTGAGGCGACGAACGATCTCGTCGCCGCCATCGAGCGATCGCTGCAGGAGGGATCATGAGCACCGCCCGAAGAACAGCGCTTCCAGTCGTCGCCATCGTGGGGCGTCCGAACGTCGGCAAGTCGGCTCTGTTCAACCGGCTCACCGGAACAAGGACGGCCGTCGTCGACGACCTCCCGGGTGTGACGCGCGACAGGAACTACCACGAGGCTGAATGGTCCGGCCGGGAGTTCGTGGTCATCGACACCGGTGGCCTCGTCCCGACGGAGGATGAGGGGATGCCGGTGCTCATCCGGACGCAGGCCATGGTCGCGCTGGATGAAGCCGACGCCGTGCTGTTCGTCGTCGACCGAACGACCGGTCCGACGCCGGTGGATCTCGAGATCGCCGCGCTTCTGAGACGCTCGTCGAAACCCGTCATCGTCGCGGTGAACAAGGTGGACTCCGAAGCAGGCGAGATGGACGTCCACGCGTTCCACGAACTCGGCATCAGTGCGCTCCACCCGATCTCGGCGCTCCACGGTCGCGGCACGGGCGACATGCTCGACGCCCTCATAGCGGTCATCCCGGAGACGTCGGCGCTGCCGGCGGAGGCCGGCATCCGCGTGGCGCTCGTGGGTCGACCGAACGTCGGCAAGTCGTCGATCACGAACAAGCTGATGGGCAGCAGCGTGGCCATCGTCGACTCCATCCCGGGCACGACGCGCGACTCGATCGACAGCGTCGTCGAGCACGACGGTAGAAGCTTCGTCCTGATCGACACGGCCGGGCTCCGCCGGAAGGCGCGAGTCGAACGCGGTGTCGAGTATTACAGCGCGATGCGGACGCTCAAGAGCATCGAGCGCGCGGATGTCGTCGTTCTCGTCGCCGACGCCCCGAGCGGCATCGTGGCCCAGGACGCGCGGATCGCCGGCCTGGCCGATGACGCCGGGAAGGCCCTCATCATTGCGTTCAACAAGTGGGACCTCCTCGTGAAGGACAACAGCACCGCCGGCGAGTACGTTCACATCGCCGAGGACGAGCTCCCGTTCGCTCGCTATGCTCCGGTGGTCCAGGTGTCTGCCCTGACCGGACAGCGCGTCGGTCGCATCCTGACGCTCGCGGCGGAGGTCTACGACCAGGCGGGCATGCGTATCCAGACGTCCAGAGTGAACGATGTCATCCAGGCCGCCGCCGACCGGCGTCCGCCTCGCGCGGGACGCCGCGGCAAGATACTCTACGCAACACAGATCGGTGTGTTCCCCCCGACGTTCGTCGTTTTCGTCAGTGACCCGCGTGCCGTTGACAACGCGTATCGCCGGTATCTTGCAAACCAGCTCCGCAGGGAGTATGGTTTCGTCGGTACACCGATCCGCATTCTGGTCCGTCGCCGCAGGTAGCGCCAGAGGAGACCGGGACGAATGGGAACCGCCCTCACAGCCTTCATCGCCTTCTTCATGGGCTCCATTTCAGCGGGAGCCATCGCCGGTCGCATGGCCGGTGTCGATCTGCGCGAACACGGGAGCGGGAACCTCGGCGCGACCAACGCGTTTCGCATCCTCGGTCCAAAGTACGGCGTCCCCGTTCTCATCATTGACATCCTGAAGGGCGCGGTACCGGTGCTGTTCATCGCACCCATCTTCGCGGCCACATCGCCGCTCGGCCCGACCGGCATCCGTACGCTCGCCGCGCTCGCTGCTGTCGCGGGGCACATCTGGTCACCGTTCGTCAGCTTCCGCGGCGGAAAGGGCGTCGCCACGGCGGCCGGGGCGTTCCTCGCGCTCTCTCCGCTCGCGACGCTCGCCGGTATCATCGTCTGGGCCGCGCTGGCTCTCGGCACGCGCTACTTCTCCGTCGGTTCGCTCGGTGGCTCGCTCGTGCTCCCACTGACCGTCTGGATCGAAGCCAGGCTGCGCGGAACCCCACAGCCTTGGGTGCTCGTTGGAACGGCCATTGTCCTGACCATCGCCATCTTCACCAGGCACAGAAGCAATATCGCGCGTCTCAGACGCGGCGAGGAGAACCGGTTCCCGAGACCGGGGAGAGGCGGTTGACATGGCTCGCGTAACAGTCCTGGGAGCCGGAAGCTGGGGCACGACGCTCGGCCTCGTTCTCCACGGGAACGGCCACGCCGTCACGATGTGGGAGTTCGATCCCGACCAGGTGGAAGCGCTCGCCCGCGACGCCGAGAACAAGAAGTTTCTTCCTGGCATTCCGCTTCCCGCAGACCTGCGCGTCAGCGGCGACCTCCCCGGAGCGCTGAGCGGCGCCGAGGCGGTGGTGTTCGCGGTCCCGTCACACACGGTCCGCGACGTCGCGACCGCGGCGGCCGATCACATACCGTGCTCCGTGCCGGTCACGAACGTCGCCAAGGGGATCGAGAACGGCACGCTGCTCCGGATGTCCGAAGTGCTCTCTGAGCGTCTCGAACGACCTGACGCCGGAAGCATCGTCTCTCTCGTCGGACCGAGCCACGCCGAGGAGGTCAGCCGGAAGCTTCCGACCACGATCGTCTCCGCGGCGCGGTCCGAACGAGACGCGGTGCTTGTCCGCGATCTCTTCATGGCCGAACACCTGCGTGTCTACACCAACACCGATCTCATCGGGGTCGAACTGGGGGGCTCGCTCAAGAACGTCATCGCGATCGCCGCCGGCATCTGCGACGGTCTTGGTTACGGCGACAACACGAAGGGAGCGCTCCTGACGCGCGGTCTCGCCGAGATCACGAGACTCGGTATCGTGATGGGAGGCCGACCCGAGACGTTCGCCGGTCTCTCGGGCATGGGTGATCTCATCACAACCTGCATCTCACAGCACAGCAGGAACCGATACGTCGGCGACCAGATCGCCGCAGGCAAGACACTGCAGGAAGTCCTGGATTCGATGGTCATGGTCGCAGAAGGCGTCAAGACCACGCGGAGCGCGGCCGAGCTCGCGAAGAAGCACGACGTCGAGATGCCGATCAGCGAACAGATGTACCGGGTGCTCTTCGAAGACAAGAGCCCGAAGGAGGCCATCAGAGACCTCATGCTCAGAGAGCCCAAGCGGGAGACTGCCCAGGACTGCCCGGCGTGATCGACCCGGCGCGGCAGCGCGGCTCGGGCCGGCCTGAGGCCGGTCTCATTCGGTCTTGTCTCCGATGGGGCCGTGTGTTAGATTAAGTCGCGTCGGGGCGTAGCGCAGTCCGGTTAGCGCACTAGCATGGGGGGCTAGGGGTCGCTGGTTCGAATCCAGTCGCCCCGACCATCACTACCAATCACCGCTCGGCCAGAAACTGTGACGGCACCGTGTCTGTGTACCGCGTCTACCGCTTCTCAGAATTCCTGGTCAAGTGGGTCCCTGAGCCCATCGCACGGCGTGCGTCGTCTGCGGTGGGCCGTTTGATGTGCCATCTGCAGCAGCGGAACCGGACGATCCTCTACCGGAATCTGGAGGTGGCGTTCGGGACGACGAAGTCTCCCGCCGAGCTCAGAAAGCTCCGGATGGACATCTTCGCGAACTTCGGCAGGTTCGTCTACGAGTTCGTTCACCTGCCGCACGTGACGAAGGACACGCTCGACAGGATCTTCACGCCGGAGAGCCTGTCCGAAGCCCGACGGCTGGGCGAGATGATCAAGGACGGCCCCGTTATCACGGTGGCCGCCCACCTGGGCTACTGGGAGCTGGGAGTGGCGCTCGTCGGCATCACCGGAATCCCGATCAGGGTCATCGTCGACTCGCACCCGGATCCCAGAGTGGTGCGGTTCTTCAACGAACTCCGGATGGCGAAGGGCTCGGTGCCCGTCCCGCTCACGGACGTCAGGCGCATCTACCGGGCGTTGAAGGACAGCTGCGCCGTCGCGATCGCGGTCGATCGTGCGGTCACCGGGCAAGGGATCACCGCGAACTACTTCGGACAGGAGTTCCTGGCCCCGGACGGTCACGCGGTCCTCGCGCGGAAGTTCGGCGCGAAGCTCGTCCCAACCTTCTGTCTCCTGCGTGAGGATGGACGCTACGACTTCTTCATGGACGACCCGATCGAGATGACCGTGACCGACGACGCGGAGGCGGACATCCGCGAGTGTGTCGCGAAGTGCCTCGCCCACGTCGAGAACCGGGTCCGCGAGAACCCCGAGCAGTGGTTCGCGTTCCGGCCGACCTGGGGAATCGAGTGCGAAGACCGGCTACTCAGCCGGAAGGACAGGTCGCTCCGCTGGCGGAGGCGCTCGGACGAACTGGCCAGAGAGGCCGTCAACGAGTCGCACCGCCTCAGAGAGCGCAGCGGGAGACCGCGCCGCGGGAGCAACGCATGAGAACGCTCGTCATCATTCCCTGCAAGAACCTCGAGTCGCACGTGGCGAACGTCGTCCGCGCGGTCCAGGCGCTCGATCTCGGTCTCGACATTCTCGTCGTCAACGACGGCTCCACGGACCGCACGACCGAGGTCGCCAGGGATGCGGGCGCGATCGTCGTCGAGCATCCGGAGAACCTCGGCAAGGGCAAGGCGCTCTCAACGGGGTTCCGCTACGCTGTCGAGAATGGGTACGACACCGTGATCACGATGGACGGCGACGAGCAGCACGACCCGGCCAGCATCCCCGCGTTCCTGGACGCCATCGGCGAGAACGGTCCGGACGTCGTCGTCGGCTCGAGAATGGACGCGGTTCGCAACATGCCGCCGCTGCGAGTCTGGACGAACCGGACCACGTCCCGGGTCGTCTCGCGGCTCGCGGGACAGGACATCCCGGACAGCCAGAGCGGCTACCGGGCCATCAGGGTGCCGGTGGTCGACGGCATGACGCTGGTGACCTCCCGCTACGATACGGAGTCGGAGATCCTCATTCGCGCCGGAAGGCGCGGGTACTCGATCGGTACGATCCCTATCGAATCGATCTACACCGACGGCATCAGCCACATCAACAAGTTCGTCGACACGATGCGTTTCATCAGACTCGTGTGGCGAAGCCTGTTCTGGAGATAGACCGACCGTGACCGAAGCCAGACCGACCATACTTGTCAGCAACGACGACGGCGTGGACGCCCCCGGGATCCGCGTGCTCGCGAGTGCGCTCGCCGAGATCGGCGATGTGAGTGTCGTCGCGCCGGACAGGGAACGGAGCGCGGCCAGTCATTCGCTCACGCTCCAGGTTCCGCTGCGCGCTCAGCGCATCGACGACTCGACCGTGAGCGTCGACGGCACGCCGACCGACTGTGTCATGCTCGCGGTCAGGAACCTGCTCCAGAAGCGCCCGGACCTCGTGGTCTCCGGAATCAATCGCGGACCGAACATGGGCGACGACCTGACCTACTCGGGCACCGTGGCGGCAGCCATGGAAGGCACGCTCCTGGGCATTCCGTCGATCGCCGTCTCTCTGGATCGGCCGGGTGACAGACCGTACGACTATCGCGCAGCCGGAGCCGTGGCCCGCGAACTGGCGACCGTTGTGCTCGAGCGCGGGCTCCCGGAGTGGACGCTCCTCAACGTCAACGTGCCGCACGTCCCGCTCCGCGAGATCAAGGGCATCAAGATCACGAAGCAGGGGAAACAGATCTACGAGGACCTCATCGTCGAGAAGACCGACCCGCGCGGCAGGGCGTACTACTGGATCGGCGGTCAGCAGGAGACCTGGTCGATCGAACCGAACACGGACTACACGACACTCGCCAAGGGATATGTCTCGGTCATGCCGGTCCAGCTCGACCTCACCGACTACCGCATGTTCGCGACGCTCGAGGGCTGGGGACTCGACCGCATCGCCGAGCGATTCACCGATCAGGACGAGGCAGCCACGCGCGCAACTGACCCGTCCGAGGAGGACTCTCCGTGACCGAGTGGGACGACCAGCGTCACGAAATGGTAGCCCGCCAGATCGCCGGGCGCGGCGTCTCGGACGAGCGGGTGCTCGAGGCCATGCGAGAGGTCCCGCGCCACCTCTTCGTCGGACGCGGCATGGAGCAGTCCGCGTACAGCGACCACGCGCTCCCCATCGGCGAGGGGCAGACGATATCCCAGCCGTACATGGTGGCCGTCATGACGGAGGCGCTGAGCCTGACCGGCGCGGAGAAGGTGCTCGAGATCGGGACCGGCTCCGGATACCAGACGGCCGTGCTCGCCGGGCTCGCGGACCGCGTCTTCAGCGTGGAGCGCATCGAACCGCTGGCCAGGAGAGCGCGCGAGCTGATCGACGAACTCGGCATCCATAACGTCTCGGTCCGCGTCGGGGACGGCACGATCGGTTGGAAGGAGTTCGAACCGTATGACCGCATCATCGTGACGGCGGGCTCCCCCGAGGTTCCCCAGAGCCTCCTTGAGCAACTGGCCGACCCGGGCATCCTCGTCATCCCGGTCGGACCCGCCTCGATCCAGCAGCTGACGATCATCGACAAGCGGGACGGCGTTGTCGCGGAACGGAGAGCGGGAGGATGCACGTTCGTCCCACTCCTTGGACGCGAGGGATGGGGACCAGAGAGAGAAGGGATCTACTAAGTGCTTGAACATCTTCTCGAAGCGTGGCAGGGGCTTCCGAAGGAACTCATCGCGTTCCTGATCTCCATGCTGCCGATCGCCGAGCTCCGAGGCGGGCTGCCGGTCGCCGTGCTCCAGCTCGATCTGCCGATCTGGCGAGCCTACTGGATCTGTGTGGCCGGCAACTTCCTGCCCATGATACCGCTCGTGTTCCTGCTCGATCCCGTCGCGACGTTTCTCAGGCGCTGGAAGCTGTTCGACCGCTTCTTCGAGTGGCTGTTCGCTCGCACGCGGCGGCGCGGAAAGGTCGTGGAGCGCTACGAGGCGCTCGGCCTCATCCTGTTCGTGGCGATCCCGCTGCCGGTCACCGGGGGGTGGACGGGGGCGGCCGCGGCGTACGTCTTCGGCGTGCGGCCGAGACTGGCCCTGCCGGCTATTCTGACGGGCATTCTCATTGCGGGCGGAATTGTGCTCGCGGCAGTTCAAGGTCTCTTGCATATCCCGGGTCTCTTTGCTAGTATGTAGGTTCATGTCGGGGCGTAGCGCAGTCCGGTAAGCGCGCACGGTTCGGGACCGTGAGGTCGGAGGTTCAAATCCTCTCGCCCCGACCATCCCATAGGAGGGCACACGGAGATGGATCGCCCTCTCAGAATCACGGTGGTCGGTGGTGGCCGCTGTGACACGAACACAGCCTCCAACGCAGAGCGAGTTGGCGCAGCCATCGCCCGCGAAGGGGGTATTCTCATTTCAGGTGGCCGGGGCGGCGTCATGGAGGCGGCATCCCGGGGCGCGGTGCAGGCGGGCGGAACGACCATCGGCATCCTCCCCGGTGAACGAGCGGAGGACGGCAACGAGTTCGTCACGATCCCGATCGTGACGGGGATCGGGCAGGCGCGGAACGTCGTCAACGTGCTCTCAGGCGAAGCCGTTGTTGCACTCCGCGGCACAGGTGGTACGCTCTCGGAGATCGCGATCGCGGTGCGCTCGGACATTCCCGTCGTCGCGATCGACGCCTGGCGTGAGATCGAAGGAGTTCGGGTGTTCGACTCGCCGGAGGACGCGGTCGATGCCGCGTTCGAGCTGGCCCGGGAGTCGAGACGCAAGGGACGCAGGTCCCCGTGGGAGTGACCGTGAATGTCAGACTGCACGCCCGCGTCTCAGGCGTTGTCCAGGGCGTCGGGTTCCGCTACTTCACGCGACAGCTGGCTTCGGGACTCGGGCTCACCGGGTGGGTACGCAATATCCCCGACGGCACGGTCGAACTCGTCGCCGAGGGACCGCGGGACCGCCTCGAGCACCTGCTCGACGCTTTCAGTGAAGGACCGCACGGAAGCTCCGTGCGCGGCGTGACATCGGACTGGTCGGAGGCGACGGGTGAGTTCAGCGATTTCGGTGTCCGGGTCTGAGGTGCGGCGTCGGGGGAGACCCCGCTGCGCGGCAGTGGCGTCAATGCTCGTCGCCGCCGTGTGCCTGGTCGCGTCCGGCTGCACGCCGCTCCCGTCCACGCGCGGCGGCCGCGAACCGACAACGTCCGGCTCCGGATCGAGCGGCTCAGGATCGTCGAGTTCGAGTTCCGGGAGTTCGAGAACGTCCACGAGGACGAGCGCGTCGGGCGGAATCACCCACACCGTGCGCAGGGGCGAGACCCTCTGGCGGATCTCACAGACCTACGGCGTCAAACTGCACGAGGTCGTCTCGGCGAACGGTCTCGAGAGCTACACGATCTACCCGGGGCAGGAGCTGTTCATCCCGGGAGCCGCGAGCGTCCGCGAAGTGCCCGCGGCCGTGGACAACGGTCCGCCTCCGGACCCCGGGGATGTGACCATCATCTGGCCGCTGGCCGGCCGCGGTCGAGGCTCCGTCACGAGCGGGTTCGGAACACGTACACACCCGACACGCCGGACCGAGGAGTTCCACAAAGGGATCGACATCGACGGAGCCCGCGAGGAACGCGTCCTCGCGGCGGCAGCGGGAGAGGTCGTCTTCGCTGGGAGGATGACGGGGTACGGTACCGTCGTGATGATCGACCACGGCGACCGTCTCATCACGCTGTACGCCCATCTCAGCCGGGCCGCGGTCTCGCTCGAGGATCAGGTCGCGCAGGCTCAGGCCATCGGCTACGTCGGCTCGACCGGCAACGCGACGGGAACGCATCTTCACTTCGAGATCAGACACAAGGGTCGCGCTGTCGACCCGCTGGAGTATCTGCCGTAGCAAGGAGTACGCATGGACCTCAGATCGCTCATACGAGATGTACCCGACTTCCCGAAGCCGGGCATCGTGTTCAAGGACATCACAACGCTCACGAAGAACCCCGACGGATTCCACCAGTCGGTGGACGAGATGGCTGCACTCTACGAGGGGCGGGGAGTGGATGTCGTCGTCGGGATGGAGTCCCGTGGGTTCATCTTCGGGGGTGCCGTCGCATATCTGCTCAAGGCCGGGTTCGTTCCGGCGCGCAAGCCGGGGAAGCTGCCGGCCGGTGCTGTGAGCGCCGAGTACGAACTCGAGTACGGCACTGACACGCTCGAGATGCACCAGGACGCCATCGAGCGCGGTCAGAACGTGCTGATCGTGGACGACCTGCTCGCGACGGGCGGCACGGCGGAAGCGACGGTCGAACTCGTGACGAAGCTCGGCGGCAACATCGTCGGCATCGTCTTCCTCATCGATCTGACATTCCTGGGCGGCCGGGAGAAACTGGCTGACTACGAAGTCAGCAGTCTGATAGAATACGGTTCCGAGTAGGGCTGTCGCCTCGCGACAGCCTGGCCGATGCTCCGCATCGGGGCCGCCTGCACGACAGGTGGCTTGGCCCTTGCTCCGCGAGGGCAAACTGATCCGAAAGCACGTGCCCCCGTAGCTCAGTTGGATAGAGCATCGGTTTCCTAAACCGGTGGCCACAGGTTCGAATCCTGTCGGGGGTACCAGCCCGCCACGCAACCTCACCGCAGACCCCACACTATCCAGAAGGCGTCACCGACGACCTCATGCGCTCCGTGAGAAACCTCGGATAATTCATGGCCCGGCGCTCAGTATCGAGTTATACTGGTCTGTTGAATCGTCCGTTCCGGGGTCCCGGCTGGGCCCCTTTCACAGCACTGGTCGTAGTCTCAATCGTGAGGTGCACCATGAGGTCCACAGACGTACTGGTCATCGGCAGCAGCGCGGCCGGTCTCGTCGCGGCCGTGACCGCGAAGACCGTCAACCCGGACAAGGTCGTCACCGTCGTCAGGCTCGAAGAGGCGACGCTCGTCCCGTGCGGCATTCCCTACGTGTTCTCCACCGTGGAGACGACGGACAACAACATCATGCCGTCAGGGAAGATGTTCGAGAACGCCGGCGTCGAGCTGGT
This sequence comes from bacterium, assembly GCA_029990205.1. Taxonomy (GTDB): domain Bacteria; phylum Joyebacterota; class Joyebacteria; order Joyebacterales; family Joyebacteraceae; genus JAPEKQ01. Next base: position 208,669 of record JAPEKQ010000003.1, read on the forward strand.
CATCGGCAGGGCGACCGCGATCGACCGCGAGCGGAAGGTCTGCTCGCTTGAGAGCGGCGAGGAGATGCAGTACGACAAGCTCGTGCTCGCCACGGGGTCGTCGCCGGTCATACCCGGCTGGCTCAAGGGCGCGGAGCTCGACAACGTCTTCACCGTCCCGAAGAACAAGGTCTATCTTGATGCGATGCAGGAGAAGCTCGCCGACTGCGCCAACATCATCGTCATCGGCGCCGGGTTCATCGGCGTCGAGCTCTCCGACGAGCTGAAGGCGGCGGGACACAACGTGACGCTCGTGGAGAGACTGCCACACGTCCTGGCTCTCGCCTTTGACGAGGACATCGCCATCCGCGCCGAGGACACGCTCAAGTCACGCGGCGTCACGGTGCGAACGGGCGTTGGCGTCAAGGAGATCCAGGGGAACGGAAGCGTCACCGGTGTGCTGCTCGAAAACGGTGACGTCCTCGAGGCCGACGCGGTCGTGCTCTCCGTCGGCTACTCTCCGAACACGGAACTCGCCGTCCAGGCCGGCCTCGCCGTCGACCAGCGGGGCGCCATCGACGTCGACGAGTACATGCGGACCGACGACCCGGACATCTTCGCGGTCGGCGACTGCGCCGGCAAGACCGACTTCGTGACACGGAAGCCGAGCCCCGTCATGCTCGCTTCGACCGCGTGCGCCGAGGCGCGCACCGCCGGCATCAATCTCTTCAAGCTGTCCGTCATCAAGACCTTCAGCGGCACGATCTCCATCTTCGCGACCGCCCTCGGCGATACCGGCTTCGGAGTCGCCGGACTGACCGAGACCAGAGCGAAGGAAGAGGGATTCGATGTCGTCACCGGCATGTTCGAGGGTGTGGACAAGCATCCCGGAACGCTGCCCGGCGCCCACAAGCAGATGGTCAAGCTGATCGTGGGCAGGGAGTCGAACGTCATCCTGGGCGGCGAGGTCGTCGGCGGTCTGTCGACCGGCGAACTGACGAATCTCATCGGGTTCATCATTCAGAACAGGATGGACGTCAACGCGATCCTCTCAGCCCAGATCGGCACGCACCCTCTTCTGACCGCCTCGCCGGCCGGCTATCCGCTCCTGAAGGCCGCGGGGATGGTCTCGAAGAAGAGCCTGGGCCTGATCTAGCAGCCGCGGCGTGCTGTGGGCCCCGGTCGTCACCGGGGCCCACCCCGCCGGGCCTCCCGCAGACTACGCTCCACGCGAACCGCGGAACCGTCGCACGACCCGCGGAACCCCAGCACGATTTGCGCATCTGTCTAAGATATGGTAAAATAGGTACTTGGCTCGCCTCGCACGGGGCGACGTGTATATATACGTCTTGTTTGGAGGCTTGGATGACACGCTCGCGGACTGAGACACACAGCTTGCGGACGGCCGGACTGGCCGTTCTGGTGATGACCCTGATCTTCGCTGCGACCACACTGGCGCCGGCCGCCCCGATGCAGGGGCAGATCGTCACGATCCAGCAGCCCGACGGAACGACGGTGGACGTTCGGGTCTGGGGTGACGAGTACTACGCGCGGGGAGAGACCACTGACGGGTATGCGGTCACGCGTGACCATGACACCGGGTACCTCTGCTTCGCCGGGCTCACGGCCGACGGGAACGAACTCGTCTCGACGGGCATCCCGGCGGGAGAGCAGCCGCCGGACGGACTCGAGAGGCATCTGAGGATCGCCGAGGGCGCCGCGGCCACCCAGGCCCTCCGCTCCCGTGAGGACTTCAGGCGACGCCAGCTTGCGACCTTCGCGACCGCGCCCCGCGCCGACCGCGCGGGCACCACGACGGGCGACGTCGTCGGCATCACGCTCCTTGTCGATTTCTCGGACGACGTCGCGACCATCGCCGTCGGCAACTTCGACGACTACTGTAACAAGGAAGGCTACACGGGCTACGGGAACAACGGGTCGGTCCGCGACTACTACTACGACGTCTCGGAGGGGAGTCTCAACTACACGAACTTCGTTCCCACGCAGCACTTCCGCGCACCGAACACCAAGGCCTACTACTGCAACTCATCGATACCCTACGGGCAGCGCGCGCAGGAGCTGGTTGCCGCCGCCCTCGACGACCTTGACGCATCCGGTTTCGACTTCAGCGAGTACGACTCCAACGGTGACGGCGTCATCGACGCGGTCAACTGCTTCTACGCGGGCGACACGTGGAACAGCTGGGCCGAGGGTCTCTGGCCGCACGCCGGGTGGCTCCAGTGGAGCGCCGACGGTGTGAGCACCGAGCGTTACCAGATCACGAACGCCGGCAGCTCCCTCTCGCTCGGCACCTTCTGCCATGAGAACGGACACATGCTCATGGGATGGCCGGACCTCTACGACTACGATGGCGACTCCGCGGGCGTCGGCGCATTCTGTCTGATGTGCGCCGGGTGTTTCGGTACGAACCCGAACGAGCCGTGCGCCTACTTCAAGATGGACGCGGGGTGGGCGGACGTCACGGAGCTCTGGGACCCGGCTGCCGACCTCCCGGTCTCGGTCGACGGCAACGTGATGTACCGTTTCCAGCGCGTCGACCATCCGAACGAGTTCTACCTGGTCGAGAATCGTCAGTCGACCGGCCGCGACGCCGGGCTGCCCGACAACGGTCTCGCCATCTGGCACATCGACACCGAGGGAAACAACAGCAATCAGCAGCAGACGCCGGAGCAGCACTATCTCGTCACGCTCGTCCAGGCCGACGGTGACTGGGACCTCGAGAACAACCGGAACTCCGGTGACAGTTCCGACCTCTACGCGTCACCCTCCTACACCGAGTGCACTCCGACGTCCGACCCGAGCACGGAGTGGTGGGACCGTACGGAATCGCAGGCCTCTTTCTTCGACGTCAGCACGTCCGGCTCGCTGATGACGTTCGACTTCATGCTCGTCGCGTACGGTCTCGAGACCGACGCAGCCGCGCTCGCGGCTGAGATCGACCTCGCGTCGTCGATCATCTACCCGATGACACTCCACAACTACGGAACGGTCAGCGACCAGGTCACGATCAGCGTCACGCAGGATGAGCTCCCGGCCGGAGTGGCGCCCAGCGACTGGCCCGCCCGGTACCGCATCGACGGTGGCGACTGGAAGGCCTTCTCCTCGACCATCACGATGAGTGCGGGGGAGACTCTCCCGATCGAGGTCCGGCTGACCGACTCCATCGGCACGACCTCCGGCATGGCGCTCACGACGCTCTCGGCGGAGAGCTTCGGAGATGCTTCGGCCTCCAAGCACGTGTCCTTCGGCACGTTCGTCGGACTCCCATCGGTGCTGCTCGTCGATGACGACGGCGGCGGAACATATGAGAGCTACCTGGAGACCGCGCTCGCCGACACCGGTTACGCGGTTCGAACCTGGGACGCATCGGTGCTCGGACGCCCGACTCCTGAGCTTCTGGCCTCACACTGGGCCGTCCTCTGGACGACGGCCGACGGCGACGCCACGGGTATCTCGACCGAGGACGAGCAGAACCTCATCGACTACCTCGATGCCGGAGGCAACGTCCTGCTGTCGAGCATGGACTATCTCTCGAGCCGCGGTGCGGCCAACGAGTTCATCACCGACTACCTCCACATCGACACGTGGACTCCGGACTCGGGCTGCTTCCTCGTCGAGGGCGTCACGGACGACCCGATCTCATGCAGCATGTCCCTCGGACTTCTGGCGGGACCGTTCCCGCCGAGCCTGAGTGACGCGATCGTGACCTCGTCGCCGGCGGTATCCATCTTCTCGTCGTCCGGTGTGGAGCGCGGGCTGCGGGTGGATGAGAATGGCTACAAGCTCGTGTTCCTCTCGTTCCCGTTCGAGGGCGTCAAGGTGGACAACGCCTTCCCGAGCAATCAGCGGACGCTCGTCGCGCGCACGCTGGCCTGGTTCGACGAGACGACCGGCGTAGCCGACAACGACGTCGTTGGGCGGCTCGCGATAGCCCAGAACCATCCGAACCCGTTCAATCCTGTCACGAACATCGCCTTCACGGTCCCGGCGGAGACCGCGAGCACCACGCTCAGGATCTACGACGTCTCCGGCCGACTCGTCACGACACTCGTTGACGAACCGATGCCGGCGGGGGCACACTCGGTGGTCTGGGACGGCACGAACCTCGACGGAGAGCGGCTGGCGTCAGGCATCTACTTCGCCAGACTTGACGCCGGGACCGAGTCCGCGGTAAGGAAGATGACGTTGCTCAAGTAGAGAGTAGACTCCCGGGCAATCGGGTTCCGATAGATCTGAGCAGGATCGCGGCACTGACAGGGAGGACAGAGATGACGGATCGCAGATGGAGACTCACGGCGATCTGGCTCATCATCGCGCTCACGCCGTTCTTCGCGACGTGCGCGCTGACGAACAATGAGACGGGCGCCATCTACGGCTACGTCCGCGACTCACAGACCCAGCAGATCATGGTGGGCGTCGTCGTGGAGTGCGAGGCGGCCTGGGTGGAGACGGGCACCGACGGCTCGTACTACCTCGATGGCATCACGGAGGGCTGGCGTTCGATTCACGCGGAGGCGACGGGTTACGGCGACTACTCCGACGCCGTCAGCGTTTCGGGCCAGACACGGTACGATATCGAGATGGACGTGGCGGTCGGGGTGTCACATGTGTTCGGCGTCGTCTCGCGTCCGGGCCAGGGACCGATCGAGGGCGCGCTTGTCGATCTTGACGGGCGGACCAAGACAACCGGGGCCGACGGCTCATACGAGTTCTGGAACGTCCCACGCGATTCGGAGACCCTGACGGTCACGCTGGACGGGTACCGGTCGTACACCACGCCTCTCTATCTTGATGAGGACGACGAGGAGATCGACGTCACACTGCTCCTTCTCGGCTCGGTCACGCTCGACGCCATCGCGGACGCCACGGTGCGGCAGGACATTCCTGACACACCCCTGGGGATGTGGCCGACGCTCGACCTGTTCTACAGCCCGTCGTGGCACTTCCGCTTCCTGGTCTGCTTCGACCTGACCGTGCTTCCGACGACCGCGGTCGCCGAGGCGTGCACGCTTCATCTGACGAACACGTGGGATGCCAGCGGCGAAGATGCCATTCCGACCCTTGTGGCACGCAACACGGAGACGTGGGAGGAGATGGAGGTGACCTGGGGGAACGCGCCGTTCATCGAGGGCGCGTCCTACGCCACGACGCTGTTCACGCCTCCCGTCTACGACATCGAAGTCACGGGGTTCGTCGACGACTGGCTGAGCGGCTATGCCGTGAACCACGGGCTCACCATCGACACCAGCGAGGACCCGACTGCAACGCGCTTCTCCTTCGCCTCCCGGGAACACGAGGAGACGGAGTGGAGACCGAAGCTCGTTGTGCACTATGCCTACTAGCGTGCCTCTTCCCGTGCTGTAGCACGGGGGCGCGCCCCGCGCTTGACTTCAGGCGTCCGAACAGCTAGACATTCTATGACCCGGTGCGGATCCATGGCCGTTGACGCACCGGGTCTCTCACATCAGCCGCGCGTGCGGCGCAAGCTCGCAGACGGACTCGCCAACAGGACGGAGACACATGCAGGAGCACGATTTCTACAGGATGACCGTTGAGGAAGCGCTGTCGGCGCTCGGCTCGAGCGAGAAGGGACTCTCGCGCGCTGAGGCGAACAAGCGCCGCGACGAGTACGGACCGAACGCGCTCGCCGGCGAGTTCCGCGTATCGAAGCTGCTGACCTTCATCGGTCAGTTCAAGGATGTTCTCGTCATCGTCCTGCTGGTCGCCGCGGCCATCTCGTTCATCATCGGAAGCTACCGCGACGGCACGGTCATGCTCGTGATCGTCGCCGTCAACGCGGTCATCGGATTCGTCCAGGAGTACAAGGCGGGGAAGATCGTCGAGAGCCTCCAGAACCTCATCCGTTCACCGGCGCGCGTGCTCGTGGACGGGGAGCTCACGGAGGAATCGCAGGACAAGCTCGTCCCGGGGGACATCGTCCAGATCGAGGAGGGGGACAAGATCCCGTCGGACCTGCGGATCATTGAGTCGTTCAATCTCCGCACCAACGACTTCTCGCTGACGGGCGAATCGACGCCGCAGGGGAAGCACTCGAACGCGCAACCCGACGAGTGTGTTCTCGCGGACCGCGACAACATGGCCTATCTCGGAACGACCGTGGCGTCCGGAACGGCCACCGGCGTCGTCGTGCGCACTGGCATGACGACCGAGATGGGCAAGATCGCCAACATGACCCAGAGCACGCGCGAGACGAAGTCGCCGCTCGAGCGGGAACTGGGCTCGCTGGCGAACCGCCTGACCGTCATCGTGGTCATCATCAGCGCCGCGCTCTTCGGCGTTGCGGTCTGGCAGGGATTCAGTCTCCTCACGAGCATGATCTACGCGCTCGGCATCGCCGTCGCGATGGTCCCGCAGGCGCTCCCGGCGCAGGTCACGGTCGCGCTGTCCACGACGAGCAAGCGGCTCGCCGACCGGAACGCCGTGGTCAAGAGCCTGCCGTCGGTCGAGACACTCGGCTCCACGACGGTCATCTGCACCGACAAGACGGGAACGCTCACCAAGAACGAGATGACGGCGACGACCGTCTACTTCAACGGACGACACTACGAACTCACGGGCACCGGGTACATCCCGGAAGGCACCATCCTCGACGATCAGGGTAAGGAGCTCACGCAGGAGGGCATCGACGAGATCGAGGTCCTGATGGACGCCGCGACCATGGCGTCGAATGCCGAGATCCACGAGCCCGATGAGGAGCACGACGGGTGGTACGCCGTGGGCGACCCGACCGAGGCCGCGCTCGTGGCGATGTCGACCAAGCTCGGGACGCGCTCGCCGATCGAGGACGAGGAGAACCCCGAGCTCCACGAGTTCCCGTTCGACTCCGAGCGGAAACGCATGAGCTCCGTGCGCCAGTTCGGGGACCGGCAGCAGCTGGCGATGAAGGGCGCGACGAACAGCGTGCTCGCCATCTCGAAGCACATCTACAGGGACGGCCGGGTCGTCCCGATCACCGACGAGGACCGGGAGGCGATCAGGGCCATCAATGAGGAGTACTCCCGCAAGGCGCTGCGGGTCCTCGCCATCGCGTACCGCCCCCTCGACGACTCCGGCAGGGACTATGTGCTCGAGGAGGTCGAGAAGGATGTCACGTTCCTCGGACTCGTCGGGATGATCGACCCGCCGAAGGAGGGCGTCAAGGAGGCCATCGCGGCGTGCAAGGCAGCCAACATCCGCACGTTCATCATCACGGGGGACCACGCCATCACCGCGCAGGCGGTCGGGCAGAAGATCGGGCTCTCGGAGGGGGAGGCGCCCCCGCAGGTCATCGCCGGGGAGGAACTGGCGACGATGGACGACGAGACGCTCGGCGGCATCATGAAGGACGCCCCGTCGCTCATCTTCTCGCGAGTCAGCCCGGAGGACAAGCTCCGCCTCGTCAACATCCTCGAGGATCTCGGCGAGGTCGTCGCCATGACGGGCGACGGCGTCAACGACGCCCCGGCGCTCAAGCGCGCGGACATCGGTGTGGCGATGGGGAAGATCGGCACGGACGTGGCGAAGGAGGCGTCGGAGGTGATCCTGCTCGACGACAGCTTCCCGACGCTCGTCGAGGCCGTCCGCGAGGGGAGGACGATCTACTCGAACCTCCGCAAGACCGTGCTCGCATCGATGACCACGAACGGAGCCGAGCTCATCATCGTACTCCTCGGACTCGCGGCCGTGTCCGTGAAGAGCTGGGCGATCGCCATCCTGGCCATCCAGATCCTTGCCATCGACCTCCTGGCGGAGATCCTGCCGCTGACGTCGCTGACGTTCGATCCGCCCTCCGAAGAGGTCATGACGGCGCCGCCGCGCGATCTCGAGGACCACATCCTGAACCGTCAGACCACGCCCGAGGTGGTCTTCCTCGCCATCCTCATGGGAGTGCTCGCGTTCGGGAACTACGCGCTGTTCATGTGGCGCGAGGGGATCACGCTCGGACTCGATGCGGGACGCTCGGCCCTCTATATGAGAGCGACGACGGTCTCGTATCTGACGATCGGGTACTGCCAGTTCGCCAACATCCTCTCGAGGCGCTACGAACTCCGGTCTGTGTTCAGCCGGACCTTCTGGTCGAACCCCATTCTGCTGTGGTCGATCGTCGCCTCGGTCGGTCTCACGGCGCTCGCCGTCTACGCACCCTTCATCAGCGACTTCCTGTCGTTCCGCGGTCCCACACCCATGGACTGGGCCTTCGTGCTCGGGGCCGCGGGCGTCTACCTGCTCGCCTTCGAGATCATCAAGATCGGAAAGCGAGTCAGGGCTCACTGACACGCGTTTCGAGCATCCTCTGGCCCGCCTCTTGCTTCAGTTTGACCCAATTCACGCGACGCCGCGCGCGCCGGGGAGACCCGGCGCGCCGTCACAACGTCGAACCGATGAACGGGAAGGACTGGAGGACCCTTGATGAACAGCACATGGATGCGCACGGCCACCCTCTGCGTGGCGCTGGGACTCGTGATCTCACTCACCACGCCGGCGGCTGCCGGACTCACGACGCTCCGCGGATGGCGGCTGGATGGGACCGGGCTCCTCTCGCGAGGCTCTGACGGGCAGCTCGAGCCGGCGCCGTGGGCCTGGAGCGAGTGGGAGACATGGGACGTCGCCGGGGCCGCGGCGGGCTACGAGGACCAGATCACGGATCTCGACGCGCGGAGCGAGACCGCCGCACACGACGAGACGGCCGGAACGGAGACCCCGGAGTGGGCCTGGGAGGATCGCGGCTCACACGGGGATGACCGGTACGACGCCTGGCGCGAGGGCGGGCTCGACACGCGCGATGAGGATCGCTACCACGCCTACGCCGACGGCGCCGAGTTCTAGCGTCCCCGAGAGGCAAGTCATCCTGGTGGTTCCCAGGTACTAGACTATGCGGCCAAGTGTTGCACTCTGGGCATGAATGTGCTAGCATGGCCTTGGTCTGTTTCTTGCAGAATGACAGTCGGATGACACGGTCGCGGCGACCCCGCGGCCGAGGGGTATGGGGGAGTGAACCGGCCCGCGGCGCACAGGCGGGTCACGACTGGAGAACTCGTCCCCCGGGATGGCCCGGGTGGACACACGCGCAACCAAGGAGGAGTCAATGCGCTACGTTCTCATTACGCTGCTGGTGCTCGCCATGGCGCTCAGCGCCTCGGCCAAGAAGGACTGGGTTGAGCCGACGACGATGAGCCGCGGCAACCTCGACTGCACGAACGCCGTCCAGGCGTTCTGCGGTGGATTCTACATGGGCGACAACACGAACGCCCCGAACAACGTCGAGGCCTACGGCTGCACGGGCTGGACCGAGTCCGGCGGCGAGATCGTGTACGAGCTCGTGCTCGACGACTGCTACACCGTCACGGTCGCGCTGCTCGACATGACGGCCGACTTCGACGCCTTCCTGCTCGGAAGCTGCGACGAAGCCGACTGCATCATCCACGGTGACACCGGCTTCACGTCCGAGTGTCTCCTCCCGGGCACGTACTACATCGTCGTCGACGGGTACAACGGCGCCACGGGTACGTGGAACCTCGAGATCACGTGCGAGCTGTGCGACTGCCCGACGCCGCCGTGCTGCCCGAGCCTCTACACCTGCTACGACATCGACTTCAACATCACCGACGTCTTCATGACCCAGGAGTGCCTGGGCGGTCCGATCTGGGACTGGGGTGTTCCGGTCGGTATCCCGATGGTCGCCTGTGATGACGTCCCCGTGACGAACATCCTCGGCACGAACGTGGCCGGTGACTACTTCGAGAGCGGCGAGGCTGCCGTGATCGGTCCGTTCGAGATCACCGACTACTGCTGGTGCATGGAGCTCTGCCACTTCTACGACACCGAGAGCGGGTACGACGGCGGCTATGTCGCCATCTCGACCGACGGTGGCGTGACGTGGACGCCGGTCGCTCCGGCCCGCGGCTACGACACGCTCGGGTCCAGCTACGGCGCGCCGTGCATCGCCGGAATGGAGATCTTCAGCGGCCACCAGTACAACACCGCATTCCTCCGCGACTGCTTCAACCTCACCCAGTACATCGGGCAGACGGTCCACGTCGGCTTCTTCTTCGGCGCCGACAGCTCGATCTTCTACCCCGGCTGGTACATCAAGTGGGTGAAGATCGGTTCGGACGAGCCGTCCTCGCCGGTCGAGGAGTCGAGCTGGGGAACCATCAAGGCCATGTACCGCTAGGGCCTCCTGGTGCGGCACCGAAGTGTGATGTGATGTATCCGGAGGGGGCGAGCGAGAGCTCGCCCCTTCTTCTATTCGCGTTGCTCCACCCCGCGTCGTCTCGTGATGCGTTCGTCCGCGTCGTCAGGAATCCCGCACACGATGCGCGAATGAGCGCTCAACCTTCGTCCCCTGTCCCGTGTCAGAGATGTTGCCCCCCAGGCACCCACTGCGGACATCCAAGTCCGCGAGTGTCTCCCAGCCGAGACGCTGAACGAGCGGGATCACAGACATAGTTGGAAGGGGGATTGGCCGATGAGTGCAAGGCTCATGGTCCTCACGACCGTGTGTCTCGCCCTCCTCCTGCTGCCGGTGTCGGGCGCGTACGCGCACGATGCGGCAGAGGTGGGCGAGCGTGCGAGTCTGGATTACGCGCCGGGGGTGCTTCGTGCGTCAGGAAGCGACGTGCGCGAGCATGCGCGTCTTGAGACGCTCTGGATCTTCGAGGCGGACTTCGAGGACCTCTCCGGAGACAACGCCGGTTGGTTCTCGCTGGACCGTTCCGGAACACTCGGACAGGAAAATTACTGGCACAAGGATACGATCCGTCTGACCGAGAGTTATCTCGGTGACAGCACATGGTGGTGCGGCACCGAGAACCCCTGCTGGTTCCAGCCCCGTGGATACGGAAACGACTGGGTACAGTATCTCCATCAGGACCTTCCGCTCGCAAGCTGGAGCACGGCCGGAGACGACGTCTATCTCGAATTCGACCAGCGCTTCGCCATGGAGCACGACTACGATTACGGATTCGTCGAGGTCTCCGATGATGGCGGCGGCACCTGGACGACACTCTACACCGCGAACAACCCCGGATTCGCCGGCAAGCCCGGCACACCGAAGGACTGGGATTCGGATGAGGGACACAAGCAGCTGAGCCTCGGCCCGTGGGCGGGCGAGGACATCCGTCTGCGATTCCGCTTCGAGTCCGATGCCCTGTACTCAGCTGAGGACGAGTACAACAACCCGGGCGTCAACTCGGTGCAGGACGGCGCCTGGCAGATCGACAATATCGAGATCACCGTCAACTCATCGCAGGTCTGGCTTGACGACGCCGAGGCCCCGGGGGAGAACGGCTGGGGCCACGAGGGGATCCCACACATGGGCGCCACCGGACTCCAGTTCTACCGCGGGTTGTACGGAACGGACTTCGAGACCGGTCGACCGTTCACGTGCGAGAACCGCTCGGGATGGATGTGGGCGGCGGTCGATCCGTTCACGGGCACCGTGGTCGATGACGAGAACACGTGGATCGTGAGTCCTCCGATCGACATCAGCGGCGCCGAGAAGCTGTCCGCGCGCTGGGACTACTGGCTCGACTGCCCGTTCGCGTCGAACGACCGATACGATCTCTGGCTCGCGTCGAGCGATGAGATCGCATGCGTTCAGGACCCGTCCGGGTTCGTCGATGAAGACCCGGGCGGCTGGTACGGCGGACCGTGGTGGGGAACGAAGAACGACAGCTGGGACGCCTTCGCCGGAAACGACTGGCTCGCCGTCAACCTGCGTCTCTACAACCTCGACGCGGCCGACCCGGGCACGCACAAGGCCGGGTACATTCTCAACTGGGTCAAGGTCGGCATTCCGACCGGCGACTCCGGCACCGCCTTCACGTACGGTCAGTGGGACCGATTCAATGACTGGTTCGTCGAGCAGATGGCGGACGCACTCGAGGATACGGCCCTCATCACGGTCGTGGATGACGACGACATCGCCAGCGTCACGTTGATGGCGTCGAATGACGACGGCGACACGTGGGAGGCCTACCCGTGCGTCAACCGTCAGCCGCTCTCGGACGAGTGGTACGCCGACCCGCCCGTCAACCAGATGACGCCGGGCAGCGAGATCCACTACTACTACGAGGCCGTTGATGGCGCCGGCAACGTGGCCACATGGCCGGCTGCGGCGCCGGACAGCTACTACGAATTCTCGATCCTGCCGATCGACGCGACCGTGTCGGACCCGGGCATTCTCCTGGTCGACAAGCACAAGAGATACACGCCTGGTGAGACCCGTTACCTCGGCCAGCTGCACACGTCGGAGTACTACTACCGTGAGGCCCTGGGCATCCTCGGCTACGAGTGGGAGACCTACGACGTGGAGGTCGAGTCGGGCACGCGGAACTCCGAGGGCCCGGATTCGATGGGCTACAAGTACTACGACACCATCATCTGGTTCTCGAACTACTTCCCGAGCTACACCTACTGGCCCGTCGACCAGCAGAATCTGATCAACTGGCTCAACCAGTCTGCCGCCGGCAAGGAGCGCAACTTCATGGCGACCGGCTGCAACTGGGCCTACGAGCTCATGGACACCGGCGCTGAGACGCTTGACTTCGTCACACAGTGGCTCGCGGTCGAATACGTCCAGGACGGCGTCGGCGAGGTCACGGTCGACAGCATGCCGACCGTTCAGGACGTCGCCGGGAACCACACGTTCATGGACCACGCCGACGGCGCGTGTCTCGTCCGGGGCGCCTGCCCGATCATCCACCACTTCGACGTCCTCGCGCCGTTCCCCGGCACATCGGGGACCGAGGTGACGACCGAGTATCTCAAGCTCGACAGTTCGACGCTGCCGGCGGGTGTGGCGTACACGCACCCGACGTACGGATACCAGACAGTGAGTCTGGGATACGGTCTCGAGTTCATGGTCAACGAGATGCTGCCCAACGGGTACTACCGTGCGGGCGTCGAGGACCGGGTCAACTTCATGGAGAACGTGATGGCCTACTTCTCCAAGACCCCGACCGAGAACCCGACGGGCGTTGTCGACGACACGCGGAGGAACGCGCTGTCGCACGCCTATCCGAACCCGTTCAATCCGGTCACGAAGATCGCGTACAGCGTGAGGGACGCCGGTCCTGTGACCATTGATATCTACAACGTTGCGGGCAAGGTCGTCCGGACGCTGCTCGATACGGAACTCGATGCCGGAGCGACCGGCTACGTCGTCTGGGACGGCTCAACCGACTCCGGCACGACGTGCGCCAGCGGCGTGTACTTCTATCGCATGACCGCACCGGGCTTCAGCGAGTCGCGCAGGGTGGTGATGCTGAAGTAGCGCCGCTGGTACACGCCCGGTACGCGTAACGACGCACACCGGGTTGAAGGAGTGACATCGGACAGCGGTGCCCCGGGTTCGTGGAGACCCGGGGTGCCGCGCACCCCCATCAGGGATGACAACGGCAAGGCGGGGTCGGGAAGGAGGCGGCACAGGCAGCCGATCCATTGTGGGAACGCAGAGCGACACAGCGAAGCCTACTTGAGAGAGAGTATCGATGAGCAGGACCGGTTTCAAAGAGGGGGATTGGCCTATGAAGTCAGGACTCATGCTTCTTCTGGTCGTGAGTCTCGTGCTGGTGTCCGCCTGCAGCGGCGCGCTGGCGAAAGGCTCTGACTGGGGAGACTACGCGAGTCCCATCCCGCGTCCGGCAGAGATGGAGATGGACACGGGCGGCAACATCCAGGGGGCGCGCCTCGAGACGCTCTGGATCTACCAGGCGGATTTCAGCGACCTCTCCGGCGACAACGCCGGTTGGTACTCGCTGGACCGTTCCGGAACGCTCGGACAGGACAGCTACTGGCACAAGGACACCATCCGTCTGACCGAGGCCTACCTCGGTGACAGCACGTGGTGGTGTGGCACGACGAACCCGTGCTGGCTCCAGGAGCGCGGGTACGGCAACGACTGGCTCCAGAATCTCCACAGGGATCTGTCGCTTTCGAGCTGGAGCACGGCCGGAGACGATGTCTATCTCGACTTCGACCAGCGCTTCGCCATGGAGCACGACTACGACTACGGGTATGTCGAGGTCTCCGATGACGGCGGCGCCACATGGACGACGCTCTACTCCGCGAACAACCCCGGGTTCGCCGGCAAGCCCGGCACGCCGAAGGACTGGGACTCGGATGAGGGACACAAGCATCTGAGCCTCGGCCCGTGGGCGGGCGAGGACATCCGTCTGAGATTCCGCTTCGAGTCCGATGGCGCGTATTCGGCCGAGGACGAGTACAACAACCCTGGCATCAACTCGGTTCAGGACGGCGCCTGGCAGATCGACAACCTCGAGATCATCGTCAACTCGTCGCAGGTATGGTTTGACGACGTCGAGGCTCCGGGCGAGAACGGCTGGGTTCACGAGGCGATTCCGCAGATGGGCGCCACGGGACTGACGTTCTACCGAGGTCTGTTCGGCACGGACTTCGACACCGGCCGGCCGTTCACGTGTGAGAGCCGCTCGGGCTGGATGTGGGCGGCGATGGAGCCGTTCACGGGAACCACGATCGACAACCAGAATACATGGCTCATCTCGCCGCCGATCGACATCAGTGGCGCAGAGAGGCTCGTTGGGTTGTTCGACATGTGGGTCGACATCCCGCAGATCTCGAACGTCCGGTTCGATCTCTGGCTCGCGTCGAGCGATGAGATCGCGTGCG
>JAPEKQ010000040.1 GCA_029990205.1 bacterium
GGCATGGAGAACCCCCTCTCGCTGTCCAGCCCAAGTCTACACACTCAAGCTGGATCAGTTCTAGGGGGTCAGGTCAATCCCGACATCTCCTCTCCAGCAGGCCCACCGCCTCCCGGCCAGGCCAGGTGGCGGTATCCTCTTCCACCAAGCGAATCGATGGCCTATGAGTACTACTCAGGTGTCGTACTGTCAAGCACTGGCCCGGGGCACCGGATGCGGACGTGCTATCATCCATCAGACGTGGTATAATGCAGTTGCCAGGACGGACTCGCCCCCTCCGGCCCCCAGGAGGAGCACGATGCTCGGCACCAGGTGCAGCACGGCCATCCGGACCACCCTCCTCATTGCCACTTTGACAGCGCTCGTGGCGTCGCTTCTCGTGGGATGCGACCGCGCGAATCCGACCTCTCCTGAAGCCGCGGGGATCATGCCCGTCGGGTCCGGCTCAGATGACTCGCCGGACGCCGACCACGACTGCATGCCCGGTCTCCCCCCGAAGCTGGTCATCAGCTCGAGTGCATTCAGGACCTTCACGTTCCGCGACCAGTGGTGGGACCCTCGTTACGACATCGCCACGCCGATCTTCGAGGGAGAGCATCTCGAGTTCTCCTGGATCGGGTTCGCCGCCTGCTGCGGGCTCCCCGCCGCCGGGTACGATTTCGCGTGGGACGACACGACCGGATGGTGTCAGAGCTTCGACATCGAGGAGACGTCCTTCGCCGTCAGCCCGACCGTCGGCGATCACTCACTGTACGTCGCGGCCATCAGCGAGGACGGCTACATCACACGCGGGCGCATCCGCGTCGACGTCGTCGAGGCGCCATTGGATGAGTACATCCTGGTTGTCGACGACTGGACTCAGTGGGAGGGGATACCCAACCGGCCGTCGGACATCGACCGCGATGACTTCTATGAGACGCTGACGGATGGCTACACGAGGGACGTCGTCCAGTGGGATGTCGCCGGGCACGAAGGAACGCCACCGGACGTGGAGACCATGGCGCGCGCGTCGACGGTCATCTGGTACGCGGAACAGGATGCGATCGCGCTCGGACAGGTCTTCCAGGAGTTCGCGGGGAGCGCCTACGCTGTGCTTGCCGGGTACGCACGAGTGGGCGGCAACATCATTCTCGACGGGCACGAGGTGCTCAGCACGATCGCCGGCCGTTCCTACCCGATGACGCTCGCTGCGTCCGACACACTCTCGGGCCCCGCGTTCGTTCGCGACCACCTGCACATAGGCTCAGCCGACTACACGGGGTACCAGGCGAACAAGACCGTCCCCTGGAACTACGGGTACTGCTTGTACGGCGCGGTCCCGACGGGAACGGGCGTACGGGGAACCGCGGAGATCGAACTCGAACCGATGCACATTGACAGCGTCGGGGTCGGCGGGTGGCCGGAGCCCGGGAAGTGGTGGCCCTACACGATCACCATCAACCCGCACTACACGAGGTGCGGTCTCCCCGCGGTCGAGTCGCTGGAGACCTACTGCGGCTTCTGCGTCGATGCGCACGCGATGGACGTCTACCTGAACTTCTCGTGGGCGGGCCAGCCGTGCTCGATGCTCTCGCTCACCGGCACTGACCACGGCAACGTCTGCTACTTCGGGTTTCCGCTCTTCTACATGCAGACCGACCAGGCGCTCGCCAACTTCGACAAGCTCCTCCCCCTGTGCGGCGAGCAGAAGCGATAGCTGTCGTACCGGCCTGCGTCAACCGCCCCCCACCTCCATCCCCCAGAGTACCTCAGCATCGAGGTCGAACCCGGTCTCGCGAAGATACTCGTAGGTCATAGGGTGGTCCATCGGGAGCACGCGGCCAAGCTCCGGATCGTCCGGGTATCCCACGTAGGCCTTGTGGGAGACGCTGCCCGAGAGCCCCGAGTTCGGAAGCTCGAACCCGAGGATGTCGCCGTAGCAGTTGCTCGCCTGCCCGGACGGCGTCCCGGCGAGCTCCGCGCCCGCGCGGTAGAGGTAGCGCATCATCGTGTAGCCCGAGCTGAACGTCCACGGCGTTGAGAGAACGACGACATGCTCGGGCGTGTAGTACGCGTCGTACTCCCCGCTCTCGAGCTCCGCCGCGAAGGTCGTCATGCTCCCTAGATTCGCGAGCCGTGACTCGATGAGTTCAGGCGTCAGCCCGTGCCGCGGGTTCGAGAGCGTGTCACGCATCCCGAGCGCGAGCGGAACGTCGCGCCCCTCATTGATGTCGGCGAGCGACGGCTCCGGTCGGACCTCGAAGTAGTACTCCGAGTACTTCTTGACCTCGAGCCCGGGTGAGCGTTCGAGCAGGACGTCACGTCCGTACAGGAAGTAGACGAGGATGTTCGACATGAACGAGTTGCCACCGTCGTTCCGACGGAGGTCCACGAGCAGCGTCCGCGTTCCCGCATCCTCCATCGCGACGACCAGTTCGCGGAAGACCTCGGTGACCGACGGAGCCCCGGCGATGACGTCCGCGTAGTCGTCGGGCGCGCTGCGTCCCTGGTACATCTCGTAGGCTTCGCGGCCGTGGTCGCGGTTGCCGCGCCACCCGTGCGCCTCCCACATCTCGAGCGCCTCACGGTAGCGCATCATCCCGTCGATCCGGAGAATGGCGACGCGGCGTTCCGCGTCCAGGAAGGACCACGCAAAGTCGCAGCGGTCGGTGTTCGGAAGCGTCACCGTCTGTTCAGGGACGATCGGCGGGTAGTCCACCTGGCGCGGGAGCGCGAACGTGTAGATCTCGACTGTGCGCGAGGGCATCCGGAGCCCCACGGTCACCTGAGAACGGTTCTTCCACTCGGGCACGAGCGCGGCAAGAGGACCCCCGCACCAGAGATCGCCGTAGTGCCCGAGCCACGCAAGCGTTCCGTACTCGTTCTCGCGCGGGCGGAAGCGTGCGTGCCGCTCGACGATCTCCTCGAACGGAACACCCTCGACGCTCACGAGCCGCGCGCCGATGAGCCTGCGCTCGTCCTCCCGCGTCACGCCCCTGACGTAGAGCTCCTCTCCAACCGCGCCGAAGTAGAGCGGGATGCCGCCCGGCCTCGACCAGTCGGTCTCGAAGTCTGCGTGGATGACCGTGTGGGCATCCCCGATAGCGGCCATGAACGGCATGAGGTGGAGCGAGAACTCGCGTTTCGTCATCCCCTCGGCGGGGATGCCCGCGATCGTATCCTCAAGCCGCTGGTCGAACGCGGACTTCCCTCCGCCGCGCGCGTACGGATCGGGATGCGCGTCCTCAATGGTCCAAGCCAACCGTTCGACGTCCTCGACCAGTTCCTCGCGGGGAATGGAGCGATCCAGGAGACCGCACCCTCCCAGAGGCACGACCGCCAGCCAGAAGACGACCCCGGCGACAACGACAGGGACCACGGAGTCCGTCCGCATGCGCTTCCTCTCCTCTCAGATCGAGTGGTGCTCCCTGACAAGAATGAGATGATTCCCCAGTGGGTACTGGAGCAGGTCGGCGGAGCCCGCTGGCGGCACCAACCGCACATCCACCTGTGTCCGGCACATCTGCTCGTCGCAACCCGCCGCGACGATCTCACCGCGTGCGACCCAGAGCCGATCGAGCCCCTTTCCCCCGATCCGAAGGAGCGTCACTGGACCCGTCGGAACGCAACCGGCCACCGCCGCCCCCAGGCCTGACTCGAAGTGCGATCGGAGTGAGTAGCTGTCGACGACCGAGCACGGCACGGTGCAGTGCGCGAGCGTGAGTGAGTTCGATGCAACGTCGATGCGCGCGGGGTTCGCCATCCACGGCGTCTCCCCTGTCAACCTCTGTGCCCAGAGCAGACCGAGCGCGCTGACAAGGTCACCTTCACACCCGGCGATGACTCCCTCGTCGGTCAGTCTCGAGAGCGCGAGGCAACCGGTCGCGCCGAGACCGGTCACGAGGTCAAAGCAGCGCACCGTCAGCGCGTCGAGCTGGTGCTCCTCGATGAGCGAGCGGAGCGCCACGTAGATGTGCCCAGACGAACCTAGATCGTCGGGCGTCGGCTCGCGACACTCGACCGCCCCGCCCGCGAACGACTCGGCGAAGCGCCGCGCCGTGCCGGGATCCTGCTCCATCCGTCGCACGACCTCCGCGAGATCGATCGCGACAACCTCCGCACCCCACGCGTCCCGCACGAGGCCTGGATCGGGACTGCTCGCCACGAGCCAGTCGGACGGTTCACCGATCAGGCCGATGCGTACTCCGTCGAGCGGCCTGCCGGGAGGCTTCGAGCTGAAGCCACCGCTGCGCGCCGGAGCCGCCGCGGAGACCGAGTCGTCGACGGCGCTGACGCCGGACCCCAAGACCGCGAGTCGCAGCCGTTCGGTCCCGTCCGTGTCACCCGGTCCGGCCAGGAACACGATCCGTCCCGGTACGCCGTCCTGCTGGAGCCGAGCGAGAACCTCGAGCGAGGCCGGAAGCGAGTTGCGGCCGGGGTACGCGATCAGGACGACCGCCTCGCGATGAGATCCGCCGCCACGGCGCACGATGTCGAGCACCTGCTGCTCGGTTCCGCCGGTGATGACGAACAGCACCCGCGCGGACGGGGCTGTCCCAAGAGAAACGCCCGCACTCTCAAGCGCGGGCGCATACTCCTTCAGCACGGCCGCCAGTTCTGCGGCCGGGAGGAAGTTCGACGCAACGGCGACGCACTCCGTCATCGGTACATCGCCTTGATCGTGCCCCAGGACCTCTCCTCCACCGGCGAATCACAGCCTACACCCAGCGCGCCCATCAGCACACCGCATCCGTTTCCGCCGGGGAGACACGGCGACGTATCGAACAGCTGGTAGTCCTCAAACCCGATGCCACAGATCTCGGGGTCCTGCATGATGTTCCCGTTGATGCCGGTCTGGTCGGTCAGTTCGCCGCCGTAGTCGTCGCCGGCGTTCCCATAGACGTCGCAGCAGATCACCGTCGGCTGGTAACCCTCGGCGGCATAGATACCGTCGCCGTCGCCTCCCGCGCCGAACGCGACGATGCAGTTCTCAAGCGTGCCGGTCCCCGCGAGGCACGTGACGTTCGCCCCCTGGATGGCACTGGTGTTGTCGACGATCGTGCAGCCGACCACATCTCCCGACTGGAGCCAGATCCCTCCCGAGTGGCTCCACTCGGAGTCATTCCGTGCGATGACGCAATCCGTCAGCGTCGTCTGGTTCCCGGCCATACGCAGACCGCCGGCCTTCCAACCGGTGTTGCTTACGATCTCGCACTCGACGAACTCGAGCGGGAAGTTCGACGCGATGTAGATGCCGCCGGCGATGTACTCCCCCGTGTTGTCTATGACCGTGCACCCCTCGAAGTACCCGCCGGACCCGATGCCGATCCCGCCGCCGTAGTCCGCAGTGTTTCCAGTGAAGATGCAGTCGATGATCGTCGGCGATGCGGAGATGCCCTCCACGTAGATTCCTCCGCCCTTGAGCGAACTCCCGACCACAACGCAGCTGCCGACAGCGCAGTTCTCGAGCCTGGGACTCGCATCCTCGATCCAGATGCCTCCCCCGTTCGACGTCGTGTACCCGTTGATGACTGCGATGCCGTACAGCTCAGCGCTCCCGGTGCCCGTCGAGGTGAAATGGAACCCGCGGTGCTCCGCGCGCGCACTCCCCTCGCAGTCGATGATGCACAGCGTCGGATCATCGTCCTGCGACAGGATGGCGATGTTCTTCGACGGGACAACGATGTCTCTGTTCCCATCGCCAGTGAACGTACCGGCCGTGAGGAGGATGACGTCCCCGTCGACCGCCGCATCGACAGCGGCCTGGATCGTCGGGAAGTCGCCGAGTCCATCCGCGCTGACGAAGTAGTACTCCGCAGCTGCGGGTAGAACGGACACAGCGAGAGCGACAGCGGCAAGTGCGAACACAACACGATTGGCAGTGTACATGAAGCCCTCCATGGCTGCAGGTGTGAGTCCCGCTCACGGTACCACACCGAGGCCGCGCTGTCACCGGCTCCGACAGCAAAGGAGGCCCGACGACTCTCGCCGCCGGGCCTCGTGTCACACACATTGCCGCGTCAGATCACCCCGCACGCTTGCCGGCGCCGGGAGCGACCGCTTCTACTTCAGCAGCATCATCTTCTTCATCGCCGTCTCATCGCCCGCGGTCATGCGGTAGAAGTAGACGCCGGTTGCCATCGCATCGCCGTTGGCGTCGGTACCGTCCCACGTCACGGTCCTCACACCCTCGG
Source organism: bacterium (assembly GCA_029990205.1). Lineage (GTDB taxonomy): Bacteria > Joyebacterota > Joyebacteria > Joyebacterales > Joyebacteraceae > JAPEKQ01. Next base: position 6,174 of record JAPEKQ010000040.1, read on the forward strand.
TCTCGAACCCATCAACAAGCGTCGTCACGAGACGACCGTTCACGTCAAAGACCTCGATCGTCACGTGCCCGCCGCCCGCGGGTACCGCGTACGCGATCTCGGTCATCGGGTTGAACGGGTTCGGCGTGTTCTGTCTCAGGCTGTGGGTCGTCGGGATCACGTCATCCGGCACGCCGGTGCCGGAGTCCATACCGAGGCGGAACGCCAGGTCGATCGACTGTCCGGCCCACTCGTGCTGCGGCGGGTAGATCAGCTCGTCCCACGGACCGAAGTACGGCTCGAGACCGTAGCCCCAGACAGCGTCGTCGTTCCAGTGGTCGGTCGTGGTCTTCCAGCCGAAGAGCGCCGCTCCATCCATCGGACGCGCCTGGACG
>JAPEKQ010000041.1 GCA_029990205.1 bacterium
CTCCTCCTCCCCGGGAACGACCTCCACGTCAAGCCCGCAGCGCTCGCTCACCGCATCGGTGAAGACCTTCGAGTTCTCGGCCGAGCGGAGCGCCATCGTACCGACCCCCACGACCGTCTCCGCGCCAAGCTCCAGTGCCTTCGCATGAAACGCCGTCACGGCGTCCGCCGTCCGCGCTATCCCCTCGTCACCAAGCTTGCCGGTGTCGTGAAGCTCCTCACCCAGACGCGTGACCTCGGTGAAGTCGCCGAGGACCTCCGTGCCGCCGTCGCTCACGGTCGCGACGTGCATCTTGACCGAGTTGGTACCGATGTCGATGACCGCATGGGTCCCCATCACGCGACCTCCATGCCGACGGCCTTCTTCATCGCCTTGATGTAGTTGACGTTCGGGAGCTCGTCGAGACCGAGCTCGCGCGCGACCTCCATCACGAGCGCTGGATCGATGTGCTCGGCGGCGGCTGTCTTGAACGCCTTGCCGTCGAACGTGACCTCGGCCACCTCGACGATGACCTCGCGGATCATGAACCCGTTGCGGTTCTTGGTCACCTTGACCACGGCCAGCTCGTCGGACCCGCCGACGATCTCCTCGATGAACTGGTCGTACGTGTACTCGTCGCGCCCCATCTCGGGACAGACCAGATCGAAGGCCGAGAAGATCCTGGCAACATCGTCCGCCGGAGCCGGGAACCCGACCTTCATCACGGGCATCCACTGCTCCAGCGAGTCGTCACCCACGTTCTCGAGCTGCTTGATGTCCAGCAGACCGTCGCGGACCTTCACGTTGTTACCGCTCGTGCGGCAGACGATATAGTCCTCGGCGCTCTCCTTCACGCGCGTCACTTCGTGCGCCCTGATGTTGCTCTCGATCGCTCCCAGGTCCTCCGCGAAGACCCGATACTCCCAGCGTGGGATGATCTTCTCCATGATCCTCTCTTCTGTGATCGGTCACACGGTGTGCCGCGCTCGTCAGCGGCCGGCCGGATGATGTCCGTGCTACAAGAACCTGCTCGCCGCAGCCTGGGGCCGCGGCGAGCAGGAATGTCAACTCATACTGAGCACTGCAGCCGATGCACGGCCAATGAGACGAGTCGCCTAGAAGGCGGCCTGCACGCGCATCTGAAGGATGCTGTAATCGAAGCCTTCGTCCGCATCGACGATGAAGTCGCCGTCAGCGTCGCAGTTCTCATCGTTGTCGACCATCGAGTAGTTCAGCATGACCTTGATGTTCGAGTTCGGGTACCAGTTGACGCCGAACGTCAGGGACGTCGACTCGCCACCCATGATGTCCGCGTCCTCGTCGGTCAGGTTCAGCATGCTGTAGCGGGCCGCCAGCTCAACAGCACCGTTCTCGCCGGTCGGCTTCACACCCGTGAACTCGCCAAGCTTGGCGGAGTACGGATGCGAATCATCGGTGAGGAAGTAGCTGACGAAGCCGTACATACCCGAGAAGCTCGGATCGCAGTCGTCGTTCTTCTCCTCGTCCTCGCACAGCGCAACCGTCGCGCCCATGTACTCGCCCTGGACCATGAGGCGGTCCATGACGAAACCGATCTCGCCGCCGAACACCGTGTAGCTCTCGGCATCCTTCATCTTGCCGGTCGAGACGAGCTTGTGGTTCGAGACGTGGGTCTCGTTGCGCGTGCGGAAGCGGACCGTACCGACTTCGTCTTCCCTGTCCGTGAAGGTCGGCTTCATCATCGCGTAGGCGCCACCAACGTGCAGCACCGTGCCGTTGTCCATGATCGGAGCGACCGTCGCGCGGCCGGCAAAGCTCCAGTTCATGTCGCTGTGGCCGTCCTCGATCTGCTCGTCCGTGTTCGTCTCGAAGTCCTCGGCATCGGGACCAAGGGCGCCAAGGGCGACGCGGTACATGTCACCCCAGTACGCGACCTCTGCACCCAGGCGACGACCAGGCACGAACGGATCCGTACCCTGACTCCGCTCCATGAACATGAGGTAGCGGCTCGACGTGTTCTCCTCAAGACCGAACGGCGCGCGGAAGTTACCAACCCGCACATAGCCCTGCCTGTCAAACACGTTGTCGTAGCGGATGTAGGCGTCCTTCAGAGCGGTGGCTTCCTCGGAGAGGTCAACATCGACCTCAGCGTACCAGTCGTTCCAGAGGATGGCCTTCCACGCCATGCGCGCGCGGCGAAGCTGTATGCCGCTGGCCATGCCCACTTCGATGTCGTCGCCCTCGCCTTCGATGGCCAGGTCGGCATCGTCGTCCATGTACATCGCCATGTCCAGGTAGACGCGGGAATCAACCCACCACTTGAACATGCCGTCCTCAGACGCGAAGACCAGGATACCATCCTTGGCCATCGGCTCGAGCTCGACCGACTTACCGGCTGACGCGATCGTCGGCACGAGCAGCGCGGCGGCGACCAGCATCAGAGCCAGACTACGAAAGATCGACTTCTGCATCACATCTCTCCTTGGTTGAGGGCCTTCCCTCAGTTCACGACTCTCCACCTAGTTCACAACTCCGCTTCGTATACATCTTCCTACGGGGTATACGTCTCCCCGTTTGACGCAACGTACGGCGAGTCGGTTCTCCTGTCAAGCACGAACGCACCCACTCTGTGAGTGCAACTCACTACGAAAGTGCACCTTACGGGAGTTTCGCGCCCCGATTGCTCATCTTGTGCGTTTGGATGGTGATAACGACCGTAGGATTCCCTGAAAGCGTTCGCAGTGCGGTGTTGCTGTGTTCCGAGGGCGCGCCGTGATCAGGCGAGAGAGACGGCGATGTGACTAGGATTCGCCAAGCGCCGCCCTCGCAGGAGCGAACGACGGGTCGAGTTCGAGCGCGAGCAGGTACTGCCGCCGCGCCTCGTCACCCCTCCCCATTCGTTCGAGGACCTGACCGCGGTTGTAGTACGGGTCGGTCATCCGGGGCGCGAGCTCGCTGGCGGTGTCGAGCGCGGCGAGAGCCTCGAGGAACCGGCCTGCCTCGCGCTGCGCCACACCGAGGTTGTTCCAGAACACAGGCTCATCAGGCGCAAGCTCGGTCGCCATCGCGAACTGCTCCGCGGCAAGCACGGGCTGACGCACGACATTGTAGAACTTGCCCAGCGCATCATGAGCCTCGGGCGATGATGGTCGCCGCTCGACGGTTGTCTCGTACTCCGTGTGAGCCTCCTCGACCTTCCCCATCATGTGAAGCGACTCCGCCAGACGCATCCGCGCCGGGACGTCCGGCTGCCCGGCCCTGAGCGCCCGTGTGAACGCACCCGCCGCTGCCGGGTACTCACGCCGCCGAGCCAGCTCCTCGCCCAGCAGCGAGAGGAACACGCGCGGCCGCATCCCGCGACGCACCGCGTCACGCATCAGCTCTTTCGAGATCTCGCCCCGGCCGAGCCGTGACTCGGTCATCGCGAGGTGCTGAAGCGCCACAGGACGCGACGGGTCCAGGTCGGCCGCCGCCAGCAGGTGCGGCAGCGCCCCCTCGGCATCCCCACTCTGGAAGAGCGCGCTCCCCGCGCTCGCCTGAACGCGCGCGTCGTCCGTGAAGACCCCCGCGGCGACCGCGTAGTGCGCTGCCGCGTTCGGCCAGTCGCCCCACGCCTCAGCCTGACGCCCGCGTGTCTCGGCAGCCTTGGCCACCACGGTCGGGATGTGGCCCGGCATCACCGCATCCACGCCGACCACGGCGACGACGCCGACCATCAGCGTGAACAGCAGGCAGACGGCGAGCAGTACACGGTCGAGATGCTCGTGTCGCCAGAACACCACGGCGACGGCGCTCCCGATCCCGAGGAGCACGGCCGGGACCATCAGGACCGGATACGGGAGCAGCAGCGGCACGGCCAGATAGCCGAGCAGCACGAGCACGGCCGTCGCCAGCCGCCCGCCCTTCTCCCCCAGCAGAACGGGCAGCGTCACAACGCCGGTGGCGCCGTCACCCAACCGGTCCTTGATGTCCTTCGCGGCGAACCCGAGTCCGAACGCGAGCACGATGACCCACCCGAGCCGCGGCGGGAAGAGCGCAAACGTCCGCTCCTCGGCGTATGCGGAGAACCCGGCCATGCAGACCAGCAACGATATCACTCCGAGACTCAGGTTCGAGACCAGCGGGATCCTCTTGAGCCGTAGCGGCGGCGCGGAGTATGCGAACGAGAGCAGAAGCGCGAGCAGCACGAACAGGAACGTCGAGTACTTCACGTTGAGCGCCGTCAGCAGCGACGCACCCGCCAGCACGCCGGCGGCCAGCGCCATGTCGCGCCGCGTCAGCGCGCCTCGCACCAGCGGCCGCGGCGCCTGCCCGATCCGGTCGGCCTCCTCATCGAAGAGGTCGTTCAGATTGACCGACGCCTGGAACGCGAAAAGGACGGCGAGCGCCACGCCGAGGACGCCGAGGACATCGCCTCCACCGGTGAGCGCGACGCCGACCGGCGCGAAGACGGCCCACCCGAGCGCGGTTCCGAAGAGCGCCATCCCGAGGTAGTGCAGCGTCCGAAGCGGCCGGAGGTTCGTCCGGAGCGCGCGCTCCTTCTCGGGCGCGTGTCGCTTGAAGGCCCACCATACGAACGCGCACGACGAGAGGATGAACACGAGCGCGAGCTTCCGACTCTCATCGGGCACGATGCCGCCGGCCCGGTACATGACGTTGTAGATGAACGTGGGCGGCGCGGACGGGTTCCGGCCGATGATCCACGCGAGTCTCGCGAGGGCGTTCGGCAGGATGCCGTGCGCGAGCAGCATCAGATAGACCAGCGGGCACGCGACGATCGCGCGCAGCCAACTCCGACGCTTGATCCACACGTAGGCGACGGCGAGCGCCATCGCGACAACGATCTCAACCCGCTGCCCCGGGGAGACCCGGTCGAGCGCCGCGGTCGGATCGAAGAAACGGAACACCACCGAGCGGAGATCGAGCAGGTACGAGATCCGCATCCCCTCACCCGACGTGACGATGTAGTCGAAGACGGGCGGGATGAGGATGATGGCCCACGCGGGTGTCATCACCTTCATCACCGCGCCGATCCGCTCGCCCGTAAGCGACGAGAGCAGGATCGAGAAGCTCAGGAAGAGACTCACATAGAACAGCAGGAAGTGATCGAGCACCATCAGCGCCGAGGGTGAACTGAAGTAGACGAACCCGATCGATCCCCGCGGCCCGAGCGCGCCCTCGAGAAGGTTGCGTGTCACGACGAACGCGAGGAACGCCAGCAGGAACAGCCCCCAGTGGCTCGGGGACCGTTCGACGCGCTCGACCGCATCATGCAGCCTGCTCGACACCATTCACCTCCAGCAGGGCACCCCACGCAGGTGCGCGGGGTGCCCCGGAGCATTCACGTCTGGAGCGCTCGGCCTCGAGCGACCGCGACGCCCCCGGAATCACACTGCTACTTCGACCGCCACGAACCCGCAGCCGTACCCGCGGCCTTCGCCCGGTCGCGGCGTGCGGCGTCCTGAGCCTTCCGCTCCGCGTTCGCCGCGGCCTGCGCAGCCTTGGCCGCCTCGATCTCAGGCACGTACTCGACGCTCATCGTCGTCGGAAGTCCGTAGGCCTCAGGATGCGCGTAGCGGCCGATCTCGTGGCCCGTCTTCGGGACCTCGACCGCGATGCGGTTCTCCTGCGCGAAGCGGTCCTGCCGCACGCCCGTGACCTGCCACGACACCTTCGATCCCGGCACGCCGCCGGCGATGCGGAAGCTGTTGCCCGCGATCTCCGAGGCGATGTAGAGGTTGGGGCCCGGCGCACCGATGGCCGTCAGCTGGTACCGGAAGTCGCGGTTGAGCACCTCGAAGTAGTCCGGCAGTACGACGGTCGCCTCGCCGGCGCCGTCCAGCGCGACGTTGCCGTTGTAGACGTTCATCATGTCCGGACTCTCGACGAATGAGTGCTGGAGATACTGGTTCGTCGGATCCAACGGATGATCGATCTTGAAGGCGCCGCCGCCCTTGGAGAGGGTGCCGTTCACGTTGACATCGCCGTTGAAGTACCCGGCGTAGAGTGCACCGTTCCCCGACGGCTGCGCACCGTAGATGCTGTAGCAGCTTGCCGTCCCACCGGTGTTGTTAACCTCACCATAGACGCCGTACATGTAGGCGGCACTGCCGTTGCCGGTCGCCGTGCCGCGCACACCGTACCCGTTACCGACGAACTCGCCCCCGGTCCCCCACTCGTCGTTCCCGGAGGCGTCACCGTACACGGCCGTCGGGTAGGCAGCGGGTCCGTAGTACTCAGCGTGGAGCACCTGCGTGGCGTCGTCGTCTCTAGCCGAGAAGAAGCCGGCGCCCGCCTCCCCGATCCCACCGCCATCCACCGTGAAGTAGTACGGGATCGTGGAGGGCTGACCTGCCCCCAGTAGTTGTACCACTCCCTATGGACAGAGTGCAGCTGTAGATGGTCTCGGCATCACCGCCTCCGG
>JAPEKQ010000042.1 GCA_029990205.1 bacterium
GCACGAACAGCGGACAGCTCTTCTCGATGACCTCGATCTCGGGATCGATGCGGTGGATGGCCCGCTCGTAGGCGTGGCTCGTGATCGTCCCCTCGGTCCCGATGACGCCTACGTGTCCGGTCAGCGACGCTGACACCGCCGCGAGGGCGCCCGGCGCGATGACGCCGATGATGGGCAGATCGAAGCTCTCCTTGAGCTGACCGGCCGCGACCGACGATGCGGTGTTGCATGCAACGACGACCATCTTGACGTCGTGCGACAGCAGGAACTGCGTGTCCTGCACGGCGAACTGCGCCACGGTCTCGTTGGACTTCGGCCCGTAGGGCAGACGCGCGGTGTCCCCGAAGTAGACGATCTCCTCGTTTGGCAGCTGCCGCATGATCTCGGCGACGACGGTGAGTCCGCCGATGCCGGAGTCGAAGACGCCAATGGGACTGGCGGCTGTGCTCATCGTGTTCCCCTTGTGTTGCCTGCGCGTGGTTTAGAAGACTCGCCGCCCGCGGCGGCGCGTTCTGACATGTGAAACGGACCCGTCATTCGCCGAACTGAGATACCTTGAACGGCTCACCGGCGTCGTAGTGCCCGGCGATGCTCTCTATCTCCCGGCCTTCGACGAGGAACTGGACCCGCTCCACGTCGGGGAAGTTCCTGTGGAGGGTCCCTACGATCGATCGGATCGTGAACCCTTCTCCCGTGCTTCCTCCGGGATGCTCCGAAACGAGCTCCCGGGAGAAGTCGACATAGGCGCCGCCCGCATCGTCGAACACGACCGAGAGGATGCGCGTACCTCGTGGAATCGTCGCCACGCCGTTCCCATCGGGTCCTTCAGCCAGTTCTTCGAGGATGCGACGCGCCTTGCCGGACCGGTCATCTGGAACGACGATGTCACGACGCTCCGCTACGATTCTACTCGCTCCGCGGTCGGCGAATGCGAGAATGACCGATTGGACGCCGTCGCCGACCTCCTCGAGTACGATATCGTCCGCCTCGAACCCGGTGACGGGAGTCTGCTCACGAAGGGCAAAGACCAGACCCAGAGCCACAACGATCAGGGCGACAGCCAGTACGATCGGCCTTGCCTTGCTCACTCCTTCACCTCCTCGCGCTCCTCCATGAATCCCGTGATTCCCCGCGCGATACCGCGCGCGAGGTTCTGTCTGTATCCCGGATCACCGAGAAGATCCTCCTCGGCTGGATTCGTGATGTACCCGATCTCCACCATCGCAGCCGGCATCGCGCAGCCGGCGAGGACAGCGACCTGCCCGCTGGTGACACCGCGGTCGGGAGTATCGACGACTCCCGCCAACGCGTCGTGGATGTGACGCGCGAGCGTTCTGCTGTCGCCGGTGTGACCCTGATGTACACGGTCCCAGAGATGCCCCTCGGACTGCGGAGAGACGGCGCCGGGGAAGTCGCGCACGAGTCCGCCCGTCGCGACGCGGCGCTGGTTTCTTCCCCGCGAGTGGAAGTGCACCTGGAACCCGGACGCAGCGGAGGAGTGCCACGCGCCACACTGGAGGCTCACGAAGACATCGGCCTCCGCCATGTTCGCGATCTCGCCACGCCGCAGCAGCGGAACAAAGGAGTCAGAACTGCGCGTCATGAAGACGTAGTATCCCTCTCGCTGCAGTGCACGGGCCAGCTCTCGAGCGACACCGAGCGTGATCTCCTTCTCGGTGAGACCACTCGGGCCGAGCGACCCTGCGTCGTTCCCACCGTGACCGGGATCGATCATCACGGTCAACAGCCCGTCCTCCCCCGCCTCCTCCTCTACATCCTCGGCGCGCCCTCCGGTCCGCCGCTGTGGGCGGAGAGTCGGCGTCGGGATCGAAGAGCCGGCCGTTGTCGCGATGTTGCCCTCCTCGACAAGGACCTCGATGCGGTACGGAGGTCCGAAATCGTCCGCGATGTAGGTTCTCGCAGCGGGGTCGGTCGCGATGCGAACGGCGACACCATCCGGCTCGGCGGTCAACTCTACGCTCTCGACAAGCCCGTCACCTGCGCCGAGTCCGAGACTGTCCGGGAGCGACGCGCTCTGAATCATGAGAGTGATGAGTCCCCTCGCCGAACTCGCGGCAGAGAAGTCAGCAGGCGTCGACGTCCCGATAACCACGGCCGTGCCCTCAGCACGGTCCTCGAGCGCCACGGACACAACATCGGGCCCGAGCGGGACCGCCATCGCATCGGCGTCGCCGGGGGTCCAGTCGATGGTGGCATGAAGCGCCTCGGCGAACGGTCCGGTGAGGAAGCGGTGTGGAACCCAGACCTCGCCGTCGCGCATCAGAACAGGCCGTCTGAGATTGACGATCGTCCGGTCGAGCGCCGCGAAGGGAGTGTCGATGGCGAGCGATATGCGCCGCTGACCCACGAACACGACCATCTTCCTCGTCGTCGCGTCCCAGTGCCTCGAGGCTCCGGCCGCCGCCGCCAGCCCGGCGAGATCGAAGTAGGTCGCATCATCTATGGTCCGCGTCTCGACGAGCACGGTTCCACCGCGGCCATCGACGACGACGCGCACTGAGGCCGCGACCGGAAGCGTCAGCATGAGCACCGCGGCCACGATGGCCACTATGACGGGTCGACCGCTGTGCGATACCGACATCATTCCTCCCCGCGTCGTCCGAGCTTGCTCGCCCGGTCCATTTCGCGCTTCGCGTCGCGGTCCGCGATCGTGCGGCGCTTGTCGTAACGACGCTTGCCGCGACAGACGCCGAGTTCGATCTTCACACGTCCGCGGCTGAGGTAGACAGAGAGCGGGACGATCGTCATCCCCTTCTCCGCGACCTGGCGCTCGATCCGACGGATCTGCGCCTTGTGAGCCAGGAGCTTCCGCTTCCTTCTCGGGTCGACGTTGAAGCGGTTGCCGTATTCGTAGGGACTGATGTGCACGTTGTGGAGAAAGAGCTCGCCACGCTCAACGCGCGCGAAGCCGTCGACCAGCTGCACCTTGCCCTCGCGGACCGACTTGACCTCGGTCCCCTTGAGTTCGATGCCGGCCTCCAGTGTGTCCACTACATGATAGTCGTGCCGCGCCTTCTTGTTCTTCGCCACGACCTTGACGTCATCACTCACAGCGCAGTCCTCGTATGAGTCGGACGCACACCGCCCGCCCCCGGGTTCTCGTGTGTGCCTTCGCTCGAATCGTTGTGAGCATGCTATCAGAGGGGGCACCCAAGACAAAGAAGAGAGGCGGGGAACAGGCACCCCGCCTCTCATGACCCTGCCGGCAGACGCCGGCCCCGCCTCGGGCGGGTATGTACTCGCGATGTTCGACCGTCGTACGCCTATGGGCCGATCTCGCGCGTGAACTCGTGGCCGGCAACGGCGTGGGGAATCGTGGGCGGGCTGTTGCGACAACGGGAGCGTGCGGTCTTTGGCCAAGCCCCTGAGACCCTGATACGTCCGTCCGCCGGCCGTACTGCCATTACCTATAGAATACCACAGACAACACAGCGTGTCAATAAGCAAGAACGCAGCCTTCTCCTCTCCCTGGTCGATGCGATCGTGTCCGTGTCCGCACCCGTCCGCCCCTTCCAACTTGACGATGCCGCCGAACGAAACTAATATAGAGGTCTGTACGATTCGTGCCGAAGTGGTGGAAT
>JAPEKQ010000043.1 GCA_029990205.1 bacterium
GTCACACCTCAAGGAGACTCCCACATGTCCCACAGAAGCCTAGAACGGCAAGCAGGGTGACGCTGAGCGCCGCAGCGGCCGATGGCCGCTGACGGTGGTCTGAGCGTGCTGTCTGCATGAAGGGTCGGGGCCGCCACCGCCTCGGTCCGGCTGTTCTCCTCCGCGTCACAGCGGAGGCGGGCTGTTTCCGTCGGCTCCCAGCCGGCGGGACCAGAACGGAGGTGGGACATGGAGCGGAGTATCATCCGTCGCCATTTCGAGTCCATTGGTGCGAGGGTGCAGTTCCGCACGCTCGAGCGCGTGCGCACTCGTCGCTGGGTGCGCGAGCCGGAACCGCTTCGCATCGACATCGTGCGCGATGACGAGGGTGCGATCTTCGACATCGCCCGTTCGCGCCACACGGGTCCGGAGCTCGATGTGCTGCAGACGCGCCCGAAGGAGCGGCATCTGCTGCTCTACAGCCGCGCCGGTGAGCGCTTCCTCTGCGGGCACGACGAGCGCGACTGGTTCGTGGCGGCTGTTGAGAAGCGCGTGAGCACGGTCCGCGACGCCAAGCGGGCTCTCATGCCCGAGGCCGTGTGGGAGAAGGCGCGCCGGCTCCCGCCGAGCGCGACGGGCAACCGGAGGAACTCGGTGTTCATACGGCAGGGGGAGTGGTTCTTTGTGCCGGTCAGCCGCACCTTCCCCGAGGAGCTGATTCTGAGGAACGAGCCGCTTCAGCGGACGCCGGACAGCAAGCCGCACGTGTGCGAGCAGCTCTATCGCGAGAACGGCGAGCTTGTCTATGTCATCGGCAGGCGTGCGTACACCGAGGAGGAGTACCGGGAGCACAAGCTCGCGGACGACAAGTTCGGCAAGTGGGGTGTCTTCACCCGGCTCCGCAACCCCGACATCTATGCGCGCGGCTACGTCCGCCATGCTGACCACTCGACCGTCCATCTCAAGGGCTGGCACCGCGTGTACATCAATGCGGAGGTGTCGATCCTGCAGACGCAGTCGGTCGGCTTCCTGGATTAGCGCTGCGATGAGACGGAGAGGCGCGGGGTGTGTGCCCCGCGCCTCCGTTGCATGTGCGTTCTGCTTGAACCCCTGAGGCTCACGCAGCCCGATCAGCCAGTACCAGTTCGATGATTGCGTCCGAGAGCTTCTCAGGGACTGATTCCTGCCCGAGCGCGCTGTGAAGCTCGGCGAACACGCTGCTGATCTCTGCCGGCGCGCCCGACGCGATACAGCACTTCTCCAGATAGACCCACACGACCAGACGCTCGTCGTGGCCCTGCTCAACGAGCGCGCGGAGTCTGTCGGCGGTGGCGCCATCGAGCCCCATCCCGAGAAGCTGGTTGATCGTGCGGACTCGCAGCACGCTCTTCGGGCGGTCGACGAACCGCGGGAGCAGGTCCGTTCCCCTGACGGCCAGCTCGGGCATGTCGTCGAGAGAAATGTCGTCCTCGAACGAACTGATGCAGCGCGCGATATCCCTGCGGTGGGAACCGTCAGAGACCCTCTTGTGGAAGAGCGGCATATCGACGGCCCCTCGGATCATCATTCTCACGTTGGGGCTGGCCACGTCGGTCCCATGCCATCCCGCCGCCATCTGCTGGGGGACCTTCCTCAGTTCGGGCAGGCTTGAGAGCTTGTCCTCTTCGTCCCGTACATCCACGACCAGGTAGTTGGTCCACCGGCTCATCAACTGGTGCTCGACTGCGAGGGCGGTCGCCTCGTCGGTGTCCTCGATCCCGCTCAGCCGCTGCGCTGCACCGAGGCGGGGGAGGACGTCCGGGGCGACGCCGGTCGCCAGGTCACACGCCGCAATCGGAATCCCGTGGCTCTCGGTGTGCCCGTCCGGGTACTCGAGCGTCAGCCGAAGCTCGCCGGCATCCACATCACCTGGCAGCCAGGCAAACACAACGGCCGTGTCACCGGCGTAGAGGGCCTTGAGCGAGTCCGGAGCCGTCAGCGTCGGCTTCCCCGGCCACTCGATCGTAGGCTTCACCCGTGGCGCATAGATCCGCTGGAAGTGCCGCTGGATCCTGTTGGCCATCGCCTCGTTGGGCGTGACCATCTCGGATGCGCCGCCGGTCTGCTCGGCGAGCGGTCGCACAAGCTCCTCGACGGCAGCCATGCCCACACCGACCGTGAACAGGCGATGTCCTGAACGCTTCGCCTGGTCGACGATGGCCTGCGTGTTGTAGACCTGCCCGTCCGTGATGAGCAGGACGTCAGAGTCGATGTCCGCAGGAGACTCGATCGCGAACGCGAGCGCCAGCGCGCCGGCGGTCTCCGTCCCACCCATGTCCGCACTGAGCGCGTTCGCGTAGAGCCTCGCGTCAGGGATGTGCCGTACGTCCGCCGGCACCTGCTTCTCGAACAGCGCCTTCGCGTGGCTCCCGAACAGCACGATGTTGAAGAAGTCCTGCGGCCTGAGCTCGTCCAGGATGCGGAGGAGCGCCTCGCGGGCCTGCGAGATCGACGTGCCCATCATGGAGCCGGAGCAGTCGATGACAATCTTGACGCTGCGCGGTGTTTCATCGGCGTCGATGTCGAACCGGTGGTTGATGCCCGCGAGCACGACCGTGCCGTCGCCGGTGGGGGCGGAGAGGGCGAATGTGCGAACGTCCTCCTGCGACTCGATGTTCAGGACGAAGTCGCGGTCCATGTCCGCGTTCCTCGAGTCGAGGTGGACGCGGAGCCCGCCGTTCTCCTCGGTGATCGTCGCACCGTGCGTCGGACACGTGACGGTCCCGCACGCTGGCGCGCCGCTGAGCCTGACATCCACCTCAAATGGGTAGCGGACTGCACCCGTGTGCTCGGGCCTCTGATGCGGTTCGAGATCCGGCGGCGACGAGGCGTACCTGGGCGCGATGGTCGTCGGGACGCGGAGTCGGAGCGACGAGCCCGTCCAGCGGTGGAGCTCCGCATAGGCGACGGCGATGTCGACCTTCTCGTTCGGACCAATGTTGCCGACGTTCATCGTGTAGAGGCCCTCGGAGACGCGCTCGAGCATGATGGCGGTGTCGCCCTCGCTCACGGCGTCCTCGTACTGCTCCTCGGCCTGCTGCTTCGGGAGGACGCGGCCGCGGAGCTCGCGCTCTCCGATGGTCACGAGCACGTCGAGGATGACAGCCTTGGTCGGGAGAGGGAACGTGTAGACCGCCTCGATGGGCTTGCTCTCCGTGTTCTCGTACGACTGCGTGAGCGTGACGCTCGAGAGCAGGTCAGCGAGGTGACCGGTGAGCTTCACGCCGGTGAGGGGGACAGGGCCGCCGGAGGACGAGCGCAGGATGGGGGAGACATCGCCGGTCCAGGGCGGGCGAATGAGACGT
>JAPEKQ010000044.1 GCA_029990205.1 bacterium
GGGAGCGATCTTCGCCAGACGCCGCTTCCATTCATCGGAGAGAGCGATGACGAGATCGGCGCTCTCAAGCGTATGCGTGATCGCCCGCTGTCGGGCCGCAGGTGATTCGTTGAAGAAGTAGTCGAAGCCCGCTCCGTGCACGTGGACGACCGTCGGACGTCGGAACGCCCGGGACAGTGCGAGCAGCTTCGACTTCCGTGCGAAGCTCGCGAAGGACGCCATGTGCACGTGCACCACGTCACATCGACAGAAGAGCAGGAGGAAGAACAGCCTGACGGCGCCCACGACCGCGGCGACGGCCTTGAGCAGCTTCGGGCCATCGAGGTGCGTCGCTACGTAGTGGACCTCGCAGCTCTCGCCTTCGAAGGCCGTCAGCAGGGAAGCGACCACGGCGGACACACCACCCCGCACCTTGACGGCGGGGCCGAGCATCGCGATCCGAACCGGTCTGCCGCTGTGAGTATTCGCCGCCACTTCTCCCCCTATCGGAGTGGGTCGAGGTTCGAAACGATCCACTGATACTTGCCGCTTCGCGAACGCTCAATGTCATCGACGATCTCGAGCGTGATCCTGACGTCCTCACCGAGGTACGACGTGAGCTTCGCGACGAGGTGTTTGCCGTCCTCCTCCGTGTACTCGTCGGCCGGGACGATCTTCACGCGGATGCGGTCGAGTTCGTCCTGGATGAGCTGTGTCTTGCGGAAGTTCTTCGTCCCCATGAACGCGTAGTTGACCAGCGAGTACGCGATATTCCGACCATCGGGCGTTCGCAGGATGCCGCCGGCCCTCGTATCGAGTGGCGGGAGCAGCGGCATCGCGCGTCCGCACGGACACGGGTCGGGATGCGAACTGATGAAGTCCTCGGTCCGGTACCTGATGAGCGGCATCTTGAGGTTGTTGAGTCCGGTCCCGACGACCTCAACGACCCCCTCGTCGTGGTCCCACTCCGGTTCGCGGTACTCGACCACGCCGTACTCCGGCGCGAGATGGAGACCTGTGTGTCGTTCGCACTCCATCCCGAAGCAGACGCGCTCGGACTGGCCGTAGAAGTCGAAGACCTTGCATCCGAACGCTTCCTCGATGACCGGCCTGTGCTCCGGGTAGAGCGGCTCCGAACCGGTGACAACGCAACGAAGGTTCAGACGGATGTCCTGCTCGAGCATCGCCCGCGCGAGAAAGTACGCGGGTGAAGGGATGGCCTCGAGAGCGACGGCGCCGAAACCGCGGATGGCGTCGGCGAAGTCGCGCGCCCGCTCGTCGGAGAGGTGGAAGCCCGACATGATGAGCTGGTTCTCCGCGCCGTTGACGCGCCAGTACGGTGGCTTCGTCTGGCTCTGCGGCACGACCGGGTGGCCACGGAGCGTTGCGCGACGCTCCCAGAGTCCGAGTCCCGCGATCCGCCAGTGTCTCCAGAGCGAAGCCTGCTCGAAGCTCACCGAGTACTGATCCCTGAGAAGCTCGAGCGGCGTGCCCGTCGTGCCGCTTGAGCTCGATGGATAGAGACGGCCGCGCTCCGGTGCCGTGCTCAGGAAATCGTTCATCCTCGTCCGCACGTCCTCTTTCGTGACGTACGGCAGCTTCGCGAGATCGGCGGTCGTCTCGATGTCCGATGGTTTGAGCCCACGCTCGTCCATCGCCTCGCGATAGAACGGAACGTACTCGTAGCTGTGTTCGATGAGCGCTCGGAGCTTCTCGTCCTGGAGAGTCTGGAACTGCTCGGGTGTGTACCACTCGCTCTGTTCGAGCTCGTCGAGAATGCGGCGGAATTCCTCGCCGTTGCGCACCAGGCGGCCGGCCATGCCATAGAACGACACGACCAGGTTCTGCGCCGCGATCGGGCTTCTCTGATACCAGCTCTTCTCCGCGAACTTCACTCTCAGCTCCTCTTCAGCCGACCCGCGACGTACCCGCAGAGCAGCTTGAAGTGCCTCAATCTCACACGCTTGAGCTCACCGATCACGAACCCGATGCCGCCATCCTTGAGCGACTGTCGCATGCACTTGATCTTGTGTTTGACCAGCGTCCCGCCGGCATGTTCCCACACGGCGGATGATCCTGTCTCCATGTTGTCGGAGCACATCCGTACGCGTGCCGCGATGCGCTCGCCGAGTTCGCCGGACGCCGCGTGCCCGATCCCATCGTCGTCGAGCCAGACAGGGATCGTGCTGAGTTCCGCCACGCCGTCGGGTGTGAGCTCCGCCTCGACCATGTAGGCCGATCGGAGATCCTCGGGGTCAAAGCCGTGCTCGACGCGCCCCGCATTGATGTCGAAGATGAAGTTGCCCATGCTGTAGACGACGGGGGTTCTCCCGAAACGCTCGACGCCCTGGATGACATGAGGATGATGACCAACGATGAGGTCGGCTCCTGCCTCGGCGATCCGGCGCGCCAGCTCCCGGTCCTCGGGCGTCGGATAGCCCGACATCTCGAGTCCCCAGTGGAGCGAGATGATGCGTACGTCCGCTCCCGCCATCGCGGCGAGCGCGCGCTTCACAAGTTCGAAGGTCAGCGGGGCAGCACCCGGTGTGTCCGGGCCCGCTGTCCACCGCTGCTCGGGTGTGAACGCCGCGAAGCCTATCGTGAGCCCGCCGCGTTCGAGAACCGCCGGACGGACGGCCTCGTCGAGGTTCATCCCCGCCCCGACCGTCGTGACGCCCTGCTCGCGGAACTGCGCAAGTGTGTCGCTGAGACCGTCTGCGCCCCAGTCCATGATGTGGTTCGTCGCCAGCGCGACGACATCGATGCCGGCAGTGAGGAACGGAGCGAGCGCATCCGCAACACCAACAAGATCCGGACTGACATCGGGCGCGATCCGCTCGAGGTCGCCTCGCGGCAGGGCCATCTCGAAGTTCGCGAAGGTCACATCGGCAGCTGCCAGCATCGAGGCGGTCCGCTCCCATCCCTCGTTGCGGCCCGACATGAGCGCGTCCGCCGCATGCGCGATCAGTGCCACATCGCCGACGGCGCGAAGCACAACACGCC
>JAPEKQ010000045.1 GCA_029990205.1 bacterium
AGTGCGAGATACTCCCTGTAGCGGTTCTCGCGGTTGCTCCAGAAGCTCGCCCTGACGCCCAGAACCCGCTCTAGCGCTAGGGCAGTTTCTGGCGTGAGGGGCGCCTTGCCCTTGATAATCTGATTGATGGTCTTGCGCGACAGACCTACACGCTTCGACAGGTGTGTCTGGGAGATGCCCCTGTCGTCGAGAATCTCTTGTAGAGTATCGCCCGGAGGCGACACGGTATCAGGGTGATACGCCCTGTCGACGACCTCACCCATGGGTGTCCTCCACGGCTAAGATGCGGATCTTGGTGATGTGCGACCTATCCAAACCACCATCTGGCCTGAGAGGTGTCACATCGTGCGCTGGCTCGAACAGAAGCCGTTGGGGATGCTCAAGGTCAAGGGATAGCTGCCCGGCACGATCCCCCTTGAGCTCGTGGTAGCGCCCAGGAAACGCCGTGCGCATGTCCTCTAGGTTCTCAGCCGCCACGAGATCATCAAGCCTCCGGCGGAGCTTGTCGGCAAGCTGAGGGCCCCACTTGCGCACTGCGTTCTTGTGGATGTTGCATTGCTTCGCCAGCTTGCTGGTCCGGAACTCAATCTCCATGACCACCTACCACCGTACACGAGAACGCGTTGCATGTCAAGAAGTGTTTACCTGATACGTTACACATCTCAAGGCATCGTGTCAACCTCCTTCTCGACGCGGAGTACCGCGCGGGTTTGCCTGGCAAGCCTTGACCGCCGGTGTCCCCAAAGCCTCACGCTGAAGAGATGGCGGGGCTCAAGAGAGCCCCGCCCCGAATGGTGTACATGTCGCACCTGAGACACCAGATCGCCTAGCGGCTCTGGCTACTTCCTCAGTCGGAACATCGACAGGTCGTACTGGGTGTTCGTGAGCGAGGAGACTACGTGTTGGTCACCCTCCACGAACTCAATCAAGGCTAGGTGCTGGTTCGAGAGGAAGCCCCCCTCGATGTCCGATGAGCCTGCACCTTGAATCTCTGTCGACAACTGCCGAGCGAGGTACTGAGCCAGCGAGCTCTGCTGGCCAACGCCCTCCCCGCCAATCGGCTGACCGATTATGGCGACGTCGTCTGGGTGGCGGCGCGCGAACTCGAGCGCGAGCTGATACGCCGTGAGGAACGGCCGTCCGAAGTGGTGCTGTGGGTTTGTGTAGTGTACGTCAGCGAGAATCTCGCGGATCTTACGAGCGATCTCAAGGTCCCGCCAGTGGCTCATCGCACTCCTCCATTCAGTCGGACTGGACAGACAGCGCTACGTGGGGTTGATGACGAGAAGCCCCTCTGCATCAGAACCCCGTTTCGCTCAACCCCACGCGCGCCGCCCGCAGGCTCGCGAAGATCCCATCAACCACTTCCTGCTTCCCGGCGAAGAGCTCGTCTGGGCCGCCGGAGTGGATGTGGCTGAAGGGTGCCTCATAGAGCGCGGCGGCCTCCATGACGCCGCGAGCAGTAAGCTGGTCGATGACCATCTCGACAAACCGGATCTGCTTCGCGGTGAGGCTTCGGTCCGCGAGGAAGTCGGAGAAGAGCTCCTGCGCCGCAGCACGGTCGAGTCCGACAAGGCCACGCACGAAGTGCGCGAGCGAAGGCGCACCGTGTGACGCCAGCAGTCTCGCCAGCAGGCTCTGCCCATCCTCCTCGCCGATCTCGGCTAGTGCCCTTTCAAGCTGCTCCAGATCCGCCTTCGTCAGCGGCTCATTCATCCGCAGCTTGCGGACCGCGGCGTCATCCAGGTGGCCGCGCAGGTACGCCTCAACCTTCTTCGCGTACTGCTCGCCGGTCATCGTCGGCACCCGGAAGACGACCTCCTCCCGAATGCCCATGACCTGATCCTGGAAGTCCGTGTAGACAATCCTCCGCTTCTTCCTGTCGAGGAACGGCATGAGGCCGCGAAGTCTCACCCTCATCTCCTCCAGCAGATTCAGGTTGATGCCCTCCCAGAAGGAAGGCTCCTGAAGCTGCGCGAGAAACTCCAACTGCTCTCTGACCGCGGGAATCGTCGTCTTCTCCTCAAGAAGCATCGCCATCTCAGTCACGCGCAAGCGAGCCTTCTCGAACGCCAAGGTGTCGTCCTCGACATGCGCCAGCTGCATCCTGAGCGCCGTGAGATCGAAGAGTCGGCACTCGATATCATCGGTCTCGAGTTCGCTCGGCAACCCGGCCACATCTCGCTGGAGCACGGCCACATCGGACTCCGACAGCTCCTCCCACACCTTCCGGTCCTGGAACCGCTCCACCGCCGCAAGGTGCATGCGCACGATGAAGTTTTCGCGGTTCATCGCCGCCACCTCGCCGTGAAGCCTGGCGGTGAGCGACTCCCGGAGCTTCCGTTCTTGGTCGAGGTCGGGCGATGTGTGGATGTACTGCAGGAGCTGCACACGCGCTCGGAACAGGCGCGTGCCGAGCGGAACGCTGCCGCTCTCCTTGATCCCCTCCGGGTTCTCGTTGAAGAAGTCGAAGTTGAAGCAGAAATCGAACACGCGGAAGTCCTGCTTGTCATCGCCCGGCCCGTAGAGGTCGGGGCACAGCCGCGTGCCACGGCCGATCATCTGCCAGAACTTGATCTTGGAGTAGACCGGCTTGAAGAAGACGAGGTTCACGACCTCCGGCACGTCGATGCCCGTATCGAGCATGTCGACCGAGATGGCGATGTGCGGGGCCTTCTCTCTGTTCGTGAAGTCGTCCAGCAGACTGTGCGCGTACGTCGCGTAGTGGTCGATGACGCGCGCGAAGTGCCCGGCAAGATGTGGGTAGTGGTGGTTGAACCGCTCCTCGATGAACGCCGCGTGCTCGTGGTTGCGCGCGAAGATGATGGTCTTGCCGAGACGATCACCGCCATCCACCTTCCGGCCGTGCTCCATCAGGTGCTGGAGCACCTTGTCGACCGTATCGCGGTTGAAGTGACAGCTGTTGATGGCCGAGGCGTTGACGTGGTCGGGCTGCTGGTCCGGCGC
>JAPEKQ010000046.1 GCA_029990205.1 bacterium
TACTCGGACTGCATCTACTGGACGATCTGGGGCGACGAGTACGGTGCGGAGCCGCACATGGTCTGTGGCTGCATCGACTTCGTGATCACCCCTGTTGAGCAGGCTACCTGGGGCAGCATCAAGGCCCTGTACCGCTAGACTCCAGGCTGCGGCTGACGCTGCAACCAGAGGCACGCGGAATGAACACACGAAGGCCCCGGCGGGATACGCCGGGGCCTTCGTCTATATGGTGGAGGCGGGGGGGATCGAACCCGCGTCCGAGAACGGCTCCACGAGAACTTCTACGTGCGTAGCCCCCCTTCTTGCTCTCACCGGTCCTTCCACCGAGGGGCAGGAGGATGGTCCGGCCAGCCGCTGTGTTGTCTCGCCCTCACGTCCAGTGGCACAACGTGACGGCCAGCCCGCGTAAGCGACGCTCCATCCCGACCCCACGGGCAAAACCGGGCGGAACGCGTCTACCTAGTTAGCAGACGTATGCCGGCTGATAGTCGGCAGTTAAAGCGTTTCCCATTGTTTAACGAGGTAACGGGACCTCGGCACGCCATCCGCGCTTCTCTCGTCCCCGTCGAAACCGGATCGCCCCCTCCTCTCGGTCTTCCGGTCGATCGGTCTGTCTGTCTGCGCCCCGGCTCCATGAAGCCCCGGCACAGTGTTCATTCTATCACCATCAAACAATCTACCGCGGGCCCACGGGGGTGTCAAGAGACCCCGGCCGGTACTTGACATGAAATCCAACTGGTGGCATACTGCGCGCAATTCATGCGGGCGGGTGGATCTGCTCCGCCCCAGCGAGGTTCATTGGCGTGATGGGTCTTCGCTCGTCCGGGCGAACCGGGCGACACGCCCAGACCTGTCACCGAACAGAAACGTCGAGTTCGTCTCGGCAGGAGGAAAGCATGAAGCAGCTGCTCATCGTTGTGTGCGTCCTGGCATTCGCTGTCCCGGCCCTCGCCGGTCGGAGCATTGAAGGCTCATACGTCGAGCTGGTCAGTCCGCTCGATCCGATGCCGAACACGACCTACACGTTCACGTTCTACGTCTGGAACAACTCGTTCGACGTGGAGTGGATCGCCGACACGTGGCTCACGTTCCCCGACGGCTACGTTCTCGACGCACCCTCCATGGCGTATGACGACCCGAACCCGGGCCAGTTCGTCTGGACCATGATGGTCGACGGCCAGACGGGGCAGTGGAACGATGGCGACGCCGGCTACGGCGAGCTCTACGACCAGGTCGGCACCAACATCTACATCGACGTGACGACGCCCGCCGAGATCACCGGCGAGATCCACTGGGAGCTCTTCGGTGACGTCTACGGTGCCGAGCCGCACTACGTCGACGGCGCCATCCTGCTCGGCTACACGCCGGTCGAGGAGTCCACGTGGTCCAGCATCAAGTCGATGTACCGCTAGACTCACGCTGAACGATGCAACACGAAGGGGGACGGCTCTCGCCGTCCCCCTTCTTCATTGCTCGATCCTCGGGAGAGCCGTGCTAGTCCTCCTCGTGGACGAACGGGCTCTCGAGGAGCGCCTGGACCTGGTCCCGCGTGATGAGCTGCGGATCGTACTCCACGATCGCCATGGTCCTTCTGGTGTACGTCGTGAGGGATACGATTCCCGGAATGCTTCCAATCATCTCAGCGAACCCCAGCGATTGGCGGCGACACGTCAGACCGGCCACCTTGTGTTCGATCGTCTCAACGGTCGCCGGGCGCTCGTCCACGAACGAGACCTCGAGCGTCGGGACACGGTAGGCGTCCGTCGTCGCGAAGGCCACGAGGATGAGCAGGAGGACGGCGACGGGGATGATGACAACCTTGTTCATTGAGTACCTCCTCCGACCGTCGTCGTTACTTCCCGAGAAGCGTGAGTTCGAGTGCGCCGGCCTCGGGACAGGCCTCGACGCACTCCAGGCAGTTCGTGCAATCGCGCGCGGTGACCTCGGACACCTCCGAGACGGGTATGTCGTGCGGACAGGCCGCGTCACACTTCCCACAGTCGGTGCAAACGCTCCATACGCGACGGAGTCTGAGCAACCCGGCTCGCGAGAGCGGGTCCATCACGGCGCCGAGCGGGCAGAGGTAGCGGCACCAGAAGTACGGGACGAAGTACGCGACGGCGAGAACCCCGACACCGACGAAGACGCTGAAAGCCATCAGCTCGTGTCCCTGGAAGCCGGTGAAGATGATGTAGAACGGGTCGTACGCCCGAAATCCCAGGTCTCCCTGCCAGACCGTCCACGTCATGCCGAGCACGGCCGCGAGTACGACGTAGCGGAGCGGGATGAGAGCGCGGTCGAGCGCGTGCGGAAGCCGCACGGTGCGCCCGAAGACCCTCCGGTTGAGGCGCCAGAGCCACTCCTGGAGTGTCCCGAGAGGGCAGACCCACGAACAGAACGACTTCTTTGAGATCACCGTCAGACCGACGAGCGAGATGAAGAGGGCAACGTGGAACTCGTTCAACGCGCACGTGTAGGTCTGGTCTCTGATGAGCGGATAGAGCGCGACGAGTCCGGCGAACGGACAGTAGGTT
>JAPEKQ010000047.1 GCA_029990205.1 bacterium
TGACCTGCCCCCAGTAGTTGTACCACTCCCTATGGACAGAGTGCAGCTGTAGATGGTCTCGGCATCACCGCCTCCGGTGCCGGCGGTCGGTAGCCCAGAGCGCTGTGAGGTCGCACCTGGTTGTACTCCTTCCGCCACATCTTCAGCACCACTCGCGCCTCCCACAGACTCGTGAAGAGCTCGCCGTTGAGAAGCTCGTCCCGCAGCTTCCCGTTGAACGACTCGATGTACCCGTTCTCCCATGGACTGCCCGGCTCGATGAACAGCACCTGAACGCCCAGCTGGCGATACCACTCCAGCAACCCGGTCTCCCGAAGCTCGGGGCCGTTGTCCGACCGCATGTGCTGCGGGATCCCACGCTGCGCGAACAGACGCCCCAGCACCCGCTTCAACTCCTCACTCCTGAAGTTGTGACCCACCTCCAGCGCCAGGCACTCCCGCGTGTACTCGTCCAGCATCGTCAGGATCTTCAGTTGGCGACCACCCGTCGTCCGGGCGAACACGAAGTCACACGTCCAGACATGGTCCTTGTGCTCCGGTCGAAGCCGCACGCACGATCCGTCGTTCAGCCACAACCGCCGGCGCTTCGGCTGCTTCTTCGGGACCTTGAGCCCCTCGGCTCGCCAGATCCGCTCCACCCGCTTGTGGTTGACCCGCCAGCCTTCGTTCCTCAGAAGGGCCGTCACACGCCGGTAGCCGTACCGCCCGTACTGGCTCGCCAGCTCGACGATCCGAGCCGTCAGCGCCGCCTCATCATCCGCGACCTTCACCTTGTACCGCTGCGACGAGCGAGGCTGGCACAGGACGCGGCATGCGCGGCGTTCGCTCACCCGCAGTGCCTCGCACACACGCTGCACGGCCCGGCGTCTCGCAGCCGGGCTCACGAGTTTCCCCGGGATGCCTCCTTCAGAATCGCGATGTCCAACGCCTGCTCACCAAGCAGCCGCTTCAACTGGGCGTTCTCTCGCTCCAGCTCCTTCAGGCGGCGAGCCTCGTCCACATCCATCCCGCCGTACTTGCGGCGCCATCGGTAGTACGTGTGCTCGCTGATACCCAGCTGCCGGCACGTCTTCGGCACCGTCAGACCTTGGCTCAGATGAACCTCTGCTTCCCGGAGAAGACGGATGATCTGTTCCGGCGTGTGCTTCTTCCCTGGCATGGAGAACCCCCTCTCGCTGTCCAGCCCAAGTCTACACACTCAAGCTGGATCAGTTCTAGGGGGTCAGGTCA
>JAPEKQ010000048.1 GCA_029990205.1 bacterium
GCATCGTCACCTGGGTGTGCGAACGACAGGCTGCGGCCGAGCGCATGGTACTTCAGCCTCGCGCCGAACCTCCGACCGTCGATCTCGAGGGGACTGGTGACCGTACTTGGCCGACCAAGAAGATCCGTCGCCTCGTCGAGTGTGTACGTGTGAAACGCCCGCCCGCCGAGACTCCCCGTCTCAAGGTCGATGGCAGGAACTGACGCACCGGCAACAAGCGGCACACAGAGCAGGAGCCCCAGCAGACCCGATGCACGCATCACTCTCACCACGGCCTCCCTCTTGTTGCGGCCTAACGAAACGCGTTTCAGCTGCGGGCGCAGTGGGGCGCGGGGTGTGCCGGCCGACGCGAAGCGGTGGCCCCCCTTGCAGACGCCGTGACGCACAAGGCCGGCGGCTGCAAACGCCTGTTAGGCCGCGACCCCCTGGCTATCGCAGCACTAGTCCCGGTACATCGCCTTGATCGAACCCCAGCTCGTGAGCTCGACCGGAGTCGGAGGGGCTCCCCCGACCCCAGCACCGTAGCCAATGATGTACGAGTGGCCACCCGGAGGAACACTGCAGTCAAGGACCTCCCGGGGGTACTCGGGATGGTCGCTGAACCCAAGTTGGCCAGCTCCGTTCAAGTAGAACACGGTGATCTGCCCGAGATAGACAAGCGTGCCCGGCGACCCGAGACACTCGCTGAAGCTGAGCGTGTAGCCGGAGTCCCATCCTCCCGTCACTGTGGCTCCGGGAACAAGGCACTCGAAGGACGGCGCTACGAGCGCATCCGGCGGACCTACCTCGAACCCCACAGATATCCGCGACAGACCCTCGAGCGGGCCGGCGTCCTCGTCGATCCAGACGCCAACATAGGCAAACACGGTCGTGTAGCTCTGCGGGTCGATCCGGTTCGACCCCTCGCCGTACGACGTGGCATCGCCATCGAAGTCGATGAAGAGGGTGTACGGACCCTCGGCGTACCACTCGTGGGTCCAGAACGTGACCTGGTCGTACACGGAGGGATCGGTCAGATACTGCACCCGCACGTCATGCCGAATCGGGATGACCGAGTGCTCGCCCCAGCATGGCGGGTGACCTGCCCCCAGTAGTTGTACCACTCCCTATGGACAGAGTGCAGCTGTAGATGGTCTCGGCA
>JAPEKQ010000049.1 GCA_029990205.1 bacterium
GTGTCCGATCCAGATCGCCGGTTGCGTCGCCATGCTTCTCGGACAGCAGTGGGGCTTTCTCCTGGCGCTGATGGGGTGCGACCAGCCGAGGAACAGCCCGCTCGAAAGGAAGAACAGCAGCACGAGATGGTCCTCTCGCTAGATGGTCCGCTTGATCGCGTAGATGGAGAGCTTGTCGGCCACGTCCTCGGCCGCGTCGGAGACCCGGTCGACGTTCAGCGCGAAGTAGCGCAGGTGGATCTTGCGCGCCAGGTCGAGGTCGGTCTCGAAGATCTTCCGCTTGAGGTCCATCGCCAGACGGTCGCCTTCCTTCTCGTGGAAATGGACCTTGTGGAGATGGTCGTTGACGCTCCTGGGGTCGCGGAAGAACGCGCGCGCGGCCAGCACCACGGCCTCGGCCGTCTGCTGCGCGGCCGCCACGAGGTCGAGCCACTCCTTCTCGAGTCCGGGGACCATCTCGGGACGCTCGACCATGAACAGGCTCATCGTGTTCTTGGCCGTGTTGATGACGTCGTCCATGTTCTCGAGCAGGTCCAGCACGTCGCCGCGCGACTCCGGGATGAGCGAGTGGCGGTAGAGCTGGTTCTCGATGTCCCGTCTGAGCTCGTCGGCCCGGTTCTCGAGCTCGTGGATCGTGGCGAAGCGCTCCTCGAAGCACTCGATATCGCCGGACAGGTAGTCGCCCACACCCTTCTGGAAGACGAGGGCACCCTCGCTGACCGCGTCCAGGAAGTCGTCGATCTGGGTCGTCAGCTCCCTGGTCCGTTCAAAGAGACCTGGCATGGTAGAGCTCCTTAGTCTGCTGCCTGACGCCTGGCGCGCCGCGCGCGGATGAACGGCATCGCGAAGGACAGCACGGCCAGCACGAGGATGATCGCGCTCACCGGACTCGTGATGAAGATCGACGCATCGCCCATGATCAGGGCGCGACGGAAGTTCGACTCGGCCATGTAGCCGAGGATGAGAGCCAGGACCAGCGGCGCCGTCGGGAACCCATAGCGTCTGAGGATCCAGCCGAGGACACC
>JAPEKQ010000004.1:0-102900 GCA_029990205.1 bacterium
TGGCATGGAGAACCCCCTCTCGCTGTCCAGCCCAAGTCTACACACTCAAGCTGGATCAGTTCTAGGGGGTCAGGTCATGACGGCAAACACACCTGTGAATGTCCGGGGGCTGACCGGGCAACCCCGGAAGCCGGTGCCCGCAGTGTCGATGGTGTACATCGCTGCCCCCTAAGCTGTCGTGGCGGGAGTGCTCACGCTGCTCATCCTCTCCCCCCGCGCAGAGTCTGAATTTCCGTCTGGGAGGAGCCCCGCGGGCAACACGGGGCTCCACCCGACGGTGGGTCTACTTCAGAAGCATCATCTTGCTGCTGCCGCGGAACTCCGGTGTCTCCATCACGCAGAAGTACACGCCGCTGCCGCAGCTCTCGCCGTGGTCGTTCCGGCCGTCCCAGACAGCCGCGTGGCGACCAGGCTCCGTCACGCCGTCAACCAGCGTGCGCACCACACGCCCGCTCACGTCGTACACGCGAATCGCGACCTGCGACTCGTGCGGGACGCTGAAGGCAATGGTGGTCATCGGGTTGAAGGGGTTCGGGGTGTTCTGGACGAGTCTGAACGTCGCCGGGATGTCGCCCATCGGGTCGTAACCCTCAAGATCGGCATCCATCGTGCCGTTCTCGACACCGCGGAGTGTGGCCGACGCGAAGTCGACCGCGCAGCCCTCGCCCGTCACCTGGAACGTGAGTCTGGCCAGCTCACCCGAGCCGCCGATGCTCACACCGGTACCCAGGATGGCCAGATCGATCTGACCGTCGCCGGCCCACAGGAACGTCCGGGCCGCCGGCGTGTTCATCTCATCGGAGAGCCTTGCTGAGACGAGCTCGAGACCTTCGAGCTCGAATACGGCACTCACGCCCTTGACCTCGTCGACGTTGCCCTCGAGACGGAGCGCGAGTTCAACGAACTCGGCGTCCGTGCCGACCTCCTCGAGCGCCAGCGCGAGGTCACCCGCGGCCGGCTCGCTCAGGAGCGGCACCACTCTCGGCGCAACAACGCCGTAGTTCATCGCGAAGATCATCAGGTCCTCGAACCCGACGAACGTGTCCGGGAACGGCAAACCAAGACGGCCGTAATTCGGATGAACCGTCGGGCCGACATCCATCTCATCCTCGGGAGAACCCGGAGGCGGCATGTGGTAGCTACCGCCGAGCTTGTCGATGTCGGCGTCGTTCACGAAGCCGTTGTAGCCCCAGAAGCCCATCGCAGCCGCGACGTCGCCCAGCCAGTAGTTCGTGGCCAGGTCGCGCGCCGTAGAGGCCGCGAGGCCGTAGTTGCGAGCGATGTCGTAGCAGAACGCCTGGTAGTAGTAGATGTTGCGGTCGACGACCGCGTCGACGGCAGTCCCACCGCCGCCGCTGTAGACGTTCGTACCAAGTGTATGGTCACCCGCGTAGAACGGATCGACCGTCGGCCACGCGCCCTTGAAGGCCACGTAGAGCGGGTAGTCGCCGGTGTTGTCCGTCCTCTGGATCACCACGCCGTCGAGGTACGTATCCGTGCCCATCGTCCACGACAGGTCACACTTCTGGTGACCGGGCGCCGCGTCGAACGCGGTCACGGCAGTCGGGAGTGTGTTGTCCGTGATGATGTCGTCGGAACCCTGTGCCGCCGGGTTGCCGATGGCGTCGGTCGCATCCACGTACACCCACGCGATGCCGTCCGCGGGCGTGCACGTCACAGACGCGATGTTCCACGTCGCGACGTTGCCCAGGTAGCTCACGGGATTCACCGCGGCTCCCCCACCGAGATCGGTGAGATCGGCAACGATGTCACCGGCGCCGAACGCCGGGTCGTCGTCCACGACCGTCGCCGTCACCCTCGCGGCGTCGCCGTCCTTGATATGATCGTCCGTGTGACCGAGCGTGTCGTTGAAGATCTCCACGTCGGTGATCACAGGAGCAACCACGTCAATAATGAGCGTACCGTCGAGCGGCGAGAATCCGCCAAGCGGGTTGTTGTACTGGTCACGGACATTGAGGATCGTGATGTCGACCGGACTCGTCCCGACAGCCGTGCCGGTGAAGTCGATCGTGAAGAGCGTCCCCGGAGCCGTCGCGCCGGTGATGCTGCCGAGGAGTGCGCAGTCAACGATGATCTCGTCGCCCGTCCCGTCGGCCGCGAAGAAGAACGTCCCGCCCAGGTCGGACAGCAGGTTCCCCTCGCTGAAATCACCAGTCGTCGTACTCACGACCGAACCGTCCCACTTGATGCTGATGTTGTAACCGAACATCGCACCACCACCGCCGCCGAGGTACTTCACGGCCACGGTCTTGGTCGGTCCGGCCACATCGAGATACTCGGGATCCGGATCGCAATAGATGTTGCCGAGGATCCACGGATCGAAATCGACATAGTCGCCGGACTCGATTCCGAGACCGCTCGGGTTGAGCGTGGCGTGGTACGGACCCGTGCCATCGCCCCACCAGTTCATCTCGGCGTCGACCCACATCGTGGTGTCGCCCTGGTGCCGGATCGCCAGCGCGCCGGCTGCCGAGCCTCCATCGATGAACAGGTTGTCGCGGCAGACGATGGTCGTGCCATCGATGCCGGGATCCGGAGCCTCCGGGCCGCGCAGGCGGATGCCGTGCGTCGGCTCGGTGATGCCCGGAGCGTCGTTGATGTAGAAGCGGTTGCCGACGAACTCGACATCGTCCGAGACGCTCGTCCCCCACTGGCCGCCCCAGAGCTGGAAGCAGTCGCCGTTGTACGTGGGGTACGGGTAGATGCGCTCGAAGACGTTGTTGAGAACATCGCCGCCGATGATGCCGACCTGGAACGGCGTGTAGAACACGTCGTGGATCCAGTTGTCCTCAACCAGGAGATTGCCGGCCTTGCCGATATTGAACGTGCAGAAGCCAGTTCCCGGCACACCGTCGACGGTGCCGTCGATCTCGTTGCCCCGGATGACGCCGTCGACGAGTTCAGTGCCCGTCCAGAACACCGCGTCACCCTCGAGGTTCAACAGGTTGTACTCGATCGTCAGGCCGTCCCACGGACCGCCGCCGGTGTAGAGCAGCGGGATCTCGCCGGTCTCGAAGAGGTTGAAGTCGATGAGCATTCCGGTGTGGCTCCCACCACCGAACTGGATGACACCCTGCGAAGCGTAGGCGGCATCGTTGTCGAAGATGCAGTTCGTCAAATGGAAGTTGTCGGCATCATCGTAGGTGTCGATGATGCGACCGCCGTCACCGGTGAACATGAACCCGTCCACCGTGATATCGTCCGCGGACGGCTTGAGCGCGTAGAGACCATTATGGCTAAGGATGGTCTCGGTCGTGCGCGTCCCGACGACCTCGGTCGGGTGCATGCCGACCGCCGGGTGGACGCCCCAGTTCGCGCCGCGCAACGTCAGGGACTTATTGACGTTGAGCATCTCGTCGTACGTTCCGGCGCTGACCGTGATGGTCGCACCCGCGCTCGCGATGTCGATCGCGTCCTGAATGGAGCTGTTCGTCCCGATCGGCATCGGCGAGGTTCCCGGAGGCGCTGCGAACCACGGGCTGAAGCTCAGCACACCCGAAACAGCTCCGCCGGCCTTGTCGCTCGTCGGGCCGTCCGGGTCACCCCACCAGTTCAGCTCGACGTCCTGCTCCTCTTCACTGTTGCTGTAGTACGCGTATGTCATGTTGTCGACCAGCGAGCACCCACTCATGGTCGTGGTCGCATCGTCGGCGGGATCGTACTCGTAGTTGACGACGCCGTAGTCCCAGTTCGAGACCTCGCAGTCGACGAGCGTCAGTTCAGCGACGCCGCTGCTGTAGCCGAGACAGCTCGGGCCCCAGCTATCGACAGCATCGGCGCCTGTGAAGATCGAACCGTCGCAGCTCACTGACGCTGCCGCGCGTCCGCCGAGCCGGGGCAGGTCTCCGTCGAACGGACTCGACACCGGACGGTCGCCGCCCTTCGCGCCCTTCACGCCGATACCCCAGACGTACAGGGCATCGCCGGTCGGGTTGACGATGGTGCTGCCGTCGAACGTCGCGGTGCCGCTCTCGAAGTAGGCGCTCGTCTGGTTGCCGTCGCAGTACGCGCCGCTCACATCGACGTGGGCCATGTCGAACACGAGAATGCCTGATGCCGTCCACGTGTCCCCGGTCCAGTAGTTGTCGTAGACCTCGCAGTCGGTCACGGTACCACCGGTGCCGTAGCCGATCTGGATGCCGTTCTGGGCGGTGACGTCGGTTCCGCCCTGCCCGTACGTGTCCACACGGGTCAGGTCAACCGTGAGACCATCGCCCATGAGGGCAACAGCCGTCTTCTGGTAGTCGTCCACAACGACGTCGGTCATGACGATCGTGTACGGACCGCCCGTGTCGTTGTAGGCATAGACGCCGACGCCGTGCTGCGCGCCGCTGAAGGCACTGTTCATCACATTCAGAACCTCGGCGTCGACCAGGCTGCCGCCTGCGTTCCAGAAGCCGAGACCGATGAAGCGGTAGTTCGTGTCACCCTGGAAGTCGCCGTCGATGGTGAGGTTCGACAGGTCAACACCCGTCGCTCCGTCAACGAACACGACCGGATAGTTGTCCGCACCGGTCGCGAAGTAGAGCGGGAGCGTCACGGGCGACTTGATGACCGTCAGCCCGACACCGGCGCCGACGATATCAACGTCGTCCTTCGAAATGTGGACCTGCTCGACGTACTCGCCCTCGGCCACGTGCACCGTGCCCGAGTCGATGATGTCCACGGCGTCCTGGATCGTGGCGAAGTGCGTGCCGCCCCAGCCGGGCGTGGCCGGCGTGTAGTCGTCGTCCACCCAGACTTCGGTGAGCGCCTCGGGCGTGAATGTGACGTGATAGGTGCCGCTGCCGAGGTCATCGATCGTGACATCGAACCCGGCAAGCTCGAGCGGGATGGCGTCGGACCCCCAGGTCCAATCCATGTCCCACCAACCGGCGCCCGCGCCATGAGCGGCAGCGCCGCCATCGTTGGCGTCCGGATCGGCGGGAACCGTGCCGGTGTACGACCCGACGTCCGTCTCAACGGCGTAGCCGTCGCCCCAGAGCATGACGCCGGACATCGGCGTGCCCTGAGCCGTGCCCTTGTAGCGGAGCGCCCAGCTGTCCGCGGTCAGGACCAGCTCGTAGTTGTCGTAGTCGGGAACATCCGGGTTCCAGTAGGGACCCCAGGGTGGATTGCTGCCGAAGCTGTCCGGGTACGCATCATGGAGGTCGTACGAGTTCCACCCGATCGTGTAGGTATCAACACCGTCGCAGTTCCAGGCTCCGGTGCCGTAGTACCCCTCGACCAGCGCGCAACCGCCGGCCTCCGCATAGACGTCAAAACCGCCGGCCGTGGATATCGCCTCTCCACCGCCACCGACGACGTACCACGACCCCTCCACGGCGTCGATGGTACCGGTGTAGACTCCTCCCCCAGCATCGGTCAGCGTCCCTTCGAACTCCATGACGCTGCTGCCGACCGAGTTGCCCATCGCGGGCACTGCGATCAGCACCGAGAGGAGCAGCGTGATCGCGAATGCAATCTTCCGCATCTCTCTCCTCCTGTTCTTGATCCGGCGTTGCCGCTCGCGGAGAGCAGGACGGATCGCGAATTCGTATTCCTCCACGTGTGTACGCCCTCACACAGACAGGCGAGCCCCGGAGGGCCGCACCCCTCCGGTCGCTCGCCTTTGTCACGCCTCCTACTTCAGGAGCGTCATCTTGTGCGAACCGCGATACTCGGGCGTCTCCATCGTGCAGAAGTAGACGCCGCTGCCCACGGACTCGCCGTACTCGTTCGTCCCGTTCCACACCACGGTGTGGCGGCCGGGCTCGACCACGCCATCGACCAGCGTCGTCACAACGCGACCCGCCACGTCGAAGACGCGAATCGTCACGCGCGACTCGCTCGGCAGGTGATAGCCGACCGTCGTCACCGGGTTGAACGGGTTCGGGGTGTTCCGGACGAGCTTGAAACTCGCGGGGATGCCCTCGTAGCTGAGGCCCTCAAGGTCTGCCGTCAGCTCGTCGTTGGCCGCACCGCGGAGCGTGGCCGACGAGAAGTCGACCGTGTACGCCTCGTCCACGATCTGGAAGGTGAGCACCGCAACGTCACCCGAGCCGCCGATCGTCACGTCCGTGCCGAGCACGGCCAGATCGATCTGCGTACTGCGGGAGGTCGCGTCGCTCCAGAAGAACACATCGGCCACCGGCGCACTCATCTCGTCGCTCAGACCGGCCGCAATGAACTCAAGACCGTCAAACTCGAGTTCGGTTGAGAGTCCCTTGATCTCACCGAGGTTGCCCTCGAGACGGAGAGCCAGACTCAGCACACCATCACTCGAGCGATCGGCCTCGTTCAGAGCCAGTGCCAGTCCGCCGACACTCGGCTCGGCCAGGAACGGCACGATCCGCGGAGCGACAACGTCGTAGTTCATCGCGAAGATCATGAGATCTTCAAAGCTTACGATACCGTCAGGAACAGGAACGCCCACCCGGCTATTGTCGTCGGTCGGGCCGACGTTGCACTCGGGCTCCCAACCAAGACCGCCCGTGCTCACGCCGTATGTACCGCCCAAGATGTTGATGTCTGCGTCGTTGACACGGCCGTTGTAGCCACCAACACCTCCACCGAGCGCGCCAGCGACATCGCCCAACCAGTAGTTCGTGCACCGGTCACCGGTCCCGGCAGGCCCGTAGTTGCCAGCCTTATCACGTGCGAAGACACCGTAGTAAAGGATGCTCCGCTCACTGCCATCCGACGCGTAGGTGGCGCCATAGCTCCCCCCGGTGACGTTCTCGTCGACGAGGTCGCCATCACCCGCATCCGTCGGGTACGCTGGCGTGCCAGCCAGAGGGTACGTCGGGTATCCGGCGTCACCCCACGCGTTGCTCCTGAGCACGTACTCGTGGAAGTTGGCATCGTACGTCGTCGGACTGTCGGTCCATGTCAGGTCGGCCTTGTTGTGACCTGGAGCCGCGGCAAGGTCCGTCACAGCCACGGGCAGCGTGTTGTCCACGTTGACTGTGATCTCGTCGTACGACGTGTTCCCGAGGAGGTCGGTCACCGTGACTCTGACAACCTGGGCCCCATCGGCACCAAGATCGGCGTCATCGAGGTTCCACGTCGCCGTGCCGGTCGCGTAAGTAGACGGCGCCACAGCAGTACCGCCACCATCCAACAGCGTCGACAGGTTCGCCACGACCGTCACATCGTCGAGGTCTCCACATGCGTCCGTGACCGTCGCCTCGATCACAAGGTCGTTGCCGTCCCTTGCCCAGTTATCGAAGTACGGATTGTCAGGATTATCGACCGACAGCGTCGCGACAGCGGGAACCTCGGTATCGACCTCGATGGAAGCCCCACTGGCATAGACACCCGACAGCGGCTGGTTGGCGTTGTCGCGGAAGAGGACACTCGTGATGCTGATATCGTCGCTCCCGCAACCCGCGGCGCTCAGATCGATCGTGAAGAGCGTGGCGGGACCGGTAACGCCAGCCTGGTTTCCAAGCAACGTCCAGTCAACGGTGTGCGAAGCCGTGGTGCTGCCAACGCCGATATCACCATAGTGCGTGAAGAAATCGTTGCCTGCTACGCCAGGGAAGATATCTCCAATGGCTACACCGTCCATCGACACATCGGCACCCCACGTGAAGGTGACCGAGACCCCATAGATGAGGCCTGACGCCCCACCAAGGTAGTCGACAGATATCGTTTCGTCATCGTCGGTGTCGTTGAGCTCGATGTCATCCGGAACGCAGACGATGTTCTCGCTGCCGGCCTTGCCGATCCACGGATCGAAGTCGACGAAGTCCGAAACCTCGCAGCCGAGACCACCCGTGTTGCTCGAGTGATACGGACCGGTCGCGTCGCCCCACCAGTTGCCCTCGGCGTCAACAGCTACTCCGTCATCGTTCCTGACGCCGTAGAGGTCTCCGAGCAGGCTGTTGTAGCTGAGGGACACATCAGTGCCGGCAGGCAGGCCGCCATAGGATGCGCCGATGATATCGTAAACGCTGAGTGCGTGGTCGAAGCCCTTGACCGCGTTGCTGAGGATATCGATGTCCAGGTCATGGGCCCACGTGTAGCTATCGGCATAGTGCGAGATCTTCATGCCGGCCGCAGCCATTGTCCCGGCACCACCGGTGCCGCCCCCATCGACGCCATTGCGAGCCACGGTTGTGTTGTAGAACCCGTCGCCGCCGACAGTGAACCCGATGCCGTACATGGCATCGGCGTAGGGAGCGCCTGTGAACGTCATCACGTTATCGGTCACGGAGATGTCGCACGCGAGGAGCGTCGCGTCGTAGGTGCGCAGATCGATCATCCCGACATACGCCCCAACATCTGTGTCCTGCGTGAAGGTGTTGTTGTTGATATCGAGGCCGTCGATGGAGTAGTCCTCCATGCCGTTCAGCCCGAAGATGAACCGGATCGCTGCGCTCCACCCCGTGTTCGTGAAGGTGTTGCCGCTGATGACGAAGTTCTCCACGGTCGAGTTGGCGCCGTAGTTCCATACGTACACGCCGCGCCCGTACTCCGTGAAGGTGTTGCCTGTCACGGAGATGTTCCGCAGATCGAAGTCGTCGTCATCGCCATCGCCGATATACAGACCCGCGACGCAGGCGGTGTAGTCGGCCGGATCCACCGGGCCGAACGCGCACCCGGTCACGTCGAGGCCGTCGATGCCCGAACGAAGATAGATGCTCGTCCACATCTCGTTGAACGTGCAGTCCGTGATCGAGAAGTCACTCAGAGACAGGCTGTTGGGCGCGAAGATGCCGATGTTGCGCGTGTACACGCCAAGGGACGCAACAGACGCGTCAAACTCGCAGTCCGTGACCGTCAGACCGGCGAAGTCTCCCATGAGGTGCACACCGTAGGTGTTCGGACCTGCGCCCGCGCCGAGGTTCGGGAAGTTCACCCGGGTCAGCGTCAGGTCGGCGCTCGAGTTGACCTGGATGCCCTCGGTCAACTCAGCCGGGTCGCTGATGGCCAGGTCCGAGATCGTGACGTCGTCAGCCGTCACATCGATGACCGGGTAGGCGCCAGGCTCGATCAGCGTCGCTGTCTCACCGGCCCCGATCAGACTGAGGGACTTGTCGATGAGGAGCTGCTCGGGGTAGGTACCGGCTGCCACATTGATCGTTGCGCCGGAGGTCGCTGCGTCGATCGCGTCCTGGATCGAGTCCTTCGTACCGAGCGGCATGGGCGACGTTCCCGGAGGCGCCGCGAACCACGGGCTGTAGTCCACGTTGTCCGTGACCGCGTCACCAGCGCGTCCGGTTGTCGGACCGTCGGCGTCGTCCCACCAGTTGAGTTCAGCGTCGATGACCAACCCGTTGGTCGGCGTCCCGACGACCTGCACTCCGTAATGTGCGAGAGGGTTGCCGAGGTGGCCATTGCCGTAGATGGCGTTGCCGGAACCGTTGATATCCGTGGCGCAGTCGTAGCAGGCATACTGGCCGCTAGAGGGAGGACTCTCGAACTGCGGGTTCCAGTAGTTCCCCTCGAGGTCCAGCATGATCCCGTTCCAGCCGTTGTCGTAGATCGCATTGTCATCGATGAAGATGCTGTCGTTCTTGGGTCCCATGTAGATGCCGCACTTCTGATTGTCGTGGATGTCGTTGCCCACGATGGTCAGGTTGACAGGACCGTATGCGGTCAGCGGGTCGGAGACCTTGTCCGACGAGCCTCTGATCAGCTGGATGCCGTGTCCGTACTTCAGGAAGTCCGGGTCGTCACCCGGCAGACCGGTGCATCCGTAGATGTCGTTGTTGCTGATAACAAGGTCGGCGTAACCGCCGGCGGTCTCGATTCCCGCCCTGTGCGAACCGTAGATCTCGTTGTCGTCGATGACGGTTCCCGCCATAGACGCGGGGCCGGGGGCCCCGTAGGCGTAGTACGACGTCCACAGGAAGACGTTGTCGCCGTTGCCCTTGCAGTCGAAGATCTTGTTGTGTGAGAAGCTGCTGCTCTCGATACCGTCGTCACCGTACGGATGGTTCACGAGGTAGAGCCCCATGCGACCGTGTGTCCCGTCCTGGCTCACAACGTTCGTATTGGGTCCGACGATGTTGTTCTCGAACACGATGTTCTCGATGACGCCGGTGTGAGCGTAGACGCGGACGAGAGACGTGTTCTTGTTCGCCTCCGCCGCCAGCTCCTGCACGATGAAGCCCTTGAATGTCACGTCGCTCACATCGTAGATGTCGACGATGGCCGTGTAGCTTCCGGCCGGGTCGGGATGGCTGATGATCGTCTCAACGCCCGGATCCCATGCGTAGTCTGCAGGTACCGTGTAGCCGTTCTTGTTGAGCGCGTGCGTCGCTCCGAGCATCGTCACCGGCTTCTCAACGAGGATCTCCTCGACATAGTGGCCGGCCGCGACATTGACGGTCCCGCCGTCCAGCACGGCATCGACGCCGTTCTGGATCAGGTCGAAGTGCGTGATGCCCCAGCCGGGAGTCGCCGACGTGAAGTCATCATCGACCCACACCTCGGGCGGAGCCGCAGGCGTCAGCGTCACCTGGTAGATGCCGCCGTCCCCAGCGATGATCTCGACATCGAAGCCGCCGAACTGAAGCGGGATAGCGTCGCTGCCCCACGTCCAGTCCATGTCCCACCAGCCTGCGCCGGCGCCATGCGCGTAGCAGTCACCATCGTTGGCGTCCGGATCCGTCGGAAGCGTCCCCGTGTACGAGCCGACATCGTTCTCCGACGCGTACATGTTCGTCCAGTCCATCAGGCCGGACATCGGCGTTCCCTGATGCACGGACTTGTACTGAAGAGCCCAGGTCGTCCCGGTCAGCACGAGCTCGTAGTTGTAGTAGTCCGCGACATCCGGGTTCCAGAAGCCGCCCCAGGGCGGGCTCCCGGTTCCATCGTCCGGATAACCATCGTGAGGGTCCGACGTGCCGTACCCGATGGTGTACGTGTCGGTTCCGGAGCAGTTCCACGCACCCGTCCCGTAATACCCCTCGACGAATGCGCAACCGCCCGTCTTGGCATAGACATCGAATCCCCCGGCGGTGGAAATGGCTTCACCACCGCCGCCGACCGCGTACCACGAGCCGGCTACGGCGTCGATCGTTCCTGTGTAGACGCCACCACCGGCGTCCGTCAGTGTTCCCTCGAACTCCATCGTGCTGCTGCCAACGGAGTTGGCCGAAGCGGGCGCAGCGATGATGATCGAGAGAATCAGCGCGAGTACCAATGCACTGGTCCGCATGCTCTTCTCCTCCTGGGCATGTGCGAGTAACCTCGAATGACGCGACTGCAGCGGCCCGCTCGTGACGCTCACGCGTCGACCGCCTTGCACCTCCCGCAGTGCTCAGCTTGTCATCGCTCCTCCTTCGCCGCTCCGAAGTCGCTGAACTCCGCTCTTGACGGGCCAGCTCGGTGCGTGTACATTCCCGAAGCACAAGAGCGGACATGCTCACGCCTCACGGTGTGATGCAGCCCCGCTTCTTGGCCGGGCGGCTGGACTGGGTGCCAACCTATCCTCCAGTCGCCCTTGTTATCGTTTCCATGCTGTGTTCTGGATCTCTCTCCACGTCCGCGGCGTTCCCCATCCTCACTGCCCGCCCCCCCACCCAGCTGCGAGACTGGGCGGGAGAGGCAGGCGTTTCCCGAGGGAGGAAACACTGTCATTATACTGCCCGTCGCGAGCTATGTCAATATTGATTGAACCACCATGAAACTTCACTCACTACACTACAGACATCTAACTGCAATAGATGGACAAGCACATAGGATGCATTTTGTCTAGTTCGAACACCCTTACTGACTGACCACCAGACAAAGACGCCGACCCCCGCCATGAAGGTAAGGGTCGGCGCTATTCTGGGCGTGCTTCACGGCGCGCGAGTGCTCAACGCGCAGCACGGATGTAGACGAGCTTGCACACGGCCTGCGCTGACTCGCTCCTGACAATGATGAAGTACACACCCGATGGCATGTTCGCATCTGCACGGGGCCATGACAGGCAAAGGCGCTTCTCGCGCGCGCGACAACTCTCAACCACTCGGCCGCGCACGTCGACGATGTCAACACGACGACCTGCGTCCCGCTGCGGGAACTCGGCGGTGATCGTCGCGGGTCCGAGTGAGGGAGACGGAGAGACACTGAGAGATCCGCGACGCTCGTCGACACCCGGATCATCATCCACCGATGTACCCAGCGCGATTCGACTCATCTCGTACGCATGTTCCGCCAGCACGGACAGCGTCGTCGTGTCATCGTCGTAGATGCTGTACCACCCCTGACACTCGTGTGGCGGGTCGCCCACCCATGGGTCGCCAGGACTCCAGTGACCACCGGCGGGAACAAGTGGCCGTCCCTCCCCCGCCCAGGCCCAGACGTTGTCACCACACGCCGGCCCTCCACTCGCCGCTGATACCTCCACGAGTCCGTACAACAGACCGAGGAGCGAGTTCCGCCAGCTCGCGTCTCCCGACGGGTCGAACGAACCGCCATCACGAGCGAGCCCGAACTCTTCGAGAACCAACGGTTTGTTGAGGAACTGCGCGTTGGCAATATGTGCCGAGAGGTAATCCTCTGCGGCTGCCGAGGCGGCCGGGAAGGTCGCCTCCGGATCGGACGGGTCAAACCACTCCCAGTTCTGGGGCCAGATGTGAACGGTTGCGTAATCGATGTCGGGACCGTCGTGGTTGTCGATGAAATCGAGCCCGTTCCACGATGGCCATGGCGTGTCTCCCTCACACCCGGTCGTCACCAGATGGTTCCCGTCGAGCCCCTTGATGTAGGCAGCGGTGTCGTCCAGCCAGGTATTGAATGCGGCTGCGTTGTTGTGGAAGCCGCGGGGCTCGTTGGCCAGTTCCCACGCCATGATCGTCGGCTCGTCTCTATAATAGAGGCCCGTGTACGGGTTGAGCCGCCCTGTGAGAAATGCGATGTGGTCCCTCAGGTCCTGCATCGCATCCGCATTCGAGTAGAAGTCGGACGCGTAGTCCTGGTATGCATTCCAGTCCCCGCCTGGCTCCGGAGGAGGATACGGCACCGGACCGCCGCCGTTCCAACTCACGTACTGGGCCATGCCGCCGGACCAGTGCCAGAAGTTCGTGACGCAGGCGACCGCCCTCATCCCCCGCTCATCCATCTCGCTGAGGAGGTAGTCGAGACCGTCGAGCACGTCCGGATCGTACACCCCCGGCGCGGTCTGGAGCGGCGGCACGATGCGCCACGGTTCGGTGTCAGGTCCCTCGCTTCCGACCATGATGCGGAGGTTCGTCACGCCGAGCGAACGCAACGTGTCGAGCTCGCGGCACAGGCGCTCGCGGTCGCCCCCTGTGCCCGCAGAACCAAGGTTCATCCCATACCAGTAGTTGACGCCGGCGTACAGGTACGGCTCCCCGTTGAGCTCGAGCATGGTCCCTTCGGCCTCGACGAACCCCACGTTGTCGCCGGAGCACAGGCAGGCCATCGCCAACCAGACCAGCAGAGCAACACAGATGTATCTCACGTTCGCGCTCCCCGGAAGTCTGCTGCGTCGTTCCCTGCGTCGGCGATCGCCCGCGCGACCCCGCGCTCGTCATGTGTCCGTGACACCGGTTACCTGTACATCGCCTTGATCTGAGACCACGTGCTCGGAGCGACCGGCAGTGCCAGATCGCACTCGACGCTGATCCAGTCGAAGTACATCTGCCCGTAGGTGGACCAGCCGGACCAATGGCTCGCCGTGGAAACGAAGTAGAGCACACAGGGACCGCACATGCAGACGTCCTGAACCGTCGTGATGTGCCACTGAAGCTCGGTGTTGAGCTCGTCGCCCGGATAGCTGTACACAAGCGTGCCCGGAGGTGAAGCGCCCATGTCGTAGACATAGAGATCGAACGCATCGACGGCCTGGCCTTCGAGATGCCTGAGCGTGATGCACCTCGGGTTGACATCGGGCTCCGTGCCGAAGTCGAGGAGGATGAGCGCCGCGATGTCGCCGTCTCCGAGCGACTCGGGACAGTCGATGCCCCGGCAGACCACAACGTCCCCGTACGGCCCCGGGGGATCGTGGTGATCACCGTACTGGACATCGCCCCAACCGACCATGTTGTGACCAAGCTCTGACGCAGGCACTCCAATGTCGACCATATCCATCACATCGGCCGACACTGGTACAACGACCACGGTAGCAAGCAATGCTATGAGGATGGCGAGGAATCGTCTCATGACAACACCTCCCGTCTTCTCAACAGACCTGGCGGGGCGCACATGCGTGGGCCCCTACTCCTTCTCTCTCGACGACCATCCGGCGACGCCGACCACGTCTTCCGTGAGCATCTCGACCCCGAAGGCTTCCGCGTGGCCACTCACCTCCAGGAAGAGACTCTGCTCACCGCATTTCCCGTTGCCCTCGAGAAACACATCGGCCGCATCGACCTGCCGTTCGCTGACGAGCTTGCCGTCCGGGGTGAGAAGTCGGCACCGCGCGGTCGAGTTCGCGAGCTGCTGCTCGCGCCCCTTGGGGAGTGTTAGACGCACGATGACACCCCACTTCACGTCGTTCGATGTCACAACGATCTCCGCGGCCGCCACGCGCGGGGCAGGGTCCTCGACCGAGGTGGTCTGTACGCCGGCCATGTAGCGCGGATTCGGGTCGAACGGGCTCGCGAATCGAACCTTGACGGACCTGGGTATGCTGACGCCGACTCCCGCGGTAGCACTGAGAGGCTCGCCCGACGCCCACTCCTGGCCGATGCCGGGAAGGCAGACGAGGGTGACCGCCAGCATCGGCACCAGGAGGCCTGCGAGCGACCGCCGCCCACCGGGCCCAGCCCGAGTCCGGGACGGCATCCGCTGTCTGATACCACTGATCATGTGCACCTCTCCTTCCGCTTGGCATCACCACCGGTCACTGCTGGTCGATGTCCTCTCACTCGAGGAGACCGGCGAGCTCCATCGGATCGATCATAGCGTGCGGCGTGACGAGAACGAGCATCTCGCTCTGCTCCCGCTCGATGGTCGTGTGTCCGAACAGCGCGCCAAGAACTGGGATGCGGCCGAGCAACGGGATACGGTTCTCCTTCGTACGTTCGAACTCCGAGAGCAACCCGCCGATCAGGATCGACTCACCGTTCCCGACGCACGCCCGCGTCTCGATC
Organism: bacterium; assembly: GCA_029990205.1. GTDB lineage: Bacteria > Joyebacterota > Joyebacteria > Joyebacterales > Joyebacteraceae > JAPEKQ01. The sequence continues at coordinate 15,060 of JAPEKQ010000004.1, forward strand.
TCTCGCACGCTCGTGACGGGCAGATCGTTCACGCCCGACGCGCGGACGTCGCTGACCTCAACGAAGATGTCGGTCGTGATGTCGGACGACTCGCCCACGTATGGCGTGATCCTGAGCGTGATCCCCGTCGCGATCTTCTGGAGCGTGTAGTAGGCATAGCTGACCGACCCGCTCAGCAGCGAGTAGTACGCCTCGGTCCCGACACGGATCCGTGCCTCCTGACCGTCGAGCGTGGCAAGGCGCGGGTTGGCGCGGACGTTCGCCGCCCCGTTCGCCTCGAGCGCCCGCACGGCGGCGCCGATGTTCGTGACAGCGTCGACGCCGTCCAGACCGGTATCGGTGAGCATCCCGATGAAGGACGAGTCGAGCATGGCCGGGGCGAGCTTGGCGAGACGGAACGTCGCGCCTCCTTCGCTCCCCAGGACCTCCCAGTCGATGCCCCACTCGCGCGTGACGTCGCTGTTCACCTCGACGACAAGCGCCTCGATGGTCACCTGACGAGGCGGTCGATCGATCGCCGCGACGTCCCGAAGGAACGCGCTCGTCACCTCCGGCGGCGCCGTCAGCGAGAGGATGTTCCCGCCGGCTGGGTCGACCCGCACGTACCGCTCGTACGACGGCGGCAACAGCCTCGCAATCTCCTCGGCCAGGAGGTGACGCGGTCGGATCTCGACGGTCGCAGCCAGCAACATCGACCCCGAGTCCCTCGGATCGGTGACGCCGACGAGGTAGTACCCGTCCATCCACCGATACCCCAGCCCGAGCGGCACGGCCAGATGACTCAGACACTGCTCGAGCGGGACGTCGTCGAACTCCGCGGTGACCAGTCCCCGGACGCCCTTCGCCGCGAAGATGGGAATGCGGGTCTGCGCCGACACGTCTGCCAGTACCTGGAGGATATCGGTCTCGTAGAACATGTTGGTGACGCGCGCGTTCTCGCTGTCGTTGACGCTTCCGGCGACCCCGGCGCCTGTCCCGGGCGTGCGGGCCGGACCGACCTCTGCCACGGAGGCCCTGCCGCACGCCACAGGCCGGTGCGCATCCGCGATCGCGTCGAGTTCCATCCGACCGGGAAGCACCGACCACTTCCGGGGGTAGTTCTCCCGAAGCAGATGGAAGCTCAGCGCGGCCTTCGATGTATCACCGCCGGCCAGCTCGGCCTCGCCAAGGAGATAGAGCACATCGGGCATGACCCGGTACGGTGTGTTGTCCTCGAGGATCCCGCGCAGAAGCCTTGACGTCTCCGCGTAATCGCCCTGGCGATATCGCGACGCCGCGGCGCTGAGATCCGCCTCGACCGTCCCGCCGTGTCCCAGGAGCATCTCCGCCTCGTCGTGCAGCGGCGTCTGCGGAGCGCATCCCAGGAGGCAGGCGACCGCGAACACTGCGAGCGTGGAAGCTGTGTGTGTGCGCCGGGCATTCATCGGAGTCCCTCCGGCACGACCTCAGTGCTCGTGAACGAGGCGTCCGCCGTGAGCGGGGCCTCCTCGTCTCCGTTCTGCTCGAGATCGACCTTGACCGTGAAGATGCCCTCGGCGACGAGCGGCAGTGACATCCGGAACTTCCTCTCGCCCCGCGGCATCACGCGCTCCCAGCTCTTCTTCCCGATGGCCATCTCGGCAACGAGATCGCCCTGCTCGGAGTGGAGCGATACGCGTCCGCGCACCTCGCCGACACCGTCGCCCTCGTTCGCGATCGTGAGCACGGCGCTCCCGGGATTCGACTCTGGGTGCGAACGGACAAGATCGAGACTCTCGACCCGGAGCGAGGCGCGACCTCCCCCTCTCGGCTTGATGATGATAAGGGCCCCGGCGTCGTAGACCGTCCGCCACTCGCCGGACTCCTCGTGAGCTCGCCCCACGAACCGCACACCTCGTGTCACCGTCTCGTCGAACTCAGCATCACGGTCCATGCTCACCGTGGCCCGGACGGCCGAGCTGACACGCGGCCCGACGACGAGCGAGTCCGGCGCAACCTCGACGGCCAGTCCATCTATGCGGGCCGGTGAATCGGCGTAGGTCCATCGTCCGTCGGCTTCCAGTCTCGCATCGCCCACGACGACGTCGAGCCGAATCTCCTCGTCACCCATGTTGCTGACTCGAATCGGGACTGATCGCACGGCGCCTGGAGCGAGGTCGATCTCGTGAACGGGCTGTTCTATCCAGAGATCGGTCCCGACCTCCGACTTCGCTCCGCTGACTTCCGCCGCTGACGTTGTTCGCTCCATTCCGGCCACTGAGAGGACGAACTCGTTCCTCGACTCGCGCCGCTCACCCAGTTCGAGCCTCCCCACGGTTCGATATGTTCCGTGGACGAGCCGCGGCGCGTGCGCCCTGAGAGTGATGCTCTGTCCCGGATAGAGCTCGAACGGCCGACCGTCGCTCCGGTACGGCAGCTCGACTCGTTCGGGGAAGCCTCCCGACTCGGGGTACATCAGTACATCGCCACGGAGCTCGCTCACCCATACCCCGGTGTTCCGAACCTCGATGACCAGTTCGCGTCCGCCGTCCCTCGACCAGCCGAGCCCGATTCCCTCTATGCCGAGTTCCAGCGGTCCGCTCGACCGGACGCGCACGAGGACTTCGACGTTGACAGTCGGGACGACCGTCGCTGAGAGCTGGGCCGTGGGGCTGTCGGGACGGAGGTTGATCACGAGAAACGCCGAGTACTCGCCGAACGCGTCCTCGGGAACACGAACCGTGACGGGCACGTCTCGCTGTTCGACTCCATCGAGCGCGAGTTCGGGCTCGACGACGATCCAGTCGGCGGCGGAGCGTGCACCCCCGCCGACCGCGATGGCCTCCTTGTGGCCGACCTGTGACTGTTTGAGATCCTGGATCGCGATGTCGAAGTGAGCGCGCCTGCCGGGCATGCTCCCGGCGATCCGGAAGCTCCCGTCCCAGGTCTGGCCCGGTGTCGCATCGGCTATGAGTTTGAGCGGTCCGATACCAATGCCACCCTCGCGGACCTCTGCCTCCTGGGCGACGACGCCGGTCGAGAGCGCCGCGATCAGGAGCAGTACAAGGCAAAGAGAGAGATGGGATGACTTCACGATGACCCTCCTCCTTGGGAGTCCGCGAGAGAGGCGGGAGGCGCCGGGACGAAACCCGGCGCCTCCGGAACCTCCACCTACGGACTCGTGAACAACACATTCACCACCGTGCTGTAGTCGCCGCCCGCATCAAGCATCCCGTTACGGTGGATGCGGGCCAGGAACTTCATAGTACCCTCGACACCCGGGCAGAGCGGCCCGAGCACATAGTGTGTCGCCGGGGGCTCGCAGGGAATCGCCTGCTGCATGGGGTAGACGCCGTAGACCGGGTCGTTGTAGCCAAGCACGCCCGGACTGTCCAGATGCAGGTAGGTGCCCCAACCGTCGTTCGGGATCGTGCCCACGCCGGTCCAGACATCCTCCACCATCAGAGGAGCAGCGCACATCGTCAGCCAGGTCGGGATGTAGCAATCCCCGCAGTCCGGATCGACCGCGTGGAGGTCGCCGTTCACGGTGACATCCATCGACAGCGGATTGTTGGACCTGAAGAAGATCACCGCGCCGTCGAATGACTCGTAGTACATGCCCATGTTGCTGGTGTAGTACCCACCGCCGGCCCAGGGGTTCAGCGGGCCCTTCCCGTCCGGGTCCGGACAGGCGGAGTAGCCGAGCCCCTCCAGCTGGGCGCAGTACCAGTCAGCGTTGTCGTCGAAGACGATGTCGACGTCCTGCCACTCGATCTGGACATAGCAGTTCAGCATGAGGTCGATCGTGATGTCACCGCTGGGGCTGCCGTCCCACACTGTGTCGTACGCCGCAGCCGAAAGCGTGAGCGCCACGACAGCCATGATTGCCACGATAACGCGCAGCATGATAAGCTCTCCTTGAGGTTGCTCGTCGCACGCAACCCATTGGTCCGCCTCGGTCTCCATTCAGGGAAAGGGATGCGTCCTGTCAGGGTCTCGTCCCTTGCCGGGGGTGGCGGATCACCCCGGTTTCCCCGCCCGGCTCAGTCCTCGGGGAGCCGGTCCGTCTGTGCGCGGCCCGAGGCCGCGACCAGCACGCCATGGCAGCTCCTTTCGACGCTCTGGATCCCGCACTGGCGGAGACCGCTCCCAGGAATACCGCTCCCGCCTCCACCGTTCCGAGATTGTCCAGACATGCGAAGGTCGCCGACCTACTGCGGCGACCCGACCAGGTGTAGCTCGCTGATGTACTCGCCCGCGACATCGGTGACGGTCACCTCAAGCGCCATCCGGAATCTCGCGGAGAGAACACCCCGTTCATCGTATCCAGACATCAGACAATTGCTGTCGCCCACAAGGGTCCATGGACCGGGCTCCCCACCGGCGTCAAGGACCGCCCACTCGACTCGCTCAAGAGCGATCTGGTCCTCGTCGGAGACGAAGGGCGTCCCCTCGAGCAGCAGCACCCACTGCTCTTCGTTCGTCGCGACAACGACCTCCAGGTCAGGCTCCACGTAGTACCGGCCTGACCCGGGTCCCGTTTCGATGTCGAACTCCGTCTCGGAGGTCATGACCATCGTGAGGGACCCGACGTCCATGATCACTGGAACCGTCAGCCGCGGTCCGAAGGCGCTGCTGAGACTCGCGGCGCTACCAGTCACGACCCGCAGTGCGCCGGGGTGCTCGATCTCCGAGTAGTGGTCCTCGGGCAGGACAACGGGCGTGAGATGGAGAAGTCCCTGATAGAGACCCGCTTCGTCCGTCCACTCGGGACGCGCCTGCACTTCGAGCCACAGGTTCTCCGCGGGCGCAGGACCCTGCCCGCGGGCAACGATGACCCCACCAGCCATGCTCACGAACTCTCCGCCCGTATCCGCTGACCGCACCATCAGGCAACCACCGTCGATGGGTCCGCCAGGACCCGCGGTGGGCTCATACTCGACCCGGACCGCCCAGTTCGGGAGCGGCGACGCTACGCTGAATGCCAGCGAACCCAGAAGAGCCGGCTGCACAGGAATCCCACCTTGGGGCGGCAGCACGACCTCATCGTCCAGAGACAGGAACTCCGCATCCGTCGTGATCCACACCATCCCACCCGACTGCACCGGCGTACCCGCCTGGGACGCGGGGTTCTCCTCCAACCCTCGAGCCGTACAGACTCCTGCCGCCACCAACACGAGGAAGAGCACCACCAGGTGTCGACAGACACGTCTCAGCAGTGCTCTCATAGCAACGGTTCCAGACATATTCCTCACCTTTCCCGCTTGCTCCGCTACCTCCATGCAATAATTCCACTTGCCTTCTCGGCTCCATGCAGGCACATTGTACGAACAAGGAGCGCGGCCCTGGTCCTTGCGGACCGGGTGAGCCATGCTTCTGCCCGGGCGACTGGATGGCTGCGAATCCATCACCAGTCGCCCGCTTTTATGCTATCCGCATGTGATCGTGTTTCTCTCCACGCACGCGATGTTCCCTGCCCATCTTGCCCGCCCCCCGTCCGGCTGCGAGACCGGACGGAAGGGCAGGCGTTTCCCGAGGGAGGAAACGGAGTCATTATACTGCGTGACACCCGATATGTCAATCTAGAAACAGTATATAATTATCAGTTCAACATTACATCCATCTAACTGCATACTATACATCTATATCGACAAGCACATCAGACATCGTTTGTGGAACGCCACAAAGAAGCCCGTTCACCCCCAGAACAGACAAATCGACCCCGACATTGTCTGTCGAGGCCGATCTGTGTGGCAGTCGCTGTGTGACTCCTACGCGCTGATCTTCTCCTCCCGCGGCTGCATCGTCAGGCATCCCTCGACGGGACAGACCGTCCGACAGAACCCGCAGCCGATGCACTTCTCGTCGTCGACCTTCGGGACCCGCGCGTCCTCCCCCGCATCCGGACCGGCGAACTCGATCGCCTGATGCCCGCCGTCGCGGCATGCGATGACACACGCGCCGCAGCCGATGCACGTGTCCTCATCGACGGTCGCCAGCACCTTCGTCGCCCGGGAGAGCTCACCGTGTCCGACAATCTTCGGGAGTCCCTTTCCGACGAGGTCCATCGGCGATGCGAGACCCTTGTCCTCAAGATAGAGAGCCAGCCCCTCGTTGAGCTCCTCGATGATGTCGTAGCCGTAGCGCATCACCGCGGTGCACACCTCAACGATGCCGGCGCCCGCGAGCAGGAACTCGGCTGCGTCCTTCCAGGTCACGACACCACCGACACCCGCGACGGGGATGCCGACATCACGCGCGACGTCGGCGACGAACCGAAGCGCTATCGGCTTGATGGCCGGCCCGGAGATCCCGCCCTCTGTCGAGTACCCCTCGACGGACGGTATCGGCGCCATCGTGTCGAGATCGAACCCGATGAGCCCCTTCACGGTGTTGATGCAGGTCACGCCCTCCGCCCCCGCCTCCTTGACCTTCTCGGCGACGGGACGCATGTCGGTGACGTTTGGCGTCAGCTTGATGAGTACGGGGATCTCGGCCGCTTCCGCGACCCACTTCGCGCGCTCGTAGGTCAGCTCGGCATTCTGTCCAACGGCCGAGCCCATCCCGCGCTCGGGCATCCCGTGCGGGCATGAGAAGCTGCACTCGATCATGTCAGCCCCGGCCTCCTGGACCCGACGCGTGATCTCCTTCCACTCGGCCTCGGTGCTCGCCATGATGCTTACGATGACGATCCGGTCGGGGTAGCTCTTCTTGAGCTCGCGGACCTCGGGCAGCACCTCGCGGATGTCGCGGTCGGAGATGAGGTCGATGTTCTGAAGCGCCACCAGACGCTTGTCCTCGTAGTCCATCCCCACCATCATCGGCGAGACAAGATTGACCTCGACGTGCTCGAGCCCCAGCGTCTTGACGACCGCGCCGGCCCAGCCGGCCTCGAAGCCCCGTGCGATCATCTCCGCGTCATCGGTCGGCGGCGCCGCCGCGAGCACGAACGGGTTTGGGAACCGGACTCCACAGAAGTCGACTGCAAGGTTCGGCTTCTTCATCAGGCGCCACCTCCCTTCCCGCTCTCACGGTCGAGCATCTCGATGATGGCTCCGGCCGCTCGCTTTCCCTCTCCGTAGGCAAGAACCGCGGTGGCGCCGCCGTTGGCGATGTCGCCCCCGGCGAACACGCGGTCCATCGATGTCTTCATCGTCTCCTCATCAACCTTGATAACGCCGCGCTGGTCGGTCTCCACCCCTTCGAACCGGTCGAGGACGCCCGTGCCGATGGCTTCGATGACCGCATCGGCCTTGAGCCCGAACCCGGTCCCGGGAATCTGCTCGGCGTTCGACGGAACCAGGAGGCCCGGTGTCTTCCAGCGGATGCCGACACCTTCGTACCCGACGACCTTGCCGCTCTCGCCGAGGATGCGGACCGGCATCGTCCGCGTGTGGAAGGCCACGCCCTCGCTCTGGACCTCGTCGATCTCCGAGCGGAAGGCCGGCATCTCCTCGTGTGATTCGAGCGAACAGAGATGAACGTTCGCGGCGCCCAGCCTGAGGGCCGTCATCGCGGCGTCCATGGCGACGTTCCCGCCACCGATGACGACAACGTCCTCACCGAGCGACGGCGTCTCACCGGCCGCGACGCGCGCGAGCAGCTCGCCCGCGATGTGCACGCCGTCGAGATCCTCGCCGTCGAGACCGATCGTGTACGGCCGCCCCAGCCCGATGCCGACGAACACGGCATCGAACCCTTCGCCAAGAAGAGCCGCGGGATCGGCCTTCGCCCCGTACTTCGTCATCACACCCAGGCGCTCGACGTACGAGAACTCGTCGGTCGCAAACGCCGGGTCGAGACGGAACGGCGGGATGCCGTGTGTGAGCACGCCACCCGGGGCATCCGCCTTCTCGAAGATCGTGACGCCGACTCCGGCCTTCGCGAGTTCGGCCGCGGCGCCCAGCCCGGCCGGGCCGGCTCCGATTACGGCGACGCGCGCGTCCCGCTTCGCCCCGGCCTCCGGCACAGGGGCGAGTCCCGCGAGCTCCACATCACCGGCGAAGCGCTGGAGCCCCGCGATGTCGATCGGTGTGTCGAGCTGCGCTCTGGTGCAGTTCTCCATGCAGAGCATCTCCTGCGGACAGACGCGCCCGCAGACACCGACCATGATGTTGGCCTCGCGGATGAGCCTTGCGGCCCCGCGGAAGTTGCCGAAGCGGATCTTCCGGATGAACCGGCGAACGTCCACCGAAGCGGGACACCCCGTATTGCAGGGCGGGTCCTCGCACATGAGGCATCGGGACGCCTCGATGACCGCCTCGTGCGGTGCGTACGTGCGGCCGTCCTCGGTCAGGACCGCCGCCTTCGTGGTCTCTGGCATTGTGGGCTCCTTCATCGCCTGCAGGTCGTCCCCGCCTCCACGGCGAGTCCGAGCGTCAGCTCCTCCCCGGTGACGGACCGCGATACACGCACGGTCACAAGAGCGCCGGCCGGGAGTGCTTTCCTTGCCCGAATATACCACCCTGCTCCGGAGCCCTTCAAGGAGCGAAGTCCGAACGCCCCGGGGAGTCCGGGCTCGCCCGCATAGAGCGTGGGGGCGCTTCCCTCCCCGGAGACGAGCATCACGCCCGCATCCAGCCGGTCCCCGCGATCGCTGAGGACCGAGGCAAGCGAGCACCCGACGCCCGTCCGCCGGCCGTATCCGCTCCCGTCCTTCGTCCGGGCCGACCGGGCGAGCCAGAGCTTCCACCGCCTGTCGCGGCCTGCAACGAGCGAGAGCCTCTCGCGTCGATCGGTCGTGGACTCGGTCGAATGGGGTTCCGCGCTGGACCCCGTCTCGCCGCGGACGCTCACCTCGGCCGTGAGCCGTGCGGCCCGGCCCAAACGCGCGCTGCCGCCTGCGGCGAACGCTCCCGTGCGCGGCGGGAGCGGCTCGCTGTACGTACGCCATGGGTGACCGGTCACGCGACCGCGGCACCAGGCCGACCAGCTTCCCCGGATGCCGTACGACACCCGGAGCCACGACGAGGTGCAGTTCCCGCCGGACGAGGCCCCTGGCGGCGAAGCCCCCAGGGGGCTGTAGAACCCCCGGGAGACAAGGTCGGCACCGAGGAGCACGCGAGCGCGGCCGCGACGCGCCTCTATAGTAATGAGGGCCGCGTGCTCGCCGGGCGCATGGGCGGCGATCTCCGCGCCCCATCGGAGATCCCGCACGTCACCGGACGCGTCGACTCCGCACAGATCGAGCGCGTCGCCCTCGAAGCCGAACCGGCTCCGCCGGAGATCGGCCGGCACGAACGGCCGGTCGTACCGGATGCGCAGCGCGGATACGCCGGCACGCCACATGCCGTCACCGGAAACGCCGTCGGAACGCACCAGCCGGACGCCCAGTACCGATTCGCGCAGCGCGTCCATCCCCGCCCGTTCACCCTCCGTCACGTGCGTCCCGGAGGTCCGGACGGTCGTCACCCGACCTTCATCATCCAGACCAACATCCAGCGACGTCCTCGTCGCCAATACCGTGACGTCGAGCGTGCCGATCCTCACACGCGCCGCCGCCCCGCGGCGACTGGCCGACTCCGCCGCGCCATCGTATCCCCGCAGGCGGTCCGCTACCTCGGGTCCGCCCGGCGCGCCGAACGCCGCGGCTCCCGCGACCAGGCGCTGCCCCCACTCAACGATCACGTCACCGGCGATGACCGCGGCACGCGGCCTGCCGGTGCCGCCGGCCTTCGACTTGCCCCCCTCGGGGCCGGCCGGTCCATCGCTGTCAGCATCGGTCGACTCGCTCATACCCCACCGGAGATACCCGCAGACGTGGTCGAGAGCGTCGTGCTCTCCCGGGTCGCGTTCTGCGGCGGCGCCGAAGGTGACCCTTCCCGCGACATCACCCCGAAATCTCAGGTACGTCCGCGAGTCGAAGCTCCGCCACTCGCCAGCGTACACACCCTCGGCTCGGGACAGCACGGAGAGCGAGAGAGTCGGAGGCTGCTCGGGCTTGAGTTCGTTGTCGGGCACGCGCGCCCTCGCGGACGCGAATCGTGCCGACTCCGCCAACAGGTCTATGATCAGCGCCTTCGTCTCCTCGTCGAGATCGTCGGGAAGCGACTCGATGAGGTCGGCGAGCGCCTGCCAGTCCGGGGCGACCGCGACAGTGTCAGTCGCAGCGCCCGCGATGCTGTCGTCCGGTGCGGCTCGGGTGCCGTCGGGCACCGCGGCGCTGCCGACCGCCGCCATCCCGAAGAGCGAGAGCGCCACAACGGCCATCGTCATCTTCATATGCGTATCGATACCGTGAGGGAGTAGCTGGAGCCGAGAACGGGGTGCCGACACCATGTCAGATCGAGATCGGGCCGCATCGCCCGCCCGCCGCCGAGTCGGAGCCCGAATGCCGACGACGACGGCTCCAGCATGACCCCGGCCCGGAGACGCAGCCATGACGCGAGGGCAAGGTCGCACCCGACGGCCGGCGACGGGGCGAACCCGGGCTCTCCTGAGAGCGACGCCAGGACCGTCACGCCATCGAGAACGAGAGCCGCGTCGCTTGAGACGCTTGAGGCGACAGGCGATGACAGGATACGTGAGCGCGTGGCGTTCCGAACGGACAGACCAACAACCAGTCTGCCGTGAACAAGCCAGGCCGCGGAAAGGTCGACCGTACCCGACCACTCCGGCGCGCCTCCCGCCCAGGACAGACAGAGCCCCCGACCACGGACACCGACCACGACGTCCCCTGACCAGCGGCGCATTCCCGCGACCTCCACCGTCCCCTCGCGGTAGAGGCGCCCACCGAACGACGATGCTCCGACGGTGAGCCACCTGCCGGCCGACTCCCTGGAGAGAGACACTGCAGCGCTCCGAAGGTCGGCGAGCCCGTAGAGCTCGGACGATGATGCGCTGATGCGCCACGCGGCCTCTCGCTCCGGTCCGGTCAGCACATCGATCAACTCCGGAGTCGGACCGGCGCCGCAGACGGCATTGGAGGTAATCGAGAGGACGTCGTGCTCGAACGCAGCTCGCGCCCGGCCCGGGAATGCGCCGAACAGACAGAGCGACACGAGAACGCCGACGGGGACGAGTATCCGGCGCCTCATCAGCGCACCAGCCCGACGGCAGTCTTCGCCGTCACGAGGATCCCAGCCCGTGCGTCGATCGCCTCAAGACACGCCACGTAGATCCCGGCCGGGAGGATCGCACCGTCCTCTCCTCCTCCGTCCCAGACCAGCTCGCTCGTCGATGCAACGAGGTCGTGGTCGCGAAGCACGGCGCGCACTCGCCCCAGCACGTCGAAGATGGTCAACCGGACGGTCGCCTGCGGGGTCGGCAGGTCGAAGCGGATCGCGCACCGGTCATCGATACCATCGCCATCCGGGGTGAACGGGTTCGGTGAGATGGTCAGGCGGCCCGCCTCGGGCAGCGCCGAGACATGGATGCTGTTGACTCGGCCCGGCGTGCTTCCCTCCGGCGAGACGGAGCTGCCCCAGTTCCCCGGATCGTCCGATGGGAGCGAGGGACGCACCCGCTCGAGCGTGACGTCCCGATCCCCACCCCACGACCGCTCGTACCGAACGATGTCGATCGGCGTCCCGTACTCATCGGTGAGCACCACGACATCATCGACCGAGAGCGCCTCCCAGCTCGCGAGCGAAACCACAGGGGCGCTCGCCCGCGGCTCGACGACCTCAGGCTCACGGGCAACCACGAGGAACCCGCCCGGCGCGAGCTTGAACCGCCTGACCGTGTTCGAACCACCGCCACCCGACTCCCGCGAGCTGCCGGCGCACACGATCGCACTCAGTTCCTCGTCATCTCCGAGGAGCCACCGGTCGACTCGCACGGGCATCGCAGACACGCTCACCAGCTCGAGCCACTCGGTCTCGTGCTCGCCCGGCGAGTGCATCACCTCATTAAGGACGATCTGCCCTCCCGGCGACCCGACGGTGAACGATGTAGAGACCCGATTGCTCGAGGTATCCGCATCCGCCGCGAGAAGCGCCTCGACGAGCGCCGTGTGGTAGCCGGACGCACCGGGATCGAACGTGAGTGCGAACCGCGCCGTGTCGCGGACCGCCAGCACGTCATCCACAACGGATTCGACCGTCGGCAGCAGGGACTCGTCAAGGAAGAGGCGGACGGTCACCTCTCCCCCGGCGACCGGGAGCGCTCCGACGTTCGCGATTGCGCAATCGAGCGTCACATCACCCGCAGGGAGAACCTCGCCGACGCGATGCGCGACCGCGATGGCCACATCGGTCCCCTCGGCGTTCCGGCGTCCCGGGGTCGGCTCGACCGCGACGAAGTCGGACGCGTTGACACCCTCGTCGAAGCAGTCGGGCACGCGGGCAAGCGACAACCCAAGCGATGTGTCATCGGCAGGCTCGCCCTCGTAGTACTCGGGTGACAGCGGGTGTCCCCACCCCACGACGTCCACGACGCCGGCGCCATCGGTCAGGCGGAGCCCGTCCGGACCGTTCTGGAGATCGAGTGGCTCCACAATATCCGGCGTGGGTAGCACATCACTCTCACCGATGAGGAGGATCTCACCCGGTTCGAGACGGTCGAAGTCGCCACCGGTCCATTCGACGGTCCAGTCGTCCGGATTCGCGCCGTTGCCGGTCTCGAGCGTCCAGCCCGTGAGCAGAACGGCCGACGAACCACAGTTGCGGAGCTCCACGAACTCCAACCCGGTATCCGGGCCGTCGGGGTCGTAGAGAACCTCATTGATGAGGACTGCTGCTGAACACGGGGATGGGATCAGGAACGAGAGAGTGAACAGAAGGAAGAACAGGGGACAAACATCAATCAACCACCGGCCGGCGCGCACGACACACATCCCCACCTCCCATCGCGCGGGACCTTGGCCCCTTTCTATTCGCGGCGCGGGCGCGCCGCATGTGACTGGCTACGGAAGACCTTTGCTCCTCCTCAGCGCCCACTCGGCGCCGAGCAGACCGACGAATGCCAGGAGCATCCACGGTGAGTTCCAGAGTTCGAGCTCGCGAGTCGCGGTGCGGGTCGCCCATGCGAGCGGGACGGCGTCGGGAAACTCCTGCACGCTCTCCGGCGTGAAGTAGCCGCCACCCGTTTCCTCTCCCAGTCTTGTCAGCAGTGTCGAGCGCCGGCGGATCTCGGAGTCCTCGAGGCTGAACTCCTCGACGATGAACTCCCCGCGCGCGCTCCCTACGTCTTCGCCCGCGAGCACGGCGCTCGCCTCGAAGACGTACCGCCCCGGCGCCAGCGGCTCCACGGCCCCGCGATAGAACTCTCCGTCCGCCTCGAGCGCGAACTCAGCGACCGGCGCCGACTCAGCACCTCGAGACACGGCGCACGAGACCTCTGCGCCCGCCGCCGGGCGGAAGTCGGAGCGATAGACCTGAGCGGACACGATCGCCCGTTCTCCGGCCGCGTACACGTCGCGGTCGGTCTGCGCCACGACGCGTTCGAGCTCGCCGCGCGCCGTCAGCCAACGCGCCGCGTTCGCCGCGAGACGGTCCAGGAGCCTCGCCTCACCGGCGGCCAGCTCCCAACGCCAGATACCCTCGGCGGCTATCGATATCACCTGACCAGCGCCGCGCCGCACGGACGCGACGACGGGAACCTGCGCGTCGACCGGCCCGGCCGCCGCGAGCACCACCGCGTCTCCGGCCAGCGTGGATGCGCCGGGACTCAGCGCCCACACCGGCGGAAGCTCGCGCCACACCTCAGCATTCTCTGCGCGATCGCTGACCACGCGGGTCACCGGCGAGGATTCCCCGGCGATGGTCAGCGCGACCCGCTGCTCGGTCGGCGAACCCTGCTCTCCGTCGGTGATGACCGGAGAGAGCTCCGCGATGCCGTCCCCGCCTGTGTCTCCAACACCGCCGGCGTCCCCGCTGACCGGAAGCCCGACAAGCAGGAGTCCGCCACCACGCGTCCGGACATACTCAGTCAGCCACTCCCCCTGCAGCGGAACGCCGACCGCGGGCTCGATGAGCACGACCAGATCGTAGTTGAGAAGCTCCTCTCGCGACCCCGGCGCCTGACCTCCCGCGCCCGGCACGGCGCGAGGTGACAGGTCCACGATGACATCAAGCTCGACGTTCGGGTCGCCCTCGAGCTCACGCCGGACGAATGACAGATCGAAGCTCGGCCGCGGCGCGGCCAGCAATACACGGATGCGCCCCTTGAAGACGTTGGTCACGGCCACGCGTGTGTTGTTGCTCGTCAGTCGTTCCCCCGCGGCCGGAGGAACGGTGACCGTGTATCGGTGAACGCCCGGCTCGGTCGGCGTCACCCGGAAGGTGACCTCGGTCTCCTCCCCCGACTCCGAGAGCCGGACCGGTCGGGAATCCAGAACGACCGCTCCCTCGCGGAGCTCGAGAACGGCCTCGCCGTCGGCGTAGCCGAAACTCGAGACGCGGACGCGGATGGGCAGCGACTCGCCGGAGTACGAGACTCGATTCGTCGTCGCCTCCCGCACGGCGATGTCCGTGCCCGCGTCGCTCTCCCCGAGTCCGAGCGTGAACACGGGCACACCGAGCGCGAGACCTTCATCGTACGGGCTTCCACCGACGTTGGCGGCCCCGTCGGTCGCAACGACCACGGCGCCGAGGTTCCGTCCGGCGAGTTCCGTCGCAAGATCCTCGAACGCCCCGGCGATGTCCGTCAGCTCGCCGTCGAACGCCGGCGGAGATGCAATGGAGAGCCGAGAGACATCGAGCGACCGCGCATCGCCGGCGAACGTGAACGCCGCGAGTTCGGCGTCGCGCCCTATCCTTGGAAGCACGATCTCGTTGAGCAGCCCGACGGCCTCGTCTCCCCTCGTCTCCCCGGTCGTGGCATCGGCGATCGCCATGCTCCGCGAGCGGTCGACCAGCACGCCGATCACCGGCCGCTCGCGAGCGGTCCGGACGAGCGAGAGGACCGGTTCCATCAAGAGCACAAGAAGGAGCGCCAGCGCCACGCCACGCAGGATCGCGAGGAGGGTCCTCATCGGTCGGCTGACCGTCTCCGGCACACGGCGGTAGAACCACCGGATGGCAGCGACTGCCACGACGAGCGCCGCGAGGTAGAGCCAGGCGTGGGGCTGATTGGCAACGAGGTTCAAGAGTGAGTCTCCGGTGTTCAGATGCGAGATACGGTCGTCCGCCAGCCATCACCGTCCGGTTCGACGATGAACTCGAGCGCGGAGCCCGGAGCGAGCGCCGCTTCGACCGTGTCCCCGCGCCTCTGCTCCGCGGCGCCGGGCGGCACCATGGCCGTGAAGCGGACGGTCAGTTCCGGGAGGTCGTCACCGGCCGCAATCCTGTAGACACCACTCGGGCCGTCGGGGTTCGGGCTGCCACCATCGGCCGCGGCGTCGCTCCCCTTCGTCGCGACCGCCTCACCCGTCCGGAAGAAGACGGATGCCGTCCCGGGACCAAGCTGCACGGGGCACGAGACCCAGGGCAGGTCGGGCGGAAGCGCCGGTGTCACGTCGAGACACCCGTCCGCCATGTCCGGGCGGAGCCCAAGGTAGTCCTGATAGAAGTTCCTGAGGAACTCCGCGAGGCTCCACGCCTGCGAGACGGTCCCCGCGACGTTCTCGCCCCGTTCGGGCGCCCGCCCATTGCGGAGCTCCGACAGCGTCCCGGCCGCTCCCTCATTGAAAAGGAGGTCGCGGAGAACGCGCGTCTGCTTCCAGGCCTCGGCGATCCGTCCGCCGCGCACCAGCGCGGTCACCACAGGACCGGTCAGCCAGACCCAGACATCTCCATTGTGATACGCCTCGTCGAAGTGGTACCGGTCGAGGTCCAGATGGACCGGGTGAAACTCGGGGTCATCCGGGGAGAGCGATGCGACGCCGTGCGGAAGCACGCAGGTCGACAGCAGCCGGTCGAGAACCGCATCTCGCTGCTCGTCCGTCAGCAGCCCGCCGCCCGGCAGGCTCAGCGCGAACGCCTGGTTCGGTCGATCGCGGCCGTCCGGCGTCCCGTCGGACAACAGACGATCGTAGAGCGCGTTCTTCCCGCCATTCCAGAATGCGGCAACGAACGATGCCGTGACCCTGCCCGCGATCTCGCGCCACCGGTCGGCGCGATCGTCGGAAGCACCACCGGATCCGTCGCCGGCTCCGTCACCGGTCCCGTCACCGGCCGCCGACGCACCCGCCGCGATCTCGGCCAGGCGGGCCCCCGCGAGGAGCGCCTCGCGCCACAACACCTGGATCTCGACCGCCCGGTCGCCACGAGGCGACCATGGACCGTTCTCCCCCACCGCGTCCATCCATGTCTCGGCATCGCCGTGCCTGATGAGGAGGTCGTCGCCTACCCGATGGAGCAGCGCGCCGACGATCGCACGCTCGATGAACGGCAGGATCTCGGCCGCGAAGTCAACGTCCCCCGAGTAGAGGACGTACTCCAGCGCCTCCCGGACGAACCACCACGTCCCGTCGGCCGTGTTGTAGTAGATCTCACCCGGCATCGCCAGGTTCGGGATCCGTCCGTACGTCGTGTCGCTCTCATCGGTGTTCTGGAGTCCGGCGCACGTTCTCAGCACCTCGCGCGCCACGTCGAACTCACCGCGGCAGAGACACGCGCCGGGGAGCGAGATGAACGTGTCGCGTCCCCAGTAGTTCGGGAACCAGTGCAGACCGGCGAAGATGCCGACCCCCATCTGATTCATAATGAGCGCGTCGACCGAGGCTGTCGCCCACCGGAGGGCGTATGCAAGGTCTGAATCGGCGCACGCAACGCCGACACGGTCCAGCAGCTCGCAGACCCTTCGCATCTTCGCGTCGTAGAACGAGAGCTCGTCCCGGATTCCGCGAAGCGCGAGCGCCTTCGCCTCCTCCAGCGTGTCGCCAACGGCGACGGCGACCGTCACGGTCGCGGCGAAGCTCTCCTCGCCCTCGAGTTCGAACGTGAGGCGCCCGGGAACGAAGGGAGTCGCTGACGCCATCGACCGGCGCACGGAGTCGCGCTCGTAGGTTGTCTCCCGATAACTGGACTCGCCGTCAAAGACGACGGGGCGGTCGCACGCGATCGCCAGCCAGACAGGCCAGTCGTCATCCTCCGTTCTCGAGGGGTGGTCGCTGCGACGGATACAGAGAACGCCGTCATCGGACTCCCATCGCACGTCGTACTCCGGACGCACCTCTTCCCAGATGCTCCGGATATCGACCCGCGGGACGAAAGAGGCTTGTCCTCGCCAGCTCGAATCGTACGACACGAGGAGCAGGTTCTCATCGTCCGCGAGGAACACGGTCTCGGTCGTTCCGTCCGCGACGTAGGTGCGCGTCATGCTCTGCGGGAGCACGACGGCATTCCTCAGACTCCAGACCGCCGCGGGCCGGTCGCCGACAACGAGGTCCCAGCCCTCGAGGAACTTGTGAAGCTCGACGGTAAGACCGCGGTAGTTGCGCGTTCTCGCCGTGCCCGTCTCGCCGCAGAAATACGCCTTCTGACGGTTCGTGAGGATGTACTCGCGCGAGCCGCCGCGCGTCACGACGATCGGAAGCCCGTGCTTCCGTCCGCGCGTGGGCAGGGAGGCGGCGGGGTCGGCCGGACTGGACGAGCTCCGCGAGCCCCGGGGGTCGCCCGGACAGGCGCTGTGCTTGTGCAACTTCTCTGCCATATGCCTCAATCCAAGAGAGCGCCGCACTTCATCGTGTCGACGCTCTCCAGTGTGTCACTTCTGTTGTCACCTGCGCAAGACTGATGGGCAGTATCATTCCACCACGACGACCGAGTTCCTCCCGCCGTACGGGTCGGACACGAACTCGGGGTTGCCCTCGTCCTCAAACCAGCGCGAACCGCCGTCGCTGACGAACTTGTACTGATAGGTCCCCGGCTCAAGTTCGATGACGACAGTCCAGACATTGTCGCCGTCCTCGTCGGACATGGGCGTCGCGTCGGTGCTCCAGCCATTGAAGTCCCCGGCCAGATGAACCGTGACACCGAGTTCGTCCCGGGTGCTGAACAGCACGCCGCCGTCGACCATCACCGGTCCCGCGAGCAGGGTCGCGTCATCCTGACTGTCGGCACGCGCCATCGAACCACCGCCGCCGACGCCCGTCGAGCCGGTCAGCACCGGCACGGACAGGAATTCCGGCACCTCGTCCCCCATGATCTCGTACACGTGAGAGAGCGTCTTGCGGAAGATCATGTCGAACGCGTCCTCGAGGGACGTGGTCTGGTCATCGCCGTACCACCAGAACCAGTCGCTTCCTTCCGCGGCCAGCATCTCATCGTACGCGCGCTCGAGCGTCGGGCCGTCGACCTCGCCGCTCCGTTCGCGAGCCTCAAGATGGTCGCGGACCGTGGCCAGGTACTCCCACGCTCTGTTCTCCTCGGGCTCACCGATCCACGTCGCGAAGTTGTGGCTGATCCAGGACCCGGCCCAGAGCTTCGGGAGCGTCTCGGTCGGAGGGTTGTCGGCCAGATACTCGGCGACCGTGACGGTGTTGAGCCACTCCGCCTGCTCCATCTGCGAATACCACGAGTGGAAGAACTCCTTGCCGTCGTTCTGGAACCACTCCCACGCATTCTCGCCGTCGAGGATGATCGGGACGACGTAGTCGACGTCATCACTGCCGAGCTGCCGATGGATCGAGTGCAGGCTCCGCATCATCGCGTTGGCCGCCTCCACCCCATCCAGCCGGCTGAAGTTGAAGCCGATGTCATCTGAGAGGCGGTGATCGCGGAAGATCATGGCGACCCGCGCGCCCTCCTCGCCCGCCCAGTACATCGTGTACTGCTGACGCGGCGAGAGACTTCCGGCACCCAGCGTCCGCTGGAGCACCTGGTCGTCCGACGCCATCCAGAGAAGACCGGCGTTCGCGACCGCGGGAACGATCTCCTGCGCGACCGAGCCCTCGCCCGGCCAGAGACCGGCGGGCGGCGCGCCGAAGCGCTCCTCGTAGTACTCGACCGCGAGGTCGAGATGGCGACCCACATCCTCACGGCGGGCGAACCGCTTCGCGGGCAGCGCCGTCCCCGGCATCGCCACGCGCGCCAGCTCGGTGTCGTGGATGAGCGGCAGGATAGGATGATAGAACGGCGTCGTGGTCACCTCGATCTGCCCGGCGTCCTGGAGCCGCCTGTGAACCGCCACGACGTTCTCCATGATCGCGCGCTGTGCTTCGAGGATGTCGACCTTGTCTGCTTCGGTGTACCCGCGCTCCTTCTCAATGAGATGGCGCACGGTCACGACGCGCCCGTCCTCGAGCTCGACATCGCCGTCCTGGAAGTCCGGATCGAACCACGCGAGATTGAACCAGACCTGGAGGTCGCGCCAGTCCTGCTCGCTGAATGTCGCAGCCGATGCGCGGAGCTCGTCGGGTTCGTCCCCGCCCTTCATTCCCTTCAGCTCTGCGTATCGCGGCCACACGTGGATCATGTTGTCCCAGTGCGCGTTGAAGAAGTGCGTCAGCAGATAGACCTGGTCGGTCTCGGTGAGGTCACACGCGGGCTTGAGCGTCATGCGGTAGTACGCGTCGCACGACACCCCGGCGTCGAGCGCCTCGAGCAGGTCCTCAAGCTGCATCAGAAGAATCGGCGTGAGGTTCACGGTGAAGTGAACGCCCGGGTAGTCATCGAGGATCGCGACCATGTCGTAGTAGTCCTTGATCGCGTGAAGACGCACCCACGGCTCCATGTACTCGCCGGTATCGAGGTCCTTGAGGTACTTCGGCTGATGCTGGTGCCAGATGATGGCGAGGTTGATCGGCCGGCCGGCGGACTCGAGCGTTCCCACGATCGGCTCGTGCACCGCGTCGCCCTCGAGCGACCCGAGCACGACCGCTCCGTCATCGGCGACCGACAGCACGCTGTTGAACCCACCGTGACCGTCATCGGTCTTCTCGGGGTTGTGCGGGTCGGGCTCCCACGAGACTCCGCCGTCGACCACGAACTTGTACTGCCACGTCCTCCCCGCCTGGAGGTCGAGCACGACGTCCCACACGCCGTCGCCGTCCTCGTCGGTCATGGCCAGCGCGGCCGGGTCCCAGCCGTTGAACTCGCCGGCGAGATGCACGGTCCGCGCGCTCGAATGCGCGAACGTGAAGAGGACGCCGCCCTCGACCGCGACCGGGGCCGCCGACGTGGCGGCTGACGCCGCAGCGGGGACGAGTGCGATCATCGACGCCAGCGCGAGAACAACCGGGATACGCATTGATGCTCTTGTCATTGTGCCTTCCCCCTAGTCGATCTCGA
The DNA here is from genome assembly GCA_029990205.1 of bacterium. GTDB lineage: Bacteria > Joyebacterota > Joyebacteria > Joyebacterales > Joyebacteraceae > JAPEKQ01. Next base: position 35,132 of record JAPEKQ010000004.1, read on the forward strand.
GCGCGTCGAGCGTCACGTACTTGCCCTGCTCCAGGTCGTACGCGCCGAGGATCTCCTCCTGCGAACGCGCCTTGCCGCCGAAGATGCCGAACATCTTCTTCGGAGCCGGGACGATGATGTCATAGATGTTGGGGTCGATGGCGAGATCGTCACCGCCGCCGCCGCGCCACTCCTCGCAGCGCGCCTTGACGTCTCGGAAGTCTCCGAGACCGCCTGCGCCGTAGTCGTCCTGGAGCCCCACGGCCGGCGTGAACCGCCAGTCCGAGGCAGCCCCGTCGATCTCATCGATGGGGATCGAGATCCGGATCGTGCCGGCCTCGACGTCGGTCACAACGGTCGCGCCCATGTCGACCTTCTCCGACGAAGCGTCCATCACCTCAACGGTCTCACCCGCAGCGAAGACCTGATACTCCGAAGGAGCCGAAAGCATCACGTTGGCGTTCCGCCTGAGCTCGCCGTCGCCGCCCTCCTGCGTGTCGATGGCCACGGCCACCATCGTCAGCCGGTTGCCGATGTCCCACGGGTCCACGAGGTTGCGGATCTTGAAGACGAACACCAGGTCGCCGTTGTCCCGCTCGATCGCGAACGAGAGCACGTCCGCCTCTCCGCCATCGCCGAAGGCCTCGTTCGTCGGATACGTGTAGTCGCCGTCGCCCGTGTCGTCGCCCTCGGGATCGGTCCACGAAGCCAGGAGCTCCGCGCTCGCCGAGCCGGCGACCGAAAGCACGAGCGCGCCGACCAGCAGCAACATCAACCATCTCATCGTCGTTCGCGTTGTTCGTTTCATCGTTCTCCCCCCTGTATGGGTCCGGATTGCTCGCGCCGGCAACGGCGCGTCCGCGCGCCGGTGGAGGCGCGGTGGGACGTTCCGCACACGCGGTGCGGTCGGTCGGTGTCGTTACTCGCCGGCCAGAAGCTTGTCGACCTCACCGACCGCGGTGTTGATCGCGTCCTCGACCGACTTCGTCCCGTCGAGCGCCGCCTGCATCTCCGGGATGAACAGATTCTCGATCTCCGGATAGAACGGCGTCGGCGGCCTGGGAATGGCCGTCTGCATCTGCTCGACGAACGTCGAGAGATACGGGTGCTCCTCGGATGTGATGGCGTCCATCGCCTTGGTGTTCACGGGGATCTGGCCGAGCGTGAGCGCCCAGTTCCGCTGATTCTCCTCGTTCGCGACGAACATGAGGAACTCGGCGGCCAACTCGGGATGCTGCGACGTCTTGAAGACGACGAGGTCGTTGCCGCCGACGTTGGTATGGGAACCTGCGGGGCCGGCGGGAATGAGGCCGACGCCGAAGTCGATGCCCGTCCGCTTCAGACTCTCGACCGCCCACGGTCCGTTGAGGATCATGGCGTACCGGCCGTTCTGGAACCCGACGTCACCGGTGATACCGCCGGCGCGCCATGCGCCGCCCTCGATACCGTACTCCTCGAACATGTCGACCTTGAGCTGGAAGGCCGCGATGGCCTCCGGCGTATTGAGCGTGCAGTGCATCAGGTCGTCGGAGAGGAGATCCGCGCCGTACGTGTAGAAGAACGGGAGCGACCACCAGAGCGAGTTGGTCAGGCCGATGCCGAAGATGCCCTCGTCCTTGTCCGTGAGCCTCTGACCGTATGAGACCAGCTCGTCCCAGGTCGCGGGCGGCGTGTCGGGGTCGAGCCCCGCCTCGCGGAACATCTCTCTGTTATAGAAGAGGCACAGGCCGTTGGTCTGGTCCGGGAGTCCGTAGAGCTGTCCGTCGTACATGCAGCTCTGAAGCGCCACCGGGAAGATGTCGGCCAGATACTCGGCCGGGACGTACTCGTCGAGCGCCAGGAGCGCGTTCTTGCTCGCAAGCTTCGGAAGGAACGAGACGTCGACGCGCGCGATGTCCGGCTCGGTCCGCGTGGTGAGCGCCGTCTGGATCTTCGGCTCGGCGCCGGCGAACGGCAGACGCACGACCTCGACGGTCACGCCCGGGTGCGACTCCTCGAACCGCGCCACCATCTCCTTGAAGACAGGGTGCTCTTCGTCATTGTAGGTCTGCCAGATCGTGAGCGTGCCGCTCGTGTCACCGCCCCCGCCACCACATCCCCAGAGCACCAGTCCGGCGAGCAGCAGCGTGCAGACGATCGCGGTCATTCTCTTCACGTGTTCCCCCTTGCGTCTGACTCCGGCTGCGCTATTCCTTCACCGCACCCATCGTCATTCCCTCAATGAAGTAGCGCTGCGCGAAGAAGAACAGCACAGCAATGGGCAGGATCGAGATGCACGACCCCGCCATCTTGAGCGTATAGAGCTCCTCGTGGGCGCTCTTGAACATCGCGAGTCCGACCGGCACGGTGTAGAGCCGTTCGACGTTCGTGACGATGAGCTGCCAGAGGAAGTTGTTCCAGTGGAACTGGAATGTCAGCAGAAAGAGCGTCGCGATGATGGGAATCGAGAGCGGGACCATGATGGTCGTGAAGACCTGTCGCTCGCTCGCGCCGTCCATCTCCGCGGCCTCGATGAGTTCGCTTGGAATGGTCAGCATGTACTGCCGCATGAGGAAGAGCCCGAACACGTTCGCCAGGTGCGGGATGATCATCGCCTTGTAGGTGTTCATCCACCCGAGCTTCGTGATGATGGCGAACTGCGGGACGACGTACATCATCCCCGGGATCATGAGCGACAGAAGCAGGAGCCCGAACAACCGGTCCCGCATGAAGAACTGCTTCTTGGCAAAGACGTAGCCGGCCAGCGACGCGAAGAGCGTCGCGAACGCCGCCGCGGTCGTGGCGACGATGACGCTGTTGACGAAGTAGCGGCCGAAGCCGAAGTCGCCAAGCACGCGCTTGAAATTCGAGATCGTCGGACCCGTGGGGAACAGCTCGGTCGAGAACGCCTGCCCGGGCTCCTTGAACGCCGTCACGACCATCCAGAAGAACGGGAACAACACCACGATCGCCGCGGCCGTCAGCCCGACGTAGAGCGCGATGGTCTTCCAGACCGATGTTCTCTGTACTGCCACGATCTCTCCTGCGGTCGCCGCGCGGCCCGAGGGCCGTGCGCGGTCTAGGTGTTGTCCGACCCGAGGAACTTCCTGTTCACCAGCGATACGATCACGGTCAGCGCCAGCAGCACATACGACATCGCCGAGGCATAGCCGAGGCGCCACTGGTTGTAGAACGCGTCAAAGACGTAGTACCCCGTCACCCACGTCGCGCCGAGCGCCCGTCCGCCGACATCGACGTTCGGACCGCCGCTCGTCATCGCGTAGACCTCCACGAACGCATTCAGTGCGCTGATGGTCCCGATGATGACCATGAAGAACGTGATCGGCTTGACGAGCGGAAGCGTGATGCGGGTGAACCGCTGCCACGGCGTCGCCCCATCGATCTCGGCCGCCTCGTAGAGCGACGGTGAGATGTTCTGGATGGCCGAGAGATAGAGGATCATGCCGAAGCCGGCGCCCTTGAGGACGTTGGCGAACACGACCGACGGCATCGCCGATCCGGGCATCCCGAGGAACCCCTTCTCGGTGAACGCCGTGATCCCGATACTCTCGAAGAACTGCACGAGGATACCCACGTGCGGGCTGTAGATGAGCGTCCAGACGATGCCCACCACGAGCATGTCCAGCACGTACGGCAGGAAGAACGCGCTCCGGTAGACGGCCACCGCTTTGAGCCGGTTGTTCAGAAGGAGCGCAAGCGTGAGCGATGCTGCGATGCCCGCCGGGATGATCAGGACCGCGTAGTAGAGCGTCATCGCGACCGACCACCAGAACTTCACGTCCGTGAACAACTTGATGAAGTTCTTGAACCCGACGAACTGGAGCCCGCCGAACACGTCAAACGAGTCGGCGGGCACCTGATGCATTGCGAGGTACAGCGAGTAGACGACCGGGTACACAAGGAAGACGAGGAAGATGATCAGGAACGGCGCAAGGAACGTATACGCAGTCAGGTTGTCCCTGGCGTGCTTCGTCAGCGACCAGGACCTTCCCGCCCGGGCTTCTCCGCCTCCTGTCCCCCGCTCGCTCACTCGACCGTCAGCACCGAGTTCTTGCCCCCGTAGGGGTCAGAGATGACGTCCGGGTTGGCCGGGTCTTCCATCCACGTCCCGTCCACCACGAACTTGTACTCGTACTGCCCGGGCTCGAGCATGAGCGTGATCACCCAGATCCCGTCGTCGTTCTTCGCCATCGCGTCCGCGTCGGGGCTCCATGCATTGAACGAGCCGGCGATGAAGACCGCGCCCGCGTCCGGCATGTCGAGCGACACATCGACCGGGAACGCCCCCTCCGGCGCCAGCGCTCCCCGGGGCTCCGGCGGCGGGTCGGCCTGCGCGGCCTCCTCGCGGCCGCCGGTGACCGTGCCCGTGACGATCTCGGCATCGTAACGGATGGTCGCCGGCACGATGACCATCGAGTTCTCGATGCCGCTCTCGTAGTCCGTGTCCGGGTTGTTCGGATCGATCTCCCACGTCACGCCGCCGTCGAGCACGAACTTGTACTGATAGCGCCCCGGGGGCAGCGGAATGACGATCGACCAGACGCCGTCGCCGTCCGCATCATGCATAGGGTCGATGGCCGGATCGTAGCGACCGCCGCCCTGCGTCCCACCCCAGTTGTTGAAGTTGCCCGCCAGTGTCACCTGGCGCGCCGAGGGCGCGTAGTAGTTGAAGATGAACCCGTCCGAGACCTCGTGAGGCGGAGGAAGCCGGTCCTCGATCACGCTCAGCACGCCCGCGCACGACGATATGACCATCGCCGCCGCGGCGAGCGCGAGAACGAGGGCGAGACGGGTACGTCGCGTTCTGTTCATACGCATCGTCCTCTCCCCTCCTAGAACGTGATGAGCGCCATGACGCCGAAGGTCTTCATCTCTGAGAGCGCTTCCTCGGCATCGAGGACACTCGTGCCGTCGTTGTCCCACATGTAGTTCGAGCGCCAGCGCTCACGGCCGTTGCCTCGGCCCTCGACCGGCGTGTCCATGTAGCTCAGCGGGTCGACACCGTAGCCGACCCTGAACTGGATGTTCGGACGCGGGCTGTAGACGATCGCCACGTACGGCGCTATGAACGACTCGTCGTCGTAGGTCGTCCCGCGACCGCTCGTGGTGTCGCTCACCGTCGTCGTCGGCACATCCTTGTACGTCATGTGCCGGACGTCGAAGAGAACGCTCCAGTCCTGGTTCAGGCTGTAACCGCCGCTGAAGATCGCTTCCATCGTATCGTAGGTCCCGTAGTCGTCATCGGGGTCGTACTCGATCGTGCGCGACTCGCCCGCGATCTGGACCCAGAGACGGTCCTCCATGATGTCCGCGCGCGCCCGGCCTCCGAACCGCGTGGCGGTCAGGTCGAGTTCGTCCTCACCGAACCAGATCGCCATCGAATCCGTGAACACGGCGTTGTAGCTCATGGTGGCGTACTCGACGCCGAGATCGAAGATACCCAGCTCGAACGCGCCATCGAACTCGATGGCCGTTCCGTCCAGCTCGGGGATCGGACCCGTCACGCTCGCTACGAGTTCGGAGCTTCCGCCGCCGACCTCGGTGTACGTGCGAAGGGTCCCGACCGGCCAGAGGTCACCCCAGCCTGACGTCCCCATAGCCATGAAGTGTGAGGAGCTGGCGGATGTGAACTCCTCCCCGTCCTCCATCCCGTCGATCTGGATCTTGGCGAACTCGAGGTCGAGATCGAGCGGCTCCACCGGATCGGCCGAGAGCTCCACCAGGATGATGCTGCCCTCCATGTCGCCGACCGGCACGTCGATCGCGCCGTTGCCGTACTCGTCGCCCTCAACCTTCTCGTAGTTGCCCATGTTCCACAGGCTCTCGTAGTTGTAGAGGGCGTAGCCGGCCGTGATACCGTACTGCTCAGTGATCGGGTAGCTCGCGTCGAACGTGATGAACCGCTCGGTGTTCGAGAGCTCGAACCAGTCGCTCGACGTCCCGGACTCGGCGAGGTAGTCGTCGAGGTCCGGACTCGTGTTCGTACCCTGGAAGCCGATCCACCAGTCGTCGCGCCACGAAGCAAACGTCCCGCCCAGCGCAACCGGGCCGACGGGCCGCGTCAGGCGCAGACCGATGAGATCGGTGCCCGTGTTGTCATACTCGTCGGGATCATTGAGGACGTCGGCATCGTACGCGTTGGTGTAGACACCGGTCAGGTCGAAATCCCAGAAGTCGGTCGTGAGGATCAGACCCTGGGTGCCGCGGCCGAACGCGATGTGTTCCTCGGGAATGGTCCCGAGAAGGTCCCGGTGTCCCACGAGCTCGAACGGCTCGTCGAACTGGATCAGCTCCTCATTGTAGAAGCCGGTCACCGAGAACAGGTCGCCCTCGAGCGCGACGCGGCCGTCATAGAGGTCGGCCGAGATCTCATTCATGTCGCCCTCGCCCGAGTAGAGGCGGAGGGTCGCCCGACCGGTCACCTGGTCGGTCACCGTCGGGACGACGGAGATAAAGACCTCATGATCCGGACGAACCAGACGCCACGACGGAGTCTCGTCGTCCTCGGACTGCGTGTTGTAGTTGGCACGGTACCAGCCCTCGAGACGGACACGCGAGTTGACCTGCGTGTTCGAGATGGCGGTCGTCGTGTCAGTCGCCGCGACTTCACCGCCGTCGTCGACAACGAGAAGCGAGTTGCCGTAGTCGCCGGCCGTCTTCGGGTTGTCCGGGTCGGCCACCCACTGCGAACCGTTCACGACGAACTTGTACTCGTAGCTCCCCGCCCCCAGGTCCAGGACCACACGCCACGTGCCGTCGTCCCCGAGGGTCATCGGGTTCTCGTTCATGTTCCAGTTGTTGAAGATGCCGGCCAGGCTGACGCTCGCCGCGTACGGATCGTAGTAGCTGAACTCGATACCGCCGTCCACAGCCACGATCCCCGCGTGCGACGCCATGGCGAAGACAAGCACCGCCAGCAACACCACGCTCAGAAGATTCTTCGTTCTCATACGCTCTTCTCCGCTCGGGCGGGGCGGGCGCGTGCGCCGATGCCCCGCTGTCGGTCGCCCGTGGGGCGCCGACGGCTCGCTAGTAATAGATCCTTACGAATGCCTTGAACACCTGCTCTGTCGTCGTCGACGAGCCGTGGTCGACGAAGTCGCCGTCGTTCGTGAAGTCGTTGCTGTGGTCCGAATTGCCGTACTCCACGAAGAACTCGGCGCCCGACCAGGCAAGGTACCTGATCTGGGCGAACGCCGTCTGACGCGACTCGGTGAGCTCGTCGACGTTCATCACGCGCGCGTAGAACTTCCAGTTGTCGCTCAGGTTGACGTTCACTCCGAACCCGTAGGCTGTCAGTTCGTAGTCGGAGTCGATGTCCTTGATGCGGTACTGGAGCACGAGTTTGACGAGCCGGTTCTCACCGGTGACCTCGGTGAAGAGGTTCGGCCAGACGCCATCGCGGTTCTCGTAGACCTTGTACTCAACCTTGCCGGTGAAGCCGTTGACAAACTCGAGGTATGCCTCGGTCCCCCACTCCTGCTTGACTCCCTCCTCGGCGTCGTCCCCCTCCTTCGGCGAATCCTTGTAGGTCCACCCCTTCAGGTTGATCGCCTTGGTCGGGATGCGGTAGTGCGCTTCGGCGTAGTACCTGCTGTATCCGTTCTTGTTCTTCTGGTCTCCGCTCGCCATCTGCTCGGCGTAGAAGATCTCGCCGATGTCCTCATAGGAGACCAGGAACCGCAGCGGCCCGACCTTGAGGTCGCGAAGCTCGGTCTTGAAACCGTTGCGTCCTTCGTCACCCGGGTGCCGCGGATCACGCGATGTGTTCCGGCCGTACTCGGTCGCCCAGGTCATCCGGCCGAAACGACGGAGCGCCGGGACCAGCTCGCCGACCGCGACCTCGCCGTCGAACGCGATGACCTCATCGAAGTCCGAGTAGTCGCACCGGGCATACGTGCTTCCGAGCACGATCCGGTCGCTCGCGAAGTCGCGGGTCACGCGACCGCCTCGGTACTCGTTCTCGTAGCTCGTGTCGCTGTAGAACGCGGCGCCCTGGAACCCGTAGGTGTCCCAGAAGTCGAGTCGGATTCCCTGCGCGCGCGGACCGTACGAGTCATCCTTCACCCATCCCTGGTCGAGCACGCCGAGGAGCGGTTCGTTGAGCCAGAACCGGTCCTGCCTCGAGAAGAGGTACGCCTCAACACGGCTCCCCCGGAACCGGATGTGTCCCTCCTTGAGGTAGAGGAGGGAAGTCTTCTCGTACGTGTCCGTCTCCTCCGAATCCTGCCAGTTGTTGGACTCCGCGACGAGCTTCAGGAACGTGTCGATATCCGTCCACGGGCTGGTCTTCAGCCTGAGCTCGGCGTAGAGCCGCGGGTTGTCGAGTCCCCAGCTCGGGTCTCCACCTCCGCTGCTCCTGATCTCCGTCATCAGATCGGAGTACCCCTCCAGCGTCGTGATAGCCGCCGCCGGCGGAGCCAGAGCCAGGAGCAGGACGGTCGCAAGGAACACTGCGGTTCCGGCCGTCCCGAATCTCCTCTGTCGTGTCAAGGGCTGCTCCTTGTCTCCGTCACACCCTCGTGACTTCCTGCGTGTCTTCAGTGTCGTGATACACGAATCGGTCCGCGGCACCTGCGCCGGCTGCGCGCCGGCCGCTGCCCGCGAACCCTACCAGACGAACATCGCCGAGAGCCGATAGAGACTCCCGATGCGCCGCTCGGAGAGCAGCGCCACGTCGACCAGGAGGTTCTTCGACTTGATGCCGACTCCCGCCGTGATCCGGTCGCGGTTCATCCCCGCCCGGAGCGCGAACGCGTCGTAGAACCAGACCTCGGTGCCGATGTTGATGGATGACTTCTCGTCGTAGTACGCCGGCGCCTCGCGCGGAACGCGCCACTCCGCCGACATGAGCATCACACCGCGGAACAGATACGACCCGCCGATCCGCATCTCGGCGTAAACCGGGTCGATGTCGTCCGGCGCGGTCGTGTCGAGAAGCTGAAGCTCCGGCTCGCCGAGGTTCCGGAGGACGCCGCCGGCGCTCCAACTCCCTCGGCGGTAGAGCACTCCGAGATCGGCCGCGAACGCCGCGTCGCCGTCCCCGCTGAAGGCGGGGTCGTTGTAGTACTCGTATCCGGGCGCGTCGATCGAGAACCGCTTGAGCGCGACGCCCGCAGCGAGCCCCTCGACAAAACACCCGTTGAAACCGTATCCGGCGATGAGCGTGTCCTCGTTGTAGAGGTCCTCCGCCCCGGTCCGCATCCACCCGGCGGCCGCGCCGTGCGTCCCGTTCCCGTACCCGGCGATCGCCGCGTCCTCGGACACGCCGTCCACACCGTAGACGCTGGTGCGCATCCCGAACACCTGGATCTGCTCGAGCGTCGCGAGACCCGCGGGATTCCAGTGCAGCGCCGTGACATCATCCGCGACGGCGACGAACGCGCCCCCCATGCCCATCGCCCGCGCGCCGAGTTCGGTCTCAACGAAGTTGGCCGAGACTGTCGCCGGTATGAGCGCGAGCGCCGCGCAGAGGACGAGCGTTGCTGTTCTCTTCATGTGCGCTCCTTACTTGATGACGACCACGGGGCGGTTGATCCGCTCGTAGGTCGGCTGCTGTTCGAATTTGGCTTCGACTCTCATGACGTAGATTCCATACGGGACGACCTCACCGTGCATGTCGGTCCCGTCCCACGTGATCTGGTTCGGCGTCCTGCCGAGATACTCGGTCGCCTGGTGCCAGACGAGACGCCTGACGAGCTTGCCGGCCAGATCGTAGAACTCGATGTTGACGTGGTCGGCCTCGCGCGACAGGTAGAACGTGACGGTCATCTCGTCGTAGAGACCGTCACCGTTCGGGGAGAACGGGTTCGGCTCGGTCAGCACACCGGAGAGACCCGCGTCATCGTCGAATCCGAGCGCGTCCCAGTAGAACACGCCGAGTTCGCCGAGATCCTGCGTCTCCGTCGAGACGGTGTTCCCGCTCGGCGAGTTGGCCGCGCCGCTGAGGATCCACCGTTCCGTCAGTGTGTTCCATTCGAAGAGACCGAACTTCGCCTCCTCGAGCGAGCCGACGTCGTACTGCGGGTAGTGGAGAGCGACGGAGATGGGCGACGCTGCCGAGACCGGCGAGCCGCCGGACTCCAGCGTGATCTCACGCGCCGTCCCGAGGTACTCCATGTCGTCCCGGATGTTGCTGTCGTCGATCTCGATCGACGGAAGCGCTCTGACGATAACGTCCACGTCCGCTCGCTGCGACAGATCGCCGTCGGTGAGCGTCACGACGGTGCCGTCCTGGAACACCAGATCGTAGCCCTCGCCGAGCGAAGTCGTGTCGGCGACCGTGATCGCCTGTTCCTCCGCCCACGGCTCCGGGATCGCGATCTCGAACGGGCCGGCCGTGATGTCGTTCTCATACTGCGAGGCGTCCATGGCCCGGATGCTCGCTGTGATAGCGCGCGCCTGGCCGGTGACGTTGAGCGTGAGCTCGTTCGTCGCGCTGACGATCTCGCTGCGCGAGACGGCCGCGGCCCAGATGTCGCCCTTGAGGTTGACCATGTCGACCGAGTGCTGCGCCGTGTCGCCGTAGGCCTCCCACAGGAATGTCGCCTCTTCGACGCCCGAGCCGACGTCCTCGATAGTCGTCCAGAAGACGGCGGGCGCCTCATCGAGCGCGATCCACGGCACGTGCTGAATCGTGCCCTCGGGGACAAAGCTCGTGATGACCGGCGGCGAGTAGTCCTCGGCAAAGCTCGCCTCGAGGACGCAGGCGACCATGTTGTTGTCGAACCGCTCCTGTGCCTCGTCGGTCGTGTAGTCGAGCATCTCCTCCTGCGTGCGGCCCGGCTCGTGCCCGGCGCCGCAGCTCACGGCCACGTCGATGATGTTCGCGTCGCGGTCACGGCCGTCCTCGCTGTCGGCCCCGCCGCCGAACTGCCACTGCTGCGTGTTGGCGTTGATCCACCGGATGCCGCCGAGATTCTCATCGCTCGAGTCGCCGTCGTGCGAGGACAGGCAGACGATGACGTCCCATTCCAGGATGGCGCTCTCCAGATCGGCGCCGACATCGAACAGGTCGCGATGAACGCGGACATCGATCGTGTCGTCCTCGTAGTTGTTGCAGAACGAGATGTCACTGTCGTTCTTGTAGAGACCCCAGTTCGCCGAGGAGTTCGAGTCGTTCGAGATGACGAACCACTTGCCCCATCCCTCGACGGAGATGCCGTAGTCCCAGGCGTCGACGGTCGCGATGTCGGTGTTCCGGCTCGGGAACCCGTTGGTCGAACCGGCGCCTTCCTTGGCATCGATGTAGATGTCGAGCTTCTGGAGGTTCATGTCCGTGCGGTACTCGCTGTCGCACGTCGCTTCGCTCGGGTTCGGCGCGCCCCAGTCGGCGGCGCCGTCATCGAGATGGCTCACAAGATCAGCGACCGTCGTACGGAACACGACGTAGTCACCATCGATGAAGATCTCCTCGCGGATGATGTCGAACGAACCCTCGAAGAAGACCGTGTCCGTCGGATAGTGATAGTAGAGACCCTCGATCGGCGTGCCGTCCGCCGTACCGTCGTCGGTCTGGTTCGGACCGTGGTCGTCCCCCTCTTCGTCATCGAAGTCGCGGATGGCCACGGCCGGGTTGTTCACCGTCACGGTGATCGAACCCGATGCCGGCCACACGTTCGTGGCGTCTCGCGCCGTGATCGTGACGGTCTGGTCGCCGTCCGAGGCGCCCGAGGTCAGGATCTCGGAGGCCGAGTAGGTCCCGTCGCCGGCGGTCACATCCGCTCCGGCGCCATCGTCGAGCATCCGGATGAGCTCGGTCCCGCCGATGGTCGACAGATCGAGGAACACATCCCCGATGCCGCCGCCCGTATCGGTCACTTCGATGGTGTACGTCACGAGGTCACCGGGCGCGGCCGGTGTCGGCACGGCAAGGCCGCCCGCGACCGTCGGCGCGTCACCCTCCTCCCGGACGACGTAGGTCGTGTAATTGCCGAGCGTCACCGGCGTCGTTGCGGTCTCCCACCACTCGCCGGTCTCGGGCACCATGTCGTGCGTGGCGTCGTGCGGCACCGAATCGAGCGCCGCGCGCTTCTCGCCGTCCGTCTCCTGGGTCAGGTAGATCTCGAGCCGCACGGTGTCGCCGGGCGACGCCTCGATCACCGAGAGCGGCACCTGGACCACGGCCGTGGTCTCGGTCTTGTAGGTCAGTCCCTGCGACACACCGTTGACGCCCTCGGCCCAACCGATGCGCCACTCCTCGTTGTCGAAGTCGTAGTGCTCCCACTCGCTCCCGGTGTGGCGGCGGAGGTCGGAGTAATCGTCGGCCGCGTACTTGTACGTGAAGCAGTAGTCCGGCACGTTCGTGTGCCCGTAGTTGACCGGGAAGCCGAAGGGATCGCTCGCCCCGCCGTTGGCGTCCGCGTGCGTCTCGAACAGCGTCATCAGATGGACGCCGTCCCAGTTCGAGTTGAACGTGAGCGTAACGGTGAGGTCGTCCTCGTCGTTCGTCACACTGAGGATGGTCAGGTCGACGCCCTCGAGGCTGTTGTGGTCCGGATCCGACTCGGGCGCCGTCTCGTCGATCTCGACGATCGTCGCGTCGACCGGTAGGTAGACGGTCTCGACCGACAGGCCGCTGGTCGTCCCGGTGATCTCGATCGTCCCGTAGGACGTGCCCGCGGTGATCTCACCCGTCGCCATGCCCGTCGCATCCGTCACGATGGGTGTGTCGAGCGAGGCCACCAGGCTCGCCGGCGTCGCCGTCAGATCGATCGAGAGCCCCTGCTGCGCCACGGCGTTCCCGTAGTCATCCACAACAGCGGCCGTCAGCGTTGCGCTCTCTCCCGTCCTGAGAGCGACGGGCGATGCCGACAGCTCCACGAGCGCCGCCGCGTCGGGACTGATGGCTATGTCGAGCGTATCGACGTCGATGCTCGCGTACGCCGACGCCGCATCGATGGTCGCGCTGACGTACGTCGTTCCCGCCGACGTCGAGCTGAACACCGTGATGAACCGGCCGTTCGGGTCGGTCGTCGGACTCGAAACGCTGAAGCTGCCGCCGGCACCCGTCGCCGTCATGCCGACATCGACATCCGCGATCTTCGCGTCGTTGCCGCTGCCGTCCTTCAGCTGACCGGTGACGATCGTCCCGGTGTCGCCGGCTGTGACCGCGAACTCCGTCGCGGTCAGCGCCAGGAGCGTGGGCCGCGCGGCGCCGATGCCGACCTCGAGCACGCCCGTGCTCCTGGTCGGCGTCCCCGCGTAGAGCCGGAGCACCTCGATCTCGTCGTCGGCGATGCGGACGCCCGCGCGGCCGTCGACAAACATATCCGAGGTCAGGGTCCAGCTCGGAATGGGGATCGAGTTGGTATCGGCGATGACGACCGTGCCGTCGGGAGGGTAGGTCGGGTCGAGCTTCGTCACCGAGAGCACGACGCCGTCCTGCGCGTCGTAGTCCCAGTAGGCGACGCGGTCCTCGTCGTCGCGCGGCTCGATCCACGCGTCGGCGTAGTAGTAGATCTCATCGTCGGGCAGACTCACCGTCGTGCCGACGCCGTAGACCGTGACCCCGGTGGAATCGACGTAGCAGTACTTCGTCGCCTCGACAGCAGCGAGCGTCATCAGTCCGACGTCCACGGTGTCGCCGTCCGCGATGGTTGCGGAGACCTGCGAAGGAACGTATCCCTTCGCGTCCGCCATCACGATCCAGTCCCCGTCGAGCACTGTCGCGATCGAGAACGCGCCGGCTCCGCCGCTGACGGTGAACGTTCCGTCCCCGCCCGGCTGCATGGTCGTAGCATCGTAGACCGTGACGTCCACGTCCTCCGCCGGGCCGCCCGTGAGAGCGACTTCGCCCTCGATGCGCCCGGTGACCTTCATCATAGAGAAGTCGACATCCTCGAGCTCCGGCTCACCGGAGAGCACGACGTCCTCGATGGTCTCTGAGAGATACGAGTCGGCCGTCGCGACCACATCGTAGGTGCCGTCCGGCACGAGGTAGACCGTGTAGTCGCCGCCGCCGGGACCGGTCTGCCCGCTCTTGACGGCCGTCGCGCCGTCGTACGCGGTGACCGTCACAACCGTGGTGTCGTCCAGAGGATCATCGAGTGTTACGGTACCGGAGATGGAGCCACCCGGCGGGAACCCCTCATCCGGGACCCCATCACCGTTGGCGTCGACCGGAACCTCGTAATAGTTGTCGAGGTCGGTGATCGCGTCCCACGCGGTACCGCCGTTCGACTCAATGCCGGTCGACGACGTGGGCATCGCGTCGTACGCGCCCGACCCGTCTCCGCCGACGACGGCGGCGATGAACCTCAGGGTCGTGCCGTTCGGAACGACACCCTCACCAAGCCCGAACATCCCGTCCCAGTTGAATCGCGCCTCGAAGTGCTTCCAACCGGGGTTGCCCTGCGAGTAGCCCCCGACGAAGTCGGTCGTGGCGGTCGGGTCAGTGCAGTGCTTGATCTCAAACACACCCGGCAGATTCCAGCCACCCATCACGACATCCGCACCTATCGTGCTGAACGTGATCTGCCTCTGGTAGAAATCGGCCCCGGTGAAGTCGGTGGCGCCTGTGATCCCGTTCTGCGCGTCGGTATCGATGAACAGGAGGTATCCGTTCCCGTAGCTGCTCGGGCCGTTCACGGTCGTCACACCGATATAGAGACTGTCGGCGTCCCAGGTGACGTAGAGGTCGACCAGATCCGCGTCGCTCGCGCCCCACCGGTTGTCGTTGTCCGGATCCACCACACCCAGTTCGTCCGGCGCCCAGTCGTTGGGCTCCTCCGTGACGTGCCCGTTGATGTGCGGGCTGTTGTAGGTCTTGGCGAACGCCCCGCTGCTCGCGAGGACGGCGGCGAGGACCAGAACCGCTATGAACAGGCTTCTTCGCATTCGAGACTCCTCAGACGGGCCGCCACGCACGGCGGCGATGCATCGAAACCGGAGGGGCGGAGCCACATGCGCCACCCCACTGGGGGATGTGGTGGCCCTCCTCCGGTCCTGCCGTTGCAGTGATTGTCATTTTGGTGGGAAAATGCTATCAGACGCGGGCCGCGCGGTCAAGCCGGACGCACGGAACACGCCTGTATGTGGGCTCTTACGCGGTATCCAGGAGGTCTGGGAGGTCGCCCGACTACGTCGTCTGGGGCTCCGTCTGAACAGCCGCCCGCGTCTCGGCGAGCGCCGAGACGAGCGACGGGAGGACCTCTCCTGCTCGACCGATGAGGGTCGTGTCGATGAGGACCGAGATCGCCGTGTACTCAGTATTGACCTCGACGACGAACGCCCCGCTGTGCTTGGCGACCAGCGGCAGTGATGAGGCTGGCCTCACTAATGCCGACGTCCCCACCACGAGCATCGCGTCACAGTCGCTCGCCGCATCGTACGACGCATCGTACGCCTCCGGCGGCAGCGGCTCGCCGAACCAGACGACGTCCGGACGAATCAGGGCTCCGCAGCTCTTGCATCTGGGGGGAAGCTCAGACAGCGGTGTATCCGGAAGGTCGACGAGGGTCTGTTCCTTCGTGCATCTCCCCCGCCAGATATTGCCGTGAAGCTCGATCGGGTTCGTGCTCCCGGCGCGGGCGTGGAGCCCGTCCACGTTCTGTGTGACGAGCATGAAGTCGTCACAGCTCTTCTCGAGATCGGCGATCGCCGTGTGCGCGGGGTTCGGGGTGGCATCGGCGATCATCTGCCGGCGGTACTCGTACCAGCGCCAGACGAGCTCGGGGTCGCTCTGGAAGGCCTCCCATGTCGCGAGATCCTCGGCTCCGTAGTTCTCCCAGAGCCCGTTCCTTCCGCGAAACGTCGGGATACCGCTCTCGCTCGATACGCCGGCGCCGGTGAGGACAACGAGGCGGTCCGCTCGACTCAGGCGTTCCACCAGCTCCTGGGTGACGCCGCTCGGCGAGTCCATCGCCTCCTCCTTCCGGACGCGGTGCGTCCTTCGGTGGGAACTACATCACAACCGGATCCGAGCCCTCGTCCGTGACCCGGGGTACACCGAAGTTCTGCTCCCGTTTGAACCGGAAACTCCAGTTCGGGGAGCCGTAGCTCGTGCAGTTCATACATCGAATACAGTCGACACTGCCGATCTGCTCAGGGACCTTGAGGTCCATCGGACAGTGGAACGAGCAGTGCCTGCATGTCGCGCAGTTGGTGAAGTCCGACCCCTTCGCGTACGCGATGGCGCAGCTGTCGAGGTCCACGTTCATCTGGAGCAGACTGAACTTGTTCGTCAGTCCGAACAGCGCTCCGAGCGGACAGAGGAACCGGCAGAACGGACGCTTCGCGAACATCATGAACACGACGCAGCCGACGAGAACGACGATCTTGAGCTTGAACATCCACGTCGTGAAGTCCATACCCTCGGCCCAGGCCGACCCCTGCGACTTGAAGAAGAGCCACGGGATCCCCGCGCCGAGCGTTCCGGCCGGGCAGATCTTGCAGAACCACGGCTCCATCGTCCACCAGGCGATCCCGCCGACCACGACGATCAGCACGACGAACTTGAGATGTCGCAGCCAGTCGGGGAGCTTCAGGTTCGGGACCTTGACCTTGTTGATGATGTCCTGGAGCCACCCGAACGGGCAGAGCCAGCCGCACGGCCAGCGCCCGACGAAGAGCCCGATCGCACCGAGGGTGCCGAGGACATAGAACGGGAACGCCTTGACGATGAGGAAGTGCTGGAGCGTCCCGACCGGACAGCTGCCCCACGCCATCGGGCAGGCGTAGCAGTTGAGAACAGGAACACAGGCGCCCTTGAGGGTGCCCTGGTAGAAACTCATCTTCGGAATCGCCGCGAAGTAGGAGTTCGTGGCGAGCAAACCGAGGAACTGGACGATTCTGCGCTTCACTGCTGCGTCCGCCTTCCGCTGGCGCGACCGTGAGGTCCGCTACGCAACGCCGATACAAGTCAGACAGATCATCGCGCCGTTCGATAGCGTCTCCCAGAAGTCACCAACGGAGAGGCCATAGGCGATGGCTGCGCCGAAGAGAATGAAGAACAGTGTGAAGAGGAATATGCGCACGGTGTTCACCCACGCTGTGCCCGCCCATCGGCGGACCGTCGAACCGCTTGTCCGGACACCGCAGACGCGGTCGTCCGACACGTGAAACAGCATTCCACGTCAGTGGGGAGTACTCTTCGATTCTAGGCCGTCACGTGAGGGTCCGTCAAGCGGAAAGCCCCTTGCCGCTGGGGGTTTGCGCGGACGCCAACCATCGCACAGGCAACGAGCGGGGCCCTCTCGGACCCCGCTCGCGAACCGCTTCGAATGAACATGTCGCCGGGAACCGGCGGACGCGCTACAGCATGCCCTTCATCTTCGCCCGCAGCACCGCGTGTGCCGCCGCGAGACGGGCGACCGGGACGCGGTACGGTGAACAGCTGACATAGTCGAGACCGGCGTGATGGCAGAAGTTGATCGACTCCGGATCGCCACCGTGCTCGCCGCAGATACCGACCTTGAGCTCGTCGTTGACGCCGCGGCCCTTCTCGACCGCCATCTTGACGAGAGCGCCGACGCCGCGCTTGTCGATCGACTGGAACGGGTCCTTCCTCAGGATCCCGAGCTTCAGGTAGTCCTTGATGAAACTCCCCGCGTCGTCGCGGCTGTACCCGTACGTCATCTGCGTCAGGTCGTTCGTTCCGAACGAGAAGAAGTCGGCGTGCTCGGCGACCTCGTCGGCCACGACACACGCGCGCGGGATCTCGATCATCGTACCGATGTGGTAGTTGACCTCGACACCCTTCTTCCTCATGGTCTCCTTCACGACGCGCTCGACCAGCTCACGAAGAAGCGAGAGCTCTCTCGGCTCTCCGACGAGCGGGATCATGATGTCGGGTCGGGCGTCGATGCCACGCTTCACGAGCGCGCACGCGGCCTCGATGATGGCGCGCGCCTGCATCTCGTAGACCTCGGGATAGGTCACACCGAGACGGCAGCCCCGGTGACCAAGCATCGGGTTGGACTCGTGCAGCGCCGCCGCACGCTCGACCATCGAGTCCGGGTCCTTCCCCAGATCCCGCGCCAGCTCCCTGATCTCGGCCTCGGTCCCGGGAATGAACTCGTGGAGCGGCGGGTCGAGCAGACGGATGGTGACCGTGAGCCCGGCCATCGCCTCGAGAATGCCCTCGAAGTCATCGCGCTGGAACGGAAGCAGATGATCGAGCGCCTCACGACGCTCGGTCTCGTCGTTCGCCATGATCATCGCGCGGATGTACTGAAGACGCTCCTCGCCGAAGAACATGTGCTCGGTCCGGCAGAGGCCGATACCGCCCGCGCCGAACTTCCGCGCGGTCTTCGCATCCTCAGGCGTGTCGGCGTTCGTCCTCACGCCGAGCTGGCGGAACTCGTCCGCCCACTCCATCAGTGTGGCGAACGCGCCCGAGAGCTCGGGCTGCTCGGTGGGGACCTTCCCGGCGATGACGTCGCCGGTCGAGCCGTTCAGCGTCAGCCAGTCGCCTTCCTTGAGCGTCGTGCCGTTGACCGTGCAGGTCTTCGCGCGGTAGTCGATCTGCAGGTCCCCCGCTCCCGCGACACAGCACTTGCCCATGCCGCGCGCGACGACGGCCGCGTGCGACGTCATGCCGCCGCGAGCCGTCAGGAATCCCTGCGACGCGTTCATGCCGTCGATGTCCTCGGGCGACGTCTCCTCGCGAACGAGGATCGTGCGGTGCTTGTCCTCATCGGCGTCCTCGGCCCAGGCCACGGAGTCCTCCGCGGTGAAGACGATCCGACCGACCGCGGCGCCCGGTGACGCGGGCAGACCTCTCGTCAGCGCCGTGTACTCGGTCTTCGGGTCGATGCGCTCGTGAAGGAGCTGCTCGACCTGGTCGGGGTCGACGCGCATGACGGCCGTCTTCCGGTCGATGAGACCCTCCGACTCCATCTCGACGGCGATGCGGACGGCCGCCTCAGCCGTGCGCTTGCCCGTCCGGGTCTGGAGCATCCAGAGCTTGCCTCGCTGGATGGTGAACTCGAGATCCTGCGTGTCGGTGTAGTGCTTCTCGAGCTTCTCGCGGATCGCGTCGAGGGAGGCGTAGATCTCGGGCATCATCTCCTCGAGGGACTCGCCGTCGCCTTCCTTCTTCTGGGAGAGGTTGATCGGGTGCGGCGTCCGCACACCGGCCACAACGTCCTCGCCCTGCGCGTTCGGGAGATACTCGCCGTAGAATGTCCGCTCGCCGGTCGCCGGATCACGGGTGAAGGCGACGCCGGTCGCGCTCCCCTCGCCCATGTTACCGAAGACCATCGCCTGGACGTTCACCGCGGTGCCCCAGTCGTCGGGGATGTCGTTGAGGCGGCGGTAGCTGATCGCGCGCTGGATGTTCCACGAGCGGAACACGGCGCTGATGGCGCCCCAGAGCTGCTCGCGCGGGTCGTCCGGGAAGTCCTTCCCAGAGAGCTCCTTCACCTTGGCTTTGAACTGTCCGGCGAGGTACTTGAGATCCTCGGCGCTCAGATCCATGTCGTGGAAGACGTCCTTCTCCTTCTTCCGAGCGTCGAGCAGACGGTGGAACTCCTCGCTCTCGAGCCCCATCACGACGTCGGCGTACATCTGAATGAGACGCCGGTAGCTGTCGTAGACGAACCGGTCGTTGCCCGTCTTCTTGATGAGACCGGCGACGGTGTCGTCAGAGAGACCGATGTTGAGGACCGTGTCCATCATTCCCGGCATCGAGACACGCGCGCCGGAACGCACGGAGAACAGGAGCGGATCGTCCGGATCGCCGAACCCGCCGCCCATCGCCTCCTCCACCCGTCCGATCGCCTTCGCCACTTCATCCTCAAGACCCTCCGGGTAGGACGAGTCGTTGGTGTAGTAGTGGGCGCAGACCTCAGTGGAGATGGTGAATCCGGCCGGGACCGGGATGCCGAGATGTGTCATCTCGGCGAGGTTGGCGCCCTTGCCGCCAAGGAGGTTCTTCATCCCCCCTCGACCGTCGGCGTGGCCGCCTCCGAAGAAATAGACTCGTCTCTGTGGCATGTGTGCTCCTTTCGGGGATCATCTCTCGAAGTTTGTTCGGTTTCCGTACATTCTAACCGGAACCCTTCCGGATTCCGACTGTTTTCGTTCCAGCTGTTCAGAATAGCACTGCTGAGGGGGTCTGGCAAACGTCATCGCGGATTGGCGCAGCATTCGCTGAGGGCGGGACCCAGGGCGTTCCTGACCGCTAGTCGGTCATCAGTCACCTCGCTCCTCTGCGGCGATCTCTTCCTCAACCGGGATCTCTCGCTCAACGGGCTTCTGCGGGGGCTCTTGCACATCACGGGGCGGGACGAAGCGGCGTTTCCCCTGGTCGCGGTCGTTCCGCTCGAGCCGGCGGTAGAGCGCCTCTCGTCGAATCTGCTCAACGATCATGTCACGCAGCCCCGGCTCCTCACCGTCCTTCTCGTCCCCGACCGAGTCCTTGGCCCCGATCAGATAGAAGAACTCGTCGCGGATGCCGCGCTCGGTCGTGCGGAGGTTCTTGCGTCGCTGATTGAGCAGAATGCGACCGACGATCGCGAGCGCCACGTAGCTCGCCAGCACGTAGATCAGACCGTGCGACGTGACGAGCGCGAGCATCTGGCCGCCGAAGAAGACGGTCGCCGCCCAGAGCACGAGGACCGCGTGGCGCGGGCTCAGCCCGAATCGAATGAGGCGATGATGGACGTGCGAGCGGTCCGCCACCATGACGTGCTGCCCCTTCCGCCACCGACGGACCATCGATGTTGAGACATCGAACGCGGGAACCGTCATGCACGCCGCGGCAACGAGGAGCGTCGTACTCGCGGCATCCTGCTTCGCGCCGATGATCGCGCCGCCGGCGAGCAGGAACCCGAGCGTCATGCTTCCCGCGTCACCGAGGTAGACGGTCCCTCGGCCGTAGTTGTGCACGAGGAACCCGGTCGTCGCGCCGAAGAGACCCGCTCCCATCAGGAACAGGATCGGGTTCGGGTCGAGCATACTGACCGCGAAGAGCCCGCCGGCCGTGATCGCCGCGATACCGCCGGCAAGACCGTCGAGACCGTCGATTATATTGAGAGCGTTCATGAACGCGAGGAACCAGAGAACCGTAAGAGGATAGCCGAACCACCCGAGGTCGATGGTCGGACCGAGCACGAAGCGCATGTGGTCGATCCCGACGCCCGCGGCGACCATGGCGACCGCGATCGCCGTCTGCGAGACGAGCTTGACCAGGGGCTTGAGGTTCATCCGATCGTCCGCCATCCCGAGGATGACGACGGCCGTGGCGCCGAGCAGCAGCGCGCGAAGCTTCGCCCCGAACTCCGGCGGCGCGCCCGCGCAGAACCGGACGGCGACCACCATCGAGACCGCGATGGCGAGGAAGACGACGATGCCGCCGGTCGTCGGAACCGCGCGCGCCCGGACCCGCCTCGAACTCGGCAGGTCGGCGAGACCGAGCTTGAGCCCGACCTTCGCCCCCGGCGGCGTGAGCAGCCATGCCAGACCGCCGGCTACGATCGTCGTCAGAAGTGCGCATACTGCGGTTGTCACGGTCCACTGCTCCTTCGCATTCAGACACCCGGCCATTGCCCGGGTGTCTCGCACGGGCCGAGCGCGGTCCGAATCACCCGCGACAGGCCCTCATGCCCCACATATGTAAGATAGCACGCAGCATGGGCGTGTAAAGACGGAAGGCAGCCAGGGGCTGGTCGATGGTCAGTATTCGGAGGGATGCAGCCCGCGATTCGCGATCCAGAAGCCCAGCCGCCCCCACCAGGCGCGCCGGCTGGAGCCTGCGTGCGCCGCGTAGGAGCGCCAGCGCGCGGCGGTCGTCGCGACCAGCTCGTTCCCGGTCTGACCGGCGAGCCGCTCCAGCTGGAGCACGTGCTCGCCGTGCCTGAGGGGTGATGCGAGGGGGATCCCGTGCCACCGCTCGTCGAGATCGAACCGGCTCCAGTACCCGGTGTCGTACGACTCGAGAACGTGCGCGAGTCCCAACTCCATCCTCGCGAGCGTCGCCCGGACACCCTCGTCCGGCCCGTCGCGGTCGGGAAGCGCCGAATCGCGGAGCGCGGTCATGGCCCTCAGCTGCGCCCCGAGCACGAGCGACGGGCGGTTCTCCATCGGGAACTGCTCGATGAAGAGCGCGCTCTCGAGTCCGCCCTCCGCCCCTCCCTCGCCGAGCTCGCGCGCCAGTCCCCCCTCGTCGATCGGAGTCCACAACCCTCCGATCGCCCGGCGGACGGTCTCGTCTGCGCCGTCGACGCCGAGAAGCGTCGACGCTCTGGAGAGAAGCGAGATGCACTCGGCGTGAGCCTCGCCGGAGAACCAGTGTTCCGGCAGGTCGTGCGCGTACGCCCTCGGGACCGCCGGCATCGGCCAGCCGAGGAACCCGCACGGGATCGCCTCGTTGTTCTCGATAAGCCAACGCGCGACGGTCTCGACCGCCGCGCGTCGCGCTGGATTGCCTGTTCGGAGATAGAGTTCGAGACTTCCGAGCCCGTACTTCGCGAGAACCGCCGGTGAGTGACGCGGGCCGCCGGGCGTTGTCGTCAGCGGGAGTCCGCGAACATCATCGGGACCGATGGCGTCGACGAGGTCCGAGTAGTCGAGAACGTATCCGCGCAGAGACGCTTCGTCCACGTGGCGGCCGCTGCGCGCCGGACTGTGTTCGCTACGCCGCGACAAACTCGAGCACCGACGACGCGACGTAGTCCTTCTCTTCATCCGTCAGCAGCGAGAAGATCGGGATCGACAGCGTCTCTCGTGACGCGCGCTCCGACACCGGGCAGTCGCCCTCGCTGTATCCGAGGTCCTTGAAACACTCCTGAAGATGGAGCGGCTTCGGGTAGTAGAGCGCGCACCCGATGCCCTTCTCCTTGAGGTGCTCGCGCAGCGCGTCGCGGGCGGAAACACTGATCATGTACTGGTTGTAGATGTGGCGACATTCCGCCATCCGATGCGGGGAACCGATCGTCGTCCCTTCGAACCGGCCGGAGTAGTAGTCGGCGTTGGCGGAACGGCCGTTGCTCCAGTCGTCGAGGTGGCGCAGCTTGACCATCAGCACGGCGGCCTGGATCGCGTCGAGCCGGCTGTTCATCCCAATCGTCCAGTGGTGGTACATCTCGGTCTGCCCGTGCTCTCTCAGACTGATCAGCAGATCGGCGATCTCGTCGCTCTGCGTCGTGATCATCCCACCGTCGCCGTAACCGCCGAGGTTCTTGCTCGGGAAGAAGCTGAAGCAGCCGATGTCGCCGAGCGAACCGGCGCGGCGTCCCTTGTACTCGGAGCCGATCGCCTGCGCGGCGTCCTCGATCACGATGAGGCCGTGCTTCTTCGCGATCTCATTGATCGGGTCCATGTCGGCGCACTGTCCGTAGAGATGGACGGGCATGATCGCCTTGGTGCGATCGGTGATGGCCGCTTCGATCTTGCCGGGGTCGAGATTGTAGGTCGCGGGATCGATGTCGACGAAGACGGGCTTCGCCCCGCTTCGGGAGATCGAACCACCGGTCGCGAAGAACGTGTACGGCGTCGTGATGACCTCGCTGCCCTCGCCCACCCCGTGCGCCATGAGGGCCAGAAGCAGCGCGTCGGTGCCGGACGCCACGCCGACCGCCCGCTTCGTCCCGCTGTACTCGGCAACCTGCTCCTCGAACTTGGCGACGTTCGGACCGAGCTTGAAGTACTGCGTCTCGACGACCTCCGCGATCGCGGCGTCGACCTCGCTCTTGATGGTCTGATACTGCCGTTTGAGGTCCAGAAGCGGTACCTGCATGATGATGTTCCTTTCGATGAAGCTGTGCCCACGAAGCCACGCTGTGGAGTCGTTCTCATGAATGAAGTGCTGCAAGTGTTCTACCAGCTTGAAGGCCGTCAGGCAACATTCAACGTCGCCCGTCGCGCCGGAACGCGCGCGGCAGAGCATCGTCTGGCGTGACGGGTCGTGCGGTCCTGCGCGCGGCAGCGCGTTGACAGCGGCGGCACGAGAACATAGGCTGTGCTCAGGCACGGTAAGGGCGCTGTGTCGCGATACGCTCGACGGGGCAACTGATGGACACTCAGCAAGACACGACGCGCGGGGCCGGGCGGAGGATCATCCTCGCGTCCAACACCTCCTGGTACCTCGACAACTTCCGCGGCGAGATGATGCGGCGGCTGGTCGACCAAGGCTGGGAAGTCCACGCGACCGCGCCCGACGATGAGTACCGGGAGGCGCTCGAGAAGCTCGGCGCTCACTTCGTGCTGTGGCCGCTGAGCCGGCGCTCCCTGTCTCCGGTCGCCAACGCCGTCGCCTTCCTCCGGGTCCTGCAGCTCTACCGGAGACTGCGGCCCGATGTCGTCCACCACTTCACGATCAAACCCGTCATCCTCGGGGGCATCGCCGCGCGGCTCACGGGCGTCCCCGCCATCATCCAGTCGGTCACCGGTCTGGGACACGCGTTCTCGGGACCCGCGCCGCTCCGCGTGATCGCGCTGACGCTCTACCGTCTCGCGCTTGGCGGCCGCGCGGTCACGATCTTCCAGAACGCCGACGACATGCAGACGATACTCGAAGCCGGGGTCACGGTCCGGCGACGGTGCCGCCTCATCCGCGGCTCCGGCATCGACACGGAGCGCTTCGGCAGCATCCCGGCGCCGACGACCGACCGGCCGGTGACCTTCCTGATGGCCTGCAGGATGCTGTGGGCGAAGGGGGTCCGGGAGTTGGTCGAGGCCGCAGCACTGGTCCGAGAACGAGAACCGGACACGAGATTCCTCCTCGTCGGTGACTCCGACGAGGGCTCGCCCGACGCCATCCCCCGCGGGTGGCTCGAGTCGCTCTCCGGATCATCTCCGGTGGAGTGGCGACCGTTCGTGAAGGAGATCGAACCGACGCTCGCCGAGGCTCACGTCGTCGTCCTCCCGTCGCATCGCGAGGGACTCTCGCGTTCGCTCCTCGAAGGGTCAGCGGCGGGAAGACCACTGATCGCGACGGACGCTCCCGGCTGCCGCGAGATCGCCGTCGACGGGGTGACCGGGCGGACGGTCCCGGTCGGTGACACCGAGGCACTCGCGGACGCAATGGTCGCGTTCGCCGCGGACTACGAGACCGCGCGTGCCATGGGATCACGCGGACGAGAACTCGTCGCAAGCGAGTTCTCTCTGGACCGCGTCATCGACGAGACGGTGGCGACGTATGAGGAGGCGCTCTCCGGTGGCGCGACGGACGGAACCGCGCTCCGCATCATGCACATCATCACCGGGCTCGGGACCGGCGGCGCCGAGCAGATGCTCACCCGGCTGCTCGAGTACGGGCACCGTGACCGGTTCCAGCCGGTCGTCGTCTCGCTTCGCGACGAGGGCGACCTCGGCGCGAGGATCCGCGCGCTCGGTGTTCCGCTCTACGAACTTGGCATGACGCCGGGGCGGCCAAGCCTGACCGCGCTGCTCCGCCTCCGCGGGATCATCCGTCGCGAGGCGCCCGATGCCATCCAGACCTGGATGTACCACGCCGACCTCATGGGCGGAATCGCGGCGAAACTCGCCGGCGGCGTCCCCCTCGCCTGGGGAATCCGGCACTCGACGTTCGACACCGCACTGACGAAGCCGGGATCGCTCCGCGTCGTCCGGCTCTGCGCGCGCCTCTCCCGCGTTCTCCCAAGCGCGATCATGACGAACTCGGAGGTGGCGAAGTCGACGCACGGCGAGATCGGGTACGACATCGGGATGATCCGTGTCATCCCGAATGGCTTCGATCTCTCACTCTACCGCCCGGATGCGGATGCTCACCGATGGCTCCGCTCCGAACTCGGCATCCCGGAGGATGCGATCGTCATCACGTCCGCCGGTCGCTCGCACCCCATGAAGGACCACGCGGGGATGCTCGCGGCAGCGGCTCTCCTGCAGTCAGAGCGGCGCGACGGAGCTCCGATCCACTTCGTGCTCTGCGGGACCGGTGTGACGCCGGAGAACGATGTACTGGGGAGCGCGGCGGCCTCGAAGCCTCTCGCCGGATGCGTCCATCTGCTCGGCAGACGCGACGACCTGAACCGAATCTACGCCGGGAGCGACATCTTCACGTCGCCGTCCGCGTTCGGTGAAGCTTTCCCGCAGGTCATCGGCGAGGCGATGTCATGCGGGACGCCGTGCGTCGTCACTGATGTCGGGGACTCCGCGATCATTGTGGGCGATACGGGGCTCGTCGTTCAGCCGAGAGATCCGGCGGCGCTGGCGGGCGCGTGGGGACGACTGGTCGACCTCGGCCGCGAGGGCAGGTTGGAGCTGGGCGCCCGGGCGCGGGAGCGCGTCCGGGAACACTTCGAGATCAGTCACATCGTCGAGAGCTTCGAAGAGTTTCACGCGGCTCTTGCGGCAAGGACCCGGCGGTAGACCGCGAGGGTCCGCTCGAACAACGCATCGGACGAGTACTCCGCCTGAACGAGAGCACGCCCGCGAGCGCCCATTGCCGCCCGAGCGTCTTCATCCATCCCAGCGAACGCCTCCATCCGACCGGCGAAGAGAGCGGGATCACCGGGCTCCGCCAGAAGCCCGGTCTCGCCGTGCTTCACGAGCGCGCGAACATCACCGACCCCCGTCGCGATGACGGGACGCCCGAGCGAGAGCGCTTCGAGGACAGCATTGGGGAACCCCTCCCAGGCAGAGGTCAGCAGAGCGGCGTCGGCCGCGAGATACAGCGGGCGCACGTCGCGGACAGGATCAAGGAAGCGGATCGTCTCCCCCAGCCCCAGCTTCGCAGCCCGTCGTTTCACACTCTCACCGAAGGCGGCATCTCGACAGGAGCCGACCCACACGATCGACAGACGCTGTCGGAGCTCATCGGGAAGCGCGGCGAGCGCATCGAGGAGCATGTGTGGGTCCTTCGCGTCGGCGAGTCGCGCGACGGTGACGAACAACAGTCCGTTCTCGTCTCGCAAGTTCTCGCGACGGAACTGCGCGGCGCCCTCAAGCTCGGCGCCCGTCGGCTCCTCGACATCCACGCCGTTCGGGACGAGCGTGATCCGTCCGCGCCACGCCGGAGCCGCGTCCTCGACGTGCTCCCGGATGGCCTCCGCGTTGACGATCATCCCCGCCGCTCTACCCGCCATCAGGTTCTCGGTGATGCGGACCCACGCGGTCCTGCCGAGGCTCACGCTTCGTTCGGAGAGGACAACCGGCGGACCGCCTGCGAAGGTCGCAAGTCTCGCGAGGATGCCGGGGCGGGCAAGATAGGTATGGATGAGATCGTAGTCGTTCTCGCGGATGAGTCGGGCGATGCGTGCGAGCGTCCTCGGGTCTCGCCCGCCTCCCGCGACGAGCGGATGCACCGGGACGCCCTCCGCGATGAGCTCCGGGACGAAGTGCGTGCGGTCGCGATAGTACGCGACCTCGGGCGCGATGATCTCACGATCCGCCGCGCGGATGAGGGTCACGAGCTGGCGCTGCGCGCCTCCTGAACCGAGCCCGTCGATGATGTAGAGGATTCGCAGTGGCGGCATCTCACTCCCCCGCGCCGGGGTCGCCGGGGCGCGCCTCGCCCTCGGGAACGCCGGGAGCGTCTCCGGGCGTCTCGAGACCAGTGCCGGGGCCTTTCGACGACGCGACCTTCGAGATCGTGTACTCGTGCTTCCCGGACGCGGCGGGTGGGATCTCCTCTTCGATGGTGTAGACGACGCTGACCGGAGCGCCCAGAGCGCCGCGAATCCTCTCGGTCAGCGCGTCGCGCCGCGAGAGTATCCGCACGTCGGAACCGGATCTCGGAACGAGACGCACGCGGATCGTGTCCATGTCCTCCTGGACGATCTGGAACTTGACGATCTCGCCCTCATTGAACTCGACGCCGATCATGTGCACCCAGAAGATCGGATCCACCACACCGCCGTCGGCGCGCCGGAAACACCCCACGTTCCTGCCGATGATGCGCTCCAGAAGCGGATACGGAAGCCCGCAGGCGCAGCGGTCGGGCCCGCGAACAGCCCGGTCTCCGATGCGGAAGCGGACCATCGGCATCGTGTAGTTCCAGAGCCCCGTAACGAGAACCTCACCCTCCTCGCCGACCGCCGCCGGTCGGCCATCCCGGGTGATGAGTTCCAGATGGATATTCTCCGTGAAGACATGGAGCCCGTTGTGCTCCGCGCACTCCGCGGCGACACCGCCGACCTCCCGGCCACCGTACCGGTCGAACACGCGAACGCCGAATACGCGCTCAACGCGCTCCCGCATGTGCGGGTGCAGCGTGCTCGCACTCGAGACCACGGACCGAAGCGGCGGCACGGTCTCACCCGTCTCCTCGACGAACCGCGCGAATGAGTCGAGCGCCGTCGCGTACCCCTCGAGCACGACGGGCCGCAGGCGACGCATGAACGCCGCATAGCCGCGCATCGTCTCTTCACCCATGTCGAACGCGTCAAGCGCGACGCGCCCGTAGAGGAACCGGCTCAATCTGAGACCGAGCGACACACGGTCGCGCAGGTCGCGCCGCGCGCCCCAGAGCTTCACGTGCCGCTCCGCCCGCTCGATACCGGCCCACTCGAGGAAGATCTGCGTCGCCGCGAGTGAGGAGGCAAGCTGCTCCCTGTCCTTGTAGAACCTCGTCGGCTCACCGGTCGAACCGCCCGAGGCGTCGAGGAAGGTTCCGCGTCCCATCTCGACCTTGAGATCCTCGAGACGTTCGCGCAGATGCTCCTTCGTCAGCACCGGGAACCTCGCGATGCAGGCCTCAGGATCCGCCGCGACCTCGCGGGCGTCGAGCGGACCGACGGTCTCGCGGTAGAACGGGACGTTCGTGGACGCATGAACGAGCAGCGCGCCCAGCCGCTCAAGATGCCTGGCGCGAGCTGTCTCGTGATCGTCCCGCTGGCACGCGCGGAACTCCTCGAGACGGGGCACGAGCGGGATTCGCTTGATCCGCGTCCAGACGAGCGGATCGACGATGCGGGTCGTGATGGCGCGTCTCAGATCGTTCATGAGCGCGCCCCTTCCGCTGCCGCGCGGTCGAGCCATGCGGCGCAGACCACAAGCAGCATCGCCGGGGCCTTCATGTAATAGGAGACGACACCGATATCGAGGATGACGAAGGTCGGGACGAAAACCAGAACGAACCTCCTGATCGTCCGCGCGGTCCTTCCGACGAACATCGCGCGAAAGACGAGTGACGCGTGCAGACCGTAGTAGCAGATGAGACCGACAAACCCGAGTCCAACTCCGAGATCGATCATGTTGTTGTGCGCGTACTTCCCCTGCCCCACGAGCCAGCGGAACGAACCGATCCCGTGCCCCACGATAGGCGAGCGACCGATGAGCGCAAGTCCCTCCTTCACGAAGGTCGCCCGCTCGACAACGCTCCTCGTTCCGCCCGACCGCGATGACAGCGAGACGAACACATCGGCCACGCGCGCGATCGTGAACTGCCAGAGAACACGGAGCGGCTCGAAGGTCATCACGAGCGCGGCCCCTATCGCAGCGACGAGGACGATCTGAACGGCCACACGCTTCCGCGAACGGGACCCGATGAGGCCGAGCACCCAGATGATGGGCACACCGATGAGCCCCTTGCGGGATGATGCCGCCGCGACCCCGGCCAGAAGCACGAGTCCGGCGAGCTGTGTCGCGACACGCCCCCAGGCCCCGCGTCCCAGCGACAGGCCCGATGCGAAGACCGTCAGACCCATGAGCGCCGCGAGGCTGAGCACATTGGGATTGCCGTAGAACCCGGTGAGCCGTCCCCCGGCGGTCGCAACCCCCGTCACGAGCGCCGCGAGCACACCGACGGCCGTCCACCCAAACAGATTTCGGAGAACCCACCGTCCGAGGTCGAGCTCGCGCACGGCGTCATAGAAGAGGAAGCCGATCGCGTAGATCTGGAGCAGCGTGACGACGCGACCGACGCTGGTTCCGGTGCGCGTTGTCCAGAAGAGCGACGCCGCGGCCCACAGGAGAAACATCCATCGCCACCGGAGCATCGGCGACGTGAGGTAGTGGAGAAGCGGGATCATCAGCCGCTCGCCGCGGGCGAGAACATAGAGCCCGGCGCTCAGCATCAAGAGCGGATAGAAGTACCGCAGGGTTCCCGACGTGTACCCGAACACGGCGATCGCCGCGGTCATCCCCGCGATCGAGAGACGGGCGACACCTGCCAGCGTCTCCTCTCGCGCGCTCGATGCGGGCGCTATCAGACTGTGGGCAGCGCTCTCGGTCACGAATCCGGCCCCCTGGAGTCGCTCGTCGTTCCGCTCCGACGCGACGCGCGCATGAGTCCCAACCCGGTACGAAGCTTGCGGACGCTCGGACGCTCGACACCCGTCAACACCTTGGCGGCCCCGAGACGGAGGCCGCGGGTCGAGAGCGCCCACTCGTAGACGCGCTCGGCCGTCGACTCCGACAGCGACAGCTGCGCTCGCGACAGATACGAGCCGGGAAACACACCACGCCCCGGTCGGACCTCGAGGTGAAGCAACCGGTCGAACCGGCACTCGCACCATCCGGCGTAGCGGAGCGTCGCGCCGTCCCAATCGTACAGAGCCGCCGCGCTCCGCGTGTTCGATGCGAGCGACCGGAAGTTGCCCTTCGGCATCACGCGAAAGAGGAAGTTCCCAAGACCGTAGAGCGCGGTCGATCCACCCTCGGTCACCGGCGTGTCCGAGAGCGGCTCGCCGGAGCCCATGACGTGGGAGTGCGACCCGACGACGTGAGACGCGCCACCGGCCACCAACCCACGCGCCCGCCGTCTCTGCTCCGCCGAGGCAAGTGATAGCTGTTCCTCGCCCCAGTGAGCGCAGACGAGCAGGGCGGAATCCGGGTGCGCGCGAACCGCGGGCGCCTCGTCGACCGTGTCCACCACGATAGGGTCGACCGCCCCGCCCGCCGTCCTCGGGTTCGTCTCCGTGAAGCAGAGTCCGAGCACCTCAAGTCCGGCCGCCAGCTCCGCGCCGGGTCTCCCCGTCCAGCCGAACACCCGGTCCTCGCCGAACACACTCTCGAGCTTCGCGACCGTCTCCCGCGCCGCGTCGGCCCCGTAGTCCATGATGTGGTTGTTCGCCACGGAGACGTAGTCAATCCCGACACGCTTCAGCTTCGCGAGAGCGCCGCCCGGGGCGGACAGGTGCACCTTCCCGGCGACCGGAGTTCCCACGAAGGAACCATCGACCACCGATTCGAAGTTCCCGACGACGACATCCGCACCGAACGCGTCATGCAGATCGGGAATACGCGCGTCCCGCCACGTGTCCAGATCCGTCTCGAGACAGATATCACCGACCACAGCGATGCGCACAGGTTCCCCCCGCGGTCCGCTCTCACGTCCGCCTGGCGACCAGCCGCTCGAGAACCGACCTCGCCAGGCCAACAATCGTCACGATGTCGTTGCGCCGCGGCATCCACGTCTGCACGAAGGAGAGACCGCTCGCCCGTCGGAATGAAAAGACCAGCACCAGGCTGCTCACGACGAATCCTATCGTCATCGCCCACGCGGCGCCGGAGAGTCCCATGATCGGGAGCAGGACCAGGATTCCCGCGATGTTCGCGACCATCCCCGCGCCCACCGCCCACGAGCAGACGGCCGGCCTGTCCGTACCGGTGAAGTAGGGCATCAGGACCTTCGACGTCGCACGGACGAAGATCCCGGGGATCATGATCCAGATGAGCGTGATGGCTCTGGCGAACTCCGGCGAGAGCAGCACGAGCACGACCGGTCGACTCAGCAGACCGAGAATGAGAAGCAGAAGTCCGGAGACAATGCCCGACGCTCGAGCGGCCTGCGCGACGGTGGCCGGACGCCCTTTGGCGTCCGCGGCCACGCGTGAGAAGAGCGCCGTCTCGATCGAAGTCGGCACCATCAGGATGCGCGAGACAAGACCGGAGGCGGCGGCGAAGATCCCGATCTCACCCGTCGGCGCGAAGAAGGCGAGGACCATGGTCCCGATCCTGAAGTTCACGGTGCTGCTCAGCCGGGCCACATAGAACCGGATCCCGTACGCGGCGAGCCGCCTCGTGTGCGCGAAGCTGAAGCGGACGCGCTCGAAGGCGCCTTCCTGCCGGAACGCGATGAACCCGAATACGATATTGACGATACCGGCGGCCACGATCGCAAGCAGAGCCCCGTTGACGCCGAGTCCGAGTCCCCAGATGAGGACGAGCGCCGCGAGCAGCTGCACGAGCGCGTTGACGATCGCTGTGATCGCCATCCACGTGATGCGACCGAGTCCTACGAGCAGAAGGATGCAGCCCTGCCCCACAACGTGGAACGGGACGATGGCGAGGGCTACGTAGAAAGAGATGCGAGGCGCCTTCGTCAGGAACGCGAGGTCGAACTCCATCAGAATGCGTCCGAACGCGATCGCCACGAGCGACGCCGCGAGAAGGCTCCCGACCGTCGCCCAGATGCTCTCGCGCACGGGCATCCGCTTCGATGCGACGAAGTACTGCCCCGCCGTGTCCATCCCGAAAGCGAAGCACGTGCCGAGCAGGGTGGCGAAGAGAAGACAGACGGCATAGGCGCCGCGGCCATCGGGACCGAGCAGCCAGGCCAGCGTGCTCTGGATCCCCAGGCTCACCAGCAGAACGGCAACCCTGCTGCCGAACGCGACGGCTGTATCCCTGGCACCGGTGCTGGACACGGATCACCTCGAGCTTGCGGGTATCAGGTGCGCTCGGGCACACCGCCGGCGGGAGGATTCATGACTCCCCGGAGATAGAGCCCGGCCAGGACTCCCAGTTCGACGAGGCCCGTGATGAGCCCCGCGAGGATCATGAACATCGTCCGCGGCGGCCAGGACCTCATGTCGGGCACGGACGGAGGGTCGATAACGCGGAACCCGTACTGCGAACGCGCGCGGATCGACGTCAGCGACGAGATCGCCGCAGTCATCTCCTCGGCGAGAAAGACGCTCACATCGCTGACCGCCGTCTGTGTCATCTCGCGCCTGAGTTCTTCGACGCGCCGCTCGCCCTCGGCGATGGCAACGTCGCGCAGAAGCCGGTCGCCGATCTCGATGTAACCGTCGGCAACCTCCTTCGCGCGAGACGCGGACGGCCAATGAACACCGAGTGTCAGGAGCGTCGTGTACTCGTCGTAGGAGATGTCGACGCGCGGCGCCATGATGCGTCGAGCCTCCTGCATCGTCGGCTCTCCACCGGCGCTCGCGATCCACTCCTCTTCGTCGGCATCCCATCGGTCCGGGAAGAGTTCGGGCTTGAGGTTCATCACCTCAATGACCTTCTCGGTGAGCTGCCGCGACTCGAGAAATCCAACCAGTGTGTAGTCGTCGCGCGACGCGCTGCCTGAGAGCAGCCTGCGCGCGGACGTCACACCCAGACCGGACTGCCCGGGCTCGTCGACCTGCTCGAGCTGTGTGGGCACAAGGAGGCAGCTGCTCGTGTAGAGTCCCTGCATCGTCAGCACGCGGATGAGCACGATGAGAACGACAACGACCCAGATGAGCGCGAGCCGCACCCGCAGGCTCCAGGCCAACGCGAAGAACTCCTTGAGCATCGGGGTCCTCTCCATCAGTCCTCCTAGAAGAGTCCGACCGTGTAGGCGCTGGCAGCGGCGAGACCAAGCTGGTAGAGCACCTGGCTCACATCGAGCATGAACTGCATGGCCGTGAACCGCTCGAGCTTCTCGGGAACGATGATCACGTCACCGGGGGCGATGCGCGCGCCGCGAGACCGCTCGACCGAGCCGTCCGCCTTCACGACGTACACATTGCCGCGGTCGGCAAACCTGGTCGTCCCACCGGCGAGGCTGAGGTAGTAGCCCGCGCGCTTCCCACGCTCGTACTGGAACGCGGTCTGGTTGTTGACCTGCCCCATCACCATCACGAAGTCCGGCCGCTTCGGCACGTGCAGCCGGTCGCCGTCCTCGAGCACGATATCGTACTGCGTCCCGATCAGGCGCTCGGCCGTGTCGAGACTGATGACGAGGCGCCCCGTCGCCCGGGCGTTCCTCAGCTCCGTCAGAAGCTGCGCTCCGGCCTCGAGCGCGACCTGCTGTCGGGCCGCATCGGTGCTGCTGGCGCTGCGCGGGTTCGCCACGGAGAGCCGCGCGAGGTCGGCCTCGAGGTCGTCGGCCAGACGGTCAAGCTGCTCCGCCTGGAGCCCGCGGACCTGCTCCCTGGTGAAGACGGCCGCGCGCAGATACGCGTCATCGAGGAAACCGCCGAAACGCTCGATGACGTGACTCAGTCGCTCGCCCTCCTCAACCGGGTAGCTCCCCGGGAACGCCACCTCTCCGGTGACATGGACGATCTCGTCGCTTCGCCAGTTCGTGATGCGGCGGATGAGCACGCGATCGTACGGAGTGAGCGCGATGTCCGCACCATCCGACCCCGCAAGGATCGCCTCGAGGTCGAGAACGACGTGGTGGAGCTCGCGCCGCTCTCCGTCGACGATCTCGTATCGCGTGAGTTCGGCCTCCTGCCGGTAGGCGCTCTCGGTGAGATTCCCACCCGTGAAGATGAGGTCGCTCACACGCATCCCGTCGGCGAGCGGATACTCGCCCGGATTGTTCACCTCACCGAGGATCCGGACGTTCTCGCGGTCGCGGAACTCCCAGACCGAGTGGACGGCGAGCTCGTCCTGGTCCTGGAGCACGATATTGTGGTCCGGATCGTTCGTCAGCACCGCTTCGAGATCTACATCGATGCGCGCCACCTCGTGAGTCTCGGCGTCGGTCCGGAACACCTCGGCTGCGCCGATCCACGCGTCGCGTGTGAGCCCTCCGGCGGCGAGAACGAGGTCGAGAATGCTCATCTCCTTGCGGAACATGTACTCGCCCGGAGCGCGAACCTCGCCGCGCACGGACACCGTCGGGACGTCGACGAAGTGTCCGCGATGGAACACGTAGACGCGGTCACGCGGGAGCAGCGCGATGTCGTCCTCCGCGCGTCCATCGAGCAACACGCCGCCGAGGTCAACGGCAAGATACTCGGGCTCGCGGGAGACATCGTTCTCGCGTTCGACGAGCGCGTAGTCGAAGAACGTCTCCGGAAGAAGCTCGTCGGGTGACGCAATGAGATCGCCCAACCGCATCCCCTCGAAGTACTGGCGCTTGCCCGGACGGAGGACGTTGCCCTCGAGGAAGACGACGTTCTCATCCCGGGAGAGTATCGGGTAGACCTTCACGACGTCGCCGTCGCGGACGGTCCACTCCCTGCAGCCGTCGAGACTCATATCGTATGTCACGCGCCGGCCGTCGTCGATGCGCTCGAGCTGGATGAGCCCGGTGTGGGCCGTCGCCAGAAGACCGCCCGCCAGGTCGATCAGCGCGCGCGCCGTCATCCGCCCGGAGAGCTCGTAGAGCGCCGGTCTGAGCACCTCACCCGCTACGCCCGCGACCGGGCCGACCGGCGGGACGAAGATGACGTCGCCCGGCATGAGCCGCTCGTCGGATGATGTGTCGCCACCGAGAAGGAGGTCGTAGAGATCCATCACCTGCACGACCCGGCCGTCGCGTTTGAGCTGGACGTTTCGGAGGCTCCCGACCTTCCTGACCCCGCCGCTGACGAAGAGCGCGTTGCTCATCGTGGACAGACCGCTGACGGTGTATCGGCCTGGCTGGAAGACCTCGCCGAGTATGAAGATGTGGATCGACCGGAGTCGCCCCATGGAGACGCTCAGATTCACGCCGATCATCCGGTTCTCGACCTCGCGAGCCACGTGGTCCTTCATCTCGCGGAACGTCAGACCGGCCACCGTGATCGGGCCGAGCTCCGGGAACGAGAGCTGTCCGTCGCGGTCGACGACGATGTCGGTAGCCAGGCTCGTCTTTCCGTAGAGCTGGACGTGCACTTCGTCGCCCGGACCGATGATGTAGTCGTCGCTGACAGGTATGTCGGTCGCCGGCGCGAATGTCGTCGGAGCACCGGCGAAGAGCTCGTACCCGAACTGGAGAAGATCCTCGTCCACAACGAGCGGCTGCGCGGACTGGTCACGAAAGGCATCGGTCGGACCGGGGCCGCCGACGTAGCCGGCGAATGGCCGCGACCACGGATACTCGATTCCGTCCAGCGAATCGGGTGCGCCACCCCGTGACGCGCCGGTCTGCTGTCCGCGTTCCAGCGTGCTCAGCTCCTGCCCGCGCGGCAGGACGGTCTCGGGTGTGCTCACGTCGCGTTCGCTCGCGGTCGATGTCGTGTCGGGCGCAAGTCCGTACTCGTTCAGGATTCTCTCTCGCTCGGCCTGAGGCAGACTCTCGAACAGCTCGATGTCCTCAGGCGAGATGGTCTGGGCGCCCGCCGGCGCCGAGGCGACAACGAGTGCCAGAACCGCCAGAGAGACCGCAGTCCGGCGCAGGAGATGCCGCCGCGGTGATGCGATCATGTGTACCCCCCGAGTGTTATCCGGTCAGATCATCCGTTTGGCCGTCAGGCTAGCGCAGCGCCGCCGGGGAATCAAGGTCAACCGCCCGCCACCCGCTTCCGGCGCGCCCCGAACAGCAGGCCTCCGAGCGGCCCGAGTCCTGTCATCGCGAGCAGGAGGACCGTGCGCCACGAGAACGCATGCCCGAGCGACTCACGATAGGCCGCCTGTGCCTCCGAGTAGCGTCCGTCGTTCCGATAGCTCCCGCCCAGACGGGCGTGCAGCCATGCCAGTTTCGGCTCGACCAGGTCTGCGAGCTCCTCGTGGTCGCTCCCGAACTGCTCAATGAAGCCGAGCGTCCCGCCGATGATCCGCTGTCTGTCCGACGAGACGTTGGAGTCATGGAGCCGTCGGACCGCGGTGACGCGACCGACGCTCCGAATGGGGTAGCGAGCCGCCAGCCGGAGCCAGAACTCGTAATCGTCGCTGCCGCCGCGGATGGCTTCGTTGAGCATCCCCAGCTCGTCG
Organism: bacterium; assembly: GCA_029990205.1. Taxonomy (GTDB): domain Bacteria; phylum Joyebacterota; class Joyebacteria; order Joyebacterales; family Joyebacteraceae; genus JAPEKQ01. Next base: position 71,816 of record JAPEKQ010000004.1, read on the forward strand.
AAGCAGCTCCGGCGCAGGAGAACCGATGCCGTCGTGATGAAGTTGGCCTCGTACAGGGCGCGGAGCGTGGCCGTGACGGACATCTCATTCAGCCGCTCCGGCGGCTGCACACCCTGCATGACTCCAGGCGCCCCGCCTCCCAGAGCGCGCGTCTCGACCGGAGAGAACACGAGACCGAGATCCGACGGCCCGTCATCGAACGCGGCGAGCTGCAGCGCGATCTTCTCCGGGAGCCAGAGGTCATCCTGGTCCAGAAGACCGACGAACTCCGCCTCGGACGCGCGAATCCCGGTGTTCCTCGCGGCGGCGATGCCGCGGTTCCCGCTGTGACGGAGAATGCGGAGGCGTGAGTCGGACAGCAGCGGCTCGAGAAGCTCCACCGAGGAGTCGGACGAGCAGTCATCGACGACGATCGCCTCGACGCGAGGCTCCGTCTGCGCGAGCACGCTCTCGACCGCGTCGACGACGAATCGCTCACCGTTGTAGCACGGGATGATGACAGAGACTCTGGGCGTCTCGTGGGGACCCGGCATGCACTGCACCTCGGCTGAAAGAAGGGTTCAGCCGGCAGTGTAGCACCGGAGAGTTGATGTGGGTAGAGCCAAGCGCCGCGCCGACACCCGCATGGGCGCGCTGGCGCCGCTCCGGGCGCGTTAGCGCACAAGCACCATCTTTGTCGACGCCGAGAGAGCACCGGTATCGAACCGCGCGAAGTAGACGCCGCTCGCGACGTCACGGCCACCATCGTCGGCACCGTCCCACGATATCTCGTGAGAACCGGCCGGCAGCGTTCCGCCAACGAGCCGCCGGACAAGGCGTCCGGAAACGTCGTAGACCGCGAGGTCCGCGCGTCCGGCGTCCGGCATCACGAAGTGGAGCGAGGTCCCCGGCGTGAACGGGTTCGGCGCGCTCCACACGACCGACGTCACGACCGGGTCGTCGTCCTGGACACCGAGCGGCGAGGAGTACATGGCGTCCGAGGCCTGAAGGATCCCCCACCCCATGAGCGTGTCCGGAGACATCGACTGGGTCGCAGTCGTGTGAAGAGCATCGATGACGTCGGCCGGGAGCCAGTCCGGATGTCCCTGAAGCAGGAGGCCGACGGCGCCCGCGGTGACGGGACATGAGAACGATGTGCCGCTGCTGTACCCGTAGCTCGCCGTGTCGGATGTGGTCGCGACGTACGCGCTTGAGCCGAGCGCCATGACATCCGGCTTGATGCGGCCGTCGTAGGTCGGACCGACGGAGCTGAACGAGGAGCGATCCCCATCGATGTCGACAGCGCCGATCCCCAGCACGCTGTCCCCGTCGGCCGGGGCAATCATGTACTTCCAGTCGTTCCCGCCCTCGTTGCCCATCGACGTGATGACCGTGATCCCGCGCGCCGCCGCCATGTCGGCCGCGATCGTCGTCACGCACGTGTTCCCATCCATGTCGGAGTAGTCGTACCAGTAGAAGTACCCGAGCGAGCTCGAGATGAGATCGGCACCGAGACTGTCCGCGTACTCCACGGCCTCGACCCAGTAGTCCTCCTCGACCTCGATCTCCTCATCGACGATCTCGGTCTTGCAGAGGATGAATGTCGCCTCGTACGAGCCGCCGTAGATCTCGCCTGCGTATGCCGCACCCACGTTCGACAGCGTCGCCGTTCCGTGCGAGTCCTGCCCGCTCGGATCACCCGGCTCGTTCGCCGTCTCGGCGTCATCGTTGATGAAATCACGCTCGCCGAGGATGTCGAGATGGCGATACGCCTGATGGTCCGTGTCGAACCCGGTGTCGAGCATGGCGATGACGATGCCGTCGCCATCGAACCCGTCGTCGTGCAGATCGATGATCTGAACCTGGTCGTTCTGCCCCCACGATGCACCGTAGTCGAGCGAGCGGGAGTCGCCGCGCTCGAAGGACTCCGTGTCCGCGTCATCGACCGGGCGGACTTCCGGCATCTGCTTCCTTGCGCCGGCCACCGGACGCACCTCGCGGACGAACGGCAGTCGCGCGATGGATGCGAGCGAGGTCTCGTCGGCGCGAACGGACACACCGTTCATCCAGCGGCTGACGGTCACGACCTCGGCCCCCGCAGCTCTCACCTGTTCGATGTACGCCATCGACACCGGCAGGTCGTTCACATTGACGTCGAGCCCCGCCTTCGCGCGTCGCCAGATCGCGCGCTCGCTGAGCTCCGAGCGGAACTGCTCGATCGCCAGTTCCTCGCCCGCGCGGTCGAGCCCCTTGTCCACGAAGAACACCCAGAGCCGGTCGCTGCCGGAGGCACGCGCTCCATCGCCGGCTGACGCGTGAGGAACCGAGGCGGCCGCGACGGAACCCAGCACGAGCAGCGCTGCCAGCAACGGCACGACACCTCTAATGAGAGCGTGGAAACGCATCGCACTACCCCCTGAAGGGCGTAAGTTACCTAGATACATGTATTTACCATTATACCACGGAAGCGACAGAAGAGCAAGCTGACCGGCCCGGACCCCCGTAACTCACGCTAGTCCTTGAACTTTGCCGGGTCCAGGCCAAGTTCCCTGACATGCTTGCGGAAGGCAGGCTCCTTGAGATCAGCCATCTTCGATGCCGCCGACACGACACCCCGCGCGGTGCGGAGCAGATGCGTGAAGTACGCGATCTTGAAGCGCTCGCGCGCAACGCGGCTCGCGTCTTCGTAAGACAGTGAGCGTTCGGAGAACGTGAACCCCTCCGGCTCGATGTGCTCGGCATGGATCACGTCGCCGTCACACCGGATGAACGCACCGGTCAGCACGTTCTGCAGTTCGCGGACGTTGTTGCGTTTCCAGTCCCGAACCTGAAGCGCGTCGAGCGCGCCGTTGGAGATCCTGAGTTCCGGCCTGCCGGTCTCGCGGGCACGTCGAGCGACGATGCTCCGCGCGATGATCGGGATGTCGCTCTTCCGCTCGCGAAGCGGCGGTACGTGGATCTTGTACGCGATGAGTCGGTAGTAGAGGTCGTCACGGAACTTGTCAGTCTGCACCAACTGCTCCAGATCCTTCGCAGTCGCCGCCACGATGCGCGCTGAGAAGGGGATCGAGTCGTTCGCTCCGACCTTGTCGAACTTGCGCTCCTGGAGCGCCCTCAGCAGTTTCGCCTGAACCTCGACGGGCATGTCGCCGATCTCGTCGAGGAAGACTGTCCCTCTCCCCGCATGCTGAATCTTCCCGGTGCGGTCCTGAACAGCGTCGGTGAACGCACCCCTCACGTGCCCGAAGAGCGTGGACTCGGCAAGCTCCCGACTGAGCCCCGCGCAGTTCATTGCGACGAACCGGCTGCCGCGCGAGTGTCTCCCGCTCTCCTGATGAATGGCCGTTGCGACGAGTTCCTTTCCGGTGCCGGAATCCCCTGTAATGAGAACGGTACAGGGCTCCGAGGCGACGCGGCGTATCTCCTTGCGGAGGTGCTCCATCGTGGGGCTTTGCCCGACCATCATGTCCATCGCGCTGCCGGGGTCGATGTCATCCAGGATTTCCTCGGCCCGACGGCTCCGAGCGTCCTTGATCGCGAGCCGCGCGATGTGGTCGATCTGCTGGATCGAAGGCACTTTGCCCTTCGTGACGTAGTAGAACGCGCCACCCTTGATGCTCTGGACAATGCGGTCCGGGTCCTCGTACTTCGTGAGCATGACCACCGGAAGTTCCGGATCGAAACCCTTCACGCGCCGGAGGAGCTCGAGGCCGTCAATCTTGGCCTGAAGATCGATGTCCATCAGGATGAGATCGTAGGCGCTGTCCTTGATGCGCTCTTGCGCCGTATCCGGGTCGGCCACGAGTTCGATGTCCATCGTATCCGGCATCAGCGCGATCATGTCCTCCGCCTGCGCCGTCTCGTCATCGACGTAGAGAACTCTCGGTCTGGCTTCGTCTGTCACGATGTGCCTCCGTCAACGATCTGGAATCTCACCTCGAAAGCCGTTCCCTGTCCCGGGCTCGATCTCGCGACGGCGATCGACCCGCCGCGTTTCGCGAGGATGCGGCGCGACTCGGCCAGTCCGTGTCCGCTGCCGCCGTGCGTCCCGGTGACGCCATCATCGAAGATCCGCTCGTGCATGTCCGGAGGGATGCCCGTGCCCGTGTCTGAAACGAACATGACGGCCTCGCCGTCATCGAGCTCGACGCAGACCTCCACGGTCCGCTCCTCACCGTGCTCGACCGCGGCCAGCGAGTTGCCGAGCAGATTCTCGATGACGAAGCTCACTTCCCCCCGCGTACCGAGCACGCGAACCGCCTCGACTCTCGATACCGTGGGTACCGTGAGCTCCGCGTCGAGTTCGAGGAAGTCCGCGCGGCGCGCTCCGGCCGCCCGTCGGATCTCCTTCATGAGATTCGAGGAGAGTTCGAGCCGACAGCCGTCGAGCACCCCGTCCAGTGCATCATCGAGCGACGCCGCTCGCGCGTCAAGAAGATCCGCCAGCCGCGCGGACTCCCCGCTGCCCGGCGGCGCCTCGGGAATCCCCCGAAGAAGCGACCGCATGGCCGCAAGTGTTCGACGTAGCCGGGTAACGAGCGATGTCTTGAGACCGATGCGCGCCGCTTCGCGATGAATCGCCTCAACGCCAGGCATGCCGATCTCGCGCACGTCCCTGACCGCTTCGCGGTACCGCTCCGCGAACTGCTCCGGAGGCTCCGCCTCCAATCCGCCGAGCATCGTGAGCTGCTTCTGCAGCCGCCTGAGCGTCGTGGTCGCCGCAAGCTTCCCGTGACCAGCCCGGACGAGCGCCCCGAGCAGCTCGTCGAGCGCCTTCTCGCGATCGGCGCGCGGGATGAGCGCGCGACGAAGGAGCATCAGCAGCCTTCGGCGCACAGATGGAACGGTCGTGCAGAACAGGATGACGAGGGCGGCAGCAGCCGTCACGATGATCCATGGGGAGACCGGCGAACGAGAGAACTCGATGAACATGAGACCTCTCTGCGGTCCAATCCCAACGCTCGCGCCACGCGTCCCGTCTGCGAACGTCACGGAGAGGATCGGAGTGAGACGATCGTGAACCTCGTCCGACCTGAACATCGCCAGGAGAGAGAGGTCGAGATCGAACGCGCAGACCGCTCCCTCCGCGGTGAGCACCACAACGACGGGGTCGGGGATCGGATCGACCGTCACCACTCCGACGCCGTGCAGCACTTCGCCGCAGTCGAAGCTCCTGTCATTGACGAGCGCCTCGCCATCCCACGTGATCCGGCGGACGAAGCCGTCCTCTCCACCGATGAATACCGACTGCGGTGCCGCGGCCCCACCCAGCTCGATCGCATTGATCCACCCCAGATTGGAGCAGCGCGCCAGGAGCTCGCCGGTCCCTCCGTCCCACATCCGGAGCCACGCGGTGTCGGGTCGCCCACTCACGGCATACGACTCCCAGGTCAGAACCTCCAGTCGGCCGTCTGCATTGAGATCGACGCTGTACGGCCACCCCCCTCCGGATGGTGCACCGGTCTGGTGCTTCCACATGATCGAGCCGTCACCATCGATCGCCGCGACCCACACCTCCGAGTCGGACATGTCATCGACACGCACGCCGTTGCACGGCGCGGTGAAGACCCCCACGTATTCATTCTCACCGTCCGAATCGAAGTCCTCGGCAAGGAGGTGCCTGCTGACAACGCCCGCGAGCGGGGTGAACCACAACAGCTCCCCGGTTCGCGCGTTCGCCCGACCCACTCCCCGCGGGTAGCACGCGAGGCCGGTCTTGATCGCGAACGTGATGGTCTCCCGCCATCCGTCCCCGTCCTCGTCTGATGCGTCCGCCGCGATGAACCTGCCGTCCCAAACACCCCTGCCGAGCCGCTGCTCGGCCAGCTCGAACAGCACCGGGGTCGCCCCCGCAAGACTGCGGGTGGTCACAGACGCCGAATCGATGAGGACATCAATGAATCCGAGTTCCGCCCACGAATCGCCGTAGTGTGTACTGGTGAGGATCTCAGGTGAGGGGTCTCCGTCGATCTCCAGCATTCCCGCGTACTCGAACAGCCAAGCCGTATGGTTGTTGCGCTGGACCGCGACCTGGATCGTCTCGCCGACCTGCCGCCGGATGGCGAGGTAGTAGTACGCGTTGTTCGGGGCCGCATTGAAGGTCACGAACTCATCGATGCCGTCGTCGTCAAGATCGACGGCTTCGATGCTCATGAAGCCCGTGACCGGCGCGCCGTGCTTCTCCACACGATACGGAAGCCCGGCTCCGTTCTCCGGCAGTCCATCGGCGCATCCGGAGAAGAGTACGCATGCGCCCAGCGCGAGCAGAGCCCGGGCAACCCGGGCGGCGCGCGGCGAGAGTGATCGTAGGGCGACGCTAGATATCATCCGACACCACCTTCAGCCTCACCTCAAACACGGCCCCCTCGCCGGGCGCAGAGCGGACGAGTTTGATCGACCCGCCGCGCCGCTCGAGGATCTCCCGGCTTCTCGGCAACCCGTGTCCGCCTCCCTCGCGTTCGCTCACGCCGCGGAGGAAGATCCGCTCATGATTGTCGGGAGCGATGCCCCGACCCGTGTCCGCCACCTGGAGCGAGACCGTGTCCACCTCCACGGCCGCGGCAACGCGGATCTCCGCTGTACCAGCACCCCGGACGGCGCGCAGAGCGTTCCCGACGAGGTTGTCGAGCACGAACGTCAGCTCTGCCGAAGTACCGAGAACTCGAACGCCATCGAGCACATCGACCGCCACCGTGTTCACCGTCAATCCCGGCTGCCTGAGCTCCACGGCGCGCGCCGACACGACACGCGCAAGCTCGGCAGACGGCAGACTGGACCGCTCGCGCTCGGCCGCGCGACGTGCCGCGCCGATGCTGCGTTCTATCTGCTTCAGGTCGGCATCCATCCGGGTCCGCATGGCCGAAGCCTCCGCCGCCGCGGGCGGTCCGCCTGGCGCGCCATCGACCGCCCTCTCGACCCCGGTGAGAGCGCGCGACAGGTCGGGCATCGAGAGCGGCGCCAGGCCGAGTCGCTTCGCGGATTCAGCGATCCCGCGGACCATGGGCAAGCCGATCTCCCGGGCGTTCGCGACCGCCTCGTGATAGCGCTCGTCGAATGCATCGGGCGTCTCACCTTCATGCTGCGAGAGCATTGTGAACTGCCCGGCCAGCCGGCGCAGCGTCTTCGTGGCGGAGAGCTTCCCGTGCCCGCCGGTCTTGAGCTGCTCGAGGAACTCATCGAGTTCGGTCTCCCGCCGGCGCCTCGGGAGCAGCTTCCGCCTGAGAGCGCCGAGCACCTGCCGACGGTAGCGCGGGAGAGCGGCTCCCGCCACGGCCAGCGTTCCCAGTGCAATAAGAAGTACCGAGGAGATGCCCCGGAGCCAGTCGATGACTCGCCGGACCGCGGGCGGCGGCCAGACGCGCTCCACATAGAGGAAGCGGACGCGCTCCTGGGTCTGGACGACCGCGCCGGGGACTCTCGAGCCCTCCACGGGAAACACCGTGGGCACGATGGCCGTCTCGATATGAACGGCCTCATCGGTGTGGAACGCGGCCAGCGGGTTGAGATCGAGGTCGCACGCGATGATGGTCCCCTTCGCGGTCTCGATGATGAGGCCCGGGGCGCCCGAAGGAAGTCCCAGTTCTACGATCTCCATCGACGCGATGCCCTCGTCGTTGACGAACCGGGCGTCCTCCTCGAACTCTCCCCCGGCGTACGAGTATCGACGGAGCGTCCCGTCCGCAAGGCTCGCGAGGAGGCGAGGCCTCCCGTTGACGTCTGCGATCTCGAGATCGTTGGCCGGCCCTGAGTATGGCAGGCGAGCGAGAGGCTCGCCGTCCGCCAGCCGGAAGACGCGCAGCGAGTAGTCGTCCTCCAGCTGCGTGCCGTGTCCCCCGATGGCGACCGCGAGTTCCATCTCGCCGTCGCCATCGAGGTCGGCGACCGCGGGATGAACCCGCGCCGAGTATCCGGATACCTCGCGCCACCAGATGAGCTTGAGGCTCTCGTCGGCCGCGGCGATGTAGGCGGTGTTGTCGGAGAATGGTCCGGACACAGCGCCGTTCCCCGGTGACTCGATGCCGAAGACGAGATCGTCGTCTCCATCACCGTCCACATCCACCAGGTGCTTCCGTGATGTCGGCGACCCGCCGGTTCCGAGCGACCGACCGATCTCACCCGCCACCCAGTTGAGCTCCCAGAAGCCTCTCGGATAGAGCTGAGTGCCCGTGCTCATGCTCATGAGGAGCGTCTCGCGGGTGCCGTCGCCATCACGGTCGAAGGCCGCAACCATGTCCGCATCGCCACCCCACACATGGTTCCCCATCCAGCTCGCCCGCGCATCCCACTGGACACCGCCGATCCGGTGACGGCTCGCGCCGCCATCTTCGAACGAGAACTCCTCGACTACGAACTCGACGTCCAGCTTCGCGTGCTGCCGGAAGTAGATGAGCTCCTCTTGACCATCCCCGGTCAGGTCAGCGACTCCGAGAAGGCCTGCCTTGACCGGCAGGTTGACCTGCGAAACGCTGTACCGCTGCGACTCAGCGTACCGGTGAACACCGATGAACTTCTCGCCATGATCCCTGTTCTTGCTTAGGCTCGCGCCCTCGCTGATCCCATCGTTGTCGAAATCGACATCAAGGAACCTCAGACGCGCATGATCAGACGGACTCGCATGGATGAACCGGTACGGAAGGTAGGTGAAGGTCTCGGGGAGCCGGATGACCGTGTGTCCCGCGGGGGCCGGGGTGCAGGTGATGGTCGCAACGGTGACGATGAGCAGCGCCAGAAGCGCCGTCGTCGTGCCCGTGATGCGCAGGCGCAGACATCGACCTACCTGCGGTCCGATCATGGGACTCCCTCGGGAAGAACCTGTGCCGGCGCGGCCGGGTGGCCACGGTCGAAGGTCAGGCATCATCCCAAGTATACAGGTATGCGCGGCGGGTGTCCACTATGAGATGGTATCTATCGGCATCGTCGTGCTATTGACCATGATGCTACACACCGGTCCCCAGGAAGTGGGCGATCCCGGTCAGGAGCATCTGGATGGCGATGGCTACGAGGAGCATGCCCATCAGCCGCTCGATGGCGATGAGCGCGCGGCGGCCGATGCGCTGGAGCAGGAGACCCGAGAGTACGATGATGATACCCGTGGCCAACCAGGCGATGCCGACCGCGGCAAGCCACTCCGGCCAGCGGCCCGGCTCCCGACTCATGATGAGGAGCGTGGACACGAGCGCCGATGGTCCGGCGACGTACGGAACCGCGAGCGGGACGATGAACGGCTCGCCGTCGATGTCCTCCATCATGCCACCCTGGCGCGGGAAGACCATCTTGATCGCGATGAGAAGAAGCACGATCCCGCCGGCCGCGGACAGCGCCGCCTCACCGACGCCGAGGGCGTTGATGAGCGACTGGCCTCCAAAGAGAAAGAGAACGAGGATGCCGAGCGCGATGAGGAGCTCGCGGATGATGACGCGCATGTGCCGCTCGCGTTCGACGCCCGAGAGAGCCGAGACGAAGAGCGGGATGTTCCCGAAGGGGTCCATCACCAGGAACAGCAGCAGAGCCGCCGAGAGAACAGTCATCCGTGTGCCTCCTCCAGCAGATCGATGTACGCCTTGTCGATCAGATCGTCATCGGCAACGCGAAGCGCGTCCATCAGTTCACGGCAGCGCGCCATGCCGTCCATCGACGGCGGCGCCTGATTGTCGCGCGTCACACCGGTGTCCTCACCCTCACCACCGGGAAGCACGACCTCGAGCTCGAGGAATGCTCCGAGCCCGTCCACATCATCGATGTGGATGCGAGTCTCCCCGGCAACGTAGAGTGTTCGACGCTTCCGCACAACCCCTCTGATGCCGATGGCCGCGGCAAGCGTCGCCTTGAGCGCTCCGGGATCGGGGACGGCGACAAGCGAGTAGGTCGACGCCGTCGGTTGTTCGGTGTCGGGCCGCTCGTAGTAGATCAGCTCCGCCGGTGCGCCCGCGCCGCCGGGGTTGCCGCTCGCGCCGCCGAACTCGCGCAGCTTCAACCGGCCTCGGGAGACCACGAAGAACGTATCCTCCTGCACGATGAGTGTCGGTCCGGCGTCAGCCACGGCCGCAGCGCGCCCATGGACGGCGTCCACATCGCCCGTGATCCGTGCCTTGATCTCGATGTTCGAAGCCAACGTCCATCCCCTCGCGGCCGCTTCCGCGGTCAGAAGAAGAAGGGGGCGCAACGCGCCCCCTCGGATCCACGATCTCAGTTGCCGTCGAGGCGCTCAGCCCGTCTGTTCGATGACCATCATCGTGCCGGTGCCGCGAGCCAGCAGGCGTCCATCCTCGCTCTCGACGCGCCCCTCGACGAGCACCGTGCGCCGCGTCTGCGCGACGATCCTGCCGCGCGCCCGGAGCGTCCCCTCGCTCGCCGCGCCGACGAAGTTCACCTTCATCTCGAGCGTGACGGCAGGAAGTCCTTCCTCCGACACGGCCTTGATGTACGAGCGAGCCATCGCCGTGTCGAGCAGGCTGCAGTAGACGCCGCCGTGCACGATGCCGCCGATATTGAGATGCCGCTCCTCAAGCTTGAGTTCGACGACGTACTCGCCATCGACGAACCCAACGGGGACCACCCCCAGATCGGCTACGTGGTCGATCTCACTCATGATTCGACTCGCTCCACGACCATCGCCACGCCCTGCCCAACACCGACGCACAGCGCGCAGAGCGCATAGCGACCACCGGTGCGCTTGAGCTGATGGACGGCCGACGTGAGGATGCGCGCCCCGCTCATGCCAAGCGGGTGTCCGAGCGCGATCGCGCCGCCAAGCGGGTTGATCCGCGGGTCGTCGTCCGCGAGACCGAGCTCGCGCGTGCACGCCAGCGACTGCGCGGCGAACGCCTCGTTGAGCTCGATGACATCCATGTCGTCGAGCGACATGCCGATGCGCTTGAGGAGCTTCCGCGTGGCCGGCACCGGACCGAACCCCATGATACGCGGCGGGACGCCGGCAGACGCCGTCCCGAGGATGCGAACGATCGGCGTGAGGCCGTGCTTCTCCACCGCTTCCTTCGAGGCTACGAGAAGCGCGGCGGCGCCGTCGTTCACGCCCGACGCGTTCCCGGCCGTGACCGTGCCCGGGTCCGCGAAGAGCGTCCGGAGCTTGGCGAGCTTCTCCGGAGACGTCTCGCGCGGATGCTCGTCCTTCTCGACGATGATCGGGTCGCCCTTCCGCTGCGGGACCGTCACCGGCGTGATCTCCTCGCGGAGCCGGCCGTCGGCCATCGCCGCGGCGGCCTTGGTCTGGCTCCAGTAGGCGAACGCGTCCTGGTCCTCGCGGCTGATGTCGTGCTCCGCGGCCAGGTTCTCCGCCGTGATCGGCATCCCGTCGGTGCCGTACTGCTCGTTGAGCTTCTTGTTGACGAACCGCCAGCCGATGCTCGTGTCGTACATCTCGGCGTTCCGGTCGAACGCCTTCGTCGGCTTCGCCACGACGAACGGAGCGCGCGACATGCTCTCGACGCCGCCGGCGATCATGAGGTCGCCCTCGCCGACGGCAATGGCGTTGGCGGCCATACCGACCGCCGACAGGCCCGACGCGCAGAGGCGATTGACCGTGATGCCCGGAACGGAGTCCGGGATGCCCGCGAGAAGGAGAGCCATGCGGGCCACATTGCGGTTGTCCTCCCCTGCCTGGTTGGCGCAGCCGAGGATCACCTCGTCCACGGCCCCAGCATCGAGGCCCGGGTTGCGTTCCAGCAGAGCCTTGATCGGAATGACCGCGAGATCGTCGGCGCGCACCGACGAAAGGGACCCGCCGTATCGTCCGACCGGGGTCCGGATGGCGTCACAGATGAATGCGTCGCGCACGTTGGCACCTTCCTGTCCGGGTGTCTGTTGTTGCGTGTCGGATCTCCGCGTGGCGCGTCAGGATCCGGCGCCGCGCGTCCGTCGCGTCAGGCGAGCAGTTCCCTGGCCGTCCGGAACCCGCCGAGCATCGCCTCGCTGAGCGTGTCGATGTCCTGCTCGGTCATCACCGTCGATAGCATTACCGTGCCGGTGTTGATCAGAATGATACCGTTCGCGAACAGGTGGTCGAGGAACGCCGTGAGGAGCTTGGTCTCGTCGGGTCCGATGAATGCGGTGCGGTACTCCGTCGGCGGCTCCGGCTTGAAGTGCACGCGGAGCATCGAACCCGCGCCCGTGACGCAGGCATCGATACCGGCGACACGGATCGCATCCTCGATCTGAGTCCTCGCGCGGTCGGCCAGCGCGTTGAGCTTCTCCACGGCCTCCCGGTCGTAGAGCTTCATGGCGGTGTGGCCGGCCGTCATGGTGATCGGATTGGCGGAGAACGTTCCCGAGTGCGGGAAGAGGACCTTCTCCGCGAGCGGGTCCATCACATCCATGACCTCACGACGCCCCGCAAGCGCTCCGACGGGGAACCCGCCGCCGATCATCTTGCCCATCGCGGTCAGGTCCGGACGAACGCCGTGCCCCTCCTGCGCGCCTCCGTAGCCGACGCGGAACGTGATGACCTCGTCGAACACGAGCAGCGCGCCGTTCCGCTCCGTCCACTCGCGGAGCGTCCGAACGAAGTCCGGAGCGATCGGGATGAGACCGACGCGATGCGGAACGGGATCGACGAGGACGCACGCGATCTCCTCCGCGTGCTCGTCGAGGAGCGCCACCGCGCGCTCCGGGTCGTTGAACGGAATGATGATGACGTCATCGAGCACGCCCTGCGGCGTGCCGTATGCGACGGGCACGCTCTCCGGATGCTCCGCGGCTCCCCATGTCGCCGGCTTCGCGGTCTGACTGATCTCGGCGAAGTCATAGAGGCCGTGGTACGCCCCCTCCGCCTTCGCGATCTTGGGCCGACCGGTGAACGCCCGCGCGGCCTTCAGGCAGTGCATGACCGCCTCCGTGCCGGAGTTGACGAACCGGATCTTCTCGAACGAATCCGCGCGGCCGATCATGTGCTCCGCGTACTCGATCTCGGCTTCTGTCCCGAGCGTGAACGCGGTGCCCCGCCCCATCTGCGCGGTGACGGCCTCCACGATCGCGGGGTGAGCGTGTCCGTGGATCAGCGAAGCCATGTTGTTGGCGAAATCGATCCGCTCCACGCCCTCGACGTCAAGGACGCGCGACCCCTCTCCCCGAACCACGTACAGCGGGTGGGGCTTGCGAAGGATCGTGTTGCGGCTGGCGCCGCCCGGCATGACTTTCAGAGCACGCTCGTAGAGCTGCTCGCTCCTGCTCTTCGTCTCGGTCATGAGTGTCTGCCCTGTGGGTTCTAGGATGCCTGGAGTTCAGCTCCGGCGATCAGTTCCGTGCCGGTTCTCTCCTGCACGTACTCGAACGTGACGCCCGGAGCGAGTTCGGTAACGACCAGACCCTCCGGCCGCACGTCCATCACGGCGAGGTCGGTGTAGATGCGGTCCACGCACGCCTTGCCTGTCAACGGATAGGTGCAGGACGAGACGATCTTCGGGTCACCCGTCTTCGTCGTGTGCCGCGTGATGACGTAGATGGTCTTCACACCCTGGACGAGGTCCATGGCTCCGCCGACGGCCGGAATGGCATCCGGCGCGCCCGTCGACCAGTTGGCCAGGTCGCCGGCTGATGAGACCTGCATGGTCCCGAGCACGCAGAGGTCGATGTGACCGCCGCGGATCATCGTGAAGCTGTCGGCGTGATGGAAGTAGGCGGCGCCCGGAATGGCGGTCACCGGCTTCTTGCCCGCGTTGATGAGCTCGGGGTTCTCCTTGCCCTCTTCCGGCGTCGGCCCCATTCCCAGGAGACCGTTCTCCGTGTGATACACAAGCTCGAGTCCCTCGGGAACGAACCGGGCAACGAGTTCCGGCATGCCGATGCCGAGATTGACATAGGAACCGTCGGGGATGTCGAGGGCCAGTCGCCTGGCCATGTCCTCCCGGCTCCATCCGGTCGGGGTCTTGAATTCGTTCGTCATGGGTAGACCTGCCCCTCTCGCACGAGCACCGACTCCTGCGCCGGCTCGGGCACGACAACGACACGGTTGACGAAGATACCCGGCGTGACCACGCACTCGGGGTCGATCTCCCCGGCGGGGACGATCTCCTCGACCTGAACGATCGTGGTCGCAGCGGCGGTGCACATGATCGGGCCGAAGTTGCGCGCGGTCTTGTTGTAAATGAGATTGCCGTACCGGTCGGCCTTCTTCGCCCGCACCAGCGCGAAGTCCGCCTTCAGACCGTGCTCCATCACGTACTCCTGCCCGTCGAACTCCCGGACCTCCTTGCCCTCCTGGAGAACCGTCCCGATGGACGAGGGCGTGTAGAACGCGGGAACACCGGCGCCGCCGGCGCGAATCCGCTCGGCCAGCGTGCCCTGCGGGACGAGCTCCAGCTCGATCTTCCCGGCCCGGTAGAGCTCGGGAAAGACGGTCGAGCCCGCGGTGCGCGGGAAGGAACAGATCATCTTCCTGACCTGTTCGTTCCGGATGAGCGCCGCGAGTCCGACCTCGCCGCTGCCCGTGTTGTTGCTCGCGACCGTGAGGTTCCCGACGCCGAGATCGATCAGAGCATGGATCAGCTCTATCGGACTCCCGGCTTCGCCGAACCCTCCGATCAGAACCGTCGCGCCGTCATGGATGTCGCTGACGGCTTCCGCGACCGATGCCACCTGTTTGTCGATCATCGTTCCTCTTGTGATGCGGGTTCGTTGCTGCGACCACTCCGTGTGCGATCACTCCCTGAGCGATTCAGTCCGTGATGCGACCGGTCTACGACAGCCGATTCGCTCCGTAGCGCAACCGGCCTACGATTCGACCTTCGCGAACTTCCGTCCCTCGAGCGCCTTGATCAGCGCGTCCTCGATCTCCTTGAGGTTCTTCCGGAAGAAGAACTCAGGCGTATCGAGCGGGTCGAGAAGATCGATCGTGTTCTGCTTGTCGTCGAACTTCGCGAGGAACACGCCGTTGAGCCACTCCATGTTGCGCCCCTCGGTGAACTTGAGCGCGAACGCCTTCTCCCCGCCCACATCAGCCGTGCCGAGAAGCGAGATCTTGCCGGCCGACGAGGTCATCGAGATGTACCGGGTCGGGCGATAGATGGACGCCAGGTCGCGATGGATCTTGTCCGCGATCTTCGCGACGTCGGCGAGCGGCGTGGTGAAGTAGTGGTGCTCGCCGGTCGGACGCGCAAGGTACATCGAGTGGAATCCGATGTGCATCGTGCCGAGCACGAGCGCGAGGTCAATCCAGTTCTGCGCCGTCCGGTCGACATCGACGCTGCCGTCGTCGTTCGTGAACCGGCTGATCTGGTTCATCATCGGACTCTGGCTGCGGAGCACGACGTGGTGAAGCTGGAGTCTCCGGATGGCAGCGACCGCGGTCGCATTGAGCACCTCGCGCGGTGTCGAGAAGTGCGCCATCCACGCGAGCTGAATGCCGTGGTCGTACATCATGTCGAAGAGCTCGAGCATCTCATCATACTCGGGCGTGAGGATCATCTCCGGAAGGTACGTCAGCACGCGCGTCCCGAGGCGGACCGTGCGGATGTGCACGAGCTCCGGATCCTCGATGATGGGCATCACGTACTCCCTGAGGCGCTCGACCGGCATGTAGCCCGCGTCGCCGCCTGTGATCAGGATGTCCGTGACCTCCTTGTGCTGCTTGAGATATTCGATGATCTGCCCGACTTCGCGCTGGCAGAACATATCCTCGTCGCCGCGGACCTGCGCGTGACGGAAGCAGTAGGTGCAGAACGCGAAGCAGTCCTGCGTGGTCTGGTCGAAGATCAGCTGACACTGCGGGTACTTGTGCTGGCTCCCCTCGACGAACTCGACCTCGCCGTTGGCATTCTCGAACCACGGCTTGTTGAGAAGCTGGTTGCCGTCGTGGGGATTGGTCTTCCCCATGTAGCCGTCGATGATCCTCTGCCGCTCCTCTTCGGAGCTGGTTCCGAGGTAGGCCTTCTCGGCGTCCTCCTGGATCATCCCGGGCTGCGGGAAGACGAGCGTGAAGAGCGGGTCGTTGTCGAAGTCGTCCCACTGGATGCTGTTGAGGACGTGGCCGGTCGCCATGAACCGGTAGACCTTGATGAAGAGTTCCCGCTCCTCGATGTTGCCGACGTCGATCCCGTGCTGCTTGAGGATGTCGACGATCTCGTGGAAGCCCTTGAGACCCGCGTACTTCCTGCTGTCGACGAACATGAGGGTGTCGGTCCGCATGAAGTCCGACTGCTTCGGGTAGTTCGCCTGGAGCCGGCTCAGCAGACCGCGCGGAAGGAGGTGCTCCTTCTCGATGGTCGCGCGGACGTTGTCCGGGTACTGGTAGCGGTCGAGCATGTTGCTGACATCGGCGTCGGTCATCGCGACGCGCGGTGCGTTCCTTGTCTGGTCTTCGTTTCGGGTGTTCACGTTGCCTCTCCGTGGTCTGATGCGTCCTATCGTGTTCGCCGTGAGTCTTCCCACCGCGCGAAACCGCACGTCCGGAGAGCGCCTCGCCGGGGCGGAACTGCCTCAGCGCAGACACTCAACAGGTCGTGCGGATAATTGTAGAAACACAACCTATGAGCTTAGCCCTCCGCAGAGTGGAAATCAACACCGCATGGGGCCTCCGCGCCCTTCGGACCCCTCGCTGCCCCGCAACTCCGGACGCGGCAACTCCCCTCTGGACGAGCGGGTAGTCATATGGTATCATGCGCTCGTGCGTGATTTAGCGCGTTCGCCTCCCCCAGAGTTGGCTACCCCCAAGGGAGCCTCTGTGAACCGTTACACGTCACCTCTGCTCACGTCCGTAGCAGCCCTCCTGCTGCTCGCTTCTCTCACACACGCGGAGACCGTCCGGGTCGGACCGCCAGGCGACGCCGACTATCCGACCATCCTGGAGGCGATGTCGGGGTGCGCGGACGGCGACACCATCCTCATCTACCCGGGCACGTACACCGGACCCGAGAACACGAACCTCGACCCGGGCACGAGGAACCTCGTCATACGCTCGGTGTCCGGACCATCCGAGACCATCATAAGCTGCTCGAGCGGCTACCGTGGCTTCCACATCCACGGCGGTCAGGACACCACGATGGTGCTCGAGGGACTCAGATTCGGCGCGGGGAGGATGGGCTACGGAGCCGCGATCCTCGTCGAGAACGCCAGTGGCGTCAAGATCGTGGACTGCAGCTTCACCAACTGCGATGCCACCTACGGTGGTGGCGGAGTCCGAGTTGAGTCCGGGGTCGCGGTCATCGAGAACACGTCCTTCAAGCAATGTGGGAACTACTACTCCTCCTGCAAGGGTGGGTGCGTGTCCGTCGTCGGCGGGGAGTGCTACGTCCGCGGGTGCACCTTCGAGAACAACGAGGCTGACTACGGGGGCGGGGTCCATGCCGAGGACGCGTGGGTCGGCATCCACGACTGCAGCTTCGAGGAGAACCACTCCGACTACCGGGGAGCGGGGCTTCGTCTCCTCCGGTGTACTGCAACGATCTCCGGTTGCCTCTTCAAGACCAACTCGGCTGGTACCTATGGCGGAGCGGTACTCCTCGAGGCGTCGGCAGTCGAGGCGAGCGGTTGTGTCGTGAGCGACAACATCTGCGGGTACAACGCCGCGCAGGTCAACATCAAGTCGAGCAGTGCGCTCGACGTACACCTGAGCCGGTGGACGTTCACCGGAGAGGGAACGTGGAACACGCCGCGCGGGCACGTGCAGGTCACCAGCTCCGACCCCCTTCTGACACAGTGCGTCTTCGCGTTCGGCAACGAAGGACCGGCTGTCTACGCCGACGGTTCGTCCACGCCTGAGATTGCCAACTGTGTCGTGTACGCATGTGCCGGCGGGGACTCCCTTCCCGGCTATCATCACGACAACCTCTTCGAGGAGCCTCTCTTCTGCAACATCTTCAACGAGGACCTCGAGTACTGCGACAACTCGCCCTGCCTGCCTGACAACAATCCGTGGGGATTGAACATTGGAGCGTACGGCGTTGTGGGTTGCGGCGAGTGCCTTACGCCGGTCGAACCGATGACATGGGAAACGATCAAGGCAATGTACCGATGAGGAAAGCGCGCATCAGCCACGGATTGCTCCTCGCCACGCTCCCGCTGCTGCTTGCGGGAGCACTCGCCTGCGCCGCAAGCGGCGCCACGCTCCTCGTGGGAGATGCAGCGGGATGTGAGTACGAGTCGATCGGCGCAGCCCTCGCCGTGGCAGCGAGCGGAGACACGATCCTCGTCGCCTCGGGAATCTACTCAGGTCCGGAGAACCGCGGTCTGGATTTCGAGGACCGCGACATCACGCTCGTCTCTATGGAGGGCCCCAGCGCAACCATCATCGACTGCGAGGGGTTGGACCGGGCGCTCGAGTTCCATCTGTATGCCAGGTCAACCGCGGTCGTCGATGGCTTCACGATCAAGAACGGCTCCGCCGACTTCGGCGGGGGCATCTACTGCGTGTTCGCAGCACCCGAGATCCGCAACTGCAGGATCAAGGACTGCACGGCAGCATCCGCCGGCGGGGCAATTCGCTACTCCGAAACCCCCGGCGGCATTCTCGAGAACTGCGAAATTCATCACAACTCCTCAGTTCGAGGTGGCGCCATCAGCGCTCTCGACTCCGGAATCGACATCAGGGACTGCGCCGTCGAATACAACGTTGCCGAGCACGGTGGAGGGCTGCATGTCAGCTCCGAGGAAACGGTCACGCTCGATGGCTGCGCGATGCGCTGGAACGAAGCGTCGGTCCAGGGTGGCTCGGTGTACGTCAACACATCGGGAAGCTTCGTCGCCCGCGGAACGCGTTTCGCCAGGAGCGCCGCCGAGGAGGGTGGCAGCTATCCGAGTTTCGGTGCCGGTGGCGGCGTCTGCGCCATCGGCGGCTCGGTCGTCATGGAGGACTGCGAGTTCATCTACAACTCAACACCCGCCCGCGCCGGCGGCCTCTACGTGCATGCAGATGCATGGGAGATAGTCTCGTGTCACTTCGAGGGCAACGCCGCCAGAACGGAAGGAGCTCTCTGGGTGTACCCGCAGACCCCGGAGAGCACTGGGACCGTCTCGGGATGCGTGTTCCTGGAGAATGATGCGACCTACGGCACCGCTGCCGCCGAGATCAGACAGTCTGATGTCACCTACTGCGTGTTCCACCGGAACTGGGCAGGGAGCAACTGCAGTGGACTGAAGGAGTACTACTGCCACGTCCGCAACTGCACGTTCACCCTCAACGCCAGCGCCACTGGCCAGGCGAACATCGGCGGTGAGAGGGGTACGATCGAGTACTGCGTGATCGCCTTCGCCCAGGCGGGCGACGCGTTCGGCTTCTCGTCGTACTACCTGCCCACGGTCATCGGGTGCGTCATCTACGCCAATGCTGGAGGCATCGGCACGGAGTTCGCGGACGTTCGGTGGTTCGATCCCAAGTTCTGTGATGTGTATGGAGCTGACGTCTCGCTCTGCTGGAACTCACGCTGTCGGCCCGATGCGCCGGACAACCAGTACGGTGTTCTTCTCGGCGCTCTCGACGCCGGCTGCGGCAACTGCAACGCCCCCGTCGAGCCGATGTCGTGGGGCGCGATCAAGGCGCTCTACCGCTGACCAGCGGCAGATAGAACCGGAGAGCCTCTCACGTCTGACATGCCAGGGGAAACACATGCGCTGTCTCTCAACACTGCTGTTCATCGTCCTCTTGACCGCGTCGTCGCTCGCCGCGACCATCGTCGTGGACGTCAACGGCACGGGCGACCACGACGCCATCAGTGACGCCATCACGGCTGCCGCGAGCGGAGACACCATCCTCGTCGAGCCGGGAGTCTACAACGGCTATCGCAACCGGCTTCTCGACTTCGAGGGCAGGCACATCGAGCTGCGCTCAACGGACGGCCCTGACAACACTGTCATTGACGGCGAAGGAGTCGTTCGTCTGTTCTTCTTCCGGAGCGGCGAAGACACGACGCTCGTCGTGGAGGGTTTCCACTTCATGAGCGGCTACGCTGACTCCGGCGGTATCGCCCTCATCTCGAACGCCTCCTCCCCCAAGTTCCTCGACTGCACCTTCTCTGACTGCTCTTACCCGGTCACGAAGATCGGCGGGGCCGTCTGTAACACGGCCGGCTCCCCTGTCTTCGAGGACTGCCGGTTCCTGGACAACATCTGCCAGGCGAGCGAGTCGCGCGGCGGCGCGGTGTTCTCGGCAGGGGGCTCTCCAGTCTTCCGAGGATGCGAGTTCGCCGGCAACGCGTGTCTTACGAGCGACTCCCACGGCGGCGGCGCCTACTCGACGGACGGGACTCCTACGTTCTGGGAGTGCACCTTCACGGGCAACACCTGCTCCGGGAGCGACAGCTACGGGGGAGCGCTCGCTCTGTTCGGACAGACGCTCATCGAACTCCACGACTGTTCGTTCCAGGGGAACAGCGCAGTGCGTGGCGGCGGGGTGTATAGCTACGACACGTTCGCGCTGCTCTACGACTGCACGTTCCAGGACAACCATGCGAGCGAACTCGGCAACGGGGTCGCCTGCGTCGGCGCGGCGCCCCTTCTTGATGCGTGCGTGTTCGACTCCGACGCGGCGACCGGTGACAGCGTTGCTGTCTCGATTTCAACGTCGGATGTGCTCATCCAGCAATGCACGTTCGTCGGCGGACAAGGCCCCTCGGTCAAGTGCTTCTTCGGCTCGCCGAGGATCGAGCAGTGCGTCTTCGCGTTCGGCGAGAGACCCGCAGTGAACCTGTACGGCACTCCGACGTTCACGCACTGCGTGGTCTTCGGACACTCCGCAAGCGACAGCCTCCCGGAGGGCGCAACCGACAACGCATTCGTCGACCCGAACTTCTGTGGCCTCCTGACGCGCGACTTCACGCTGTGCGCAGACTCGCCGTGCCTGGCCGCGAACAATACATGGGGAGAGGATGTCGGCGCGCTCGGCGAGGGATGCAGCGCGTGCGGAAGCGCCGTCGAGACGACCTCGTGGGGACGCATCAAGGCCATGTACAGGAGTCCACGATGAGCCGCCCCATCGCACGTTCCATCAGTCAGGCCAGCGTGGCAGCGGTTCTACTGTCGACCGCCTTGCTGCTCGGGTCGACGTGCGCCACGGCGGAGACTCACATTGTTCATGGCGGCGGCGGGGGTATGTACGAGACGATCCAGGAAGGGGTCGACGCAGCGGCCGACGGCGACGTCGTTCTCGTCCTGCCCGGCACATACAGTGGACCCGGGAATGAGCACATCATCCTCTTCGGGGGTGACATCACGATCACGTCGTTCGGCGGCCCGGACGTGACGATCATATCCGACGCGTACATCACCGACCACGGAGGCGCATTCTACATCTCGACCGGTACGCAGTACCACGCCATCATCGAGGGATTCACATTCAGGGACCTCACGGCGGTGCGACACAACGGCGGTGCGATCTACTCCCACAACTCGGTGGTCACCGTGCGCAACTGCGTGTTCGAGAACTGCGTCGCGACCTGGGATTACTACGGTGGATCCGGTAGCGGCGGCGCTATCTGCCTCAGGGGAAGTCAGGCAGCACGGTCGACGATCGAGGACTGCGTGTTCGTGGAGTGCGAAGCACTGGGGGGCTACAGTGGCGTCGTGTGTGCATGGGACCAGGCAGTGACGCTTGCCCGCTGCACGTTCATCGATTGCTGCTCTGACTACGCGAGGAACACGGTCCGGATCGTGGGGTCGGCGGTCTACGGCGACATGCACTCTGACGTGACGGAGTGCGTCTTCCGCGGCAACACAGGCGGCGAAAGCAATTACACCGGCATCCTGTCGATCCGCGGTGGGTCACCCACTGACGCATCCGCGCGCAACTGCACATTCGTGGCGAACTCGACACCCTCGGCTATGCTCTATCTCGAGACCGGTGTAACGATGGAGCGATGCATCATTGCCTTCAACGAGGGCGGCAGCGTGTATCACAAGCTCATCGACCCCGCGTCCGGATCGTCGTCACATGCCGACATCACGCAGTGCGTCGTGTTCGGGAACTCCCATGGCGATTCGCTCGGAGGAGACAGCGTGGACAACCTCTTCACCGACCCGCTCCTCTGCGGCTATCCGAACGGCGACCTCTCACTCTGCTCGAACTCGCCGTGTCTGCCGGACTACAACGCCTGGAGTGAACTCGTCGGCGCGCTCGACGTCGGCTGCGGAGACTGCAACTCCCCCGTCACCCCCATGACGTGGGGCGCGATCAAGGCGCTCTACCGGTAGGCAGCCATGCTCGGCGGCGGAGGAAGGCATGACCGACCAACGACACACACCACCCTGCTTCCAGAGCCGACGCCGTCGCGCGCCCCGGCAGGCGGTGGTCATCATCACGCTTGCCGTTCTCGCGGGTGGTTCGACCGTCACGAACGGTGCGACCGTTTCGGTCGGTCCGCCCGGAGAGGCGGACTATCAGACGATCCGGGAGGGCGCCGCGGCGGCCGCGAGCGGTGACACCGTCCTGATCCTGCCCGGCACCTACACGGGGATCGGCAACAGGAACGTCGACATCGGTCCGCGAGAACTGACCTTCCGCTCGCGTGACGGCCTCGGATCCGTCACGATCGACTGCCTGGACCTCGGGCGCGCGTTCTACGTGAGCGACCGGCCCGGCGCCTCGGCCGTGCTCGAGGGCCTGGACATCTTCGACGGAGGGAGCAACTACGGCGGGGCCATCAAGGCGGTCAACGGTGATCTGCGGATCTCGGACTGCGCGTTCCGGTCCTGCCGCGCCTTCTCGTCCGCGGGTGTGATCTACGCGGAGCACGCGAATGTCAT
Source organism: bacterium (assembly GCA_029990205.1). Taxonomy (GTDB): domain Bacteria; phylum Joyebacterota; class Joyebacteria; order Joyebacterales; family Joyebacteraceae; genus JAPEKQ01. Next base: position 94,478 of record JAPEKQ010000004.1, read on the forward strand.
CATCGAGGACTGTCGGTTCAGCGGCGGAGACGCCCAATACTGCGGAGGAGCAATATACGCGACCGGCGGGACCTGCGAGGTTCGCGGCTCGACCTTCGGCAGCAACCAGGCCACCCGCGGGGGCGCGCTGTATCTCGAAGGGGCGGTGTCCACGGTTGAAGGCTCCGTCTTCGAGGACAAGGCGGGACGTACGGGGCGTCGGCCAGTCTGAGGGGAGACGCATCGCTTGTGTTCTCCGATTGCTCCTTCGAGGACAACCACGCGCAGTGGGGCGCAGTAGCGTACGCCGAGAGCTCGTCGCTCGCCATCCAGAACTGCTCCATTCTCAAGAACCGCGGCCATCGCAGCGGCGCCTTCCTCCGAGCGACTGCTACCTCTCCGCTCGTGTCGGGCTGCACGATCTTCCTGAACAGCGGCGGCTATCAGGACGGCTCCATCGCGCAGCTCATCAGCGGGTCGGGTACGCGCGCCGAGTTCGTCGACTGCACGGTGTTCGGGTTCGGCATCGCCAACACGACTTACGGGTTCTTTGAGGTGAGGGATACAGACACGCTCTTCGAGCGCTGTGTCTTCGCGTTCAGCCAGTCAGGCCCGGTCGCCACGATCACGGGAGGCGGCGTGCCTGAGTTCGCGCACTGCATCGCGTTCGGCACCGTGACAGGTGACACGCTGCCGGGGAACGCGCACGACAATCTCTTCGTGGACCCCCTGTTCTGCAACATCTTCAACGAGGACTACGACGTCTGCAGCAACTCGCCCTGCCTGCCGGGCAACAACGCCTGGGGGCTGACGATCGGCGGCGCACCGCAGCAGGGATGCGGCGACTGCGTCACTCCGGTCAAGGCAACCTCCTGGGGCGCGATCAAGGCGCTCTACCGCTAGCCGTCGGCGCCGCGCCCGTAGCGGGCACACGCCCCGGGCCCCGTGTTTACACCCCTTCCCTCCTCTGATAGAATGACACCACTGTCATCAGACCAACGTCGGGGCATTCTCGCCGCGGCGTTTCATGCTGGACACCACACAGAAGGCCGATACCAGGACCGTTTCTGGACCTGCGCCGCGGTCTGGAGGACCACCCGATGAGCAAGAAGCGACTGATCATAGCCAGTGTCGTCCTGTGCGGCTCGCTCTGGGGCCTGGCCGAACTCGGCATCGGCGAGATGGCCTGGAACGCGGGCATCCCTCGCGCGCCCATCCTCACGGCCATCGGTGTCCTCTTCCTCGTGCTCGCCCGACGCATCTGGAACGTCCCGGGAAGCTCGTTCGCGCTCGGAGCGCTCGCCGCGGCGTTCAAGTTCCTCCAGCATCCCTTCTGGGGCTGCAAGGTCGCGGCGGTTCTCATCGTCGGCCTGACGTTCGACATCACCTTCACGCTCTACGAGGCGCGGCAGCGCATCACGAACCGCGACATCACCGTCGGCGGAGTCGTCGCGCTCAGCGCCGTCGCGACGCTCGCATCGTTCCTCATCTTCGGCCCGTTCGCCAAGTACGTGCTCCACAACCCGTACTGGTCGATGGCCGGCAAGATGGTCGACTACATGGTCGCGCAGGGTCCGATCGCGGCCGCGCTCGCCATTCCCGCGGCGTGGGCCGGTCTCAAGCTGAGCGAGCGGTTGTCGCTCTCCTCGGAGAGCTGGACGCACGCCAACTGGCTCGTGTACCGCATCGCCGCCGCGGGCTCCGGCATCGCCGGCATCGCCGCGGCACTCGCGCTCAAGTACTAGGGACGGGACTGATGGCTCACACCTGGATCCAGATCGTCGGGGCGAAGAAGACGGGCAAGACAACGCTCATCGAAGCGCTGGCGGCCGAGCTCGTCCGACGCGGTCGCACCGTCTGCTACATCAAGCACACGCACTCCGAGCCGGGCTTCGACAACGAGGACACGGACACAGCGAAGCTCCGCGACGCCGGAGCGACGACGGCCGTCCTCGCCGCGACGGACTCGACCATCGTCGTCCACCGCGCGGGCAAGGAGAGCATCGAGCGCCTCTCGTTCCGCGACGCGCTCCCCGGCGAGATCGTTCTCGCGGAGGGGTTCAAGAGCGCGCCCGGCAGGAAGATCGCCCTTGTCGGAGGAGACCTCGACATCAGTTCGCTCGAGGGCGTCATCGCCGTCGTCACGGGTGGGCCAAAGGACGACGGGAGTACTCCCGGTAGCTCGGGAACCGGCGACTCGACCGCCCCGCAGAAGAACGACGCGAAGGGCGCCCGGTTCTCGATCGACCAGGTCACTGAGATGTGTAGCCTCATCGAGAAGCTCGCGACCTCCAAGACCGGAGAGACGTGGGCGAGCCGCCTGTTCATCAACGGACAAGAGGTAGAGCTCAACGCCTTCGTTCAGGACGTCATGGCCTCGGCGCTCCTGGGCATGACCACGTGTCTGAGGGGCGTGGACGGCGGGGACGAACTCGAGTTCCGCTGCGCGCGCACCGGGGCCGACGACGAGAGCTGACCACGGAGGAGTCGATGAAGATCAAGGTCACCAAGGAGAACTGCACGGGCTGCAAGCTCTGTCAGCAGATCTGCACGATCGAACACTACGGTGTGGTCAACCCGAAGATGGCGGCCATCCGTGTCACGGGCGAGTTCCCCGAGCCCGGCGTCTTCACCCCGAAGCTCTGCGTCCAGTGCGGCGCGTGCGCCCGGGCGTGCCCCTTCGACGCGATCGAGCGGCGCGACGACAAGGTCTACGTGATCAACCCCGAGACCTGCACCAACTGCGGCGTCTGCGTCGAAGCCTGTCCGTTCGATGTGATGTTCACGCATCCCGACGCACCGACGCCGATCAAATGCGATATGTGCCTGAAGTGCACCGAGGTCTGCAACACCGGCGCGCTCACGGTCGAGGAATAGACGAGAGCACCACACGAGAGGATGTCACGATGAACGGCTTCGGAGGAACGATCCTTCGCATCAACCTCGAGACCGGCGACGTCAAGCGGACGCCGACGCCCGAGAGCTTCGCGCGGGAGTGGATGGGAGCTCGCGGGTTCGTCGCCAAGACGCTCTACGATGAGGTGCCGCGCGACGCCGACCCGCTTGGTCCGGACAACCTCTTCATCATGGCCCCGGGCGTGATGACGGGAGCTTTCGCGCCGTGCGGCTCGAAGATCGGGTTCGGGTGCATCTCCCCCGCCACGAATGGACACGCCGATTCGAACATGGGCGGCATGCTGGGCGCCGAGGTCAAGTACGCAGGCTATGACATGGTCGTCTTCGAGAAGATTTCTCCGGAGCCGGTCTACCTCTATATAGATGATGACAAGATCGAGATCCGCCCCGCCGGTGACTACTGGGGCATGGGCTCGCTCGATCTCGAGACGCGGATGAAGGAAGACCTCGGCGAGGATTTCCAGATCGCGACCATCGGCCCCGCGGGCGAGAACGGCGTGGTCTTCTCGTGCATCACGCACGACTTCGGCCGCCAGGCCGGACGTTGCGGCGTCGGCGCCGTGATGGGCTCGAAGAAGCTCAAGGCCATCGCGGTCCGCGGGACGAAGACCCTCCCGGTCCACGACGTCGCCGCGATGACGAAGTCGACCTACGACATCATCCAGCGCACGAAGCCGCATCCGCTCATGGAGCCGTGGCAGAAGTACGGCACGGCGCTCTTCGTCGGGTGGGCCAACGAGCACGGCTGCTTCCCGACCAGGAACTTCCAGACGACGTTCCACGACAAGTGGCCTGAGATCAGTGGCGAGAAACTGGCCGAGGAGATCCTCGTCACGCACAAGGCGTGCTTCGGCTGCTGGATGAACTGCGGCAAGTACTCGGTCGCGAAGATCCCCGGCAAGCCCGACACGTATGTCGAGGGCCCCGAGTACGAGACGATCGCACTCTGCGGCGGCAGCTGCGCGATGGAGAACATCCATCACGTCGCGTACGCCAACTGGCTGTGCGACAACCTCGGCCTCGACACGATGAGCGCCGGCAACACCATCGGGTTCGCAATGGAGTGCTACGAGAAGGGCATCATCACGAAGGATGACCTCGAGGGGCACGAACTCCGCTGGGGCAACATCGACGACTTCGAGAACGTCGTGAAGATGATCGCGGACCGCCGCGGCATCGGCGAGACGCTCTCCTACGGCACGAAGGGAGCGGCGGAGCGACTCGGCCACGACACGCTCGCGTTCGCTTCCCAGTCGAAAGGGATGGAGTTCTCGGGATACGACACGCGCTGGTACTCGGCGCAGCTCCTCTCCTACTGCACCTCCGACATCGGCGCGCACCACAATCGGAGCTGGGCCATCACCGCCGACATCCAGATCGGTCAGGACACTCCGAAGGGCAAAGCGCCGGTCGTGATCTATCTCCAGCACATCCGCCCGCTCTTCGACACGTGGTGCTGCTGCCGCCTGTTCTGGGGCGAACTCGACATCACGCCCGAGGAGCACGTCGACACGATCCAGTACCTCACGGGCTGGGACGTGACGATGGAGGAGTGCATGCAGGTCTCGGAGAAGATCTGGAACCTGACGCGCGCGCACTACCTCGAGCGGAACGGCGGGCCCGGCAAGCAGTTCGACGTCGCGCCGGTGCGGCACCTCGAGGAGAAGATCCCGAGCGGACCGGCCGAGGGGCACACGGTCGGGCGCGAGAACTTCGAGTACATGCTCAACGACTACTACTACAACCGCGGCTGGGACAAGAACGGTCACCCGACGCGAGAGGTCCTCGAGATTCTCGGCATCGGGTACGCCGCCGACAACCTCGAAGAGGCCGGCCTCCTCGGCGAACCGTTCGAGGGTGGCGTCCCGAAGGTCCGCGGCGAGAAGCTCAAGCCGAAGGCAATGTAGGCCGTCGCAAAGCGACTGCAGACTGGCGCAAGGCGACCGGAGAGATCCTGATGATCGTCTATCTCCGCTCAGGCGGGAAACTCTGCGATCTTCTCAAGCCCGACGTCGATGAGTACACACGCAAGGTCGATGTCGCCGACGGGCTTTCCATCGAAGAGATCCTTGCCACGCTCGGGGTCGCACCCGTCATGGTCGCGTTCGCGTTCGCCGACGGCAAGGTCAAGAGGCTCGACTACGTTCCCGCGGACGGCGAGACCGTCACGCTCCAGTCGCCCGTCGCGGGAGGATAGCGAGGTCCGTGTGACGCCCCCGGATCGACGTCTCACACCGGATGACCGCGAACGCTTCGCGCGCCAGCTCGAACTCCCGGAGTGGGGCGACGCGGCGCAGGAGCGGCTGCGCGACGCGAACGTGTTCATCGCCGGCGCCGGCGGACTTGGATCCGCCGTCGCCCTCTACCTCACCGCCGCCGGCGTTGGCCGCATCACGCTTGCCGACCCCGACGTCGTCGAACTCTCAAACCTCAATCGTCAGGTGCTCTACACAACGAAGGACGCCGGCCGCGACAAGGTGGGCGCCGCGACGGACCGACTCGTCTCACTCAACCCGTCCGCGGCGATCACGCCACTCCGCGAACGCGTCGACGCCGACTCCGCGCCGGGACTTCTTGCGGGACACGACATCGCCATCGACTGCCTGGATACACTCGCAGCCCGGTTCGTTCTGAACCGGGCTTCTTTCGAAGTCGGCATCCCCATGGTGTACGGAGCTGTCGCCGGCTTCACCGGCCACGTAAGTCTCATAGAACCGCCCGAGACAGCGTGTCTCGAGTGTTTCGTCCCGCGCAAGGAGCCGCCTGCTCCCGCGCCGGTCCTCGGGTGTACGGCGGGGCTCATCGGCACGCTCCAGGCGACCGAGGCCGTCAAGCGTCTCGCCGGTGTCGGAGAGACGCTTGCTGGGCGCCTCCTCGTCGTCGACGGTCTCGCGATGCGATGCGATGTTCTTGAAGTGCAGCGTGACCCCGCGTGTCCCGTCTGTTCCTCTCGCTGAGACGGCCGGCAACTGCCGGCAACGCCGCCAACGCTCGAAGACCCGGCTGACAACGCAGCCCTGATGAACGAAGAGACCGCTCGACCCTGGTTGCGACGGGGTTCCTCACCGTCGCGCTCTGGATCGAGCGGTCTCGCTTGTCTCATATGTCCATCACGGCCATGACACCGCCGCGGTACAGCTACTTGATGATCATCATCTTCCCGGCCGCCGTCCCGATACCCTCGGCATCAGCCGACCAGACGTACACGCCCGGCGCCACTTCCTCGCCGTCGGCGTTCTTGAGGTTCCAGCTCATCTGGTCATTGGAGGGATCATCATGACTCAGTGTCCTGATGAGCTTGCCGGCCGGCGTGTAGATGCGTATCGTCACCTTCCCGGGAAGACCGACGAACACGATACGGCGCTCACCGCCGTACTCCCAGTCCGCTTCAGAGCGATATGGATTCGGGATGGGCTGGATCTTGGAGAGCTGCGTCTGCTGACCGACGCGCGGCGAAACCACGTCCGTGCTGTTCGCAGCGCGACACGAATCATTGACGGCGCTGACGCCCTCCTCGAACGCGGTTACCGACAGGATGTACGGGAACGCGTTCTGGTAGTTCGTCCGCCGGAACACGCGGACACTGTCGATGTAGAACGGCTCGAAGTCCCAGTAGCCGGCCGCCGACGTATCCGCTTCGCCCCAGACGTACTCCCTGGCGAGGCCGAAGTCCTCGGAGTTCCACACCTCCCGGACCCACACTCTGTAGCCACCGAAGTTCTCGATGTCCCGCTCATCAATGCCGAGCGTCCAGCCGATCTCGATCATCTGGTCATCGAGCGCGACGTACTTGACCCGCGGACACAGGTCCGCAGCAGCCAACGACGCGAATACACACAGTAGAACAACCGCCACGAGCGCGTGGCGGGCACCGCTCCATACTCTCAACTTCATGCTGGCCTCCGTGAGCCGGAGTGGCTCCGATTCGCGAATCCGGTATCTCATCCGACGAATCAGGCTAGCATCGCCACCGGTCCCAGTCAAGGCTATTCACCGACCCCACGGGCTCTTTCGCCCGCGCGTACCCTCCCTAGCTCGCTCCTCCAGGTCGCCCGGGACACAACCGGACCGTTCAAATGAACCGCGAATCAGCTTGACAGCAACACTCCAATCAGGCTATTATTAGAGTGTCCTATAGCGACAGCGAAACCGTCCAACCACTCGCGCTCCTGATGCTGAAACCGGTCGGGAGCCTCCGGAAAGGGCTGGCTGCTTTGGATGAGAACATCATCATCTTCGCTCTCGTCGGCTTCGCCGCGCAGCTGATCGACGGCGCGCTCGGCATGGCGTACGGCGTGAGTTCGACGACATTCCTCCTCGGTGTAGGCGCCCCTCCGGCAGCTGCGAGCGCCAGCGTGCACACGGCCGAGGTCTTCACGACGGCTATCTCCGGCGCATCACACTGGAAGCTCGGCAACGTCGACCGCAAGCTCGTCCGCAAGCTCGTCCTTCCGGGGATCGTTGGGGGCGTCCTTGGAGCATACGTGCTGACCTCGATTCCAGGGGGCGTCATCAGGCCACTCGTCGCGCTCTATCTTCTCGCCATGGGGCTCCGGATCCTGTGGAAGGCACACAGGGGGCCGCTCGCGCAACCCCGGACGGCGAGACACACGCCGCTCGCTCTCGCGGGAGGGTTCTGTGATGCTATCGGCGGCGGCGGATGGGGGCCCATCGTGACCTCAACTCTCGTGGCCAATGGACATAGTCCACGCTCCACGGTCGGATCCGTCAATCTCTCGGAGTTCTTCGTCACGCTTGCTGAGGCGGCCACCTTTGTTGCTCTGCTCGGTCTCGTTCACTGGAAGGTCATCGCCGGACTCGTCATCGGAGGGGCGGTCGCAGCACCCCTGGCCGCGGTGCTGTGCAGCAGACTGCCGGCTCGGGCTCTCATGACTGCCGTCGGCATCGTCATCACGGCGCTCAGCATCCGCACGCTCGTGCTCGTCTTCCTCTAGCCGTCGCGCGGCCGCGCCACCCCGGCACGCTGCGCGCAGATACAAGGAGCCCGCCGGCGAACCGGCGGGCTCCAAAGGGGAGAGGTGTAGTGCAGGACTTCTACACTACCTGTACATGGCCTTGATGCTGCCCCAGCTGCTCTCCTCAACCGGGACGATCTCCGCGCTACCCTCGAACCAGGTGTCGTCGAGGTTGATGCCAGCGCCGCCGGCAACACCCGGACCACAACCGTTGTCGGTGGTGTAGAACGTAACCATGTACTGGGCACCGGAGGCCGGCAGCAGGGCGCTGATGTCGTCACCAGCGAGACCCGACGAACCGAAGCCACCGCACCCCTCGAAGTCACCCCAGTACGCGCTGACGCCGTACACGGTGCCGTCGACGATCACGCTGTTGACCCAGTAGTCGTTGTCGACTGTCGGGACCTCAGAGTGGATCGCGTAGCGCATCGTGCAGGTCACGGCGGCGCTGATGTCAGCAACCGGCGTGATCAGCGTGTTCGCGAGGCTCGGCGGGATGAGGCTGGTGTCAGCATCATCACCACACCACCACGACGGGATCACGTTCCGCGA